>NZ_JAYRPA010000025.1:0-294563 GCF_041911375.1 Brevundimonas sp. | reverse complement strand
GGGGCGGCCGGGGCGGCGGCCGGCGCGGGCGCGGCGGCGTACTGGACCGGCGCGGCGTTGACCGTCACCTCGCGCGCGACGCGGATGCGCAGGTCGCCGCGCTCCACCTCGACCTCGGTCAGATCGGTTTCGTTCAGAATGTCGGCCAGCTGGCGAACCAGGCTCGCGTCGATCTCGGCGTGTTTCTTGTCATCGGCCATTGGGATTGCGCCTTGTCTTTCGTCTTGTTCTCGAACGGGGCGCGCTCAGGCGCGTTCCCGGATCTTCGTGAGAGCGGCCTGGACGGCCAGTTCATAGCCGGCCGCGCCGAAGCCGGCGATGACGCCGGTCGCCACAGACGACACATGGGAGTGGTGGCGAAACGCCTCGCGCGTCGCCGGATTGGACAGATGCAGTTCGATCACGGGGATCGACAGCGTCTTGAGCGCGTCGTGCAGCGCCACCGAGGTGTGGCCATAGGCCGCCGGATTGATGATCAGGGCCGACGCCGCCTCGCGCGCCTCCTGAATCCAGTCGACCAGCACGCCCTCGTGGTTGGATTGGCGGAACACCACGGTCGCGTCGGCGTCGATCGCCGCGGCCGCCGTCACGCAGCGCTGTTCGATGTCCGCCAGGGTGTCGCGGCCATAGATCTCCGGCTCCCGAACCCCGAGCAGGTTCAGGTTGGGACCGTTCAGCACGTGGATGACGGGCGTTTCGGGCATGGGCTCCGGAATCGGCGGCCTTTCAGCGACGCAAGAGGGGCCTTTTACCGGAGCCGCCGCCGGGGTCAAACGCTGTCGCGCGCAAACTTGACCCGGCGTCACCGGCGCGGATCTCGCAGCCCTCTCCTGGCGGTCCCGCTACGGGACAGCGACCCAGGGAGTGATCGCCATGGGCAGGGAGGCCCGAATTGTCCTTCGCGTCGGCGTCGCGGTCTTGGCCGCGCTGGCGGCGACGGCGGTCGGACTGTTGTTCGAAGTCGGCTGATCGACTGGCGAAGCGCGTCGCCGCCCTCTATGTCCCGGGGATCCCGCCGATCGCCCGGAGCCCCGCCTTGCACCAGATTCAGCTGAACGGAGAACCGCGCCAGGTCTCGGCCGCCACCATTCTGGCCCTTGTCGAGGAGCTGTCGCTTGATCCCCGCAAGGTGGCGGTCGAGCGCAATCTGGAGATCGTGCCGAAAACCCTGCACGCCACGACGCCGGTCAGCGACGGGGATCGCATCGAACTGGTCCAGTTCGTCGGCGGCGGCTGATTGGCCTTCGCAACGTGGCGTGATCGATCCGACCTTTCCCATTGGGCGTCGGAGGACTAGGTCAGCGTCCATGACCGACATCGCCCCCCCTTCCGAAACCTGGACCGTCGCCGGCCGCACCTTCTCGTCGCGCCTGATCGTCGGCACCGGCAAATACGCCGACTACGCCCAGAACGCCGCCGCCGCCGAGGCCGCGGGGGCCGAGATCGTGACCGTGGCCGTGCGCCGGGTGAACCTGACCGATCCGAACCAGCCCATGCTGGTGGACTATGTGAAGCCCGACCGCTTCACCTTCCTGCCAAACACCGCGGGATGCTTCACCGGCGAGGACGCGGTGCGCACCCTGCGACTGGCGCGCGAGGCGGGGGGATGGAGCCTGGTCAAGCTGGAGGTGCTGTCCGACAGCGCCCACCTCTATCCGGACATGATCGAGACGCTGCGGGCCCTGGACCTGCTGATCAAGGACGGCTTCGACGTCATGGTCTACTGCACCGACGACGTGGTCATGGCCAAGCGGCTGGAAGACGCCGGCGCCGCCGCCATCATGCCCGCCGCCGCCCCGATCGGCTCGGGCCTGGGCATCCAGAACGAGGTCAACGTGCGCCTGATCGTGGAACAGGCCAAGGTCCCGGTGCTGGTCGACGCCGGCGTGGGCACGGCCTCCGACGCCACGCGGGCGATGGAGCTGGGCTGCGACGCCGTGCTGATGAACACCGCCATCGCCGGGGCCAAGGACCCGATCCGCATGGCGCGCGCCATGAAGCACGCGGTCATCGCCGGCCGCGACGCCTATCTGGCCGGCCGGATGCCGAAGCGGATGTACGCCAGCGCCTCGTCGCCTCTTGCCGGCCTGATCTGACGCGACAGCGCCAGACCAGGGACCGCGCCTACCGCTTCGCCGCCTCGATCAGACGGCCGATTTCGGCGGGGTCGATGCTGGGGCTGGCGCGGCCGTTGACGAAGAAGGTCGGGGTGCCCTGCAGTTGCAGCGCCGCCGCCGTGGTGTGGATGTCGGCGATGTGGCGCGTGGTGTCGATCGCCGAGATCGCCGCCTTGGCCCGCGCGACGTCCACGCCGTTCTCGGCCAGGATCCGGTCGACGGTCTCGGGCGTCAGCGCCGGCTCGGTCATCAGGGCGTCGTAGACGGCCAGATACTTGCCCTGCTGGTGCGCCGCCAGGGCCGCGCGCGCCGCGTATTGGGACGTGACGTCCTCGCCCCGGTCCAGAATCGGCCAGTCCTTGAACACGAAACGGACCTCGGGGTGGGCGGCCATCAGGGCGCGGTAGTCGTGCGCCACCGCCTTGCAGCCGGGGCAGCGGAAGTCGAAGAATTCGACCACCGTCACCTTGGCGTCGGCCGGACCGAACGCCGGATCGCGGGGGTCGGGTTTCAACAGGCCGGCGTTGGCCTGGGCCAGGTCGTTGATCACATCGACGCGCGCCTGCGCCTCCTTGTCCTGAAGGGCCTGGCTGGCCTCCTGCAGCACCTCCGGATGGTTCAGCAGATAGCTGCGGACATTGCCGCCGGTGAACCACGGCGCCGCCGCCAGGCCCAGCGCCACGACCGACACGCCCAACGCCAGATAGCCGGCGCGGCCGCCGGTCAGCCAAGGCGTCTTCGGGGCCGGGGTTTCGGGCGCGGGAACGGGATCGGTCATGAGGCCAGTTTCATCCAGGGGGAGGGAAGTCGGAAATCAGTTCAGCGTCGTCGGGCGCCGCGCCGCCTCGCGGCGGTCAAGGTCCTGGATGTCCTCGGGCGTCGCGCCGGACGCCAGGACGATGTCCACCGCACGCCGCCATTCGATTGAGCCGGGATCCAGCATGCTGCGAGCGCGCAGGGCGAACTGCGTCGCCTGATCCTCGCGCCCGGCGGCGAAATAGTATTCCGCCGACGCCAGCCGCGCTTCGCCCTCCTTGCCTTCGGAGGCGTAGGCCTGGGACAGCAGTCGCCAGGCCATGGTGTTGTCGCTCTCGGCCACGGAGGCGTACTTCAGGTTGGAGATCGCCTCTTCCAGATTGGCCTTGTCGTTGGTCTCGATCAGGGCGTGGGCCAGGTTGATGCGCAGCAGGGGCGCCTCGGGCATCAGCCGGACGGCCTCGCGATGGGCGACGACCGCCTCGGCCGCGCGCCCCTCCTCGAAAAGGATCTGGCCCTTCAGTTCGGCGAAATAGGGATTGTCGGGGTCGCCGGCGATGAGGGCGTCCACGGCCGTCAACGCCTGCTCGGTCTGCCCGTTGCGGTACCAGGCGATGGCCCGGGCGTAGCGGCCCGGCAGGGAGGTGTCGCTGGACGGATAGGACCGCAGCGTCGTGGCCGGCGGATCCATGAAGGCGTGGATCTTGGCCAGGATCAGCGCGTGCTGCGCCATGCGCTCGGGCGTGTCCCGCACGCCGTAGTGGGGCTGCTCCTCGACATAGCGCCGCATCGATTCGATCCGCTGCGAGGACAGCGGGTGGCTGCGGAAATAGGGATAGCGCCGCGCATCCGAGAACACCTCCTGCGAGCGGAAGTTCTCGAAGAAGTCGACCAGACCCTTGCCCGACAGTCCTGCGCCTTCCAGCGCCCGCGCCCCGGTCAGGTCGGCCTCGCCCTCCTGGCTCTGCATGTAATGCAAGGCGCCCAGCGTGCCGAAGTAGCCGCTGGAGCCCAGCAGCACGGCCCCCGCGTCCGGCGCGCCGGCGGCGATGGCCAGCGCGCCCAGCGCCATGGTCATGATCATGGGCTGGCGTCCGGCGTTCTGGGCGCCGTCGCGCAGCGTATGGCGGTTCTTGATGTGGCCCGCCTCGTGCGCCATCACGCCCAGCAGTTCGCCGGGGTTCTTGGTGCGCAGGATCAGGCCGGTGTTGACGCCCATGATCCGCCCGCGCGTGGCGAAGGCGTTCAGCTCATTGTCGTTGACCAGCAGCACTTCGACGTCGCTGGGGTTCAGCCCCATGGAGACGAAGACCGGGTCGGCCCATTCGCGGATGATGCCCTCGACCTCGGTGTCCCGGATCAGGCTCTGGGCGCTCGCCTGGCCGGCGAAGGCGAGGGCCGCAAGGCCCGCCGCCGTCGCCGCCAGGATGCGGGATGCGGATCGGGGAAGCCAACTCATGGCATGCTCCAATAGCGACCGGCCCCCGCCTGCATCCTGACAGTCTAATCGTGACCGATCAGCGGCGCCACCACCCCCGCTTGGGCTTTTCGGGGGGCGCGACGATCTGGTTCGGATCCTCGGCGATGATGGCCTCGACATCGATCTCGGGCTTCGGCGCGACGAAGGGCTCGGACAGAACGGTCGGCTTGGGCGCCTCGGCCGGCGCGGCCTCGACCGGCTCTGCGGCCAGGGCCTCTTGCGGCGTGACGTCCAGGCTCGCGGGCTCGCCCTCAACCGTCGCCTCATTGGGTTCGATGGCCGTGTCGGGGTGAGGCTCGACATGAGCGTCCAAGGACGCTTCGCCTGCGGTCTCGACCCAGGCCGGCTTGCGACGGACGCGGCGACGCTTGGGCTCGGGCGCAATGGCGGGCGTGTCGGGCTCGCCGGCTTCCGCAGAAGCGGTGACCGCCATCGGCGTCTGGGGCGAGCCGTCCGGCGGCATGCCTTCGTTGGTGGCCCGGTTCTCGACCTTGATTTCGTGGACCAGATCCTGGGCCTGATCCTGGCCGCGACCCCGGCCGCGACGACGACGGCGACGACGGCCGCCTTCCTCACCGGCGCCTGAGGCCGACACCACGTCCAGGCCGGCGACCTCGTTGTCCGCGTGGACACGCTCGGCCTTGGCTTCCGAGCGCGGCTCCGGGCGACCCGGATTCAGAGGGTCGAACCAGACGTAGGGATCTTCCAGCGACGGCGTGCGGCCGCGCACCCAGGTATAGACGTCGCGTTCGCCGTCCTCGCGGGCGCGGCGACCGCCACGGCGGCCCCGACGCCGGCGACGGCCGTTCTCGTCTTCCTCGTCGTCCGAGGCGTCCTCGACCGAGACGACGGGCGCGTCGCCGTCGTCGTCGCGACGTCCGCCGCGGCGACGACGGCGGTTGCGGCCGCGGCCGCCGAGGTCGTGACGTTCGGCGCGTTCACGCGGCTCGTCGTCGTCGCTGTCCTCGCGGTCCAGCGCATCCTCGTCCTCGTCGTCCTCGTCGTCGCCGATGATTTCCTCGTCGTCGCCGTCCTCATCCTCGTCCTCGAAGGCCGAGGCGTCGAAGTCGTCATCGAGATTGGGCAGTTCGATCTCGGGCGCGACGAAGTCCTCGTTCGTCTCGGTCCGTTCGATGTTGTGTTCGCCCTGCGCCAGGCTGTCGTCGATCTGGACGATGACGTTCAGGCCGCGCCGTTCCAGCAGCGCCTGCAGATAGGCGCGCTTGTGGTTCAGGATGTACAGGCCGACGGCGGTGCAGACCTTCAGCACCACCACGCCGGCGCCGTTCTTGCCGGCCTCGATGTCGACAGCGCGCAGGGTCATCAGGGCGGCGGATTCGGCCGAGCGGATGCGGCCCGAGCCCTGGCAGTGGGGGCAAGCCTCGGTGGCGCCCTCGATCACGCCCAGACGACGGCGCTGGCGGCTGATCTCCATCAGGCCGAAGGGCGAGATGCGGCCCATCTGGATGCGGGCGCGGTCAGCCGACAAGGCGTCCTTCAACGCCTTTTCGACGGCGCGATTGTTCTTGCCCTCGTCCATGTCGATGAAGTCGATGACGACCAGGCCGGCGAGGTCGCGCAGACGCAGCTGGCGGGCGGCCTCGACGGCGGCTTCCATGTTGGTCTTGAACGCGGTCTGCTCGACGTTGCGTTCCTTGGTGGCGCGGCCGGAGTTGACGTCGATGGCCACCAGCGCCTCGGTCTGGTTGATGACCAAATAGCCGCCGGACTTCAGCGGCACGACCGGCTGATGGATCTGCGTCAGCAGTTCCTCGATGCCGTTGGCGGCGAACAGGGGCCGCGAGCCGCGATACAGGTGAACCTTCTTGGCCTGGGCCGGCATCAGGACGCGCATGAAGTCGCGCGCTTCCTTGAAGCCATCGACGCCCTCGACCTGGATGCCGTCGAAATCCTTGTCAAACATGTCGCGCACGGCGCGGCGCACGAGGTTCTCTTCCTCGTAGATCATCGACGGGGCGTGCGAGGCGAGCGTGGTCTCGCGGATCGTCTCCCACAGGCGCAGCAGATACTTGTAGTCGCGCTTGATCTCGGCCTTAGTCCGCTTGGCCCCAGCCGTGCGGATGATCAGGCCCATGCCCTTGGGCACTTCCAGGGACGCGACGGCGCTCTTCAGGCGGCGACGATCCGACGTGTTGGTGATCTTGCGCGAGATGCCGCCGCCCTTGCCGGTGTTGGGCATCAGCACGCAGTAGCGGCCGGCCAGCGACAGCCAGGTGGTCAGGGCCGCGCCCTTGGCGCCGCGTTCGTCCTTGACGACCTGCACCAGCAGGATCTGGCGACGCTTGATGACGTCCTGGATCTTGTAGCGGCGCATCAGGCGGCGCTTCAGCCGCTCCTCCTCGGCCAGGGCGGCTTCGGGATCGGCCTCGTCGTCGGTGGATTCGCGACCCAAGTCGTCCTCGTCCTCGTCGTCGTGCGCCTCGGCCATGATGGCCTCACGATCGGCGACGGGGATCTGGTAATAGTCCGGGTGGATCTCGTTGAAGGCGAGGAAGCCGTGGCGGTTGCCGCCGTATTCGACGAAGGCGGCCTGCAGGCTGGGCTCTACGCGGGTGACCTTGGCGAGATAGATGTTGCCGCGGAGCTGACGCTTAGCGCGGGATTCGAAATCGAATTCCTCAACCTGCCGTCCGTCCACGATGGCGACGCGGGTTTCTTCCGCGTGCGCCGCATCGATCAGCATCGTCTTTGACATGGAAAGTCTCTCTCTGGCGCGCTCTGGCCGGGCCTGCCGAGATTTCGGGCAGGGCTGCGGCGGCTCGCCGAATAGGGGTGAGGGCCGAGGCGCGCGACATCCCGCCGCCAAAGGCGACGCTGGCTTGGTCAAGCCGGTTGGGAGCGCAGGCGGAAAGGCCCATGAAGATCGTCGGTCCTGAACCGGGCGCGCCATGACCGCAGATGCGGAAGGCGGCGACCCTGGTCCGTTCTTCAAGCCGTCGGCGATGCCGGCCGGCTCTCGGATTGGTGAAAGTCAACGCCGCGAGGAGGGCGCGCCGGATGTCGCCAGGGCGAAACGGCGCGATCGGTTCGCGAGCGGACTAAAGCATAGTCACACCGGGCGAGAATTAAAAGCGGTCCGGCTTTAACCCCTCGCACACGCGCCGGCGCCATGATGGGGCGAAGGTGATGGATAACCGTCGGAATGTACGGGCGTATGGTTTTCAGTCTGGGCCGTTGGCGCGCGCGGGAGTGGGGGATGACCCTGCTGGCGTTTGCTGTCGTCTGCGTCGTCGTGATGGCGGCCTCGCGCGGCTTCGCCTGGGGCGCGGCGAGCGATGTGCTGGGTCTGAGATTCGGCGCCGACGGGGACCGCACGCGCGTCGTCATCGACCTTGAACGCTCCGCCAGCGGCCGGGTGGTCGAGGACGGTTCGACCGGCCGGCTGATCCTGTCGCTGAGCGGCGTGGCCCCCGGCCAGGGCGTTCGCGGGGACGGAGCCGGTCTCGTTCGGGCCTATCGGGTCGCCGCGTCAGGGGGCTCGTCCAACGTGGAGCTCGACCTGGCGCGGGGCAGCGCCATCGAGCGGCGGTTCCTGCTGCCGCCCGGCGACGGCGTCGGCCACTATCGATACGTCATTGATCTGAAGGCGACGGGCGCGGCGACGACGCGGTCCGCACGGGCCGCATCGCGCCCGACGGCGCCGCGTCCGGCGCAGAAGCCGCTGATCGTGATCGACGCCGGCCACGGCGGACGCGACCCCGGCGCCAGCGGCGCGCGCACGCAGGAGAAGGCCGTTACCCTGGCCGCCGCCCGCCAGCTCAAGGCCGAGCTCGAGCGCACCGGACGCTACCGGGTCCGCCTGACCCGCGACGACGACGCCTATGTCGACCTGTACCGTCGCGTCTCCATCGCCCGTCAGGCCGACGCGGATCTGTTCATTTCGCTTCACGCCGACGCCGGCGCAGATCCCGCCCTGCGGGGGGCCAGCGTCTACACCCTGTCCGAGCAGGGCGCCGGACGCGCGGTGCGCGAGTTCACCCGCGGCGACAATTGGCACCGCGACCTTCACCTGCCCGGTCGCGATCCGTCGGTGGACCGGATCCTTCTGGACATGACCCAGCGGGCCACCCAGAATCGCTCGGCCCAGTTCGCCCGGGTGCTGCTGACCCATCTGGAGGCGGCCGAGCATCCCTTGCTGCGTCGAAGCCATCGGGACGCAGGGCTTGCGGTCCTGCTGGCGCCGGACGTGCCTGCGGTCCTGCTCGAGATGGGCTTCATCACCAATCCCGACGACGAGGGCGTGCTGACCGACGAGCGCGCGCGTCGGCGCATGATGCGCGCCGTGGCCCAGGGCATTGATCGCTACTTCGAGGAGCCGGCCGCGCCCGTTCTCCAGGCGTCGAACGCCAGCGCCTCGGGCAGCCCCTAGCGCTCGCTCGCGGCCTGGAACGGGTTCAGACGGCGGCGCGCGGCAGCGGCGACAACCGGCGGGCCATGGCGGAGGCCGCCGCCTTCACGCCCTTGCTGACGACGGCTTCGTCCGCCGGCAGCGGCGTGCGCAGAAGCCCGATCGCCGGGGCGTCGGGGCTGTCGGGAAGTTCGGACAGCAGGCGGTAGAGCAGATAGGACCCCACGTCGTCCTCGGCGTCGGAAGAGGCGTCCGCTTTCAGACCCGCTTCGTGAAGGGCGCGCACCATGTCCGCCACTGGCGCCGTCGAGCGCGCGATGCTGGGGCCCGTACGGCTGAGGCGGCGACCCTCGCCCGGCGTCCGACCCTCGGCGCGCATCTGCACGCGGAACACCGGCGCGCGCGACGACCGGCCCACAAGCAGCAGCGCCTGGCAGTCGTTGCGGCGCAGGCAGTCTGCCAGGGATTGAGCCAGCGCGTCCGGTTCGTCGGCGGGCACGGCGACCGTGCGCGCGCCGGGCGGATTCCACAGACGGCCGGACAGGTCCTCGACGAAATCCCAGACGGGATCGTCCGTCTCATACGCGCAGATCGCGATGCCGGGGCGCCGATCCTGACCGGAGGACTCTTCGACCATGCGTGCGCGTCTTCTTACCGTGACAGAGCTGTGACAGGGACATGAAGGGGGCAAGTCCCCTGTGACGTCAAGCGGCGGAGACGGCCGGATTCAGCCAAGGTCGCCCACCGCCGCGTCCAGCAGCATGAAGGCGCGGCCGGCGTCGGATGACAGCCGGGCGTTGAGGCCGTCGATATCGCCGGCGCGCGCCGCGATGGAGAGGTCGCGGCCGAACGCCCGGACGTAGCGTTCCGCGTCCGCTCGCAGGTCGCCGTCGCTGAGAACGCGGCGCGAGACGCTTCGAACGGCGGCCGGGGCCACGCGCCGGACGATCTGTCGCGCGCCCGCCGGATCGCCGAGACCAAAGGCGCGCGCGGCCTCGTCGACACGCGTTCGAGGCAGCAGCGCGTTGGGATCGACCCCCATGCGGCGAATCGCGTCGGCCAGCCTGTCCGGCAACTGGGCGTCCGCCGGATTGATGGCGTCGCTGAGCTCGAGCGGCTGCGGCTCGTCGTCGGGGCCGACCAGATCGGCCCAGTCCAGTCCGTCGTTCGTCTGCACCGGAGCAGGCGGTTCGGCGGGCTCCAGACGCAGCCGGCCCCGCAGGCCGAAGCCGCGCTCTTCGGGCTTGGGTTCGGGGGGCGGCGCGGTTCTGCGCACCGGGCGTTCGGGCTCGGGCTCCGCCACGGGGTCGCGACGCCGAGCGCCGGCGTCGCCCGAAACCACGCCCATCAGGCGGACGGCCTCGGTCAGCATGTCGTAGTTGCGGCGAACGCGGTCCTGGAACCCGGCGTCCAGCGCCTCGGTGTCGTCCGCCGCCTTGCGCGACGCGGCGGTGAGGGCCGCCAGGCCTTCCTCGACGCTGGCGCGGACCGATTCGACACGGGCGCGGGCCTCGTCGGGCAGTTGGGCGGCGCGGGCTTCGATGTCCGCCACGGCTTCGTCCACCTGACTCAACGCCCCGTTCAGCCGCTCCAGCAGCATTTCGAGGCGGTCGGCCACGCGATCGCCGGCCTGATCCACCAGCTCCGCGCTTTCACCGACGAGGCGGCGTGCGTCCTCGATACGCGCATCGACGGCGAGGTCGGTCTTGTGCGCCGCCTGAAACAGCGTCTCGGCCAGGCGGTCGATACGGATCTGCGCCTGCGCGGCGGCGTCGTCGGCCGAAGCGCGGGATTGGTCGGCGGTGGCCTTCAGCGCCTCCAGCGCCCGTCGCGTCTCCTCCATCAGGGTGTCGCGCGCCTCGGCGGCCAGCGCCTCGAACCGGTCCAGGGACACCTTGGTGGCGGCGTCGAAGTTGTCGGCCTCGCGCTGGGACATCTCGATCAGGGCGCGGAACTGGTCGCCCGACGCTTCCAGCAGGTCGCGCAGGGTGTCCAACGACGACTGAGAGGCCTGCCCCAGATCCGCCGCCGCGGTCCGCGTGGTGGACAGGTGCTCGATCAGTTGCGCGCGCTGGCTTTCGACCTGGGCCGAGAAGTCCTCCTGGTCGGTTCGCAGGGCGTAGGCCGTCGTGACCAGCGCGGCGCGCTGCTGGCCCAGACCTTCCTCGACCGAACGGATCTGCTCGGCGACGCCGGAGCCGGCGTTTTCCAGGCGGATCGTCTGGCGGGCCAGGTCCTCGGAGGCGAGACGGGCGGCGTCCTGGGCCTCGCCAGCTGCGGCGGCCAGGTCGGCGGCGCGGGCGGCCAGGGCGGCCTCGGCTTCGCGAAGCTGGGTCTGGGCCAGGTCGGAGGCGTCGGCGACCATGCGCGACTGGCGTTCGACCGCATCGACGACGCCCGCCGCCTGGGTGTCCAGATGCAGGCCAAGGGTCTGCATCTGGTCGCGCTCGCGGCCCAGCTGTTCGGACAGCCGCCGGGCGGTGCGGCCCGCCGTTTCCGCCGCTTCGTTCAGCCGGGACGTCTCCTGAACCAGGGCCTCGCGCAGCAGGGCCATGTCGTTGCGGGCCCGCTCGGCCGCCAGCGCGGCCTGGTCGATGTCGGATCGCAGCGATTGCAGCACGTCGCCGGTCTGCTGGGCCGCCAGCGCCGTGGGGGCGACCAGCGCCTCCGCCATTTCACGTGCGCGCCGGGTTTCCGAGGCCAGGCCCGCGCCCTGACGGACCGCATGGGCCAGCATGATGGCCATGCCGGCCGGGGCCAGGGCGATCAGCGCATAGATGGCCAGACGCAGCGGATCCAGCGCCGCTCCGCCCATGCCGAACTCATAGGCCGCCCAGGACGCGACGCCGCCGATCCACAGGACGGACGCGGCGGCCGCGATGAAATAGGCCTGCCGACCTGGTGCGGCTGTCTTGCGGATTTCGACGGGACGGGTGGCGGGGGGCGTCGATCGCTCGAACGGGGAGGGCGGGCCTCCGCCGGCGACCGCGAGTTCGACCGCCGCGGTCGATTCGGGGAGGGGCTCCGGTTCCAGTTCGGCCACGCTCCGGTCGCGCATGTCGATCTCCACAGGCTCTGGCGCCGCCAGCGCCGCATCGGCCCGGGCCTGGGCCAGGCGCTGCTCTTCCAGCAGCCGCCGACGGCGACGCTCGGACATGGGCCGCTCCGGCTCAGCAGGCGGGGGCGCGGCCTCGACCGGATCCTGGTCGATGTTGTCCTCATCCGGCGCGGCCACGGCCTCTACCGGCGTTTCGCCCTCGTCGTTCGTCAGTTTAAGCGGCGGCCGATTGCGGGACTTCATCAGGCGTAGATCTCGATCCATACGCGGCGCCGTCACTTGCGCCTGAGCGACCCTAACGACTCAACGCCCGCCATCCAAGCGGTCAGCGGGCGGTCGACGAGGTTCAGCAGTCTTTCGCGGATTCGCCGAGGATCGTGGACGGCGTCTCGGCCCTGCAGTCCGTGGTGCGATGCACTTCACGATCGGGCGTCTGAGGCGCATGGGTGTCGACGCCGAACTGCGACAGAACCGCAGCGGCCAGGATCGCGATAAGGCCGGCGATCAGTTCGACCAGCGCCTGCATCCTGCTTTCGTCCCCGAACGTGGAAGGCCAGCGGTGTTTATGCGCTCATCCGGCGAACGTCACAATCCCGAGGCGCAAAGATTGACCGGGCGTGACCTGCATGGAACGGAGAGATCGGGCGGTCCCATCGCGGTGTCACGCGAATCGGGCAGGCAGGCTGAATGATCCACGACGGCGAGCGCTATGACGGCAGTCTGCTTGAGCCCGGCCCGGGGCTCTGGCGCAGCGCCGTGGCGAGTCGGTTCTCCATCCTGATGGAGAACCAGGCCTATTTCGACGCCCTGTCCTCGGCTCTCCACAAGGCCGAGCGTTCGATCGTGGTGCTGGGCTGGCAGTTCGATCCCCGCACCCACCTGGACCCGGAGACGCGGCCCGGCGACAAGACCGCCGAAATCGGTCATCAGCTTCGCATGCTGGTCAAGAAGAAGCCGGATCTCGACATCCGGCTTCTGATCTGGAAGTCGCCCCTGCTGATCGCCGCGTCGCAGGGCTTCTATCCTCACCGGGCGCAACGCTGGTTCCGCAAGCGGATGGTCGAGTTCCGGATGGATTCGCCGGGGCCCATCGGCGCCTGCCACCACCAGAAGGTCATCGTCATCGACGACAAGGTGGCCTTTGTCGGCGGCGGCGACATCTCCACCGATCGCTGGGATTCGGAGGAGCACCTAGACGGCGATCCGCGCCGGGCGCTGCCCAACGGCGTCATCTGCAAGGCGCGGCACGAGGTGATGGCTGTCCTGGACGGTCCGGCGGCGCGCGTCCTGGGCGAACTGGCGCGTGAGCGCTGGTTCAAGGCGACCTGGGAACGGACCATCCCGGACGAGGTCGCGACGGATCCGTGGCCGGACGACGTGCCGGTCCAGATGACGGACGTACCCGTCGGCGTCGCCCGGACGGAGCCGCAATGGGCCGGCCGTCACGAGGTGCGCGAGAACGAGGCGCTTCACCTGGAGTCCATCCGGCGCGCAAGACGGCTGATCTATATGGAGAACCAGTATTTCACCTCGCCGGTGATCGCTGCGGCCCTGGCCGCGCGACTGGCCGAGGTGGACGGGCCCGAAGTGATCGTCGTGTCCACCGGCAAGAGCCCCAGCTGGTTCGACAGCCTGACGATGGACACCGCCCGCGCTGAGGTCCTCCATCGGTTGGAGCAGGCCGACAAATACAACCGCTTCTTCGCCTTCGCGCCCCTGACGCAGGAGGGCGAGCGGATCATCGTTCACGCCAAGGTGTCGATCATCGACGACAAGCTGCTGCGGATCGGATCGACCAATCTGAACAACCGGTCGATGGGGCTGGACACCGAGTGCGACATCGCCGCGGAGCCCACGGACGCGATCGGGCGCGCGGCGGTGAAGGCGCACCGGCACAGGACCATCGGCCACTGGCTGGGCGTCAGCGGCGACGAGTACGCCGCCGTCGAGGCGGTCATGGGGTCGACGGGGGCCGCGATCTGCAGCTTCGCCAGCCCTCGCCTCAAGCCGCTGGGCGCGGAACCGCCCACCCGGATGCAGCGGCTGTTCGCCGAGTGGCAACTGGGCGATCCGACGTCGTCCAGCGACGCCTGGCGACCCTGGAAACGCCTGGACCGCTCGCGCCGGACGCGCCCGGCGTCGGAAGGCGGTCAGTCGCCGGGCTGAACGATCTCGAAGTCGATCACCAGCGGCAGATGGTCCGAGGCGACCCGCGCCAGGGGAGAGAATGCGGTCCTGACGTCGGTCACGCGGATCTCCGGACTGACGAAGCAATGGTCGATGCGGATGGCGGGAAAGCCGGACGGGAAGGTCTTGACCGTGGGCCTGAGCTTCAGCTGACGCTGGCAGTCGTGAAGCTTGCGCGCCAGCGTCTGATAGGGGCGGGTGATCGAGGTGGCGTTGAAGTCGCCCGCAAGCAACGTCGGCCCCGCGCAGGCGCCCAGCCAGCCCGAGCCGGCCAGCGCCGCCGCCTGCAGCCGCTGTTCGCGGGGCACCAGACCCAGGTGGGTGTTCAGCACGTTCAGCGTCGCACCGTCGATCTCGATCTCGGACCAGATGGCGCCGCGCGGCTCCAGCCCCGGAATGCCCGCGACGCTGGGAAGGGCCGCGGCCCGGATCAGCTTTTCCGGGTGCGGCGTCATGATGGCGTCCCCGTACAGTTCCGCCTCGACCCGCATGGCGGGGTGGAAGCGCGAGGTCATGGCCAGCTTGTCGGCGATGGTCCGGGCCTGGTCGACATGGCCGGTTCGCGAACGGCCGACGTCCAGTTCCTGAAGACAGACGATGTCCGGTTCGTGTTCGCCGATGACGGCGACGATGCGGTCGACGTCCAGGCGCTTGTCCGTGCCGACGCAGCGATGAACATTGTAGGTCAGAAGGCGGGGCATGGCTTCCCGAAGGCTTGGCTGCGGCGGAGGCCTAGGCCTTTTCGATACGGATTGCGACCGTGTGACGACAGTCGCGTCTAGAGCAACACCAGGTGGTCCGGCAGTTCGTTCGCGTCGTTGGCGCGGGGCGGAAAATGTTCGGCCAGCACCCGACCGCACAGGTCGATGGCCGCCTCGAAGCCGGCCACGGGCCGATCCGCCTTCATCTCCCGCAGCAGGGCCGCGACCGCGTCGGCCCAGACGCCCTGGTCCACGCGGGCGTGGATGCCTTCGTCGGCCACCAGTTCGACCTGGTGATCGTCCAGGGCGGCGAAGATCAGGACGCCGGTGCGCTTGTCGGTCACGTGCACGCCATGGGCCAGGAATTGCTGGACGGCGGCGCGCCGAACGCGGGCGCGTCGGACGCTTCTCGGCGTCGCCCAGCGTCGCACCAGCGGAATGCGGGTCAACAGAAAGACGGCGACGAACACCGCCGCCTGCACCACCGCATAGGCGCCGAGCGCGTGACCGACGGTCATCTGTCGATCGGCGAGATGAGCGGCCTCCCAGGTGTCGCCCAGGCCGGGGAACCACGCCGCGTCGAACCCCAGCGGAATCAGTCCCATCGGCAGGATCAGGGCCGCAGCCGCCGCCCAGCCCAGGCTGACGTCCACATAGGACGACACCCGACGCGCGACGACGCAGAAGATCTCGCCCGAGGTTCGCGCCTCGGCCTGGGCGATGGCGGCGGCCACGCGGGCCTGATCCTGATCGGTCAAGCGCATCACCACCCTCCCGAAGCGCCGCCGCCGCCGAAGCTTCCGCCCCCGCCGCCGAAGCCGCCCCCGCCAAATCCTCCGCCGCCCCAGCCGCCGCGTCCGCCGCGGCTGGAGTTCTTCAGCGCTTCCGACGCGGCCCAGATCAGGATCGGCGTCACGCCGTCGCGTCGGTGCCGACGTCCGCCGGACAGCGACCCGATCACGCCCAGGAAGATGAACAGGAACACCAAGCCCACGATGACGAGCGCCACGACCGGAACGCCCGGCTTTTCGACTTCGACGGCCGCCGCGCGCGCCTCGGCCTCCGCCGGGTCGAGCGACAACTGCGTCACCAGGGCGTCGACGCCCTTGACGATTCCCCCTTCGAAATCCCCCTGCCGGAAGGACGGCAGGATCTCGTTCTGGATGACCAGGGATGAGAATGCGTCCGTAAGGATCGGCTCGAGCCCATAACCGACTTCGATGCGGACCTTGCGTTCGTTGGGCGCGACGATCAGCAGGGCGCCGTTGTCGTTCTCGCTCTGGCCGATCCCCCAGGCGCGGCCCAGCCGGTAGCCGTAATCCTCGATCTCCTGATCCTGCAGGCTGTTCAGGGTCACGACCACAAGCTGGTCGCTGGATTCGGCCTCCAGCGCCGCCAGCTTCTCGGTCAGGGCCTGTTCGGTCTGGGGGCTGAGCAGGTTCGCCTGATCGACGACGCGCCCCGTGAGCGGCGGGAAGTCCAGCGCGCCCTGGGCCGCCGCCTGCGTCGCAAGCAGCAGGCCCATCATCAGGCTCGTCATCAGGCCGATCAGACCACGGCCGCGCCGGGCCAGGGCGGGGAAAGACCTCACTGGGCGGGCGGGGTCGCGCCGGGAGCGACCGGCGCCGCCGAGGCGTTCGAGGGCGGTGCGCCGAGGTTGAAGTCGACCTGCGGCGCCGACTGCGCCTCCGCTGTGGCGGTGAACAGCTGCATCGGCTGCGACCCGGCGTGCAGGGTCTTGGCCCAGATCACGTTCGGGAAGGTGCGCAGGGTCGTATTGTAGGCGCGGACGGCCTCGTTGTAGTCGCGGCGCGCGATGGCGATGCGGTTTTCGGTGCCTTCCAGTTGCGCCTGCAGGGTCAGGAAGTTCTGGTTCGCCTGAAGCTGCGGATAGGCCTCGACGGAGACGAGCAGGCGCGACAGGGCGCCGCTCAGCTGGCCCTGCGCCTGCTGGTACTGCTGGAACGCCTGAGGGTTGTCGAGGTCATCGGCCGAGATGTTGACCGAGGTGGCGCGGGCCCGGGCGTTGATCACGTCCGTCAAGGTCGTGCGCTCCTGGATCGCTGCGCCCTGGACCGTCGCGACGAGGTTGGGCACCAGGTCGGCGCGGCGCTGGTACTGGCTCTGGACGTCGGCCCAGGCGGCCTCGGCCCGCTCCTGCTGTGTCGGGATGGTGTTGTAGCCGCAGCCGGCGACGGCCGGCGTGATCACGAGCGCGGTCGTCAAGGCAAGCGCGCGGGCGTTGAGGCGGACCATGTTCTCTCCCTGTCGGCGATGCGCCGTTGGAAAGAGTATCGACGCTCGTCCGCCGAGCTTCAAGCGTCCAGCGAGTCCGGTTCGATCCCGTTGGCGCGACAGGCGGCGGCGTAGGTGTTGGCCAGCAGGCAGGCGATGGTCATCGGGCCGACCCCGCCGGGCACCGGAGTGATGCGCCCGGCCGTTTCGGCGGCCTCGGCGAAGGCGACGTCGCCGACCACGCGGGTCTTGCCTTGCGCGGCCTTTTCGGGATCGGCCGACGGCACGCGGTTGATGCCGACGTCGATCACCGTCGCGCCGGGCTTGATCCAGTCGCCGCGGATCATCTCCGGCCGGCCGACGGCGGCGACCAGGATGTCGGCGGTGCGGCACAGGGCCGGCAGGTCGCGCGTCCGGGAGTGGGCGATGGTGACGGTGCAGCTTTCGCCCAGCAGCAACTGCGCCATCGGCTTGCCGACGATGTTGGAGCGTCCGACGATCACGGCGTTGAGGCCCGACAGGTCGCCCAGCTGATCCTTCAGCAACATCAGGCAGCCCAGGGGCGTGCAGGGGACCAGCCCCGGCAGGCCGACGGCCAGGCGCCCGGCGTTGACCACGTGGAAGCCGTCCACGTCCTTGTCCGGATCGATCGCGTCCAGCACCACCGAGGCGTCGATGTGGGCGGGCAGCGGCAGCTGCACCAGGATGCCGTGGATGCCCGCGTCGGCGTTCAGCTGATCGATCAGCGCCAGCAGCTGGTCCTGCGTCGTCGTTTCGGACAGGCGATGGGTGTCCGATCGCATGCCGGCGCGAACCGTCGTTTCGCCCTTGTTGCGTACATAGAGCTGGCTGGCGGGATCCTCGCCGACGATGACGACCGCCAGGCCCGGCTTGACGCCGTGGGCGGCCTCGAGACGGGCGGCCGCCGCGGCGACGCGGTCCACCAGAGCGGCCGAGAAGGCCTTGCCGTCGATCAGGCTCGCGCGCGGTGGCTGGGCCGACATGATGCGGACTCCGGGCTGGAAAATGAGGATGGCGGCGATTTACAGCCGTCGCCGTTCGGCGTCTATGATCGCCGCCGAAACAGGAGAAATTCATGACGCGTTCGTCGATCGCCGCGTGCAGCGCCCTGGCCCTGATGTGGGCCGCCGGACCGGCCGCGGGGCAGGACGCGCGCCCTCTGCGCATCGGCGCGAGCATCGACGGCGCCCTGGCCGACGGCGACCCCGTCGCGGCCGAGGACGCCTACCGCTACGACGACTACAGCTTCCAGGCCCGCGCCGGGCAGCGGCTGGAGGCCTTGCTGCGCGCCGATGATTTCGACGCCGTTCTGGAGTTTCGCGCCCAGGACGGCGAGGAGGCGATCGCCGAGGATGACGACGGTCTGGGCGAGGGCACGCACGCGCGCCTGCGCTTCACGCCTGAGGCGGACGGCGCCTACATCCTGCGCGCCCGCAATCTGGCCGGGTTGCAGGGCGGCGACTACAGCCTGTCGCTGCGCGAACGGCCCCGCCCGCCCCGGGCGCCCCGGCCGACGGGCATTCGTCTGGGGCAGTCTCTGAAGGGCGCCCTGACGGCGCGCGATCCCGAGATGGAAGACGGTGGCCGCTACGACGCCTACGCCTTCCGGGCCGCGGCCGGCGATCGGTTGGTGGTGACGCTCGACTCCGAGGCCTTCGATCCCATGGTGCGGATCGGTCGCATGAACGGGCCGGCTTTCGAGGAGCTGGGCCAGAACGACGATGCGTCAGGCGGCGGGCTGAACTCGCGCCTGCTGTTCATCGCCCCGGCCGCCGGCGACTATGTCATTCGCGCCACGGCGCTGAGCGAGGGCGAGGGCGATTATACGATCGGTCTGGAACAGGCCCCGCCGCCGCCGCCGTCCCGGCCGATCGCCATCGGCGACGAGGTCGAGGGCGCCCTGGGGCAGGGCAGCAGCGCAAACGAGGACGGCCAGCCCGCCGATCTTTACCGCTTTACTGGCGTGGCCGGCCAGCGGATCGCTGCGGAGATGTCGTCTGACGACTTCGACACCTATCTGACCCTGCGCCGGCTGTCGGACAACGCTGTGCTGGCCGAGGACGACGATGGTCTGGGGCAGGGGACCGATTCGCGCCTGACCCACACGCTCGACGCCGACGGGGAGTATCTGATCGAGGCGCGGGCCTTTGGCGAAGAGGCCGAGGGCGACTACGAGCTGAGGCTGTCCGACATCCCGCCGCCGCCCGCGCCCGCCGCCGCCGTCTTCGGCCAGACGGTCGAGGGCGAGATCACCGACGACGACCCCCAGGGCGACGGCGGCAAGCGGTATGACGCCTATGTCTTCAGCGGAACCGAAGGACAGCGCGTTCAGGTCATCGTTCGCTCGGGCGATTTCGACGCCTTCGTCGAGATCGGCGCGGCGGGCGACGATTTCGCGGCGCTGGGCAGCGATGACGACGGCCTGGCCGAAGGCACAGACTCCCGGCTGACCTTCTCCCTTCCGGAGACGGGCGACTATGTCGTCCGCGCCCAGCCGCTGGATGCGGAGGGACGCGGCCTGTACTCGATCGAGCTCGTGGATCTTGGGCCGGAGCCCAGGCCAGGCAGTTTGCTGGTCGGCGCCACGGCGCGCGGAAGCCTGGGCGAGACGGACGCCATCAGCGAAGAAGGCGCCTATTTCGACGCCTATCGGTTCCAAGCCAAGAAGGACGAAAAACTGCGGCTGACGATGGTGTCGAACGCCTTCGACGCCTTCATCGATCTGGGTGAGGACGGGGAAGACTTCGACAGCATCGCAAATGACGACGATGGTCTGTCGGACACGCACGCCCGGCTCGACTGGACGGCGCCGGACGACGGCTGGTACGTGGTTCGGGCGCGCGCCTATGGACCCAATCAGACCGGGGCTTACGCTCTGACCGTCGAGCGTCAGCCCGCCAACGCGCAACGCGAACCTTGATCATCCGCGCGGCCCTCGTTTCGTGATTTGCGTCGCCGAGGCCGCCTCCCGCGGGAACCTTGACCGTTGGCCGAGCGCTGAATCAGCATGACTCAGATCCCGACGTCGCTCGGCCTCAACACACTGGAGCAATCGCAGGTCGCGCGGATCGCGGGGACGACGATCACCTTGGGCGGGCTGGTCAGCGCCGCCGTCATCCTGATCCTCGCGCTGGCCGCCAGCTGGCTGGTCACGCGGGCGCTCCGCCGGGTCCGCGAACGGGCCGACCGGACACGTCAGGCCGTCTATCTGCTGGAGCGGCTGACAGCCTACGGCATCATCGTGGTGGGCGTCATGGCCGCGATCTCGGCGGCGGGCGTGAACCTGTCATCCCTGACGGTCTTCGCCGGCGCGCTCGGCATCGGCGTGGGCCTGGGCCTGCAGGGGGTGGTCAAGGAGTTCGTGTCGGGCCTGTTCCTGATCTTCGACCGGATGGTCTCCGTCGGCGACTATATCGAGATCGAGGACATCGGCATTCGCGGCGCCATCATGGAAATCGGTCCGCGCGCCACCCGCGTTCGCACCAATGACAACGTCAATGTGCTGGTCCCCAACTCGCGCCTGATCGAGCAGCCTGTCACGAACTGGACGCTGAAGGGCGACACGCGACGCATTCATGTGCCCTTCTCCGTGGCCTACGGATCGGATCGCGGAAAGGTGCGCGACGCCGTGCTGTCCGCCGCAAGGGCCAGCCCCTTCACCTTGCCCGAGACCGAAACACGCAAAAGCCAGGTCTGGCTGGTGGCCTTTGGCGACAAGGGGCTGTCGTTCGAACTGCTGGTCTGGCCGACGCGCGAGGCGGTCAAGCGGCCGGCGGCCATGCATGCCGCCTATACCTGGCTCATCGCCGACGCCCTGGACGCCGCCGGGGTGGAAGTGCCCGTCTCTCAGACCGACATCCGTCTGCGCGCCGCCTTCGGCATGGAGGGCGAGGACGCGCTTCAGCGCCTCGGCTACGGCGTGCGTCCGGCGACGGGCGGTTTCCCGCAGCGCAGCGCCCCGACCGCCAACGACGCGGCCGACGACGTGATGGCCGCCGCGCGCGAGGAGATGAGCGAGGGCGAGCCGGACCCGCCCGCGGATCGGCAGGGGGGCTGATCAGGCCGAAGGCAGGATGGCTCTGGCGAAGGCGCGATACCGGCCCTCGCGCACGCCGTCGGTCGCGCGGGCGATGTCGGGGGCGAAATAGTGATCGCTGGCGTAGGGGGCGGCGGCCTCGCGCACGATCGCGAAGACCTGTTCCAGAGCGGGAGAACTGGCCAGCGGCCGGTGGAACTCCAGTCCCTGCGCCGCCGCCAGCAATTCGATGCCGACCACGGTCGCCGTGTTCTCGGCCATGTCCAGCAGACGACGGGCGCCGTGGGTGGCCATGGAGACGTGGTCTTCCTGGTTGGCGCTGGTCGGGACCGTATCGACGCTGCACGGATGCGCGACCATCCGGTTCTCGGCGACCAGGGCCGCCGCCGTCACCTGGGCGATCATGAAGCCCGAGTTCAGCCCACTCTCCCTCACCAGGAAGGCCGGCAGCTCGCTCATCTTGGGGTCGACCAGGATCGAGGTCCGACGTTCCGAGACGTTGCCGATCTCGCATAGGGCCATGGCGATCTGATCCGCAGCGAAAGCAACGGGTTCGGCGTGGAAGTTTCCGCCCGAGATGACGTCGCCGTCGTCGATGAAGACCAGCGGATTGTCGGTGACGGCGTTGGCTTCCCGCTCCAGCGTCGCCGCCGCGGACTGCATTAGGTCCAGCACAGCGCCCATGACCTGGGGCTGACAGCGCAGGGAATAGGGATCCTGCACCTTGGCGCAGTCGTCGCGATGACTGTCGCGGATGGCCGACCCCGCCATCAGTTCACGCAGGCGGGCGGCGACGGCGATCTGGCCCGGCTGGCCGCGCAGCGCGTGGATGCGCGGATCGAAGGGCGCGTCCGAGCCTTTCAGCGCATCCACCGAAAGGGCGCCGGCGGCGATCGCCGCCGCGAACACATCCTCGGTCGCGAACAGGCCGGCCAGCGCCAGGGCGGTCGAACACTGGGTGCCGTTCAGCAGCGCCAGGCCTTCCTTGGGGCCCAGGGTCAGGGGCTTCAGCCCCGCCTTCGCCAGCGCCGTCTCGGCGTCCAGCGTCTGGCCGTTCAGCCGCGCCTCGCCCACGCCGATCAGGACGCAGCTCATGTGCGCCAGCGGCGCCAGGTCGCCCGAGGCGCCGACCGATCCCTTCGACGGAATGCAGGGCAGGATCTCGGCGTTGACCAGCGCCAGCAGGGCCTCCAGCGTCTCGCGCCGAACGCCGGAGGCGCCCCGCGACAGGGACGCGATCTTCAGCACCATCAGCAGCCGCGTCACGGCGTCGGGCAGCAGCGGGCCCACGCCACAGGCGTGGCTGAGCACCAGATTGCGTTGCAGGGTCTCCAGATCGCCGGGCGCGATGGAGGTGTTGGCCAGCAGGCCAAAGCCGGTGTTGACGCCATAGACCGTGCGACCCTGGGCCACGATGTCGGCGATTACGGCTGCGCCCCTGTCGACGTCGGCCCATGCGGCGGGCGCCAGTTCGACGCTGACCGGACCATCAAGGACGGCGCGCAGCTGGGCGAGGGTGAGGGGGGATTGGCCGAGGATAAGGGTCATGTCTGTTTCTGCCTGTCCCTGAACGGGATCGGGAATCTGTGTGCGGCTCAGCCGGGCCGCCGCCGGGTGATCCATAGTCCGAACAGCGCCGCGATCGGGAACATCAGCACGCCGTACACGGCGGCCGGCAGCGACATCTCCGGCTGCTGAAGCACGCCTTGCGCGATCACGATGGCGAGGGTGGCGTTGTGGATGCCCACCTCGAAGGCGCTGGCGACGGCCTGGGGCCTGTCGATCTGCAGCAGGCGCGGAACCACATAGCCGACCGCCAGGCTCAGCACGCAGAACGTCGTGGCGACACCGCCCAGCAGAAGGACGTTCGACGCCAGAAGATCGAAGCTGCTGGCGACCGATCCCGCGATCACCAGGACCAGGATCACCACGGATGCGATGCGAACGGGCTTGTCCATGGCCGCGGCGAAGCCGGGCTTGAGCGCGCGGACGGTCATGCCCAGCGCCACTGGCGCCAGGACGATCAGGAACACCTCGAGCGTTTTCCTGAACTGCAGCCCCACGGACAGGTCGCCCGGCTGGAACCAGGCGATGGCCAGATTGGTGATGACCGGCAGGGTGACGACGGCGATGACGGAGTTGATCGCCGTCAGGGATATGTTCAGCGCCACATCGCCCCGGAAAAGGTGGCTGTAGAGGTTGGCCGTCGTGCCGCCGGGCGAAGCAGCCAGCAGCAGCATGCCGACGGCCAAGATGGGCGGCAAACGGAACAGAAGCACCAGCGCGAAACAGATCGTCGGCAGCAGGAGCAACTGGCAGCCCAGGGCGACGCCGGCCGCCCTGGGCCGTCTGGCGACGCGCGCGAAGTCGGCGGGGGTCAGGTCCAGCCCGAGGCCAAACATGATGATCCCCAGGGCCAGAGGCAGGGCGACGGCGGCGAATTCCATGCAGCGTCCTCAGAGTTGCGAAGGCGAACCGGCCCGTTCGGTCAGGTGAGGCTCGGCAGGGTCAGGCCGTGCTCGCGCGCGGCCTGGCGGGCGATGTCGTAGCCGGCGTCGGCATGGCGCATGACCCCAGTCGCCGGGTCGTTCCAAAGAACGCGCTCCAGGCGCGCCGCCGCCTCGGGCGTGCCGTCGGCGACGATGACGACGCCTGAATGCTGGGAATAGCCCATGCCGACCCCGCCGCCGTGGTGCAGCGACACCCAGCTGGCGCCGGACGCCGTGTTCAGCAGGGCGTTCAGCAGGGGCCAGTCGGACACGGCGTCGGACCCGTCCATCATCGCCTCTGTCTCGCGGTTCGGACTGGCCACCGAGCCGCTGTCCAGGTGATCGCGGCCGATGACGATCGGACCGGAGAGTTCGCCGGACGCCACCATGTCGTTGAACATCAGACCGGCGCGGTGGCGATCACCCAAACCGATCCAGCAAATTCGCGCCGGAAGTCCTTGAAAAGCTATGCGTTCGCCCGCCATGTCCAGCCAGCGGTGAAGGCCGGCGTTGTCGGGAAACAGCCGCTTCATAGCCGCGTCCGTCTTGCGGATGTCGTCTGGATCGCCGGTCAGGGCGGCCCAGCGGAACGGCCCGATGCCGCGGCAGAACAGCGGGCGGATGTAGGCCGGGACGAAGCCGGGGAAGTCGAAGGCGTTATGGACGCCCTGGTCGAAGGCGACCTGACGGATGTTGTTGCCATAGTCGACGACGGGGACGCCGGCCTTCTGGAAATCAAGCATCGCCTGGACGTGGACGGCGCAGGACCGCCGGGCGGCGGCCTCGACGGCTGCGGGATCGGACTGGCGCCTGTCTTCCCATTCCGCGACGGTCCAGCCGGCCGGAAGATAGCCGTTCACCAGATCGTGGGCGCTGGTCTGATCCGTCACCAGATCGGGCCGCACGCCGCGCTTCACAAGTTCAGGCAGGATATCAGCCGCATTTCCCAACAGGCCGACAGATATCGGTTTTCCGACCCGGTTCGCGTCTTCGATCAAACCCAGCGCCTGATCCAGCGTCTCGGCCATGACATCGAGGTAGCGGGTCTTCAGCCGCATCTCGATGCGGCTGCGCTGGCATTCCACCGCCAGGCAGGACGCCCCGGCCATGGTGGCCGCCAGCGTCTGGGCTCCGCCCATGCCGCCCAGGCCCGCCGTCAGGATCCATTTGCTCGACCAGTCGCCGCCATGATGCTGGCGACCGGCCTCCATGAAGGTCTCGTAGGTGCCTTGGACGATGCCCTGCGTGCCGATGTAGATCCACGACCCGGCCGTCATCTGGCCGTACATCATCAGCCCCTTGCGATCGAGCTCGTTGAAATGCTCCCAGGTCGCCCACTTGGGCACCAGGTTGGAGTTGGCGATCAGCACGCGCGGCGCGTCGGCATGGGTGCGGAAAACGCCCACGGGCTTGCCGGACTGGACCAGCAGGGTCTCTTCCGCCCCCAGATCCTTCAGGGTCTCCACGATCCGGTCAAAGGCGGTCCAGTCGCGCGCCGCCTTGCCGATGCCGCCATAGACGACCAGATCCTGCGGCCGCTCGGCCACCTCGGGGTCCAGGTTGTTCATCAGCATCCGCATGGCCGCCTCGGCGGCCCAGGTGCGGGCGGTCTTCTCCGGGCCGCGCGGGCTGCGGACGATACGGGCGTTCGGGGCGTTCATCGTTGGCTTTCCGCAAAGGCGATGCAGGCGGTCAGAATCCGGCGCAGGTTTCGGCGCATTGGTTCGGCGTGCTGGGGCTTATAGGCGCTGGGCCAGTTGTCGGGCGTGACCGGGCCGGCGGGATCGGCCATGTAGCCCCGGTCCGCCAGCTCCATCTGAATGGCGTGGACGCCGGCCTCCGGGCGACCATAGTGACGGGTGGTCCAGCCCCCCTTGAACCGGCCGTTGGTCACCTGGCTCAAACCGCTGTCGGCGCAGGCCGTCTCGAGCGCGCGCGTGAGTTCGGTGGCGCAGGTCGCGCCCCCGTTGTCGCCGATATTGAACTGCGGCAGCTCGCCCTCGAACAGACGCGGCACGACCGAGCGGATCGAGTGGGCGTCATACAGGACGACCGGCCCGCCTTTGCGCAGTCGCTCGATCTGGTGCAGCAGGGCGGCGTGATAGGGGTCGAACCACAGCGTCCGCCTTTCCTCGATCTCGGCGGAGTCGGGTTGCTCTCCGTCGCGATACAGCGGCTCGCCGTCGAAGGTCTCGGTCGGGCAAAGGCTGGTCGTCGTCATGCCGGGGTAGAGCGAGACGCCGGAGGGATCGCGATTGACGTCGATCACGCTGCGCGACACGCCGGTGCGCACCAGGGTGGCGCCCATCTCCGCAGCGAAATCATACAGCCGGTCCACCCACCAGTCCGCATCCTTGCGCGCCAGCCACGGCGAGGTCATCCGCGCTTCGATGGCCTGGGGAATGTCGGTTCCAGTGTGCGGAAGGCCGATCACAAGCGGAGCCGAGCCCTCGTGGATGGTCAGCCAGTCCTGCGTCATCGGCCTCCCTCGCCAAATCGATCCACCGTGGTATGTCTAGACATATTGATCTTAACCGTCAGGGACTGTCCAGTGACGACGAAGCCGCAGCCTGTGGATCGCACTCTGTGGTTCGAGACGGCCCTTCTGCCCGACGGCTGGGCGCGCGACGTCCGGATCGGCGTGGCGCAGGGTCGGATCGCGCGGATCGAGACGGGCGTCGCCCGCGCCGCCGGGGACGAGGGCGGCGGGGTCGCCCTGCCGGGCGTCGCCAATGTCCATAGCCACGCCTTCCAGCGCGCCATGGCCGGGCTGACCGAGGCGCGCGGCCCGGCGGACGACGACTTCTGGACCTGGCGCGCGCTGATGTACCGATTCCTCGATCGCGGCGGGCCGGAGGAGATCGAGGCCATCGCCGCCCTGGCCTTCATCGAGATGCTGGAGGGCGGCTTCACCCGCGTCGCCGAGTTCCACTACCTGCACAATGACCCCGCCGGCGTCGCCTATGCCGACCGTGCCGAAATCGCCTCCCGCATCGTGGCGGCGGCGGCCGAGACGGGGATCGGCCTGACGCTGCTGCCGGTGTTCTATGCTCATTCCGGATTCGGCGGGCAGGCGCCGGCGCACGGGCAGCGGCGTTTCATCAGCGACCTGGACGGGTTCGCCGAACTGGTCGCCAGAGGCAAGGCGTTGACGGGCGGCCTGACGGACGCCGTCGTCGGCGTCGCCCCCCACAGTCTGCGGGCGGTCACCCCGGAACAGCTGGCGGCCGTGCCGGCGCTGGCCGGCGGCGGCCCCATCCACATCCATGTGGCCGAGCAGACGCGTGAGGTCGAGCACTGCCTGGCCTGGTCGGGCGCAAGGCCGGTCGAATGGCTGCTGGCCAATGCGCCCGTCGATCCGCGCTGGAGCCTGATCCACGCCACGCACGTGACAGAGGCCGAGCGCCGCGAGGTCGCCCGCCGTGAAGCCGTGGTCGGACTGTGCCCGATCACAGAGGCTAATCTGGGCGACGGAATCTTCCCGGCGGCGCACCTCGTGGCCGACGGCGGCCGGTTCGGCGTGGGAACGGACTCCAACGTGCAGATCGGCCTGGCCGAGGAACTGCGGATGCTGGAATACAGCCAGCGTTTGTCGCGGCGAGGACGCGCCCTGATGGCGGATGCGCAGCGATCGACGGGGCGCGCCCTGTTCGACAGCGCGCTCAGGGGCGGCGGCCAGGCGAGCGGCGTCGAGGGCGGCTTGTCGGTGGGACGATCCGCCGACATCGTCAGTCTGGACGCCGGCCGCGCGGCCTTCGCGGATCGCGTCGGCGACGCCATTCTGGACAGCTGGATCTTCGCCGCCCCGACGGGTTCGGTCGCATCCGTCTGGCGCGCCGGGCGGCAGGTGGTGAAGGACGGCCGTCACCTCGCCCGCGACGCCGTCGAGGCCCGCTATCGCCAGGCGCTGGCGGCGGTGCTTGGATGAGGGACGCCGTCGAGCCGCTTCATCGCCGCATCTACGCCGATCTGGAGGGGCGCATATTGTCGGGCGACTGGGCGCCCGGGGACCGCATTCCCTTCGAGCACGAACTGACGGCGCGGTATGGCTGTTCCCGCATGACGGTGAACAAGGCCATCTCTGAGCTGGCCGAACGGGGGCTGGTCACCCGACGCCGTCGCGCGGGGACCTTCGTCGCCCAACCCCGGGCGCACGCCGCCGTCCTGGCCATTCCCGACCTGAGGGCCGAGGTGCTGGAGCGGGGCCAGAGCTACGGCTACGCCCTTCTTGAACGCACCGAGCGTCCGGCGACGACGGCGGACGAGACCGACTTGGCGGCCGGCGGCCTGCTGCTCGGATTGACCTGCCTGCACAGCGCCGACGGCCTGCCTCTGGCGCTGGAGCGTCGACTGATCGCGCTGGCGGCCGCGCCGGAAGCGATAAACGTCGATTTTCATACGGTTCCGCCAGGAAGCTGGCTTCTGGACTTCGCGCCCTGGACCCAGGCCGAGAACCGCATCTCGGCCGTCGAGGCCGACGCCCGCGAGGCGCGCCTGCTGGGACTGAAGACGGGCGCAGCCTGCCTGTGCGTCGAGCGGCGGACATGGAGGGACGGGCAGGGCGTGACGCGGGTCTCGCAGACCTTCCCCGGCGACCGCTATGATCTGGTCGCCCGCTTCTCCTCGCGCGAGGATCGCCGATGACCGCCGACCGTCTGCTGACCGACTGCCACGTCGCCACCATGAGCGAGGGCGGCGCGGCCTATGGCGCGATCGAGGACGCGGCCATTCTCATCCGCGACGGTCGGATCGCCTGGGTCGGGCCGCGCGACCAGCGGCCTGCAGGCGATGGCGTGGAGACCGAAAGATTGGGCGGGCGCTGGGTGACGCCCGGTCTGATCGACTGCCACACCCATCTGGTCTTCGGCGGCGATCGCGCCGGTGAATTCGAGCAACGACTGGGCGGGGCGACCTATGAAGACATCGCCCGTGCAGGCGGCGGCATCGTCTCGTCCGTGCGCGCGACACGGGCGGCTTCGGAGGCGGACCTGTTCGCCTCGGCCATGACCCGGCTTGAGGGACTGACCGGCACCGGCGTCACGACGGTCGAGATCAAGTCCGGCTATGGCCTGGATCTCGAGACGGAGCTGAAGATGTTGCGCGTGGCCCGGCGGATCGGCCGGGAAGGGCGCGTGCGGGTCCGCACCAGCTATCTGGGCCTTCACGCGGTCCCGCCAGAGCATCGGGACGATCGCGCCGCCTATGTGGACAAGGCTGTGGATGAAATCCTGCCCGCGGCCCATGCCGAGGGGCTGGTCGACGCCGTGGACGCCTACTGCGAGCCCATCGCCTTTTCGGAGCAGGAGGTCGCGCGCCTGTTCGACAAGGCGGCGAGCCTGGGGCTGCCGGTGAAGCTGCACGCCGATCAGCTGTCGGACAGCGGCGGCGCCGCGCTGGCGGCGCGATACGGCGCGCTTTCGGCCGATCACATCGAACATGCGACGGAGGCGGGCGTGGCGGCCATGGCCGAGGCCGGCGTGGTCGCGGTCCTGCTGCCGGGCGCCTTCCTGATGCTGCGAGAGACCCAGGCGCCGCCGGTCGAGCTGTTGCGCAGGCACGGGGTCGCGATGGCCGTGGCGACCGACTGCAATCCCGGCACCTCGCCGCTGGCGTCGATGACTACGGCGCTGAACCTCGCCTGCGTGCAGTTCCGCCTGACGCCGGAAGAGGCGCTGGCGGGCGCCACCCGAAACGCCGCCAAGGCGCTGGGTCTGGCGCAGCACGGAGTGATCGCGCCCGGCGCTGTCGCCGACCTGGCGGTGTGGGATGTCGCCCGGCCTGCCGAACTGTCGTACTGGCTGGGCAGGCCGCTGTTGCATCGGCGCTATCTCGCCGGCGCGCCGGCCTGACGGAGGGGCCATGGCGAAGACCAAGACCGATGTCGTCATCCTGGGCGGCGGACACAACGGACTGGTGTGCGCCTTTTATCTGGCGCGGGCGGGCCTGAAGGTCGTGGTGCTGGAGCGGCGGGCGGTCGTCGGCGGCGCCGCAGTCACCGAGGAGTTCCATCCCGGGTTTCGCAACTCCACCGCCAGCTACACCGTCAGCCTGCTCAATCCCAGGATCATCGCCGACATGGCGTTGGCGCGGCACGGGCTGCGCGTCGTCGAGCGCCGCATGGCGAACTTTCTGCCCCTGCCGGACGGGCGCGCCCTGGCGGCGGGGGAGGGGCGCACCAAGGCCGAGGTGGCGCGCTTTTCAGCCCGCGACGCCGAGCGACTGGACGCCTACGAAAGACGGCTGGAGACCGTCGCCTCGATCCTGCGCGGCCTAATCCTTACCGCGCCGCCGAACATGTCCGACGGCGGCTGGATCGCCGCCCTGCCCGAGATGCTGAAGGCGGGCGCAGTCGGGTGTCGCGTCGCTGCGCTTGACGTGACCGGGCGGCGCGATCTGCTGGACCTGTTCACCAAGTCGGCCGGCGATTGGCTGGACGGCTGGTTCGAGAGCGATCCCATCAAGGCGCTGTTCGGCTTCGACAGCGTCGTCGGCAACTACGCCAGCCCCTACACGCCGGGCTCGGCCTATGTGTTGCTTCATCACGTCTTTGGCGAGGTGAACGGCCGCCGCGGCGCTTGGGGCCACGCCATCGGCGGCATGGGGGCCATCACGCAGGCCATGGCCGGGGCGTGCGCCGAGGCAGGCGTCGAGCTGCGGCTGGAGGCGCCGGTCGTCGAAGTGCTGACCGAGAAGGGCCGGGCGGTCGGGGCCGCGACGGAAGCGGGCGATGTGGTCAGGGCGCGCGCGGTCGTTTCAAACCTGCATCCGCGCCTGCTGTTCGATCGGCTGGTCGACAGGGCGGCGGCGCCCGCCGACTTCCTCGAGCGGATCGGTCGCTATGCGTCGGGGTCTGGGACGTTCCGGATGAACGTGGCGCTGTCGGAACTGCCGCGCTTCACCGCCCATCCGGAGCCCGGGGATCACCTGACGGCGGGGATCATCGTCGCGCCGAGCCTGGCCTATATGGATCGCGCCCATGCGGAGGCGCGGCTGAACGGCTGGTCATCCCAGCCGATCGTCGAGATGCTGATACCCTCCACGCTGGACGACAGCCTGGCGCCGCCCGGCGGGCACGTCGCCAGCCTGTTCTGCCAGCATGTCGCGCCGGACCTCGCCGACCAGCACCGCGACACCGTCGGCGACCTGATGATCGACACCATCGACGCGCATGCTCCGGGCTTCAAGGCCTCGGTCGTGGGACGCCTGGCGCTGGGACCCCGGGACCTGGAGCGCCGGTTCGGCCTGGTCGGCGGCGACATCTTCCACGGGCGGCTGACCCTCGACCAGCTGTTCAGCGCGCGTCCGGTGCTGGGCCACGCCGATCACCGCATGCCGGTGCCGGGCCTTTATCTGTGTGGGTCAGGCGCCCATCCGGGCGGCGGCGTGACCGGGGCGCCGGGCCACAACGCCGCGCGGGCCGTCCTGAAAGACCTGAAGCGTTAGACCTCGGCCACGCCCATCGCCTTCATCAAGGCGTCGCGCACGGCGGCCTCGGTGAAGGGCTTCTGGATGGTCGGATTGCCGCGCCACTCGTCGGGCAGACCGCCTTCGCCGTAGCCGGTGGAGAAGACGAAGGGCACGCCCCGCGCCTTCAGCGCCTGGGCGACGGGAAAGACCTGGCGGCCCGCGACGTTGACGTCGAGCAGGGCGGCGTCCAGTTCGGCCTCGTCCCGGGCCAGGGCGGCGCCCTCGTCGATATTGGCCGCCGGGCCCACGGGCGTGCAGCCCATGTCTTCCAGGATCGTCTCAAGCAGCATCGCCACCAGGGATTCGTCCTCGACGATGAGAACGCGCCTTCCATTCAGGGGCTGGGTCATCGCATTTGGTCCCTGTCCAGCGGAACATTCAGTTCCGCGATCAATCCATCGGCGGCGTAGACCAGATCGATCTCCCCCGCCAGATCATGCCGAATGTTTCGTTCGATCAATCGACTGCCGAAACCTTTTCGATCGGGCTCCGAAACGGCCGGGCCGCCAATCTCCCGCCAGGTCAGCCGGAGTCGGGGCGAGCGCTGGTCCGCCAGCGTCCAGTCCACCATCACGCGACCCTCGGGAGCCGCCAGGGCGCCGTACTTGGCCGCATTGGTGGCCAGCTCGTGAAAGATCATGCCCAGCGAAAGCGCCATCGCCGGCTCCAGCGCCACCGGCGGACCATTCAGGCTCATGCGCAATGGGCCGAACGCCTCGGTTTCGTGCTCCAGGATGGCGCGCAGGTCGGCGCCTTCCCAATGGCTGCGCGTCAACAGGTTGTGCGTGTGCGACAGGGCCATGATCCGCGACTGGAAGGCCTCGGCGAACGTTGCGGGGTCGGCGTGCGAGCGGGCCGTCTGGATCGCGATGGACTGGACGGTCGCCAGCGTATTCTTCACCCGATGGTTCAACTCGTCGATCATCAGCTTCTGACGCTCGGCCGAGAGGACGTTCTCGGTGACGTCGTGGCCCTGAACGAATATGCCGACCACCGCTCCGTCCTCGTTGCGGATCGGCTGGTAGATGAAGTTGAGATAGAGGTCTTCCAGCGGCCCCTCGGGGCGGCGCTGCAACTGCACCCGGCTTTCCTGGCCCTCATAGGCTTCGCCCGTGGCGAACACCTCGTCGAGGAACTCGTAGAAGCCTTGTCCCGCCAACTCGGGCAGGGCGTCGCGGATCGCCATGCCCGACACGTCGCGCCGGCCGATCAGTTGCTGGTAGGCCGCGTTGTACATCTGGAAGACGTGGCGGGGGCCCGACAGGATCGCCACAAATCCCGGCGCCTGCATGAACATCTCGACCAGACGGTTCCGCTCGCGTTCGAGGCGAAGATTGTCTTCCTGCACCACCTTGGCGCGGCGCAGCACAGCGCCGCCCACGATGGCGTCCAGCGCGCTGACCGGCTCGGCCGTATCCGCGGGGGTGCGCTTCAGATCCGTCACATCCATCGTGTGCTGGAGCAGGTAGATCACCTCGCCGTCGGCGTTGAGGATCGGCGTGTGCGTGGCGCTCCACAACCGGTCTTCGAACGTCTGGACGCCGTCTGCGCCGGTGCGCGCGATGGAGAAGCTCACCATCGCGAGATGATCGGTCTGCCGGGTGTCGCGGGCCTTTTCCAGCGAGGCCTTGACCCGCCGGACGTTCTCGGGCGCGTCCCCGCTGGGCCCAGAGTCGAAAGCCGCGAACAGCGACCGGCCGATAATCTCGTTATGTCGGGACGAGGTGACGTCCAGATAAGCGCGATTGGCGCCGACGATCGTCAGATCGGGCGTCATCACGACGTAAGGGTTGGGTGAAGCTTCAAAAGCCGCCGCGAGGTCCACGGCGGGCGGTGAATGTATTTTAGAATCGATCAATGCACGTCCCCAAGCGCCTCAGCTAACGCACGTGATGCAAAAAGGTTCGCGACCGACGAAAGCGGCGGCATCATTGTTGGCGTGTCGGAAGAATTTGCTAAGCACGGGGCATGACTTTCGTAGGCGCATTCGCCACCCTGGCCCTGATGGCGGGCCAGGTGGACACGCAGCAGCATGCCGAGGCGCGCCTGAGCCAGGGCGTGCTGGCGGGCCGCGTGGAGGACACGGTCGCCTCGTACCGGAACATTCCCTATGCGGCGCCGCCGGTCGGGCCGTTGCGCTGGCGGCCGCCGCAGCCGCCGACCGCGTGGACGGGCCGGCGCGACGCCACCGCCTATGGCGCGATCTGCATCCAGCCGCCGGCCAATGGCGATCCCGGCGTCGGTCCCCCGCCGATGAGCGAGGATTGCCTGAACCTGAACGTCTGGACGACGCAGCAGACCGGCGCGCGCGCGCCGGTCATGGTGTGGATCCACGGCGGGGCGCTGATCAACGGCTCCGGCACGGCGGCGCTCTACGAAGGCGACGACCTTGCGAGGCGCGGCGTCGTGGTGGTGACGCTGAACTACCGGCTGGGCCGGCTGGGCTTCTTTGATCACCCGGCGCTGGCGGCGGAGCGGCCCGCGGAAGAAGCGGCGGGGAACTACGGCGTGATGGACGTCATCGCGGCGCTGGAGTGGGTCAAGGCGAACATCGCGGCCTTCGGCGGCGATCCGGCCAACGTCACCGTGTTCGGCGAGTCGGCGGGCGGCGTTCTGGTGAACCGGCTGATGATCTCGCCCAAGGCGCGGGGCCTCTTCCACAAGGCGGTGGTCCAGTCGGGGCTGGGGCGGGAACTGCAGATTCCCCTCGATCGCAAGGGACCGGGCGGAAGCCCCTCGGCGCGGGAGCGAGGCCAGGCGTGGGGCGCCGCGGCGGGTCTGACCACCGCGGAGGCCCTGCGCGCCGCGCCGCCGGAAACCTTCCTGGGACCGGCGCCCTCTTTCGCCAACGGCGACCTGAACCTGATCGACGGCGTGGTCGTGCCGGATCGGGTCGAGGCGGTGTTCCGGGCCGGCGGCCAGGCGCCCGTGCCCTATGTCATCGGCACCAACAGCGCCGAGTTCTGGTGGATCAAACCGACGGACCGATCGGGCTATGGCCTGATCGACGACGACATGACCTGGCTGGAGCGGGCCGAGGCGGTTCAGGCCTACGGCGGGATCCAGGGTTTCGACGCCCAGGTGGTGACGGACCTGGTCTTCACGGAGCCGGCGCGGAACCTGGCCCGGCTGCACGCGGCGGCGGGTCATCCTACCTACCTCTACCGCTTCGACGTGACGTCCACGGCGGGCCCGGAGCCTCACAACGGGGCCAGCCATGCGGTCGAGCGGCCCTATGTCTTCGGCAACCTGGGCATCCTGCCGTATCCGGTCGAGGAGCGGGACCGGCGGGCGTCCGAGGCCATGATGGGCTATTGGACCGCCTTCGCCCGTTCGGGAGATCCCGACGGACCGGGCCGCCCCGCCTGGCCCCGGGTGACGGGGAACGATCAACGGATCATGACCTTCGGCAACGAGGGACCGTTCGTCGCGCCGGCGCCGTTCTCGGCGCGCCTGGACATCCTGCAGCGGTTCCGGGAACGGGGGCGGCCCTGAACCGCCTCAGCCCGCGGCCATGTTCGCGGCGGACTGCTTCTCCTTCAGGGTGACCAGCTCCTCGGCCATGGTCGGGTGGACGGCGCAGGTGGCGTCCCACTGGCCCTTGGTCAGACCGGCCTTCACGGCGATGGCGGCCAGCTGAATCATCTCCGGGCTTTCGGGGCCGACGATGTGAACGCCGACGACGCGCTGGGTGTCGGCGTCGACCACCAGCTTCATCAAGACGCGTTCGTCAGATCCGGTGAAGGCGTACTTCATCGGCCGGAAGCGGGTCACATAGACGTCCACGCCCTTGGCGCAGCTGCGGCGCGCCTCGGCCTCGGTCAGGCCGACCACGCCGACGGGCGGCTGGCTGAAGACGGCGGTGGCGACGGCCTCGTAGTCGAAGTGCTGGGGATTGTCGCGATAGACGGTCTGGTGGAAGGCGACCGCCTCGCGGATGGCGACCGGCGTCAGGTTCATCCGGTCGGTCACGTCGCCGATGGCCCAGATGTTGTCGGCCGTGGTCTTGGAATAGGGATCGACCTTGATCGCGCCCTCGTCGTTCAGCTCGACCCCCGCGGCCTCCAGGCCCAGGTCCTTGACGTGCGGGATGCGGCCGGTGGCGAACATGACCACGTCCGTCTCCAGCTTCATGCCGTTTTCCAGATGGTTGACCAGGCCGGTCGCGGTCTTTTCGATTTTCTCGTGCTGGCAGCCTAGGATGACCTTGACGCCGCGCTTCTCGATCTCGCCGGCCAGGTGCGCGCGCACATCGTCGTCGAAGCCGCGCAGGATGTTGGGGCCGCGATAGATCAGGGTGGTTTCGACGCCCAGTCCGGCGAAGATGCCCGCGAACTCCACCGCGATATAGCCCCCGCCCGCGATCAGGATTCGCTTGGGCAGTTCGGGCAGATGGAAGGCCTCTTCCGAGGTGATGGCGTGCTCGACGCCCGGCAGGTCTTGCGGGACCCAGGGGCGTCCGCCGGTGGCGATCAGGATCTTCTCGGCCGTGATGGTGCGGTTCTTGCCGACGATCTCGACGGTGTGGGCGTCCTTGAGCACCGCCCGGCCGTGGACCAGCTCGACCCCGGCCTTGCCCAGATTGGCGGCGTAGATGCCGGACAGGCGGGCGATCTCGACATCCTTGGCCTCGAGAAACGCAGGCCAGTCGAACTTCGCGTTGTCGAACGACCAGCCGTAGCCTTCGGCGATCTCGAGCGCGTGGCTGACCTCGGAGGCCATGACCATGAACTTCTTGGGGACGCAGCCCCGGATCACGCAGGTGCCGCCGACGCGATACTCCTCGGCGACGGCGACCTTCTTGCCGTCCAGCGCGGTCAGCCGGGCGGCCCGCACACCGCCGGAGCCGGCGCCGATGACGAAGAGGTCGTAGTCGTAATCGGCCATCGGATGCTCCGGGGGTCAGACCGGGAAAAGAGAGTCTGAACCGTCTGAATAGTGTGAAATCCCGGCGCGCGCGCCGAAAAACACGGTGTGAATCGTCTGAATGGTGTGAACGCCGGGCGGCGAACCGCGAGGCCGACCGGACTTAGGCGCCGCCGAGCGTGGCGGCAAGGCGGGCGGCTTGCGGTCGTTTGACGGTAGTCGGGATCCGACCTAGGTTGTGTGGATCGCATTCACGGGAGGTGGCGATGTTGGCCGTTCTGCTGGCGACGCTGATCGGGCTGCAGCCCCTCCCGCCGCATGACGACGTTCCGCAACCCGATCCGGCGGCGGATTCGGCTGTGAGGCTTCAGGACGTCGAGGTCGTGGGTCGGCCGCTGGATGAGATGATCCGCAACTTCGTGGACGAGGTGGCGGCGCCCAACAGCGGGCGAGGCATCGCTCGTTGGAGCGAGTCAGTATGCGTTGGCGTTGCAAACCTTCAGGGCGAGCCGGCGCAGTACATCGTGGATCGCGTTTCCACGGTCGCAGAGGATATCGGATTGAAGCCGGGCGCTCCGGGATGCAGCCCCAATGTGCTGATCATCGCGTCGGCGGACGCCCAGGCCGCAGCGCAGCACCTGGTGGAGCGGCGTTCCAGGGCGTTCCGCATGGGCGGGCCGGGAATGGATCGCGGAGGCGCGGCCTTGCGAGCCTTTCAGGCGTCGGACAAACCCGTGCGTTGGTGGCAGGTGTCGATGCCGGTGGATTCCGAAACCGGCGCGCGTGCGGTACGCATTCCCGGAGAATGTCAGGCCCCCTGCGATAGCCCGTACGATTACGCGCCGGTAGTGAACGTTTTCGCCGCCTCCCGGCTCAGCACTCAAATCGTCGACGACATCTTCCGCACCATCGTCATCATAGACGTGGACCAGATCGCCAATGTGTCGATCCAGCAACTGGCGGATTATACGGCGATGGTCACCTTCGCTCAGATCGATCCTGAAGCGGATACGAGCGGCTACGCCTCCATTCTGAACGTGTTTGAGCAGCCGGAAGCCGCGATGTCGCTGACGGACTGGGACAAGGCCTATCTCGACGGCCTGTACTCCGCGGAACGGACGCGGAAGAATATGAGGGCCGGCCGCTCGGAGATCGTAAGCTCAATTCGGCGCGCACATGGGGCGCTTCGGGGTGAAGAAGATTGATCGGCTGAACCTGGTCAGGGATTGATCGTCTCGAACCCGTCGTCCGTGCCGATGATGGCCAGGTCGGCGAGGTCGAGGAACAGGCCGTGTTCGACCACGCCGGTGATCAGCTTCAGGTCGTCGGCGAGGCGGGCGGGGTCCTGGATGGCCTTGCAGGCGGCGTCGTAGATCAGGTTGCCGCCGTCGGTGCGGACCAGGCCGCGATCGGCCTGGCGGACGCGCGCGGGCGTGTTGATGTCGTGGTCGATCAGAACATCGGCGATGCGGTTGCCGGTGGTCTTGTGGCCGAAGGCGACCACCTCGATGGGCAGGGGGAAGGTTCCCAGCACCGGCACGACCTTGGCGTGGTCGGCGATGACGATGCAGCGGGCCGAAGCCTCCCACACCAGCTTCTCGCGCAACAGGGCCGCGCCGCCGCCCTTTATCAGGGCCAGGCCCGGACCGACCTCGTCGGCGCCGTCGACGGTCAGATCGATGCGCGGCGTGTCCTCCAGCGTCGAAAGGGTCAGGCCCAGCTCCCGCGCCAGGTCTGCGGTCTTTTCCGAGGTGGGGACGCAGCGCAGGCCCGAGAGGTTGCGCGCCGCCAACGCCTTGACGAACCAGGCGGCGGTGGAGCCGGTGCCCAGGCCCACGACCATGCCCGCCTCGACGTGCTGGGCGGCGGCCTCGCCGGCGTTCTTCTTCTGCAGGTCGCTCATTTCGATTTCGCGTCCTTCCTGGCCTTGGCCTGTTCCCGGAAGGCGACAGCCGCGCCGGGCTTGTTGGTCTGGCGGGCGCGGCCGAAGGCCAGGGCGTCGGCGGGCACGTCCTCGGTGACGACGGAGCCGGAGGCGATCAGGGAGCCGGCGCCGATAACGACGGGCGCGACCAGGCTGGAGTTGGAGCCGACAAAGGCGCCCGCGCCGACCTGGGTGCGGGCCTTGTTGAAGCCGTCGTAGTTGCAGAAGATGGTCCCGGCGCCGATGTTGGCGCCCGCGCCGACCGCGCCGTCGCCCAGATAGGCCAGGTGGTTGGCCTTGGCGCCCTTCTCCATCGTGACGTTCTTCACTTCGACGAAGTTGCCGACCTTGACGCCCTGGGCCAGGTCCGCGCCGGGACGCAGGCGAGCGTAGGGGCCGACCTCGGCGCCCGAGGCGACGCGGGCGCCTTCGACGTGGCTGAAGCTGCGGATGCGGGCGCCGCCTTCGATGACGGCGCCGGGGCCGAACACGACGAAGGGCTCGATGACGGTTCCGCCCCCGACCTGGGTGTCCCAGGCGAAGTGGACGGTGTCGGGCGCGCTCATGGTCACGCCGGCGGCCAGGAAGGTCTCGCGCTGGACCTTCTGGAACAGGGCCTCGGCCTGGGCCAGTTCGGCCTGGGCGTTGACGCCCATGACCGCATCCTCGTCGGCGAAGACCGCGCGGGTCGGATGACCCGCCTTGCGCGCCAATTCGACCACGTCGGTCAGATAGTATTCGCCCTTGGCGTTGTCGTTCGTAACCTGCGCCAGCAGCTGGAACAGCACGGCGGCCGGCGCGGCCATGACGCCCGAGTTGCAGGCGGTCAGGGCCAGGACCTCGGGCGAGGCCTCCTTGGCCTCGGTGATGGCGACGAGCGTGTCGCCTTCGATCACCAGGCGGCCGTAGGCGCCGGGATCGCGCGCCTCGAAGCCGATGACGGTGACGCCTTCGCCGCCGAAGACCGGGGCGATGTCGGCGGCCTTCAGCAGGGGCACGTCGCCGTAGGTGACGACCACGTCGCCGTCGAAGCCGGCCAGGGCCTGTTCGGCGGCGCGGACGGCGTGACCGGTGCCCAGCGGCGGGTCCTGGACCGCGACGGCCTGGGCGCCGAGACGCTTCTCCACATGGGCGCGGACCTGGGGCGAGTGGTCGCCGACGACGACGACGATGCGCTCGCAGCCCAGGCCTTCCGCCGCGTCGATCGCGTGATCCAGCATGGCGCGCTGGCCGACCGGGTGCAGGACCTTGGGAAGAGGCGACTTCATCCGCGTGCCCTGTCCGGCGGCGAGGATGATGGCGGCGCGTGCTCTGGTCATGAATCGTCCCGGCGGCTAGTCGTCCCGGCCTTAACCCATCATGCGCGCCAAAGGGAGATGCGGATGACCGATCGCGATCTGGAGGGATGGACCATCCTGTTCGACCTGGACGGGACGCTGGTCGATTCCGCGCCGGACCTGATCGGCGCGCTGAACCGGCTGCTGGTCGAGGAGGGGTTGCCGCCGGTGGAGATGGAGGCGGCCTCGGCGCTGATCGGATCGGGGGCGCGGGCGCTGCTGGTCCACGGTTTCGAGGCGGCCGGGGCGGACGTGGAGCGGGCGCGCTCGGAGGCGCTGTTCGAGCGGTTCCTGGTCGACTACGCCGGCCGCATCGCCGAGGGCAGCCGGCCGTTTGACGGGGTGGTCGAGACGCTGGAGCGGCTGGCGGCGCGCGGCGCCCGGCTGGCGGTGGCGACCAACAAGCGCTCGGACCTGTCGGAGCTGCTGCTGGAGAAGCTGGACCTGATGCGCCACTTCGCCGCCGTCGTGGGCCCCGACCGGGTCAGCGCCCGCAAGCCCGCGGGCGCGCACCTGATCGAGGCGGTGACGCAGATCGGCGGCGACCCGGCGCGCGCGGTCATGGTCGGCGACGCGGCGCCCGACGCGGGGGCGGCGCGCGACGCGGGCATGCCGTGCATCCTGGCGACGTTCGGCTACACCCCTGTGCCGGTCGAGGAACTGGGCGGCGACGTGCTGATCGACGCCTTCGAGGATGTGGAGGAGGCGGTCGACGGCCTGCTGGCGGACCACTACGTTCGGCGCGCCCTGGGTTAGCGCCTGTCGCTGCGCTAACGGCTGGCGATAGGAGAAGTCGCAACCGATCGACGACGGCTTCGGTTACGGAACCGCGCTTCGGTGGCCGGCTGAGCGGTCCTGCGTCGAGGATGAGTTCGTGATCGCCCGCTTCTTCAAGATTCCCCTGTGGCAGCGGACCGCCGCCGGCTTCGTGCTGGGGGTGGTCGCCGGCCTGATTCTGCGCGAGCGCGCCGAAACCTGGCTGCAGCCGATCGGCGACGTCTATCTGAACCTGATCCGCATGGTGGTGGCGCCGCTGGTGCTGTTCACCATCGCCAGCTCGATCGCCAAGCTGGGCGAGGGCGTCGGCGCGGTGCGCCTGGGCGTCAGGACCATCGTCTGGTTCGCGATCACCTCGCTGCTGGCGGTACTGGTGGGGATCGCCTTCGGCCATCTGATCAATCCGGGCGTGGGCCTGTCGAACCTGCCGCTGGGCGAGGTGAAGGCGCGCGAGATCCCGACCCCGCTGGACGTACTGATCGGGGGGGTGCCGACCAACCCGTTCGCCGCGCTGAGCGAGGGCAGGGTGCTGCAGATCATCTTCTTCTCGGCGCTGGTGGGTATGGCGCTGGTGGCGCTGGGCGATGCGGCGCAGGGCGTGCGGCGGCTGGTGGATGAGGGGGCGGCCGTCGTCTTCCGAATCACCCGCTGGGTGATCCAGCTGACGCCGTTCGGGGTGTTCGGCCTGATCGGGGCGGTGGTCGGAGGTTATGGCTGGGAGGCGCTGCTGCCCCTGGGCAAGTTCATCTTCGCCATCTACGCGGCCTGCCTGTTCCATATCCTGGTGGTCTATTCGGGCCTTCTGAAGCTGCATGGGCTGAAGATTCGCAGCTTCTTCCGCGGCGCCTTTGCGGCGCAGCAGACGGCGTTCGCGACATCATCCTCTCTGGGAACGTTGCCGATCACCCTGCGCCAGACGGTCGAGCGGCTGGGCGTGCCCCAGGCCTATGCGGCCTTCGCCGTGCCGCTGGGGGCCAATGTGAAGATGGACGGCTGCGGCGCCATCTATCCCGCGATCGCCTCGATCTTCATCGCCCAGTATTTCAAGATCGACCTGACGCTGACGCAATATGTGCTGATCGGCCTGACGGCCGTGCTGGGGTCGCTGGGCACGGCCGGCGTGCCCGGGACCAGCATCGTCATGCTGACCCTGACGCTGTCGACGGCAGGTCTTCCGCTGGAAGGCATCGGCTATATCGTCGCCATCGACCGGATCATCGACATGATGCGCACGGCGACGAACGTCACCGGCCAGATGCTGGTCCCGGTGCTGGTGGCCAGGGAGGAAGGCATACTGAACGAGGCGGTGTACGACGGCCGCGTGGCCTTTCTGCCCGGCGATCCGGAGACGGAAACGCCGGAGGCGGTGCGAGCGGCCGGAATCTGATGCTCCGGCGCTTGCGCGGCGCACGCGACCGGGCTATGTCGCCGCCTCCGCAAGGCATGGATGCGTAGCTCAGCGGGAGAGCACCTCGTTCACACCGAGGGGGTCACAGGTTCAATCCCTGTCGCATCCACCATCCTTTCCTCGATAAACCGATCTTTCGCCGGTCCAGAATCCCTAGCCGGACGGTGATTCATCGGCGGCGGGCCGCCCCGATCGCGCTCAGTCGCGGATGAAGTGCGGAAGAAAGCGGGACGTGTTGCGGGTGATGCGGCCGGTGTCTTCGCGCAGGCCGACGCCCGCCGGTTCGTCGCCGATCAGCCAGGAACCGACGATCACGTGCTGGCCGTCGAAGACGGGGGGCGGGCGGAGCGCCTGCAGGATATGCCGGCCTTCGCCGTAACCGCCGTCGTCGACCCCGCCGCTTACGCCCCGGTCGACCAGCTCGACATTGGCGCCTTCGCGCGAGAACAGCGGCTTGCGCGCGTAGGAATCGCCCAGGTTCGCCGCTCGGGGATCATCCTCGAAATAGCTTTCCAGCAGATTGGGGTGGCCGGCGTGCCGCGCCCACAACAGGGGCAGGATCCCCTTGTTGGACAGAAGGCTCTTCCAGGCCGGCTCCAGGACGGTGACGTCCGCGGTGGGCAGGGGCGCGGCGTAGTCGTCGCGCAGCATCTGTTCCCACGGATAGAGCTTGAACAGGGCGCCGATGATCCAGTTCTCATGGTCGACGAAGCGGCCTTCCTCGTTCAGGCCGATCTGGTCGATGGCGACGAACTGAGGGTCCAATCCCGCCTGTCGCGCCAGATCCTCCAGGAAGCGGACGGTCTGGCGATCCTCGACGAAGTCGGCGTCGGAGCTGAAATGCATGAAGCCGCCGCCCGGGAAGATGGCCCGGAAGCGGTCGACCAGCTTTTCGTGCAGGCTGTTGAACTGGTCCGCGTCGGCGGGCAGGACGCCGGCGGCGATCTGGTCCTCCAACCACAGCCACTGGAAGACCGCCGTCTCATAGATGCTGGTCGGGGTGTCGGCGTTGTACTCGTAAAGCTTGGCCGGGCCCGTTCCGTCGTAGGCGAAGTCGAACCGGCCGTAGAGCGAGGGCTCGTTCCGTTTCCAGCTGTCGGCGACGTAATCCCGCATGGCCTCGGGGATGTCGAGCTGCTCCATCAGCCGTTCCGACTGGACGGCTTCCTCGACCAGATCCAGGCACAGGGAGTGCAGCTCGGCCGTCGGCGCTTCGATCCCGTCCTCGATCTCGGACAGCGAGAAGGCGTAGGCGGCCGTCTCGTCCCAATAGGGCTTGCCGTCGTCGTGTCGCCAGGTGAAGCCCAGGGCCTCGGCCTTGGCGTCCCAGTCGGGGCGAGGATCGAAGCGGAGACGCTCCATGGATCAGGCCGGGTCCTTGTCGGCCGTCGGGACGGACTGGCCGATGCGCGGGGTGACGATCGTCACCTCCTGCTGGGTCAGGCGGGCCAGCACGTCGTCGGCCGAGGAGTGGCCAGGCAGGATCCCCGCTTCACGCAGCTTGGCGTCCAGATCGGCGCCGGTCCGCTTGTCCTCCAGCTCCTGATTGGCGCGCAGCTTCTCTTCCTGCACGGCCTGGCGCTGCTTGATGCGTTGCAGGCTGTCGGCCGCCGAGCCGATGCGCGAGTGGGCGCCGGCCGAGTTGAGGGCGACCGAGGTCTGGGCGCGCTGGACGGATTCGTTGACCTTGACGATGTCGATCTCGCGCCGGAGCGTCTCGATCTTCTGGTCCGTCGTGGCGATGGCGGTGCGAAGCCGGGCCTCGGCGGCCTTCATGTCCTCGATCATCGGGCCGCGCGTGGCGATTTCGCCTTCCAGCTCGGCGATGCGCGAGGCGACCTCACGCGCGAGGTCCGTCTTGCCCTGACCCAGGGCGGTGCGGGCCGAGCTTTCGTACTTGCCGATCTGGTCCCTGAAGGACGCCAGCTCGTTCTCGGCCATGCGGCGGCGCGCCACCAGGCCGGCCAGGTCATCGCGCGCCTTGCCCTGGGCGTTGTCGGCGTCGCGGATTTCCTGGTCGAGGATCTTCAGCGCATTGGCGTCGACGACGCCCTGGGCGGCGTCATGGGCAGTGCCGCGGAACAGGGCGGAGAGTTTTCTGAGCATGGACATGGTCGGTCTCCGAATCAGGCGGCGTCGGCGCCGAAGGTTTCGCGCAGTTCGGTGGCGTCGATCGCATTCTCGGCCAGGGTGCGCAGTTCGATGAGGATGGTCTGCAGGGTCGTCTTGCAGGACAGTTCGCCCATCAGCTCATACACGTCTTCGCCGCCCACATTGGTGATGGCGAAGTTGGACAGGGGCACCACGCGCTGGGCCTTCAGCAGGAACTCGTTGAAGGCGTGGCGGTCGGTCTGTTCCGCCACCGGCCACAGCAGGACCGAGCAGACGATCTGGGCGCCGCCGACGCTGAGATAGACGGGCAGGTCGCCGTATTCGTGCATCGTGGCCAGCAGCACGGGCTCGGCCCCTTCCAGCACGCGCAGGGTCATCTCGCCCTCGCGCAGCAAGGGGGACTGGTCCAGCGCCGCCTTGATGGCCGGCACGGTCCAGGGCGTTTCGATCACGGCGTCCATGTGGTGGTCGTCTCCAGGGGTGATGGATTCAGAAGTGGGGCGGCGTGATCGCCCGGCAAGATGCGGGCCGCGCGTGGAATCGGTGACGATGGCGCGGACGGCGGCCTTCACATCGTCTCGAGCGGCTGCAGGCACCCAAAGCTCCAGCTTGACCAGACCGGCTTCGCGGCGCGCCTGCCGCCACGCACGGATGCGGTCGTTGGCGGCGGAGGAGGGCGAGCTGATCGAGTCCATGTTACATGAAACGCGTAACATGAACGCTTGACTTCACGCAATATCGGCGAGACCCTTCGCCGTATGAACCGCATCATTCGGGCGCGCCGCCGTTGTTCGCTCGCGGTCGGCGCGCGAGGGGCTTAGATAGTCGCCCATGTTCAAGAAACTTTTCGGATCATCGGAGAAGACGCCGCCGGCGTCGCGGCTGGCGACGGTGCGCAACATCACCGTCGGCCGGACCGTCTCGCTGGATCCGCTGGCGTGGCGACGGCTAGGAGACGACACGCATTTCGCCCTGGATCGCGACGTGCTGGACGTCACGGCGCAGGGTCTGATCAGCCTGGACGGCGGGCAGTACGTGCACCGCTTCTATACCGACGACCACGTCATGCTGCAGGCCATGAGCGATGATGAGGCCGGGGCCGAGAGCTACGACTTCAGCCTGTTCATTCCCTGGACCTCGGCCTATCCGCCGGGCGAGCGCGAGCGGCGGATCTGGCGCGACCGGCTGTCGGCCCCGGTCTTTCACGGCGCGGCGGAAGAGCTGCCGGACTATCCGCGGTTCTGGTTCGCCGAGAGCGACGCGATCCAGCCGCCCGTCACGCTATGGGAGACCATCTGGGACGACCGGGCCGCGACCACGCCCTATGCCAAGATCTTCCAGACCTGCATGCTGTACGCACGCGACCTGGCGGGCGGGCGCGAACTGATGATCGCCCTGGAGCAGCAGCCCGAGGGCGGCGAGACGACGCACGAGATCATGATCGGCATTCCGCTGGAAATGGCCGAGTTCCGCGCCTGAGCGCGCACATCAAGGGGCGACACGATGTTCGACTGGTACGTATTTCAGCAGGGCGCGATCGCCTTTCTGATCGCCTTCGCCGCGGCGGGGCTGTTCACCCTGGCGTTCAAGCTGATCTACCAGTGGGTCACGCCGTACCATGAGCGCACCCTGATCCGTGAGGGCAACCCGGCCGCGGCCATCGCCCTGGGCGGAGCATTGATCGGCTATGTGCTGCCGCTGGCCTCGGCGCTTTCGCACACCGTCAGCCTGGCCGAGTTCGCCGCCTGGGCCCTGCTGGCCGGGGTGATCCAGATCGTGGTCTTCGTGACCATCAGCCGGCTGGCCTTCCGCAATCTGGTGGTCCGCATCGAGGCGGGCGAAATCGCGGCGGCCATCTACCTGGCCTCCATTTCCATCTGCGTCGGGCTGCTGAACGCCGCCTGCATGACGTCGTGACCGCCATGACCGATCCCAGGGACCTGCCCCAGACCCGGACCATGCGACGCCTGATGCGCTCGCGCGTCCTGCATGTCAGCAGCCTGATGGCCACCGCCAGCTTCACCCTGTCGGCCTGTGGCGCGCCGCAACGCGTGCCGGAGCCCGAGCCGCAGCCGACGCTGGCCTACACCTCGCTGGAGGAATGCCGGGCCGCCGACGACATTGCCGACGCCGAATGCGACGCCGCCCTGGCGAAGGCCCAGCAGGACGCCGCCGCCACGGCGCCGCGTTATGCGACGCGCGAGGAATGCGAAGGCCAGTGGGGGCCGTCCCAGTGCCAGCCGAACAATCAGGGGGGCGGCTCGTTCTTCAGTCCGCTGCTGGCCGGCTTCGTCATCGGGCAGTTGCTGGACGGCGGCTATCGGGGCGGCGGCCCGCTGTATCGCGACCGCGAGGATCGCTATTCCAACGGTTACGGCGGCGGCTACACCTATCGCGACTATCGCACGGGCCGCACGCTGACGAACGGTCGAGAACACACAGACGTGGCCCGCCAGGCGCCCAGCCGGGTACAGAGCCGCACGACGGTCGTCTCACGCGGCGGCTTCGGCGGGGGCGGGCGCGGGTACGGGGGATAGGGAAAGGGCGCGCAGCCGCGTGTCAGCCTGGCGGCGCTGGGGCCGCCCCCGACCATCGGAATTGACGCAGATCAGGGCTTTCGTTCGCCCCCGCTGCTTCCTAGCTAGACCATTCAGATCAAGCCGAGGAGAATTCCATGTCTGACGCTCGCGAAAAGCGCCTTGCGCCCCTGAAAACACCGACCAGCCTGCCTGAGGAGGCGACGCGGGACATCGCCGCCGCCCTGACCGGGCTGCTGGCCGACGTCTTCGCCCTGTATCTGAAGACGAAAAATTTTCACTGGCACGTGTCGGGTCCGCATTTCCGCGACTTCCACCTGCTGCTGGACGAGCAGGCGGCGGAACTGTTCGCCATGACCGATCCGATCGCCGAGCGGGCGCGCAAGATCGGCGGCGTGACCCTGCGCTCCATCGGCCAGATCGTCGGCCAGCAGCGCATCGCCGACAACGACGCGGACTATGTGGATCCGTTCGACATGCTGGCGGAGCTGCGGGACGACAACAACGACCTGGTGGGCTGGATGCGCGAAGTCCACGATCTGTGCGACGAGCACAACGACGTGGCCACCGCCAGCCTGCTGGAGAACTGGATCGACGAGGGCGAGAAGCGGGTCTGGTTCCTGTTCGAGACCGGCCGTCGCGGCAACGCCTGACCCGGGACGCCGCGCCGCCGGTTCAGGCCGGCGGCGTGCGAGGGTGGTGCGGCTAGAGGGACTCGAACCCCCACGGTCTCCCGGCAGGACCTAAACCTGCTGCGTCTACCAATTTCGCCATAGCCGCGAAGCCGCCGGTCTATCGTCGCCGCCGCATGGCGGCAAGCCTGTGACGCGACGGGGACGGATAATCCCGAACGCGCGGGACAGGGCAGGGGGAATCCGCGAACATTCGTCGCGCCGGGATTCGCTTCAGCGCGGCCCGGCGGCCACAGTCGACGGCGGCGCCGTGATGCGGTCTTTCGCCACGGCGCGACTGAAATCCGCACATCTTTGGGCAGGCGCGGCCGAATGATGCGGCTGGGCCGCGATCGACGCAGATGTGGGCCGTTCGGCGGTCACGCTTGAACCCCGCGCCTTCCGAACCACATACTCATCCGAACGCCGTCGGAATCGACGGGCCGCGACGCCTCGTCGGAGCATAGCGCCGAGACGGACGACGCGGCGGGCCGGAGATCATCAAAGGCCCTGGAGTTATTACATCATGTCCGAGACGAAAATCCTGCCCGTCCTGCCGCTTCGGGACATCGTGGTCTTTCCGCACATGGTCGTGCCGCTGTTCGTGGGCCGAGAGAAGTCGGTCAAGGCGCTGGACGAGATCATGAAGGGCGAAAAGCAGATTCTGCTGGCGACCCAGAAGAACTCGGTCGACGACGACCCGTCGCCCGACGCCATCTATCCGACCGGCGTGCTGGCCACTGTGCTGCAACTGCTGAAGCTTCCCGACGGCACCGTGAAGGTGCTGGTCGAGGGCAAGAGCCGCGCGCGCCTGACCCGCTTCACCGAGCGCACCGACTATTTCGAGGCCGAGGCCGAGGAGATCGCCGACGAGCCGGGCGACACCGCGCAGTCGGAGGCGATGCTGCGCGCGGTCGTCGAGCAGTTCGAGAGCTATGTGAAGCTGAACAAGAAGGTCCCGCCCGAGGCCCTCAGCTCCATTCCCCAGATCGCCGACGCCTCCAAGCTGGCCGACTCGGTCGCCGCCCACCTGTCCGTCAAGATCAGCGACAAGCAGGGGCTGCTGGAGACCTTCGACGTGCCCAAGCGGCTGGAGAAGGTCTATGGCCTGATGGAGGGCGAGATCAGCGTCCTGCAGGTCGAGAAGAAGATCCGCTCGCGCGTGAAGCGCCAGATGGAGAAGACCCAGCGCGAATATTATCTGAACGAGCAGATGAAGGCGATCCAGCGCGAGCTGGGTGAGACCGACGACGCGCGCGACGAGATCATGGAGCTGGAGAAGCGCATCCGTAAGACGCGCCTGTCCAAGGAAGCGCGGACCAAGGCCGAGGCCGAGGTCAAGAAGCTGCGTAACATGAGCCCGATGTCGGCCGAATCCACGGTCGTTCGCAACTATCTGGACTGGCTGCTGTCCGTGCCGTGGGGCAAGGCCAAGCAGAAGCCGATCGACCTGCAGAAGGCCGAAGACATCCTCGAGGAGGATCACTTCGGCCTGGAGAAGGTCAAGGAGCGGATCATCGAATATCTGGCCGTCCAGGCGCGCACCGGCAGCCTGAAGGGCCCGATCCTGTGCCTGGTCGGACCGCCCGGCGTCGGCAAGACCTCGCTGGCCAAGTCCATCGCCAAGGCCACAGGCCGCGAATACGTCCGAATGTCGCTGGGCGGCGTGCGCGACGAGTCCGAGATCCGCGGTCACCGCCGGACCTACATCGGCTCCATGCCCGGCAAGATCATCCAGTCGATGAAGAAGGCCAAGACCACCAACGCCTTCGTCCTGCTGGACGAGATCGACAAGCTGGGCGCCGACTGGCGCGGCGACCCGTCCTCGGCCCTGCTCGAGGTGCTGGACCCGGCGCAGAATTCGACCTTCGGCGACCACTATCTGGAGGTGGACTACGACCTGTCCCAGGTCATGTTCGTGACGACGGCGAACAGCCTGAACATGCCGCAGCCGCTGATGGACCGGATGGAGATCATCCGGGTGTCGGGCTACACCGAGGACGAAAAGGTCGAGATCGCCAAGCGCCACGTCCTGCCCAAGCAGCTGCAGGATCACGGCCTGAAGGACGGCGAGCTGATCGTGCCGGACGACACCATCCGCGACCTGATCCGCTACTACACCCGTGAAGCCGGCGTGCGGTCGCTGGAGCGCGCCCTGGGCGGTCTGGCCCGCAAGGCGGTGCGCGAGATGGCCAAGACCAGGGCCGCCTCGATCACGGTCGACGCGGACAAGCTGGCCGAATACGCGGGCGTGAAGAAGTACCGCTACGGCGAGACGGACGAGGAGGATCAGGTCGGCATCGTCACCGGCCTGGCCTGGACCGAGTTCGGCGGCGACATCCTGACCATCGAAGCCATCAAGATGCCGGGCCGCGGCCGCATGACCGTGACCGGCAACCTGAAGGAGGTCATGAAGGAGTCGATCTCGGCCGCCGCGTCCTACGTGCGCGCCCGCTCGCTGGCCTTCGGCGTCAAGCCGCCGGTCTTCGAGAAGACCGACATCCACGTCCACGTGCCGGACGGCGCCACGCCCAAGGACGGTCCGTCCGCCGGCGTCGCCATGACGGTGGCCATGGTCTCGGTCCTGACGGGCGTGCCGATCCGCAAGGATATCGCCATGACCGGCGAGATCACCCTGCGCGGCCGCGTCACCGCCATCGGCGGCCTGAAGGAGAAGCTGCTCGCGGCGCTCCGCTCGGGCGTGAAGACGGTGCTGATTCCGCAGGAGAACGAGAAGGACCTGGCCGACGTGCCGGAGAACGTGAAGGCCGCCCTGGAGATCGTGCCGATCTCGACCGCGGACGAGGCGCTGAAGTGGGCCCTGACAGGGTCGCTGACGCCGGTGGAGTGGGACGAGGCGGCCGAACCGCTGCCGGCGCCTGCGCCCGCCACGACGGACCCCGCCACGGTGTCCGTCAGCCACTAGGCTTCACGTCACCTTGAACTTGGAACGCCGCCGGTGACCATTCCGGCGGCGTTTTGCGTTTTGACCTCGGCGGTGATCCGCCGTTTAGTGATTCTCTTCGGACTCGGGGGGCTGAATGACGAAGGCGGAATTGATCGGGCGCATGGCCGGAGCGGCAAACATCAGCCGCGACCAGGCCAAGGCGGCGCTGGAGGCGTTCACCGACGGTGTCGCGGAGGCGCTGACCCAGGGGCGGGACGTCAAGTTGATCGGCTTCGGCAGCTTCGTCGCCGTCGACCGCAAGGCGGGGGTTGCGCGCAATCCCCAGACCGGCGCGGCCGTGGCCCGCCCCGCATCGCGCACCGCGCGCTTCCGGCCGGGGGAGGGGCTGAAAAGCGCCTTGAACGGGTGAGGTCCTGAGGGCATAAGCCCGGCTCCGCATTCGGGCGGCTAGCTCAGCTGGTCAGAGCACCTCGTTTACACCGAGGGGGTCGGGGGTTCGAACCCCTCGCCGCCCACCAGAAACGAAAACGGCCGCCGGATCGCTCCGGCGGCCGTGGTCTTTTGTCGGCCGGTCCCGATCAGAAGCGGAAGCTGGCCCGCAGCAGCAGGGAGTAGCGGACGTAGTCTTCCAGCATCTCGGCGTCGCCGGTGATCGACAGCATGCCCAGGTCGTTGCCGACGTTCAGGCGGAAGCCGAGGATCGGTCCGCCGCCCTCGATGGCGTCCGGCGTGAGGATGAAGTCCGGGCCGCCGCTGGCGAAGCGGGCGATGGTCTCGCCGGCGTCGACCGAGATGTTCTGGCGATAGCCAAATCGGATTTCGGGACGAATCCAGCCATCCCGGCCGAACCCGTAGCCGATGTTCATCGCCGCCACGGCGGAGAAGATGTGGCTGTCGCGTTCGTCGATATCCAGATCGAAGCCGTCGCCGCCGCCGACCTCGGTGCGGGCGCCTTCCGACAGGCGGAAGTACTCGGCGTAGACTTCCGGGCGGACGTTCAAACGACCGAAGTTGCGCTCGTAGGAGGCGCCGCCGGCCGCCGCTGCGGTCCATCCGTGCCAATCCGAGGTGTTGTTCAGATAGACGCCCTCGGCCACCAGCGAACGGTCGGCGCTGAAGCTGGCGTAGCCTGCGGCCGCACGGGCCCAGGTGGTCCAGTACTGGCCCTGGGCGCGCCAGTAGAGGCCAAGCTCCAGAAGGTTGGCGGACAGGACCTCTTCGGCCTCGGCCTCGGGGTCTTCGATGTCGGAAGAGGTGAAGGCCGCCGTGACGCCGAAGGCGCCCATTCCGGTGCCGCGCTCCACGCCGCCGGCGACGCCGAAGCCTTCGGAGCGGAAGCCGTAGGACTCCGTCTTGTCCTTGTCGGCGTAGAAGTTGATCTCCTGCACCCAGGCGCTGGTCTCGCCCGGCGCGGCCGAGGCGTTTCGCCCGGTCAGCGCACGCGTGACCGCATCCACGCCGGCCGACAGCGACATCAGCGGACCGCCGGAATGGTCGGGCAGCATCTGCTCATAGGCGTCGATGAATTCGTCGCGGTCAGTGCGCGTCAGGAACAGGTTCTGCAGCGTCTCGTTGTCGCCCAGCGCGGCGTATACCGCGTCGAACGCCGACGCCTCGACCGGGATCAGGCCCGCCTCTTCGGCGGTCCGCCGGCGTGCGTCGAGGTACAGTTCGCCGGCGGCCTCGTCGACGCCCGCTTCGACCACATAGATGTAGGGCGAGTTTTCTTCGAGCAGCGACTGGTTCAGCTCGCCCGCGTTCAGGTCTCCGGCGGTCAGCAGCGTGAACCGCTCCGGATTTTGCAGCAGCGAGGCGAAGCGAACGCCGAGCGATGCGCCGGAGGCGATGTTCGCGACGCCGGTCACGTCGAAGCCACCGGTCGTTCCGGCCTGCGGATCGACGTTGAACAGCAGGGTGCCCTCGGCGCCGACGTCGAGGCTGGAGATCGTCGTCGTCGTCGTCTGGGTGGCGAAGAGGACGCCGTCGCTGACGTCGATGTCCAGTTGGCCGTCAGCATCCGTGATGGCGCCGATCACCCCGGCCCCGCCTGAGATGACCAGCGCGTCGGCGCCCGCGCCGAAGGACATGTTGCCGGTGATGGTTCCGTTCTCGACGGCCACCCTGTCGTTTCCAGATCCCAGCAGGATGTCGCCGCGGATCGAAGGCTCGTTGACGTCCGGCACGCCGTCCTCGTCGGCGTCGGGCAGGGTGCTGTCTTCGTCGGCCTCCACGCCGAACTGGCGGATGGTGACGCCTGTCGTATTGGCGGACAGATCGAGGGCCACCGCCGAACCGTCCACCGCGGTCTCATCATCGGCGTTCGGTGTGATGGAGGTGACGATCGAGCCGCTGTTGGTGAGCGACGTGAGAGTGCCCGAAAGATCGCGGATCGCGACGGCGTCGCCGTGGTTGCCCGAGAACCCGGCTGTGATCGTTCCGGCGTTGTTCAACGTCGGCACGCTGGCGCCCTGCGCGATCAGGACCGCGGTCGCCGTATGCTGGCCGTCGCCCGACGCGCCCGCCTGGATGGAGCTTTCGTTCTGCAGAACCGGCGTCGAAACATTGGCGCCGAAGAGAACGGCGGTTGCGTCGGCGCCGGCTGCGGCAGCGGCGATGGAGCCGATGTTTCTCACCCCGCCCTCGACGGTCACCGCCTGGCCGTTGTCGACGCCGAACCGCAGCGCTTGGGCGGCGATGCCGGAGTAGGTCCCCAATCCGGTGATCGTTCCGCCGTTTATGAAGCCATAGGCCTGGTCGCCCGCTCCGACCACGCCGAGCGCGACCGTGCGGTCGATGGATCCCACGACCATCGCAGGCGCGCCTCCGAGCGAGCTGATGTTGGCGTTGGTCTCGCTGGAGTCCGGAATGCCGTCGCCGTCCCGATCCGTGTCGTTACGGTTGATGACGCCGTCGCCGTCGTCATCCTCATCACCGTTCTTGACGCTGTCGCCGTCATCATCGCCTTCAGCGCCTTGCGCGCTTTGATAGGCGGGCGCATTCGCCAGGATCACTCCGCCCGCGACGTCGGCCTGAATCGCAAAGGCCGGGCCGCCCTGCAGCAGATCGTCCGCGTCAAGATCCTCGAGGTAGAGGCCGCCCGAGCTCGGCTCGCCCGACTCGGGGCGGGACGGGGGCGGGGTCGTGTAGCGATAGCCGGTGGCGTTGACCTGAGAGTGGATGACCAGGGCGCCGCCGACGTCGCCTTCGATCGAGACGCCGCTGCTGTTCTGGCCAACAGCCGAAACCGACCCGGCCAAGTTGACGTCGCCGGAGACGTCGCCCTGCACACGGACGCCATAGGACTCGTTGCCGAGGACGCTGACGGCCCCCAGGTTCGTCAACGAGCCGTCAAGATCCGATTCCAGCCGAATGCCGTAGCTCTGGTTCCCCTCGACGCGGACAGCGCCGCTGCCTTCCACCAGGATGTCGCCGGTGTAGGGGGAGGCGCCGACGACGCGAACACCGTGCCGATCGGTTCCCGCGGCGAGCGGACCGTCCAGGTCGCCGTCGCTATCTGCGTCTTTGTAATCGTCGGAATCGATCGCATCAGTGATGCTGATCGCCCCTCCCACAATCACGGATCCTTCGTTTCCGCCTTCCACGCGGACGCCCGTGGCGCCGTCGGCCGCGTTCTCCATCGTGATGGCGCCGCCGCTGTCGATGTCGAGGTCGTGATCCGAGTTCACGGTCACGGCCGCGCCGCTCGTCACCTTGACGGTGCCGCCGCTGCCGATGCGGATGTCCGAGGGCGCGCCGTTGTTCGCGGTCGCCGTGCTGATCGGCGTCGTGCGTTCGTTGGAGATGACGACCTGAGCCTGAGCTCCGGCGGCGGCGAGCAGGGGGGCGATCGCCACGGCGGTCGCGAGCAGAATACGCATTCGAAAGAAACCCCTGGTGGTCACGCGATCACGAAACGGAGGCCCTCTTAGCAGGGTCCTCTCCAGCGTTCCCCAAGTTTATCGAATTTGAGGCGAATGCAAGGCCGGAGCGGTCGCCTGCGCCTTGCGGGCCGGGGCGGAAGGTCCAGGATCGCGCCGCCACGATTGGCTTTGCGCGGCGTTCGGACGGATTCTGCATTTATCCACGCTTGAGCTTTGCCGCGCCGGGGTCTAGGGGCGGAATTGGTCTCGTGGGCATGGCGCACGCATCCAAAGAGCGCCGCGCCGCGTTCGACGGCCCAGACCAAGGCGAGAACGACCCCATGACCATGACTGACCTCGAAGTCCAAGAAAGCGAACTGCGGCTGATCCCGGGCCTGGATGTCGAGGTGGCCGAGACGCTCCGGGCGCTGAAGGCTTCGGCGCATGACGCGCGGCCGAGGTTGATCGACACGACCATGCTCTATGCGCCCCGCTCGGGCGGGGTGAAGCGCTATCTGCTGTCGAAGAAGGCCTGGATCGCCGAGAACCGGCCCGGCGTCAGCCACTCGCTGGTCGTGCCGGGCGCGCGCCACAAGGCCGGGAGCGACGACATCATCAAGCTGCGCGCGACCAAGCTGCCGTTCGGCGACGGCTATCGCTGGCCCAGCTCGGTCCGCCGCTGGAGCGCCTGGGTCGCGGCGATGAAGCCGTCGATCATCGAGGCGGGCGATCCCTATACGCCGGGGCAGGGCGCCCTTGAGGCCGGCCAGCGGGTCGGCTGCCCGGTCGTCGGCTTCTGCCACTCGGATCCTGCCGCACTGGCGGCGCTGCATTTCGGCGAATGGGCCAAGAAGCCCGTCGAGAAGCGCTGGGCCAAGCTCTTCTCCCAGTTCGACCGCGTGGTCTCGCCCAGCCGCTACATCGCCCAGCGTCTGGAAGAGGCCGGGATCGAGAACATCTTCATCCGCCCCCTGGGCGTCGAGATCGACACCTTCCGGCCCGACCGCCGCGATCGCCAGTGGCTGCTGGACAAGCTGGGTCTGGACGCGGACGCGCGCCTGCTGTGTTTCGCCGGACGACCGGCGAAGGAGAAGAACGTCGACGTTCTGATCGACGCCGTGCAGAAGCTCGGCGCGCCCTATCATCTGGTGCTGGTCGGCGCCGGCTCCGGCATGCCGGCCGAGGATCGCGTGATCGCCCTGCCGTACGAGAAGGATCCGCGCGCGGTGGCCAAGATCATCGCCAGCTGCGACGCCTTCGTGCACGCCAACGACAAGGAGCCGTTCGGCCTGATCGTGCTGGAGGCGATGGCCTGCGGACGGCCCGTGGTCGGCGTCAACGCGGGCGGGGTCGCCGAAACGGTCGATGAGTCGGTCGGGCAGCTGGCCGCGCGGGCGGATGCGGACGACTACGCCCAGGCCGTGGAGGCCCTGTTCGCGCGCGACATCGAGGCGATCGGCCGCGCCGCGCGGGCGAAGGCCGAAAGCCAGTTCGCCTGGAACCGGGTCTTCGAGGACCTGTGCATGCTGTATGGCGACCTGACCGGCGATGCGGCCTTCGTCCAGCCGTCGGGCGCATGGGCGGTCCACTGAGGGCCGGCGCTTCTTGTTCTGAATGAGGAAGGCGGGGCGCCACTCTCTGTCGATCAGGAGTGGCGCGAGTGACGGGGCTCGAACCCGCGACCTCCGGCGTGACAGGCCGGCACTCTAACCAACTGAGCTACACCCGCGTTCAGGCCGGAACTTTTAAGCTGTTCCGAAAGCTTTCTGGGAAGGCGGTGCGCCACTCTTCCATTTCTGGAGAGAGTGGCGCGAGTGACGGGGCTCGAACCCGCGACCTCCGGCGTGACAGGCCGGCACTCTAACCAACTGAGCTACACCCGCGTTTCCTGGCCGAAGCGGCTGTGCGCCTCGGCGAGGGGCGTCGTTTAGGCGGGCTGACCGGGCGCGTCAAGCGACCTTTTCAGGAGAAATGAACCCATCAGCGAGCGGGCTGGACGGCGGCCGGCTGGGGCGGGCTGTGCGGGCCCGCGACGCCGCCTGTCACGGGCTCCTGTGCGGCGACGGCGGGCGGCGGGGCTTTGTAGTGCACGCCCACGCCCGGCCCCAGCGGCAGGTTCAGCGCGACCCAGGCCGCCACCATGGCCAGGCCCGCCACCAGGAAGGCCCCGGCGTAGGGCAACATGGTCGCCATCAGCGAGCCCAGACCGAATCGCGGATCCCAGCGCTGGGCGAAGGTCAGGATCAGCGGGAAATAGCTCATCAGCGGCGTGGCGATGTTGGTCACCGAATCGCCCATTCGATAGGCGGCGGTCGTCATCTCCGGGGAGATGCCCAGCAGCATGAACATCGGCACCACGATCGGGGCCAGCGCCGACCACTTGGCCGAGGCCGAGCCGATGAACAGGTCGAAGATGCAGCTGACCAGCACGACCACGATCAGCAGCAGCGGGGCGGGCAGGGCGATCTCCTGCAGCGCTTCCGCCGCATTGACCGCCAGGATCGGTCCCAGGCCCGACCAGTTGATCATGGCCACGAAGTGCGCGGCGAAGAAGGCAAGGACGATGTAGGGCGCCAGCTGGGCGATGCCTTCGCCCATCATGCGGACCATGTCGCGATGCGACTTCACCGTGCCCACGCCCGCCCCGTAGGCCCCGCCGGCGACGAAGAAGGTCGTGGCGAAGAAGGCGATCAGCGAGCGGTAGAGCGGGTTGAACTCCTGCCCCGGCTCGGCCTCCGGATCGATGAACGGCGAGCCGGGGATCATGGTCAGCAGGGCCCAAAGCGCCAGCATGCCCAGGATGGCCAGCCCCGCCCACGCCAGCCCCTTCTTCTGCTCGGGGGTCAGCGGCTGCTTTTCCTGGGCCGCGGCCGTGGCGTTGGCGCCGACCGGCGGCGTCCACACGCCCAGACGCGGCTCGATCACTCGGTCGGTCATGAACCAGACGATCGGGGTGAAGACCAGCACCACCCCGATGATGAAGAACCAGTTGCCCGCGATGTTGACGGAATAGCTGGGGTCGATCAGCCGCGCCGCCGGCTCGGTGATGCCCAGAATCAGCGCGTCCTGCGATCCCGGAAACAGGTTGCCGGCGTACCCGCCCGAAACGGCCGCGAAGCCGGCCGCCAGACCGGCCAGCGGATGGCGCCCCGCCGCGGCGAAGATCACCGCCGCCAGCGGGATCACCACGACATAAGAGGCGTCCGACGCGTGGTGGGACATCATTCCGACGACGACCACGATCGGCGTCAGCAGGGCCTTGGGCGCGTTCAGCAGCGCCCCGCGAATGGCCGTGGTGAACAGCCCCGTCCGCTCCGCCACCGAGGCGCCGTAGATGATGGTGACGACGATCGCCAACGGGGGAAAGTCCGCCAGGGTTCGCGGCATGCCGATGATCAGCCGCTCCAGGTTCTCGGCCGACAGCAGGCTCTGGGCCGTCAGAAGGTCGCCGGTCACCGGGTTGATCGCGGACCAGCCCAGTCCGGCCCCCACCAGGCTCAGCAGCACCAGGCCGCCGATCAGCCAAAGGAACAGGAAGACCGGGTCGGGCAGGCGATTGCCGATCCGCTCGACGGCGTTGAGGGCGCGACCGGCCAGGCTCATTCGGATGACTTTCTGTTTCTGACGGGAGCCTTCAATAGGGCGTGGGGCGGCGCCCGCGCGCAAGAACCGACGCTGCGACAAATGGCGCGGCGCGGCGCGACGGAAGTTGCGATCAATTCTCAACAGAAAAGCAGTGGGTTCCGGGGTTTGAACCGCGCGGAGGTTGGGTCTAAGAAGCGCCGAATCCCGCCTCTCCCCGGCGGGCGAGGTTCTTCGAATGAACGCATTTCTGCTCGAATACCTGCCGGTGGTCGTCTTCGCCGGCATCGCCGCGCTAATTGGCGTGCTCTTCATCGTGCTGCCGCTGGTTCTGGCGCCGAAGAATCCGGACAGCGAGAAGCTGTCGGCGTACGAGTGCGGCTTCAACGCATTCGACGACGCACGGATGAAGTTCGACGTCCGGTTCTACCTGGTGTCGATCCTGTTCATCATCTTCGACCTGGAAGTGGCCTTCCTCTTCCCCTGGGCGGTGTCGATGTTCGACCTGCCGCAAGCGGGCATGGTGTTCGCCTTCTGGTCGATGATGGTCTTCCTGGGCGTGCTCACCATCGGCTTCATCTACGAATGGAAGAAGGGAGCCCTGGAATGGGAGTAGTCGTCGCACCGTCCTCGCCCCTGGTCCCCGCCGGCTCGGCCGGCCGGTCGATGGTCGAGGGATACGATCCCAAGATCCACGACAAGTTCTTCGAGGCGGTCAATACCGAGCTCGGCGAGCGCGGCTTCCTGACGGCGTCGCTGGACGACGTCATCACCTGGGCCCGCACCGGCTCGCTGATGTGGATGACCTTCGGTCTGGCCTGCTGCGCGGTGGAGATGATCCAGATGTCGATGCCGCGCTTCGACGTCGAGCGCTTCGGCATGGCCCCGCGCGGCAGCCCGCGCCACTCGGACCTGATGATCGTCGCCGGCACCCTGACCAACAAGATGGCTCCGGCCATCCGCAAGGTCTATGACCAGATGCCCGACCCGCGCTACGTCGTGTCGATGGGCAGCTGCGCCAACGGCGGCGGCTATTACCACTACAGCTATAGCGTCGTTCGCGGCTGCGACCGGATCGTGCCGGTGGACGTCTATGTGCCCGGGTGCCCGCCGACGGCGGAGGCGCTGCTTTACGGCCTGCTGCAGCTGCAGAAGAAGATCCGCCGCACGGGGACGATCGAGCGATGAGTTCTCTCGCCGTTCAGGCTCAATATGAAGCCGTGCTGACGCCGCTGGGCACCGAGCTGGTGGCGGCGCTGGGCGTCGAGGCGCAGGTCGCGTTCGGCGAGCTGACGCTGGTGGCCCCGCGCGAGCGCATCGTCGAGGTGCTGGCCGCGCTGCGCGACCAATTCCAGTTCCAGCAGCTGCTGGACGTCTGCGGCGCCGACTATCCGGATCGCGAGGAGCGGTTCGAGGTGGTCTATCACCTGCTGTCGCTGACCAAGAACGCGCGGGTGCGCGTCAAGGTGACGACCGACGAGGTCCAGCCCGTTCCGACGGTGATCGAAGTCTATCCGTCCGCCGGCTGGTTCGAGCGTGAGGCCTACGACATGTACGGCGTGGTGTTCGAGGGGCATCCGGACATGCGCCGCCTGCTGACCGACTATGGCTTCGAGGGGCATCCGCTGCGTAAGGACTTCCCCATGACGGGCTATGTCGAGGTCCGTTACGACGAGGAGCAGAAGCGCGTCGTGTACGAACCCGTCAAGCTGACGCAGGAGTTCCGTACGTTCGACTTCCTGTCGCCGTGGGAAGGCGCCGAGTATCCGGCGCCGGTGCTGCCTGGCGATGAAAAGGCTGGAGTGAAGGGCTGATGGCAGACGTCGCCGCAAACCCGCCGGTCTCGCCGGCCATCGACCCCTGGGGCGAGATGGACCACGACGCCGATCCCCGGACGGCCCACGCCCGGGACATGGACGACCGCAAGTTCACCATCAACTTCGGCCCGCAACACCCGGCCGCGCACGGCGTGCTGCGCCTGGTGCTGGAGCTGGACGGCGAGATCGTCGAGCGCGTCGATCCGCACATCGGCCTGCTGCACCGCGGCACCGAGAAGCTGATGGAGGCGCGGACCTATCTGCAGAACGTGCCGTACCTGGATCGCCTCGACTACGTCGCGCCGATGAACCAGGAACACGCCTTCTGCCTGGCCATCGAGAAGCTGCTGGGCATTGAGGTTCCGTACCGCGCCCAGTTGATCCGGGTGCTGTATTCCGAGATCGGACGCATCGGGAACCACCTGCTGAACGCGACCATGCAGGCCATGGACGTCGGCGCCCTGACCCCGCCGCTGTGGGGTCACGAGGAGCGCGAGAAGCTGATGGTGTTCTACGAGCGCGCCTGCGGGGCGCGCCTGCACGCCAACTACTTCCGTCCCGGCGGCGTCCACCAGGACCTGCCGATGGACCTGATCGACGACATCGGCCGCTGGTGCCAGGAGTTCCCGGCGGCGCTGAAAGACATCGAGAGCCTGGTCACCGAGAACCGCATCTTCAAGCAGCGCAACGTCGACATCGGCGTGGTGTCGAAGGAACAGGCCCTGGCCTGGGGCTTCACCGGCGTGATGCTGCGCGGCTCGGATATCGCCTGGGACCTGCGCAAGTCGCAGCCGTACGAGTGCTACGCCGAACTGGAGTTCGACGTGCCCGTGGGCAAGAACGGCGACTGCTGGGACCGCTACCTCTGCCGCATCGAGGAGATGAAGCAGTCGGTCCGCATCATGGAGCAGTGCATTCACAAGCTGCGCAACTGCCCCGGCGAACCGGTGATGATCGAGAACAACAAGATCGTCCCGCCGCGTCGTGGCGAGATGAAGCGCTCGATGGAATCGCTGATCCACCACTTCAAGCTCTACACCGAGGGCTTCTCGACCCCGGAGGGCGAGGTCTATGCGGCGGTCGAGGCGCCCAAGGGCGAGTTCGGGATCTATCTGGTGTCGGACGGCACCAACAAGCCGTACCGGGTCAAGATCTCGGCCCCCGGCTTCCGTCACCTGCAGGGCATGGACTGGATGAACCGCGGCCACCAGCTGGCCGACGTGAGCGCCATCCTGGGCTCGCTCGACATCGTTTTCGGAGAAGTGGACCGATGAGCGTTCGTCGTCTCGCCAAGGAACAGCCGGCCTCGTTCGCCTTTTCGGAGGACACCAGGGCCAAGGCCGAATGGTGGATCAAGAAATATCCCGAGAGCCGTCGCCAGTCGGCGGTGATCCCGGTTCTGTGGCTGGTGCAGAAGCAGGAGGGCTGGGTCTCCGAGCCCGCGCTGCGCGCGATCGCCGAACTGCTGGCCATGCCCTATATCCGGGTGCTGGAGGTCGCGACCTTCTACACCATGTTCATGCTGGAGCCGGTCGGCACGACCGCGCTGATCCAGGTGTGCGGCACCACGCCGTGCATGCTGCGCGGCTCGGGCGAGCTGATGCGCGTCTGCAAGGAGAAGATCGGGCCCAAGGACCATCTGTCGGCGGACGGCCGCTTCACCTGGCAGGAGGTCGAGTGCCTGGGCGCCTGTTCCAACGCGCCGATGGCCCAGATCAACGACTACTATTTCGAAGACCTGACGGCCGAGACGATGGCGCAGATCATCGACGACTTCGCCGCCGGCAAGACGCCCAAGCCGGGCTCGTACGAAGGCCGTACGACGTCGGAACCGGCGGGCGGGGCCAAGACGCTGCTCGATCCGGCGCTGTACGACGGCTCGGCCGCCAAGCCGATCACGAAGCTGCCGAACAGCGACCCGGCTCCAGCCGAGAAGGCGCCGGCCTGATGGCGCGACCGGACCTCAACACCGAAGAGGGCAGGGCCGCCTACCGCAAGGAGCTGCGGAGCGTCGGACGCCCGCTGCGGACCGGCGGTCTGGCGATGGTCGTCGGCGCCGCCGTCCTGATCGTGATCTCGCGTCAGGGGACGGTCGGATCGTGGGCGGTCAATCTCTCCTACTTCATGCTGGCGGCCGGCTGGGTGATGGTCATCGCGGCCATCTGGATGCGCACCCGCCACCACAAGCGCCGTCTGGCGGAAGGACTCTGAGGGCCATGGTCGGCATTCTCGAAGACAAGGACCGGATCTTCACCAACCTGTACGGCTTCCAGGACTGGACGCTGGAGGGGGCGAAGAAGCGCGGGGCGTGGAACGCCACCAAGGACATGCTGGACCTTGGCCGCGACTGGATCATCAACAACGTCAAGGCGTCGGGCCTGCGGGGCCGCGGCGGCGCGGGCTTTTCGACCGGCCTGAAGTGGTCGTTCATGCCCAAGGAAGTGAAGGATCGTCCTCACTACCTGGTCGTCAACGCCGACGAATCCGAACCCGGCACCTGCAAGGACCGGGAGATCATGCGCCACGATCCGCAGCTGCTGATCGAAGGCTGCCTGATCGCCAGCTTCGCGATGCAGGCGCACGCCTGCTACATCTATCTGCGCGGCGAATACGTGTTCGAGCGCGAGCGGATGGAGGCGGCGGTCAAGCAGGCCTATGACGCCCGCCTGATCGGCAAGGACAACGTCCACGGCTGGGACTTCGACGTCTATATCCACCACGGCGCCGGGGCCTACATCTGCGGCGAGGAAACCGCCCTGCTGGAGAGCCTTGAAGGCAAGAAGGGCCAACCCCGCCTGAAGCCGCCGTTCCCGGCCGGCGCGGGCCTGTACGGCTGCCCCACCACGGTGAACAACGTCGAGTCGATCGCCGTCGTGGGCACCATCCTGCGTCGCGGCGCGGACTGGTTCGCCGGCTTCGGCCGCCCGAACAACACCGGCACCAAGCTGATGGCCATCTCGGGCCACGTGAACGCGCCCTGCGTGGTCGAGGAGGCCATGTCGATCCCGCTGAAGCAGCTGCTGGAAGAGCATTGCGGCGGCGTGCGCGGCGGCTGGGACAATCTGAAGGCCGTGATCCCGGGCGGATCGTCGGTGCCGCTGATCACGCGCGAGATGTCCGAGACGGCGCTGATGGACTTCGACAGCCTGCGCGAGATGCGTTCGGGCCTGGGCACCGCCGCCGTCATCGTGATGGACCAGTCCACCGACCTGGTGAAGGCGATCGCCCGCATCAGCTACTTCTACAAGCACGAGAGCTGCGGCCAGTGCACGCCGTGCCGCGAGGGCACCGGCTGGATGTGGCGCGTGCTGGAGCGCATGGCCGTGGGCGAGGCCGATCCGTCGGAAATCGACCTGCTGCTGGATGTCGCCGGCCAGGTCGAGGGCCACACCATCTGCGCCCTGGGCGACGCGGCCGCCTGGCCGGTTCAGGGCCTGATCCGTCACTTCCGTTCCGAGATCGAAGAACGCATCGCCAACTATCGTTCGCGCCGCGCCAACTTCGCCGGCCACGCCATCGCGGCGGAGTGATGATGCGCCTTTCGTCCGCCATCGTGATCGGAGCTTTCGCTCTCGCCGCCTGCGGCGAGCGCGAGGCCGCGCCGACGCCGGCGGAGACGGTCGCAGCCGAGGCGCCGGTGTCGGACGCCGTGCAGGCGGCGCCCCGCGTGCTGAACGCCGCCGATCTGCGCCGCGTCTGCCGCGCCGGTCTGGCGGCGGTCCACGGCCAGGAGCCGGCGGCGGTGACGATCGACGGCGTCGAGGGCGAGGTGGTCCACGCCTCGTGGCGCGCGCCGGTCGACGGCGGGCGCATGCGCGCCGACTGTCGCGTCGAGAACGATCTGGTGGTCTGGATGCCGCTGGATCTTCCCGACGCCAATCTTGTCCGCTGGATGAACCAGTCCGGCGACCCGGTGATCCGCTACGCCCTGGACGGCGATGTGGTCACCATCACACAGACTCTCCCGGATGGGACGACGGAACAGGCCGAACTGGCCGTTCCCGCTGAAGAAGAGGCCCGCTGATGCCAGTCGCCAAGGTCAACGGCGTCGAAACCGAGTTCGAGCCCGGCATGACCGTGCTGCAGGTCGCCGAGCGCGCCGGGCACGAGATTCCGCGTTTCTGCTACCACGAGCGGCTGTCGATCGCCGGCAACTGCCGCATGTGCCTGGTCGAGGTGAAGCCCGGACCGCCGAAGCCGCAGGCCAGCTGCGCCCTGCCGGCCGCCGAGGGCCAGGAGATCTTCACCGACACGCCGATGGTGAAGAAGGCCCGCGAAGGGGTGATGGAGTTCCTGCTCATCAACCACCCGCTGGACTGCCCGATCTGCGACCAGGGCGGCGAGTGCGACCTGCAGGACCAGGCCGTCGGCTATGGCCGCGACGGCTCGCGCTACGCCGAGAACAAGCGCGCGGTCGAAGAAAAGAACATGGGTCCGACGGTGAAGACCTTCATGACGCGGTGCATCCAGTGCACCCGTTGCGTTCGCTTCATCACCGAGGTCGCCGGCGTGCCGGACATCGGCATGATCTCGCGCGGCGAGGACGCCGAGATCACCACCTATCTGGAAAAGAACATCGACAGCGAGCTGTCGGGCAACGTCAACGACCTGTGCCCGGTCGGCGCCCTGACGCACCGGCCGTGGCAGTACCACTACCGCCCGTGGGAGCTGAAGAAGACCGAGACCATCGACGTCATGGACGCTCTGGGCTCCAACATCCGCGCCGACTATCGCGGGTCCGAGGTCATGCGCGTGCTGCCGCGCGTGCACGAGGGCATCAACGAGGAGTGGCTGTCGGACAAGAGCCGCTATGTCGTCGACGGCCTGACCATGCGCCGGCTGGACCGGCCCTGGCTGCGCGAGAACGGCAAGCTGCGTCCCGCGACCTGGGACGAGGCGCTGGGCGCAGTCGCCGCCAGGCTGAAGGCGGCCTCGGCCGACCGCATCGGCGTGATCGCGGGCGATCTGCAGGACGCCGAGTCGATGAAGGCGACGCTGGACCTGTTCCGCGCCCTGGGCTCGACCAACACCGACTGCCGCCAGGACGGCGCGGCGCTGGGCTATGGTCCGCGCGAGAGCTGGCTGTTCAACTCCGGCCTGCAAGGCATTGAAAACGCTGACGCTATCCTGCTGATCGGCGTCAATCCGCGCATCGAGGCGCCGCTGCTGAACGCCCGCCTGCGCAAGAGCTGGATCAAGGGCGGGGTCGAGATCGGCCTGATCGGCGAACAGGCCGACCTGACGTTCGACTACGCCTGGCTGGGCGCCGGGTCGAAGACCCTGGCCAAGCTGCCGAAGTCGGCGATGGACTTCCTGACCAAGGCCGAACGTCCGGCGATCATCGTCGGCGCCGGCGCGCTGGGCGGGGAGGGCGGCCCGGCCGTCCTGAACGCCATCGGCGCCCTGGCCAAGAAGGTCGGCGTCATCGCGGAAGGCTGGAACGGCTTCAACGTGCTGCACAGCGCCGCCGCACGCGTGGGCGGCCTGGACATGGGCTTCGTGCCCGGCGAGGGCGGCCTGGCGGTCGCCGACATGCTGAAGCCGGGCGCGCTGGACGTGCTGTTCCTGCTGGGCGCCGACGAGGTGGACCCGACCGGATCGGACGCCTTCCGCGTCTATCTTGGCAGCCACGGCGACCGCGGCGCGCACGGCGCCGACGTCATCCTGCCGGGCGCGGCCTACACCGAGAAGTCGGGCCTGTACGTCAACACCGAGGGCCGGGTGCAGATGGCCGAACGCGTCGTCTTCCCCAAGGGCGAGGCCAAGGAAGACTGGGCCATCATCCGCGCCCTGTCCGGCTATGTTGGCCAGACCCTGCCGTACGACACCCTGGCGCAACTGCGTTCCAAGCTGATGGCCGATCATCCGACCTTCGGCCGCATCGACTATCTGGCGGCGCCTGCGGCGTTCGATCCGTCGACGCTGGGCGCCAAGGGCGATCTGGGCGACGTGGCCTTCGCCTCGGTCGTGCGCGACCCCTATCTTTCCAACCCGATCGCGCGCGCCAGCGCGACGATGGCCGAGCTGTCCGCCCAGCGGATCGCCCCGGTCGCGATGGCGGCGGAGTAAGTCATGGACCCCGTTTCGTTCTGGACCACCCCCGTCGGCTGGACCCTGCTCACTGTCGGCCAGGTCCTGCTGATCACCGTCGTCGTTCTGATCGGCGTCGCCTTCCTGCTGCTGGCCGACCGCAAGGTCTGGGCCGGGGTGCAGATGCGTAAGGGCCCCAACGTCGTCGGTCCGTTCGGCCTGCTGCAGTCCTTCGCGGACATGCTGAAGTTCGTGCTGAAGGAGGTCGTGATCCCGGCCGGCGCCGACAAGGCGGTCTTCATCATCGCGCCGATCATCACCGTCATCCTGGCCTTCATGGCCTGGGCCGTGATCCCGTTCGCGCCCGGCTGGGTCGTGTCGGACCTGAACGTCGGCATCCTGTACATCTTCGCGGTGTCGTCGCTGGGCGTGTACGGCATCATCATGGGCGGCTGGGCCTCGAACTCGAAGTATCCCTTCCTGGGGTCGCTTCGGTCGGCGGCGCAGATGGTGTCCTATGAGGTGTCGCTGGGCCTGATCATCATCAACGTCATCCTGCTGGCCGGCTCGATGAACCTGTCGACCATCGTCGACAGCCAGAGCGGCTATTTCTGGAACTGGTACGCCTTCGGCGGCGGCGCGGGGACCTGGCCGCTGATCCTCGTCATGTTCCCGATGATGATCGTCTTCTTCGTGTCGGCCCTGGCCGAAACGAACCGTCCCCCGTTCGACCTGCCCGAAGCGGAGTCCGAGCTGGTGGCCGGCTATCAGGTCGAATACAGCTCCACGACCTATCTGCTGTTCATGATGGGCGAGTACGTCAACATCGTCTTCATGTCGGCGATGGTCAGCATCCTGTTCTTCGGGGGCTGGAACCCCGGCTTCCTGTCGCAGGCGTTCCTGGACGGCCTGCCGGCGTGGATCGCCTATACGATCTATCTGCTGACCTTCATCACCAAGACGGTGATCTGGTTCCTGGCCTTCGCGCTGGTGAAGGCCTTCGTGCCCCGCTATCGCTACGACCAGCTGATGCGGCTGGGCTGGAAGATCTTCCTGCCGGCCTCGCTGGTCGCCGTGGTCATCACCTCCGCCTGGCGCGTGTTCGCGGTGGGCGGCTGATGCGCGGGATCGTCGTTGGACTGGGTCTGATGGTGGTGCTGGGCGCCTGCGCGCCCGACAACCGTCTGCCCGAGTCCAGCTATCAGTGGGAACGCCGCCAGGCGCGCATCGAGCGCGAATGGCGCGAAGGCCAAACCCAAAGCCCGGCCGTGACGCCCACACCGACTTCAACCAACGGCGCCCCGGCGCCCAAGGATCGCTTCTGATGTTCAACCGGATCGCCCAGGCCGCCAAGGGCGCGATGATGCTGGACGCCGTCGGCGCCATCGGCCTGACCCTGAAGTACATGGCTCGCCCCAAGGCGACCGTGAACTATCCGTTCGAGCGGAACCCGCAGTCGCCGCGTTTCCGGGGCGAGCACGCCCTGCGCCGCTATCCGAACGGCGAGGAACGCTGCATCGCCTGCAAGCTGTGCGAGGCCATCTGCCCGGCCCAGGCCATCACCATCGAGGCCGAGCCGCGCGCCGACGGCAGCCGCCGCACGACCCGCTATGACATCGACATGGTGAAGTGCATCTACTGCGGCCTGTGCCAGGAAGCCTGCCCGGTGGACGCCATCGTCGAAGGCCCGAACTCGGAGTTCTCGGTGGAGACCCGCGAGGAGCTGCTGTTCGACAAGGCCCGGCTGCTCGACAACGGTGACCGCTGGGAACGCGTGATCGCCAAGAATCTGGAACTCGACGCGCCTTACCGCTAAGGCGACCATCGCTAAACGGGTCGCCGATTCCGCAGACGGGATCGGGGCCGAGACGAAAGGGGCTTCGTCCCGACATGCTGCAAGGCATAGCCTTCTATCTGCTGGCGGCGACCGCCGTTGTGTCCGGCCTGCTGGTCGTGACCGCGCGCAACCCGGTTCACAGCGTGCTGTGGCTGATCCTGGCCTTCTTCTCCTCGGCCGGGCTGTTCGTGCTGCTGGGCGCGGAGTTCCTGGCCATGCTTCTGGTGGTCGTCTACGTGGGCGCCGTCGCGGTGCTGTTCCTGTTCGTCGTGATGATGCTGGACGTGGACTTCATCCGCCTACGGCAGGGCTTCACCCGCTACCTGCCGCTGGCCGCCATCGTCGCCGGGGTGCTGCTGGCGGAGATGGTCATGGTGTCGATCGCCGTGGTCCAGAACGGCGCAGCCGCCGAGGCCGTGCTGGGCGCCCCGCGGCCCGACCTGACCAATGTCGAGGCGATCGGCCGGGTGCTCTACACGGACTACGTCTATTTCTTCCAGGCTGCGGGCATCGTGCTGCTGATCGCCATGATCGGCGCCATCACCCTGACCCTGCGCCACAAGTCGCATATCAAGCGTCAGAACATCGCCGACCAGATCAACCGTCCGGCCGCCAAGGCCATGGAGGTCAAGACGGTCCAGAGCGGGCAGGGCGTGTCGCCCGAGGAGCTTCTCTAATGGAAGTCGGACTGCAGCATTATCTGGCGGTCGCCGCCATCCTGTTCACCATCGGCGTGTTCGGCATCTTCGTGAACCGCAAGAACGTCATCATCATCCTGATGTCGATCGAGCTGATCCTGCTGGCCGTGAACATCAACTTCGTGGCCTTCTCGTCCTACCTCAACGAGGTGTCCGGGCAGATCATGGCCATGTTCGTCCTGACCGTCGCCGCAGCCGAGGCCGCCGTCGGCCTGGCCATCCTGGTGACCTTCTTCCGCAACCGCGGCGATATCGCCGTCGACGACGCCTCCGTGATGAAGGGCTGATCCGACAGTGACTCTTCAGACTCTCGTCATCCTGGGCGTCTTCGCCCCGCTGCTGGGCGCGGCGATCGCCGGCTTCTTCGGGCGCCGGATCGGCAACATCCCGTCGCAGGCGGTCACGACCGGCCTGCTGTTCTTCTCGTGCGCGGTCGCCTGGACGGTGTTCGGGCAATGGACCTGGGGCCATCTGGAGCCCTTCACCATCCGTCTGGCGCCGTTCATCAACGTCGGCGACTTCCAGTCGGCCTGGTCGATCCGCATCGACGCCCTGTCGGCGACCATGCTGATCGTGGTCACCAGCGTCTCGTCGCTGGTCCACCTGTATTCCTGGGGCTACATGGCCGAGGACGACAGCCGGCCGCGCTTCTTCGCCTATCTGAGCCTGTTCACCTTCATGATGCTGGCGCTGGTGACGGCCGCCGACTTCATGCAGATCTTCTTCGGCTGGGAAGGCGTGGGCCTGGCGTCCTATCTGCTGATCGGATTCTGGTTCAAGAAGCCGACGGCCAGCGCCGCCGCCATCAAGGCCTTCGTCGTCAACCGCGTCGGCGACTTCGGCTTCGTGCTGGGCATCATCACCGTCTTCTGGATGTATGGCACGATCGAGTTCGCCGAACTGTTCCCGCTGGTCGCCGAGCGCGCCGGCACGACGTGGGAGTTCCTGGGCGTGCAGTGGTCGGCGCTGGATCTGGCCGGCTTCCTGCTGTTCATCGGCGCCATGGGCAAGTCCGCCCAGTTCTTCCTGCACACCTGGCTGCCGGACGCGATGGAAGGCCCGACGCCTGTGTCGGCCCTGATCCACGCCGCGACCATGGTGACCGCCGGCGTCTACATGGTCTGCCTGCTGAGCCCGATCTATGAGCACGCGCCGGGCGCCGCCCAGATCATCGCCATCATCGGCGCGATCACGGCCCTGTTCGCCGCGACGGTCGGCCTGACGCAGAACGACATCAAGCGCGTCATCGCCTATTCGACCTGTTCGCAACTGGGCTACATGTTCTTCGCGGCGGGCGTCGGCGCCTATCAGTCCGCCATGTTCCACCTGTTCACCCACGCCTTCTTCAAGGCGCTGCTGTTCCTGGGCGCGGGCTCGGTGATCCACGGCATGCACCACGAGCAGGACATGCGGAAGATGGGCGGCCTGTGGAAGCTGCTGCCGGTCACCTATGCGGTGATGACCATCGGCACCATCGCCATCACCGGCCTGGGCATCCCCGGCGTCGGCGGCTTCGCCGGCTTCTACTCCAAGGACTCCATCCTGGAGAGCGCCTTCGCCTCGGCCAGCTCGGGTCATTCGGCGGTGGGCATGTTCGCCTTCTTCATCGGCCTGTTCGCGGCCGGCCTGACCGCCTACTATTCGTGGCGTCTGGTGTTCATGACCTTCCACAATAAGCCGGTGTGGAAGGAAGAGGGCGCCCATCACGCCGACGATCACGCGACCGACGCGCAGCTGGAGACCCACTCCGAGCCGCTGCCGGACGCGGACGATCATGGTCACGCCGTGGCGCACGCCGCGCATGGCCACGACGATCACGCCCACGACGATCACCACCATCACGGTCCGCTGAAGCCACACGAGAGCCCGTGGGTCATGCTGGTTCCGCTGCTGGCCCTGTCGGTCGGCGCCGTGGCCGCGGGCATGGTCTTCTACGAAAACTTCGTGGGCCACCACGAGGCCGAGTTCTGGCGCGGCGCCATCTTCGTCGGCGAGCACAACCACGTCCTGCACGAGAGCCACGACGTGCCGACCTGGGTGAAGTGGTCGCCGCTGATCCTGACGCTGATCGGCACGGCCTTCGCCTACTGGATCTACGTCGCCCGCGAGGGCATGGGCCGCCGCATGGCCGAGCGCGACGGCATCGTCTACCGCTTCCTGTACAACAAGTGGTGGTTCGACGAGCTGTACGACTTCGTCTTCGTGCGCGGCTTCCGCGCCGTCGGGAACTTCTTCTGGAAGATCGGCGACGTGAAGATCATCGACGGCCTCGGCCCCAACGGCGCGGCCTGGGCCTCGCTGAAATCGGCCGCGCGACTGGCCAAGGTCCAGTCCGGCTATGTCTACCACTATGCCTTCGTGATGCTGCTTGGGGTGGCCGGTCTGCTCACCTTCGCCATCCTCGCGTGGGGAGCCTGAGCCCGTGCCCTACATCCTGAGTCTCGTTACCTTCCTGCCGCTGGCCGGCGCCCTGGCGATCTTCGTCGCCCGGCTGACGTCCAAGTCGCAGGACGCCTCCGCTCCGGCCGCGCGCTGGATCGCCCTGGCCACGACCCTGGCCACCCTGGCGGTGTCGGTCGTGTTGGTCGCCGGCTTCGATCCGTCGAACACCGGCTATCAGTTCGTCGAGTTCGTCGCCTGGTTCGCCGGCGCCAGCTATCATCTGGGCGTGGACGGGGTGTCGATCCTGTTCGTCCTGCTGACGGCCTTCCTGATGCCGATCTGCATCCTGGCCAGCTGGAAGTCGATCGAGACGCGCGTCGTCGAATACATGATCGCCTTCCTGATGCTGGAGACGCTGGTCATCGGCGTGTTCACGTCGCTGGACCTGTTCCTGTTCTACATCTTCTTCGAAGGCACCCTGGTGCCGATGTTCCTGATCATCGGCATCTGGGGCGGCGCCAACCGGATCTACGCGGCGTACAAGTTCTTCCTCTACACCCTGCTGGGGTCGGTGCTGATGCTGCTGGCCATGCTGTGGATGGCCAACGAGGCCGGCACGACCAGCATTCCGGAGCTGAAGCGGTTCGCCTTCGACCCGGCGGTGCAGCCGATCCTGTGGCTGGCCTTTTTCGCCTCCTTCGCGGTGAAGATGCCGATGTGGCCGGTCCACACCTGGCTGCCCGACGCCCACGTTCAGGCGCCCACGGCGGGATCGGTCATCCTGGCCGGCATCCTGCTGAAGCTGGGCGGCTACGGCTTCATCCTGTTCAACGTGCCGATGTTCCCGATGGCGTCGGAGATGTTCCGTCCGCTGGTCTTCACCCTGTCGGTGATCGCCATCGTCTACACCTCGCTGGTCGCCTGGCGTCAGACCGACATCAAGAAGCTGATCGCCTATTCGTCGGTCGCCCACATGGGCTTCGTGACCCTGGGCATCTTCTCGGGCAACGACCAGGGCATGCAGGGCGCGGTGTTCCAGATGATCAGCCACGGCCTGATCTCGGGCGCGCTGTTCCTGTGCGTCGGCGTCGTGTACGACCGGATGCACACCCGCGAGATCGCCTTCTACGGCGGTCTGACCAGCCGGATGCCGTGGTTCGCCGCCATCTTCCTGATGTTCACCATGGCCAACGTCGGCCTGCCGGGCACGTCGGGCTTCATCGGCGAAGTGCTGACCATGACCGGCGCCTATCAGGCCTCGACCTGGGCGGCGCTGGTCGCGGCCTCGGGCGTGATCTTCTCGGCGGTCTATGCGCTGACGCTGTATCGCGCCGTGATGTTCGGCGAGATCACCAACCCGCAGCTGAAGACCATCACCGACATCGACAAGCGCGAGCTGCTGCTGTTCGTGCCGCTGATCGTCGGCACCATCTGGCTGGGCGTCCAGCCGAGCGCTGTCCTTGATTACACCGGGCCCGCCGTCGAGGCCCTGACCAATGCCTATCGCGTCGCGATCGGCGGGTGAGACTGAAGCATGATTGACCTCTCCTCGGCCCTTCACCTCGCCGCCTCGGAAGCGACCCTCGCGGTCGGCGCCCTGGTGCTGCTCATGGTCGGCGCCTTCGCCGGCGACAAGAGCACGCGCCTGGTGTCGCTGCTGTCCGTCCTGCTGCTGATCGCCGGCTCGGTGATCGCCATGACCGGCCCCTGGGGCCAGGCGTTCAACGGCGCCTATGTCGCCGACCCGCTGGCCATCTACGGCAAGAGCGTCATCTATCTGTCGGCGGCGGTGGCCATCATCCTGGGCGACGGCTGGATGCGGCGCACCCGCATCGCCAAAACCGAATATCCGATCCTGATCGTGCTGGCCGCGGTCGGCATGGGCATGATGGCGTCGTCGGGCGACCTGATCTCCATGTACGTCGGCATCGAGCTGCATTCGCTGGCGCTGTACGTCCTGGCGGCCTTCCACCGCGACGACGCCAAGGCGTCCGAGGCGGGCCTGAAGTATTTCGTCCTGGGCGCCCTGTCGTCGGGCCTGCTGCTGTACGGCGCCAGCCTGATCTACGGCTTCGCCGGTTCGATGCGGTTCGACGAGATCGCCGCCTTCGCCGCCGACAATCCCGGCCCCGGCCTGATCTTCGGCCTGGTCTTCCTGATCTGCGGCCTGGCGTTCAAGGTCTCGGCCGCGCCGTTCCACATGTGGACGCCGGACGTCTATGAGGGCGCGCCGACGCCGGTCGTGGCCCTGTTCGCCACCGCGCCGAAGATGGCCGCCATGGTCCTGATCGCCCGCGCGCTGGAAGGCGGCTTTGGCGAGGCCCACGCCCAGTGGTCGCAGGTGCTGGTCGCCATCTCGCTGATCTCCTTCGCCGTCGGCGCCTTCGGCGGCCTGGCGCAGAAGGACATCCAGCGCCTGCTGGCCTATTCGTCGATCGCCAACATCGGCTACGCCCTGTTGGGCCTGGCCGCCGGCACCTCGGCGGGGCTGCAGGCCATGCTGATCTTCATGACCCTGTACGTCATCGACCAGCTGGGCTTCTTCGCCATCCTGCTGTCGCTGTCCCGGTCGGGCCGTCCGATCCGCCGCATCCAGGACCTGGCCGGGCTGAAGAAGGATCGTCCGCTGACGGCCGTGGCGCTGACCGTGCTGTCGCTGTCGGTGCTGGGCATGCCGCCGCTGTCTGGCTTTTGGGCCAAGTACTATGTGTTCGGCGCCGCCGCGAACGCGGGGCTGTGGATCGTGGCCGCCATCGGTCTGGTCGCTTCGGTCGTGGCCGCCTTCTACTATCTGCGCATCATCAAGCTGATGTGGTTCGACGCGCCGGCCGACGAGGTTCCCACGGACAAGGCGCCGGTCGAGGCCAAGTGGATCGGCTGGGCGTCCGCCGCCTTCGCCTTCCCGCTGGTGATCGTCGGCCTGACCTGGCTGGAGCCGCTGACCCGGGCCGCCGCCGTCGGCTTCGGGAACGGTTAGGGCGTTGACGCCCGCCCCCCTGGTCATCCTCGACGAGATCGACTCGACGAATGCCGAGGCGCGCCGCCTGGCCGAGGCCGGAGAGACGGGCCCCCGCTGGATCGTGGCGCGTCGCCAGACGGCGGGCCGCGGCCGGCGCGGGCGCAGCTGGGTCAGCGAGCCGGGCAACCTGGCCGCGACCCTGCTGATCACCACGCCCCGGGGCGCGGCCGAGGCGGCCCAGGCCACCTTCGTCGCCGCCCTGGCCGTGGCGGACCTGCTGGATGTCTTCGTCTCGCCGGCGCTGGTCTCGATCAAATGGCCCAACGACGTCCTGCTGGATGGGACCAAGGTCTCCGGCATCCTGATCGAGAGCGGTCCGCACGCCTCGGGCGGCCTGTGGCTGGCCGTCGGCATCGGCGTCAATCTGGCCCATGCGCCGCAGGACACCGAGCGCGGCGCGACGGCCCTGGTCGATCGGCTGCGCGGCGACATGAGCTTCGCCCCGCCGGTGGAGGCGGCCGCGGAGATCCTGGCCGAGACCTTCGCCACATGGTGGGGCCGCTGGCAGACCCTGGGCTTCGAGCCGGTGCTGGAAGCCTGGACCAGCCGCCTGACCGGGCTGAACGGCCCCTGCGTCGCGCGACTGGATCATGAGACGCTGGAAGGTCTGGCCGAGGGGGTCGAGCCGGACGGCGCGCTGCGCCTGCGGCTGGAAGACGGGTCGTTGCGCACCATCTCGGCCGGCGACGTCTTCTTCGGAAAGCCGGCCTGATGCTGCTGGCCATCGAGCAGGGCAACACCAACACGCTGTTCGCGGTCCATGACGGTGGGGAATGGATCGCGCAATGGCGCGCGGCCACCGAGGCCAGCCGCACCGCCGACGAATACGCCGTCTGGCTGAACCAGCTTCTGGTCATGAAGGGGCTGAGGTTCGAGGCCCTGACCGGCTGCATCATCTCCAGCGTGGTGCCGCAGTCGATCTTCAACCTGCGCAACCTGGCGCGCCGTTACCTGCGCATCGAGCCGCTAGTGATCGGCGAGAATGTCGACCTGGGCATCCCGGTCCGCATCGCCAAGCCCAGCGAGGCCGGCGCCGACCGGCTGGTCAATGCGGTGGGCGCCTCGCTGGCCTATCCCGGCGACCTGCTGCTGATCGACAGCGGCACGGCGACGACCTTCGACATCGTTGCGGCGGACGGCGGCTTCGAGGGCGGACTGATCGCGCCGGGCATCAACCTGTCCCTGCAGGCGCTGCACGAGGCGGCCGCCAAGCTGCCCCGCATCGCCATACAGAAACCCGAGCACGTCATCGGCAAGGGCACGGTCGAGGCCATGCAGTCGGGCGTCTTCTGGGGCTATATCTCGCTGATCGAAGGACTGGTCGCGCGCATCAAGGCGGAGTGGGGCAAGCCCATGACCGTCGTCGGCACCGGCGGCGTCGCCAGCCTGTTCGAAGGCGCGACCGACAGCATCGACCACTTCGATTCCGATCTCACCATTCGCGGCCTACTCGAAATCTGGCGCCGCAACACCCATCTGACGGCTGAATGACAAAGCAAACCCAAGACGAACTCGTTTTCCTGCCGCTGGGCGGCTCGGACGAGGTCGGTATGAATCTGAACGCCTATGGCTACGGGCCAGAGGCCAATCGCGAATGGCTGATCGTCGACGTCGGCGTCACCTTCGGCGACCTGTCCACGCCCGGCGTCGACGTGATCGTGCCTGATCCCGCCTTCCTGGAAGGCGAGAACATCCGCGGCATCGTCCTGACCCACGCGCACGAGGACCACATCGGCGCCCTGGGCTGGCTGTGGCCGCGGCTGAAGGCACCGGTCTACGCCACGCCCTTCACCGCCTATCTGATCCGCGACAAGCTGCGCGAGCGCGGCCTTCTGGACGAGGTGGAGCTGATCGAGGTGCCGCTGGGCGGTTCGGTCCAGCTGGGCCCGTTCGGCGTGACCTTCGTCACCATGACCCACTCGATCGCCGAGCCGAACGGCCTGGCTATCGACACGCCGCTGGGCCTGGTGTTCCACACCGGCGACTGGAAGATCGACGACCAGCCGGTGATCGGCTCCATGACCGACGCGCCCGCCATCCGCGCCCTGGGCGACAAGGGCGTGCTGGCCATGGTCTGCGATTCGACCAACGTCTTCGTGCCGGGCGTGGCCGGGTCCGAGGGCGACGTCGCCGTGGCGATGCAGAAGCTGATCTCCAGCCTGAAGGGCAGGGTGGCCGTCGGCTGCTTCGCCTCCAACGTCGCGCGCATGGACAGCGTCATCCGCGCCGCCGAGGCCTGTGGTCGTCGCGTGGCCCTGGCCGGCCGCTCGATGCACCGGATCACGGCGGCGGCCAAGCACGTCGGCATGCTGCAGGACGTGAAGCCCTTCCTGTCGGACGAAGAGGCCCGCGTCTGGCCCGCCGATCAGATCCTGTACCTGTGCACCGGCAGCCAGGGCGAGGCGCGCGCGGCCCTGTCGCGCGTGGCCGACGGCACCCATCCGACGGTCAAGCTGGGGCTGGGCGACCACTGCATCTTCTCGTCGCGTCAGATCCCCGGCAACGAACTGGCCATCGGCCGGCTGCAGGACCGCCTCGCGGACCGGGGCGTGCGCCTCTACACCGAGAAGGACCATCCGGGCATTCACGTCTCGGGCCACCCGTGCCGCGACGAGCTGAAGCAGATGTACGAATGGGCGCGACCGCAGATCGCGGTGCCGACCCACGGGGTGCGCCGCTTCCTGCTGGAGCACGCCAACCTGGCCAAGGACATGGGCATCAAGGAAACCGTGACGCCGCGCAACGGCGACATGGTCCGTCTGGCGCCCGGACCCGCTGCGATCATCGACGAGGTCCCGAGCGGCCGGCTGTACGTGGACGGCGGCATGCTGGTGACCGAACAGGGCGAGGCCCTGAAGGAGCGTCGCCACGCCTCGACCAACGGCGTGCTGATCGTCAGCTTCTGCCTGGACAAGCGCGGCCGCATCGTCAGCGACATCGACATCCGCAGCGTCGGCCTGCCCGGCGACGTCGACACCCCGCTGGGCGATGCGCTGGACGACCTGGCCGAACGCGTCGAGCAGGTGGTCCGGAGCCTGAAGGGCGAGGCGCTGGAGGACGAGATGGTCATTGAACAGGCCGTCGCCCGCGTGCTGAAGAAGGCCAGCCAGCAGATCTGGGACCGTCGCCCGATCGTCGAGACCATCGTCCTGCGCCTCTGACGCAACCTTGGCCGTTCGGGCGCATTCTTGGCGGCTGAACGGCAGGGGAAGGCATGACCGGCGAACAAAAGCCGCCTCGCGCGCGACGCCTTCTGGAACGCGTCCGCCACGCCCGTCATCCGCTGCGCGGCTGGCGACGGTGGGCGGTCGTCGTCGGACAGGGGCTGATCGGCTTCGTGGCCCTGTTCGCCGTGGTCAATCTGACGCTCAGCCTGTCCACCTTCCGGGGCGAGGATCCCCTGGCGCGCACCGTCCAGGAGCTGCGCGTCCTGTGGTTCAGTCCGCCGGACGGACGGCCCATGTCGGCCGCCGCCTTTCCCACCGTTTACGGCCGCGACCTGGGGCCGGCGCCGGACACCGCCGCCATCCACGCCTTTCTGGAGCGTGAGGCGGAGGACGGGGTCTTCCTGCTCGATCATGTGATGATCGACCGGATCCTGAAGCTGAACGGGCGGGTCGATGCGCGCAGCCTGCCGTCGGGGGTCTATGTCGGCGCCCACGCCCTGGGGCCGGACGGCCTGCCCCTGGTCCCGGTGACCAAGTTCCTGGCGCAGTATCTGCTGTTTCCCCGCCACGCCTATATTCTGGTCGTGCCGGAGGAGGGGCCGGCGATCGCCTTCTCGGCCAGCCAGAACGCCAAGTTCGGCATCGACGACCATCCCGACCGCCTGTCCGCCGAGATCGCCCCTTACACGCCCGACGCCTATGACTTCCCCAGCTCCGGCGAGGCGCTGCACGAAATGACGCGCATCACCGACGATCCGGACAGGGTCGCCGGCGCGGTCGAGGCCCTGCGGGCCGCGCAGGCGCGACTGGCGCAGGAGGGGCTGACCTACGGCCTGCTGGCCCCCAACTCCAACACGGCGGTCGGCTGCGTGCTGGAGCGCGCGGGCGCGGTCACCGAGGCGCAGCGGTCGTCCATCCTGCTGGCCCTGCGCGCCCCCGGCTTCGGCGCCGCCTGCGGCTAGACGAGGTGCATCGGCCCTCGCGGTCCGGCGGGCGATTGGTCTATAGGTCGCCCCGATGATCGAGCGACTCTTCCTGCTGAACCCTGACTGGCATGACGACCAGGGCGGGCCGTGGTTCTGCCCGGCCGGCGCCTATGTCGAGGGCGTGCTGGCCTTCTATCCGCGTCTGCGCGAGCAGCTGGAGATCGTCTATCTGGATCACCCGCGCCCGCGTCCGCCCGTCATCGCCGAGGTCGGCGAGGCGCATCAGAGCTGCCCCATCCTGGTCCTGGACGGCGAACTGGACTGGCCGCAGGCCCAGGTCAGCGAGACGACCGGTCGGCGTTTCCTGCAGGATCACGCCATCGCCCCCTATCTGGCGGCCCGCTACGGCGTCGGCCGGCCGCATCCCTAGAGGTTCGCCATGCCCATCGGCCCCGTGACCATGTTCGGCATCTACATCGTGGTGTGGTGGACGGTGCTGTTCGGCATCCTGCCGCTCGGCACGTCGAAGGAGGTCCACGAACCGCCCACGGACGGCGCCCAGTGGGGCGCGCCCAAGACCCCCAACCTGAAGCGCAAGTTCATCACCACGACCTGGGTCTCGGCCATCGTCTGGGCCTTCGTGATGCTGCTGGTCTTCACCGGCTGGCTGCCGTTGCCGAACTTCTCGCAGGCGCCAGCGCTCTAAACGGCGCGGCGGCCTAGCTTTCGCCCCGCTCGAACGGCTAAAGCCTTGCTTCGTCTCTACGCCTAGGATTCCCGATCATGCGCCTGTCGCGCTATTTCCTGCCCACGCTGAAGGAAGCCCCTTCCGACGCCCAGATCGTCTCGCACCAGCTGATGCTGCGCGCCGGCATGATCAAGCAGGAGGCCGCCGGCATCTACGCCTGGCTGCCGCTGGGCCTGCGCGTGCTGCGCAAGATCGAGCAGATCGTGCGCGAGGAGCAGGTGAGGGCGGGCGCGGTCGAGCTGCTGATGCCGACGCTGCAGCTGGCCGACCTGTGGCGCGAGAGCGGCCGCTATGACGCCTATGGCCCCGAGATGCTGCGCATCACCGACCGGCACGAGCGCGAGCTGCTGTACGGGCCCACCAACGAGGAGATGATCACCGACATCTTTCGGGCCTATGTGAAGTCCTACAAGTCGCTGCCGCTGAACCTGTTTCACATCCAGTGGAAGTTCCGCGACGAGCGCCGCCCCCGCTTCGGCGTGATGCGCGGCCGCGAGTTCCTGATGAAGGACGCCTATTCCTTCGACGTCGACGAGGCCTCGGCCCGCAAGGCCTACAACCGCATGTTCGTGGCCTATCTGAACACCTTCGCCCGCATGGGGCTGAAGGCCGTGCCGATGCGCGCCGACACCGGCCCGATCGGCGGCGACCTGAGCCACGAGTTCATCGTCCTGGCCGACACGGGCGAGAGCGCGGTGTTCTGCGACAAGAAGCTGGTCGAAATGCCGGCGCCGGGCGCCGACGTGGACTGGGACGATCTTCAGGCGATCGTCGATGAGCGCACCGCGCTTTACGCCGCCACCGAGGAGATGCACGACGAGGCGCGCTTCGAGGCCGAGACCGCCGAGGGCGACCGCCTGTCCGCGCGCGGCATCGAGGTCGGCCACATCTTCTATTTCGGCGAGAAGTATTCCGCGCCGATGAAGGGCCGCGTCGCCGGTCCCGACGGCCAGGACGCCAATGTCCACATGGGCAGCTACGGCGTCGGCGTCTCGCGCCTGCTGGGCGCCATCATCGAGGCCAGCCATGACGCGGGCGGCATCATCTGGCCCGACGCCGTGGCGCCCTTCGATGTGGTCGTGATCAATCTGCGCGCCAGCGACGAAGCGGTCTCGGCCGCCTGCGAGGACGCGGTCGCCCAGCTGGAGAAACTGGGCAAGGACGTCCTCTACGACGACACCGACGAACGGCCTGGCGGCAAGTTCGCCACCGCCGACCTGATCGGCGTGCCGTGGCAGCTGACCATCGGTCCCAAGGGCCTGGCCGACGGCGTGGTCGAGCTGAAGCGTCGCGCCACCGGCGAGAAGGTCTCCGTGCCGCTCGCCGAAGCCATCGAAAGGCTGACCGCTTGAACCTGCCGTCGCGCCCGTCCGGCCCCTTCTCCTCCTGGGAGATCGGCCTGGCCCTCCGCTACCTGCGCGCCAAGCGCAAGGAGGGCGGGGTCGCCACCATCGCCGTGATCAGCTTCGTCGGCATCATGCTGGCCGTCGCGGTGCTGATCAGCGTGATGAGCATCATGGCCGGCTTCCGCAGCGAACTGCTGGGGCGGACCCTGTCGTTCAACGGCCATATGTACGTTCAGGGCCCGGCCCTGACCGCGCCGGACCGCGACGCCATCCTGGCCCGGATCGCCGCCGTGCCGGGCGTGACCAGCGCCGGACCGCTGAACGAGTCCCAGAGCCTGATTCGCGTGGCCAACTTCACCACGGGGGCCATGGTGCGGGGCGTGCGTCCGCAGGACCTGCCCAACACCTCCTACGTCTGGGAAAGCCTGACGCCCGAGGCGCGCGCCAGCTTCGGCAAGGGCGCCTACGGCGGCGACCGCATCCTGATCGGCAAGACCATGGCGGCCCAGACGGGCCTGCGCGTCGGCGATCCCGTCACCCTGTATTCGCCCAGCGGCGCAGACAGCGCCTTCGGCAATCTGGGCGGGCTGGAAAAGACCTACTACGTCGGCGGGATCTTCAGCTCCGGCACCTCGGACTTCGATCAGGTCTTCATCTTCATGCCGCTGGAGCAGGCCCAGCTGTTCTTCGGCAAGGACGGCGTCTGGGACGTCATCGAGATCAAGGTCCAGGACCCCGACCGCGTCGGTGAAATGGCCGCCGCGATCCAGGAGGCCGGCGGACCCGGCACGGTCGTGACCGACTGGCGCGAGCGCCTGGCCGCCTTCGCCGGCGCCCTGAAGGTCGAGCGCGTGGCCATGAGCATCATCCTGGGCCTGGTCGTGGCCATCGCCGCCATGAACATCATCTCCGGCATCGTCATGCTGGTGAAGAACAAGACGCGCGACATCGCCATCCTGCGCACGGTCGGCGCCAGTCCGTCGGCCATCCTGCGCATCTTCTTCATGTCCGGCGCCATGATCGGCGTGGCGGGCACCCTGGCGGGCCTGACGCTGGGCCTGCTGTTCTGCCTGAACATCGGCGCGATCCAGCACTTCCTCGAGGGCCTGCTGGGCGTCCAGCTGTTCAACTCCGACGTCTATATGCTGGACGCCATTCCGGCGCTGGTGGACCCCGTGGACGTGACCTGGGTCGCGGTCTGGTCGCTGCTGATGAGCTGCGTGGCCAGCCTGCCGCCCTCGTGGAACGCCTCTCGCGTCGATCCGGTGGAGGCGCTGCGCTATGAGTAGGGAACCCATCCTGTCGGTGCGGGACGTGACCCGCACCTATCCGACCGCCCAGGGCGGCCTGACGGTGCTGAAGGGCGTCGACCTGGACGTCTTTCCGGGCGAGATCGTCGGCCTGATCGGGCCGTCAGGCTCGGGCAAGTCCAGCCTGCTTCACGCCGCCGGCCTGCTGGAAAAGCCGACGTCCGGCACCGTGGCCATCGACGGCGAGGCGGTCGGCGGACTGGACGAGCGGGCCCGCACGCGCCTTCGTCTGTCGCGGATCGGCTTCGTCTATCAGTTCCACCACCTGCTGCCCGAGTTCGATGCGCGCGACAACGTGGCTCTACCGATGCGCATCGCGGGCGTCAGCCTGGCCGAGGCGCGGGTGCGGGCAGGCGAGACGCTGACCGCCCTGGGCCTGGGCGACCGCCTCACGCACCAGCCGGCGCAGCTCTCGGGCGGGGAGCGCCAGCGGGTGGCCATCGCCCGGGCCCTGGCCAACCGCCCGCGCCTGCTGCTGGCCGACGAGCCGACCGGCAATCTGGACCCGACCACCAGCCAGTCGGTCTTCGAATCGCTGCGCGATCTGGCCAAGACGACGGGCGTCGCCGCCCTGATCGCCACCCACAACATGGAGCTGGCCGGTCACATGGATCGGGTCTTCGCCTTGAAGGACGGCCATCTGGAGCAGCGCGCGGCCGAGAGCCACGCCTACTGATCACCCCACGGCGGCGTCGCCCCAGATGGCGCGCAACCGTTCGGTCCTGCGGCATCCGATCCGATAGGCCTCATAGTGGGCGCGATGTCGGCGGGCGTAATCCTGGTGCTCGGCCCCGGCCGACCAGAATCGCTGGGCGCCGACGACGGGCGTTGTGAAGCTCCTGCGCAGCGTCCGCATGGCCGCATCGCGCGAGGCCACGGCTTCGGCGCGCTGCGCGGCCGTGGCGAAGACCGCCGTGCGGTATGACGGACCCCGATCGCAGAACTGGCCGTTCGGGTCGGTCGGATCGATGGTGCGCCAGTAGCGATCGACCAGGGCGCGATAGCTGACGACGCGGGGATCGAACGTCACGCGCACCGCCTCCATGTGGCCGGTCCCGCCGCCAACCACCTGTTCATAGCTCGGGTTGGCCGTGTGGCCGCCGACGAAGCCCGACACCGCCGAGCGGACGCCCGGCAGGCCGTCGAACGCCTTCTCCTCCGACCAGAAGCAGCCGCCGGCGAAGACGGCCGTCTCCAGGCGCTGCGACTGGGCCGTGGCGGACTGGGGCGCGGAGCCCGCGGCGAGCCCCAGGGCTATTGCAGCCGCTGTCGTCAATGTCCGGATCATGCCGATCTCTCCTGTCCTGTTCCTGCATACGATGGGCGGGACGGGATGGTTTCAGGACGCACTTGACGGGAACAGAAGTGGAACATAGAACATTAGGCGAACATACAGTCTGGCCGGGAAACAGGACCATGCCGCGTTTGATGAGGGATATGTTGTCGCTGGCGTCGTGCGGCGGCTTCGTCTGGATGGCCTGGACCCTGGCCTTCAGCGTGACCGCCGCCTGATTTGGCGCCCGGGCGGATGCACCGTGCGAAATGCGCCGCTCGATGTTTCAACGACTTAGGTGACGATTTCACACTGTTCGCACTATTCAGACCCTGTTTTCTCGCGTGCGCCCGGGTGTGAAACGACTATCCACAAACGATCCCGGCCCGCGACGGGCGGCGGCTGGTTTGCGATATTCCGAGGCCCCGTGATGTGAGATTCGGGTCAGGATGGCCTTCGCGATCCCCGCGAAGATGTCGGTCGGAGGTTCGGTGAGCGAGACGATGAACAGTCAGGGGTTCGTCCATCTGCGGGTCCGGTCGGCCTATTCGCTGCTGGAAGGCGCGATCAAGGCGGGCAAGATCGGCCGGATGGCGGCGGACGCCGGCATGCCCGCCGTCGCCGTGGCGGACCGCACCAACCTGTTCGGGGCGCTGGAGTTCAGTCAGACCACCCGCGACGCGGGCGTCCAGCCCATCGTCGCCTGCGCCCTGCCGGTGATCGGCATCGGGGGCCAGATCAACGCCCGTTGGGCCAAGACGCCGACCGTCGTGCTGCTGGCGCAGAACGAAACCGGCTGGCTGAACCTGTGCGCGCTGTCGTCCTCGGCCTACCTCGACGCCGGGGAAATGGCCGAGCCGGGCGTGCCGTGGGCCCAGGTCGTCGCGCGCGCCGAGGGGCTGATCCTGCTGTCGGGCGGTCCCGACGGTCCCGTCGATCCTCTGTTCGCGCAAGGCCGGCCCGCCGAGGCGGCCAAGGCGCTGGACGCCATGAAGGCCGCCTTCGGCGATCGGTTCTATGTCGAGCTTCAGCGTCATGGTCTCGACGACGAGAAGCGCGCCGAGCCGGGGCTGGTCGAATGGGCCTACGCCAACGACGCGCCGCTGGTGGCCACCAACGACGTCTATTACGCCAAGGCGGCGCAGGCGAAGTCGCATGACGCCCTGCTGTGCATCGCCGACGGAGCCTTCACCGGTCAGGACGACCGTCGCCGCATCACCGATCAGCACTGGTTCAAGCCGGCCGAAGCGATGCGCCAGCTGTTCGCCGACCTGCCCGAGGCGTGCGACAACACCATCGACATCGCCCGCCGCTGCGCATTCCTGGTGCGGACGCACGCGCCGATCCTGCCGCGGTTCGACACCGGCGCCGGGCGCTCCGAGCCCGACGAGCTGGCGCACCAGGCGCGCGAGGGCCTGAAGGTCCGCCTGACCCAGGTCACGCCCGCCGTGCCGGAAGAAGAATACTGGGCCCGGCTGGAGTGGGAGGTCGGGATCATCCAGCAGATGGGGTTCCCCGGCTACTTCCTGATCGTGTCGGACTTCATCAAGTGGGCCAAGGCGCACGGCATTCCGGTGGGGCCGGGACGGGGCTCCGGCGCCGGCTCGCTGGTGGCCTGGTCGCTGACCATCACCGATCTGGACCCGTTGCGGTTCGGCCTGCTGTTCGAGCGCTTCCTGAACCCCGAGCGGGTCTCCATGCCCGACTTCGACATCGACTTCTGCCAGGAGCGGCGGGAAGAGGTGATCGACTACGTCCAGGCCCACTACGGCAAGGACCGGGTCGCCCAGATCATCACCTTCGGCACCCTGCAGGCGCGCGCGGTGCTGCGCGACGTCGGCCGGGTGCTGCAGATGCCGCTGGGCCAGGTCGATCGCCTCTGCAAGATGGTGCCGAACAATCCGGCCAACCCGGTCACCCTTGCCCAGGCCATCGACCTGGAGCCGCGGCTGAAGGAGGCGCGGGATTCCGAGCCGGCGGTGAGGACCTTGCTGGAGACGGCGCTGGAGCTGGAAGGCCTCTACCGCAACGCCTCGACCCACGCCGCCGGCATCGTCATCGGCGATCGCCCGCTGACGGAGCTGGTGCCGCTGTACCAGGATCCGCGCTCCACCATCCCGGCCAGCCAGTTCAACATGAAATGGGTCGAACCGGCCGGGCTGGTGAAGTTCGACTTCCTGGGGCTGAAGACCCTGACCACCCTGGACCGGGCGCGGGGCTATCTGGAGCGGCGGGGGGCCGCCCCGGACTGGAACGGCCTGCCGCTGGACGATGGGCGCACCTACGAGCTGATGGCCTCGGGTCAGACGGTGGGGGTGTTCCAGCTGGAATCCCAGGGCATGCGCGACACGCTGCGCAAGATGCGCTGCGGCTCCATCGAGGAGATCACCGCCCTGATCTCGCTTTATCGGCCCGGGCCGATGGAGATGATCGACACCTATATCGACCGCAAGTTCGGCCGGGCCGAGGTCGATTACCTGCACCCCAGCCTGACCGAGGTCCTGACCGAGACCTACGGCGTCATCATCTACCAGGAACAGGTGATGAAGATCGCCCAGATCCTGGCCGGATACAGCCTGGGCGAGGCCGACCTGCTGCGTCGCGCCATGGGCAAGAAGAAGAAGGAGGAGATGGACTTCCAGCGGGCGCGCTTCATCAAAGGCGCGCTGGAGAAGGGCGTCCCGGAGACGCAGTCCGGCTCCATCTTCGACCTGGTGGCCAAGTTCGCCGGCTACGGCTTCAACAAGTCGCACGCCGCCGCCTACGCCCTGATCTCGTTCCAGACGGGCTGGCTGAAGGCCAACCATCCGGTGGAGTTCTTCGCCGCCTCGATGAGCCTGGACCTGTCGAACACCGACAAGCTGGCGGTCTTCTACCAGGACGCCAAGCGGTTCGACGTGCCGGTGCTGCCGCCGGACATCAACCGCTCCTCGGCCGACTTCGACGTGGCGTGGGACGACGACAAGGGCGCGGTGCTCTACGCGCTCGGCGCCATCCGCAACGTGGGCCTGGAGGCGATGAAGCACGTCATCGAGGTGCGCGAGCAGGGCGGGCGGTTCATCGACATCTTCGACTTCCTGGAGCGGGTCGACCCCCGCAGCGTCAACAAGCGCGCCCTGGAGGGCCTGGCCAAGGCCGGCGCCTTCGACAGCATCCACCCCAATCGGCGCCAGTTGCTGGAGCAGGCCGACGTCCTGATGGCCTACTGCCAGAGCGTGGCGGCCGAACGGGCCTCCGCCCAGGTCAGCCTGTTCGGCGGCGACCAGGCCCACGCCGGACGCCCGCGCCTGAAGAGCGTCGAACCCTGGGTCGGGCCGGACCGGTTGGACCAGGAGCTGTCGGCGGTGGGCTTCTATCTGTCCGGCCACCCGCTGGACGACATGGCTCAGGCGTTGAAGCGCAAGCGGGTCACCTTCGTCGCCGAGGCCCTGCCGCTGGCCGAGAGCGGGCACGAGGCCTTTCAGATGGCCGGCGTGGTGCGCCGCCGGCAGGAGCGCGCCAGCGCCCGCACCGGCGAGAAGTTCGCCTTCGTCACCTTCTCCGACCCGACCGGCGAGTTCGAATGCCTGTTCCCGCCCGAGCAGTTGCGTCGCTGCCGCGAGATCCTGGAGCCCGGCGCCTCGGTGATGGTGCGGGTCCGCGCCAAGGCGTCGGACGGCGAAGTGCGCTTCTTCGGCGACGACGCGTCGCAGATGGACAACCTGCTGGATGACTCCAACATGGCGCTTCGGGTCCATGTGTCGGCCCGGACGGCCGACGCCGAGGCCCTGAAGGCGAGGCTGGAGCGCGCCCGGTCCGGCGCCATCGGCAAGGGGGGTGAGATATCCCTGATGATCGCGGGTCTGGAGAACGGTCGCGAGGCCGAGATACGCCTGCCGGGCCGCTATCGCCTGGACGGCGCGCTGCGGGGGGCGCTGAAGTCGGCCCCCGGCGTCGTCATGCTGGAGGACGCCTGATGACCACCCATGCCGGATCCTGCCACTGCGGCGCCGTCGCCTTCGAGGTCGAGACCGATCTGGAGACGGTGATCGAGTGCAATTGCACCCACTGCTACCGCAAGGGGCTGATGCTGACCTTCGTCGAGCCGGAGGCCTTTCGGCTGACGGCCGGGGAGGGGGCGACGACGCCTTATCTGTTCAACCGCCACGCCATCGAACATCAGGTCTGTCCGACCTGCGGGGTGGAGGCCTACGCCAAGGGCCGGGCGGCTGATGGTCGCGTGCAGATCGCCGTCAACGTCCGCTGTCTGACGGACGTGGAGCCGTTCAGCCTCACGCCGACGCTGCGCTTCGACGGTCTCCACAAGGTGTGATTGCGCCGTCTCCCATACGGCCAAGCTGTTGATTTGCATGGAACCTCACGACGCCGTGATGGTTGAATTGGCTTCCATAGGGAGACTGTTCCATGAAAAACATCGCCATTGTCAGCGTCGCCTCGCTCGCCCTTCTCGCCGCCTGCGGCCAGGGTGGAGACACCGCCGGAGAGAACGCCAACGAGGCCGTCAACGCCACCCAGGACATGACGTCCGGCGCCGTGGGCCAGACCTCGGCCGCCACCTTGGGCGCCAACACCGTCGAAGGCTTCGTCACGAACCTGGCGGTCGGCAACATGTACGAGCTGCAGGCTGCTGAGGTCGCGCAGACCAAGTCTTCCAACGCCGACGTCAAGGCTCTGGCCGCGATGATCACGCGCGATCACACCAGCGCCGGCGAGAAGCTGATGGCCGCCGCGCCGACCGCCGCGCCGGACGTCATGGTCCCCACCGCCCTCGACCAGCGCCGCCAGGGCTTGATCGACAACCTGAACGCCGCCTCGGCGGACGACTTCGACAAGGTCTATCTGGAGCAGCAGGTCGCCGCCCATAACGAGACCCTGACCCTGCTGAATGGCTTCTCGGACAACACGGACGCGCCCGCGCTGGCCTCCCTGGCCCGCGAGCTGATCGCGCCGGTGACCATGCACCGCGACCGCGCCCAGGCGCTGCTGGACGCCATGCCGGGCTGACGCCGGGCTGTTGACGACAGGAAAGGGCGGTCGTGAGGCCGCCCTTTCGTTCGCCCGCTTGCCTTTCGGCCCGATCCCGCCTACATGGCCCCCGCATTTCGCAACGCGGACGAGGCGCGCGTCGGGGAGACATCCCGATCGCTCCATTCCGAGGGGCCACCCGGTCCTTTTATCGTCCGCGCCACGTTGATCGGAAAAAGGACTGAACGATCATGGCTCTGCCTGAATTCTCGATGCGCACCCTGCTGGAAGCGGGCGCCCACTTCGGCCACCAGACCCACCGCTGGAACCCGAAGATGGACAAGTACATCTTCGGCTCGCGCTCGAACATCCACATCATCGACCTGTCGCAGACGATGCCGCTGTTCCACCAGGCGCTGGTGGCCGTGCGCGACGTGGCCGCCAAGGGCGGTCGCGTTCTGTTCGTCGGCACCAAGCGCCAGGCCGCGGACCCGGTGGCCGAAGCCGCCAAGCGCTGCGCCCAGTACTACATGAACAACCGCTGGCTCGGCGGCACCCTGACCAACTGGCGCACCGTCTCGGGCTCGATCGCCCGCCTGCGTGAGCTGGAAGGCATCCTCGAGAACGGCGGCGAAGGCCGCGTCAAGAAGGAGCTGCTGAACCTGCAGCGCGAGAAGGACAAGCTGGAACTGTCGCTGGGCGGCATCAAGGACATGGGTTCGATCCCGGACATCATGTTCGTGATCGACACCAACAAGGAAGCGATCGCGATCCAGGAAGCCCGCAAGCTGAACATCCCGATCATCGCTATCCTGGACACCAACTCGGATCCGGACGGCATCACCTATCCGGTCCCGGGCAACGACGACGCCGCTCGCGCCATCCAGACCTACTGCGACCTGATCGCCGACGCGGTCCTGGACGGCCTGGCCGCCGGCGCTTCGGCCTCGGGCGTGGACCTGGGCGCTTCGGAAGCCCCGGTCGAGCCGATGCTGCGCGAAGCCTCGACCCCGGTCGAAGCCGACGCCGCCCCGGCCGGCACGGAAGGCGCCGCCGCTGAACTGGAAGCCGCCGCCGAACCGGCCGTCGCCGATGAGGCCGCTCAGGCCGCCACGTCGGAAGCGAACGACGCTGTCGAAACCGAGAAGGCCACGGGCTGATCGCCCCAGGGCGGCGTTCGTGCTCGTGAGCGCCGCCTGACGAACTGACACACGGCCGGGCTAAATCAGTCCGGCCGTTCCCGCATACGATCCATAGGAGAAGAACATGGCCGAGATCACTGCCGCCCTCGTGAAGGAGCTTCGCGAGCGTTCGGGCGTCGGCATGATGGACTGCAAGAAGGCGCTGGTTGAGAACAACGGCGACATCAACGCGGCCATCGACTGGCTGCGCGCAAAGGGCCTGTCCAAGGCCGCCAAGAAGGCCGACCGCGTCGCCGCCGAGGGCCTGGTCGCCGTCGCGTCGAAGGAAGACGGCAAGGGCGAAGTCGCCGCCGCCATCGAATTCAACGCCGAGACCGACTTCGTCGCCCGCAACGAGCTGTTCCAGAACGCCGCCAAGTCGTTCGCCCAGCTGGGCCTGGAGCACCACACCGTCGAGGCGCTGCACGGCGCCGAGCTGGAAGCCGGCAAGACGGTCCAGGACGAAGTGACCAACATGATCGCCACCATCGGCGAGAACATGCAGCTGCGCCGCGCCGCCCGCCTGTCGGTCGACGAGGGCGTCGTCGCCACCTACGTCCACAACGCGGTTTCGCCGGGCGTGGGCCGCATCGGCGTGCTGGTCGCCCTGCACGGCGAGGGCGACAAGACCGCGCTTCGCGAACTGGGCCGCAAGATCGCCATGCACGTCGCCGCGACCGCGCCGCTGTCGCTGAACACCGACGATCTGGACCCGGCCGCGATCGAGAAGGAACGCGCCGTCCTCACCGAGAAGGCCAAGGAAGAAGGTCGTCCGGAAGCCATGATCGCCAAGATCGTGGAAGGCCAGATCAACAAGTTCCAGAAGGACGTGGTGCTGACCAAGCAGCCGTTCGTCATGGACCCGGACGTGACCATCGAGCAGCTGGTCGCCAACTCGGCCAAGGAACTGGGCTCCTCGAACCTGCACCTGGCCGGCTTCGTCCGCCTGGCGCTGGGCGAAGGCGTCGAGAAGGTCGAAGGCCCGGACTTCGCCTCCGAAGTGGCCTCGATGATGGGCGGCCAATAAGCCGCCATCGCCCTCATTCGTGAGGGTTTTGTTTCAGAAGGGCGCGTTCGGCTTTGATGGCCGGCGCGCCCTTCGTCTATAAGGGGCCGCCCGATTCAGCGGCGCCGCAGTACACGGACCTTTCCCGCATGCCCGACGCCCCCACCGAATTCCGCTACAAGCGGGTGCTCCTGAAGGTCTCCGGCGAGGTGCTGATGGGCGATCAGGCCTACGGGGTCGACATGAACACCGTCGACACCGTGGCCAAGGCGGTGGCCCAGGTCGTGGCCGAGGGCGTCGAGATCTGCCTGGTCATCGGCGGCGGCAACATCTTCCGCGGCCTGTCCAAGGCGGCGGCGGGAATGGAGCGCGCCCAGGCCGACTACATGGGCATGCTGGCCACGGTCATGAACGCCCTGGCGATGCAGTCGGCGCTGGAGAAGATCGGCGTCTCGACCCGTGTCCAGAGCGCCATCCCCATGGCCGCCATCGCCGAACCCTACATCCGCCGCCGCGCCCTGCGGCACCTCGAAAAGGGCCGTGTGGTGATCTTCGCCGCCGGCGTCGGCGCGCCCTTCTTCACGACCGATTCCGGCGCCGCCCTGCGCGCCGCCGAAATGGGTTGCGACGCCCTGCTGAAGGGCACCAGCGTGGACGGCGTCTACACCGCCGACCCCAAGAAAGACCCGTCCGCGACCCGCTACGAAACCCTGACCTATCAGGACGTGCTGGCCAAGGATCTGCGGGTCATGGACGCCTCCGCCATCGCCATGATGCGCGACACGGGCATACCGATCGTGGTCTTCTCCATCCGGGAAGACAATTCGCTGCGCCGGAGCCTGACCGGCGAGGGCACCTTCACGGTCATCAAGGACGCCGCCTGAGCGTCCCGGACGAACCAGGACAGACAAGAGAGACGAACATGGCCAAGCCCGATCTGAAGACCTATCGCGACCGCATGGACAAGTCCGTGGCGGCGCTGAAGGAAGAGTTCAGCGGCCTGCGCACCGGCCGCGCCAACGCCGGCCTGCTGGAACCGGTGCGGGTCGAGGCCTACGGCTCCACCTCGCCGCTGAACGCCGTGGCCGCCATCAGCGTGCCCGAGCCGCGCATGATCACCGTCAGCGTCTGGGACAAAGGCATGGTGGTTTCGGTCGAGAAGGCCATCCGCAACGCCAACCTGGGCCTGAACCCGATCGTCGACGGCCAGACGCTTCGCATCCCCGTGCCGCCCCTGACGGAAGAACGCCGCAAGGATCTGGTGAAGCTGGCGGGCAAGTACGCCGAGCAGCAGAAGATCGCGGTCCGCAACGTCCGCCGCGACGCCAACGACGACCTGAAGAAGGCCGAGAAGGCCGGCGAGATCAGCCAGGACGACCAGAAGAGGATGGAGGCCGAGGTCCAGAAGGACACCGACGCCGCCATCAAGCGCATCGACGAGGCCTTGAAGACCAAGGAACAAGAGATCATGCAGGTCTGAGGCGGCCGTGGACCTGAGGGGATCGACAATCGCATGACGGCCGCGCCTTCAGGTCCGGAAGCCCAGATGGGCGGCGAGGGGCCGCGCCATGTCGCCATCATCATGGACGGCAATGGCCGCTGGGCCAAACGCCGGGGCCTGCCGCGCGCCCTGGGGCACCGCGAAGGGGTTCAGGCCCTGAAGCGGACCATCGAGGCCGCGCCTAAGCTGGGCGTGCAGTGCCTTACGGTGTTCGGCTTCTCGACGGAGAACTGGAGCCGGCCCGAGGACGAGGTCTCGGACCTGATGGGTCTGGTCCGCACCTATGTGGCCAGCGACCTGACGCGGCTTGAAAAGGCGGGCGTCCGGCTGCGCGTCCTGGGGCGGCGCGAGGGCCTGCCGGCCGACATCGCCGACATCATCGTCCGCGCCGAGTCGCAGACCGCCCACAACGATCGGTTCCTGCTGCAGGTGGCCTTCAACTACGGGGGGCGCGCCGATCTGGTGGACGCGGCGCGACGACATGCCGAACGTCTGCTGGCGGGAGAGACGGTGGAGCCGCTCAGCGAGCGCACGCTGGAGGCCGGCCTGGCCACGGCCGGATCGCCGCCGCTGGATCTGATCGTGCGGACGTCCGGCGAGCAGAGGCTGTCGAACTTCCTGCTGTGGGAATCCGCCTACGCCGAACTGGTGTTCCAGGACATCCTGTGGCCCGACTACGGCCCGGAAGCCTTGGCCGATGCGATCGAGGCCTACCGTCGGCGCGAGCGCCGCTTCGGCGGTCGCGAACTGGCGTCCGAACGTGTGACCGCCTGATGGGGGTCAAGGGTCGCGACATCGGGCTGCGCGCAGCCTCGGCCTTCGTGCTGGCGCCGGCCGCCGTGGCCGCCACCTGGGCCGGGGGCGTGTGGTTCCTGGCGCTGATGGTCGCCGCCTGTGTGGTCCTGGCCTTCGAATGGGCGGCGATGAGCGCGCCGCACGCCCGGCGGCTGATGGGCGGCGCGGTCACCTTCGGCCTGGTGGCCTCGGTCGTCAGCGCGCATTTCGGCGCGATGGCCGTGGCCTTCATCATGCTGGTATTCGGCGCCGCCGCCGCCGGCGTCTATGCGCGCAGCCGGGGCCAACAGGCGCTCGACGCCGCCTATGGGGTGCTCTACCTCGGCTGGCCCGCTGTCCTGCTGATCTGGCTCAGGGACGTGGACAGCACGGTCGGCCTACACTGGACGGTGCTGGTGTTCGCCGTGGCTTGGTCGGCCGACATCCTGGCCTATCTGGCGGGATCGACCTTCGGGGGCCCCAAGCTGTGGCCGCGATTCTCGCCCAACAAGACCTGGTCCGGCTTCATCGGCGGGATCCTGGCGGGCGCGGTCGCCGGCGCCGTGATGGCCGCCTGGCTGGACATGGGCCGGCTGACGGTGTTCTGGGGCGCCGTCCTGGGACTGGCCGCCGCCCTGGCCACGATGGCGGGCGACCTTTGGGAATCGGCGCTGAAGCGTCGGTTCGGGGTCAAGGATGCGGGCAACACGATCCCGGGCCACGGCGGCCTTCTGGATCGGGTGGACGGGCTGATGTTCGCCGTCGTCGTCGTGGCGGTGGGCCGCTTGGCCGTGCAGATGATCGAGCGTGCATCATGATCCGGCGTCGTGTGACCGTGCTGGGATCGACCGGATCGGTCGGATCCTCCACGCTGGACCTGATGGCGCGCGCCGAGGCGTGCGGGACCGGCGCCTTCGAAGTGGAGGCGCTGACCGGGGGCGGCAACATCGCCCGGCTGGCCGAACAGGCGCGCCGCTGGCGGCCCAGGATCGCGGTCACGGCGGATCCCGCGCGGCTTGAAGAGCTGACGCGGGCCCTTGCGGGGACAGGCGTCGCCGTCGCGGCGGGCGAGGCGGCCGTCGTCGAGGCCGCGCAGCGTCCCGTCGACTGGACCATGGCGGCGATCGTCGGCTCGGCCGGGCTGAAGTCGGCGTGGGCGGCGGCGGGAACGAGCGCGATCCTGGCGCTGGCCAACAAGGAAAGCCTGGTCTGTTGCGGTCCGGCGTTGATCGAGCGGGTGCGCGCCGCAGGCGGGCGGCTGATCCCCGTCGACTCGGAACACTCGGCCATCTTCCAGGTGTTTCCGGCGGAGGCCCCGGAACGGGTGGCCAAGTTGGTCCTGACGGCGTCAGGCGGACCGTTCCGCCAGACGCCCGCAGCCCGGATGGGCGCCATCACGCCCGAACAGGCCGTGGCGCATCCGAACTGGAGCATGGGCGCCAAGATCTCCGTCGACAGCGCCACCATGGCCAACAAGGGCCTGGAGATGATCGAGGCGGCCTATCTTTTCTCCATGCCAGAGCACCGCATCGACGTGGTGGTCCATCCGGAATCGATCATCCATAGCCTGGTCGAGTATGTGGACGGTTCGACGCTGGCGCAGATGGGGCCGCCCGACATGCGCACGCCCATCGCTTGCGCCCTGGCGTGGCCTGATCGGATCGAATGGCCTGCGCCGCCGCTGGACCTGCCGGCGCTGGGGAAACTGACGTTCGAGGCGCCGGACACGGAGCGGTTTCCCGCGCTGCGGCTGGCGCGAGAGGCGTTGCGCGCGGGCGGGGCGGCCCCGGCCATCTTCAACGCGGCCAACGAGGTCGCGGCCCTGGCTTTCCTTGACCGAAAGCTGAGCTTTCTCAATATTGCCGCAGTCGTCGCCGAAACCCTTGAGCGCGCGACGAAGTCGGGGATGACCTTTGGTTCCGGCGACGCCTGCGGCGCGGCCCTTTCGGTCGATGTCGAGGCGCGCGGGCTGGCCCGGTCCATCGTCTCCGATCTCGCCAAAGCGGCGTGAAGTCCTGCGGGGAGACCATTTGTCGATGCTAGGCGTCCTTGGGCAGGTCCTGACCTATATCGTGCCGTTCCTGCTGGTGCTGACGTTCATCGTCACCATCCACGAACTGGGCCATTTCCTGGTGGCGCGGGCCTTCGGCGTGAAGGTCGACCGCTTCGCCATCGGCTTCGGGCGGCCCCTGTTCAGCCGCGTCGACCGCAGCGGCATCGAATGGCGCCTGGGATGGATCCCGGCGGGCGGGTACGTCAAGTTCTCGGGCGATCTGGACGCCTCCAGCGTGCCGGACCAGGCCGGACTGGCCGAGCTGCGGCAACGGGTCGTGGCCCAGGAAGGCCCCGCGGCGGTGCGCGACTACTACCATTTCAAACCCGTGTGGCAGCGGGCGCTGATCGTCGCCGCGGGACCGGTCGCCAACTTCATCCTGGCGATCACCGTGTTCGCCATCCTGTTCATGACGATGGGCGCGCAGATGACGCCGGCGCGGGTGGGGCAGGTCCAGGCCGGATCGCCCGCCGCCGTCGCCGGCTTCCAGCCGGGGGATCTGATCACGGCGGTGAACGGACGCGCCATCGAGGATTCCTCGGAGGTCACGCGCGCCGTGATGCTGAGCAGCGGGGATCCGTTGCGCTTCACCGTCGAACGCGGCGGCGGACAGGTCCAGCTGACCGCGACGCCGCAGCGGCGCACGGAGAACGATCCCATCGCCGGCCGCATCCAGGTGGGCCGCATCGGCGTGCTGCTGGAAGCCCGCCGCGAAGACGTCCGCCATGTCCGGTATGGGCCGCTGGAGGCCGTCGGCGCCGGCGCCAGGCAGACGATCGACGTGATCGGCTCCACCGTCACCTATCTGGGCCGACTGCTGACGGGGCGGGAGTCCGGCGACCAGCTGAGCGGCCCGATCGGCATCGCCAAGGCCAGCGGGTCGCTGACCAACATGGCCGTGCAGGCCAATCCCGATCCGACGGCGACCGCGCTGAACCTGGGTCTGACGCTGATCAACCTCGCCGCCATACTTTCGATCGGAATCGGCTTTCTAAACCTCTTGCCCATTCCTGTGCTGGACGGCGGCCATCTCGTCTTTTACGCCTATGAGGCGGTGGCGCGGCGGCCGGTCGCCGCCCGGTTCCAGGAGGCGGGCTACCGGGTCGGGCTTGCTTTGCTGGCGGGATTCATGCTGTTCGCGACGTGGAACGACCTGCAGAAGCTCAACCTCTTCCAATTCCTCGGCGGGCTCGTCAGTTGAGCCGACGCCAGCCCCCGATGGTTTCCCGAATGATCGACATGAAGACCCGCGCCGCCGTCCGACTGAGCGCCCGTTCCAGCCTGATGGCGCTGTTCGTTGCGGCCGGCCTCGGTGCGCCGGCTCTGGCGCAGACCGCGCCGGCGACCCCCGCCCCGCAACCGCCCGCCAGCGCCGAGCAGCCGCCGCGCGTCGAGGTGGTCGCGCCGGAGTCGCTGGTCGTTAACCGCATCGTCGTGCAGGGCGCCCAGCGCATCGACCAGACGACGGTCCTGTCGTACCTGCCGATCCGTCCCGGCGACACCGTCGACGCGGCCGTCCTGGATGTCGCGGTCCGCACCCTTTCGCGGACCGGCCTGTTCGCGAACGTCCAGCTGGGCGTTCAGAACGGCGATCTGATCGTCACCATCGTCGAGAACCCGATCATCAACCAGGTGGTGTTCGAGGGGAACAGCGCGCTGTCGGAAGACAAGCTGACGGAAGAGGTCACGATCAAGCCGCGCGGCATCTACACGCGCGCCAAGGTCCAGGAGGACGTGGGCGCGATCGTCGAACTTTATCGTCTGCAAGGCCGCATCTCGGCCACGGTGACGCCCAAGCTGGTCCAACTGGAGCAGAACCGCGTCGACGTGATCTTCGAGATCAACGAGGGACGTCAGACGGGGATCAGCGCCGTCAACGTCCTGGGCAACGACGCCTTCTCCGACAACGACATCCGCGGCGTCATGGTGACCGAGCGGTCGCAGTGGTGGAAGTTTTTCTCCAGCAACGACAACTACGATCCCAACCGCCTGGAATACGACCAGGAGCAACTGCGGAAGTTCTACACCAACCGCGGCTACTACGATTTCCGCATCGTCTCCTCGGTCGCCGAGCTTCAGCCGGACGACCAGGCGTTCCAGATCACCCTGACGATGGACGAGGGCGATCGGTACAACTTCGGCGAGGTGACCGTGGTCACCGAGAACGATCGCCTGAACGCCGACTTCCTGAAGGCGCTGGTGCCGATCCGCACGGGCGACCTGTACGAGAGCGACAAGATCGAGAGCGCCGTCGACGCCCTGACCTTCGCTGCGGGCTCGGCCGGCTACGCCTTCGTCGAGATCAATCCGACCTATCGCGCCAATCCCGACACCGACACCGTCGACGTCACCTTCAACGTCTCGGAGGGCCAGCGCGTCTACGTCGACCGGATCAATGTCGTCGGCAACACCCGCACCATCGACCCCGTCATCCGGCGTGAGCTGATGCTGACGGAAGGCGACGCCTTCAACCGCGCCCTGATGGAGCGGTCGCGCAACAATCTGCGGGCGCTGGGCTTCTTCAGCGACGTCACCGTGGCCGAAGAGCGCGGCAGCGCGCCGGACCGTTCGGTGATCAACGTCAACGTCTCCGAACAGCCGACGGGCGAACTGTCGGTCGGGGCGGGCTTCAGCTCGGTGGACTCCTTCACGGTGAACCTGGGCATTTCCGAGCGCAACTTCCGTGGTCGCGGCCAGAACGTGGTGGCCCGGCTGGAGTGGGGATCGCTGCGGCAGCAGGTTGACTTCCGCTTCACCGAGCCGAAGTTCCTGGGACGTGATCTGCGCGCCGGCTTCGACCTTTTCCACTCGCGCTACGATCTCAGCGAATATTCCTCGTACGACTATCGCTCGACGGGCGGCGGCCTGCGGCTGAGCTATCCGCTGAACGGCTACACCCTGTTCAGCGCGCGCTACTTCCTGAAGAGCGACGAGATCATCGTACCGAACAGCTACTGCGACTCCGGCGGCTTCGGTTCGTCGGCGCTGTGCGACCAGGTCGGCAGCTATCTGAACTCGTCGGTCGGCTACACGCTGCAGGTCAACCGCACCAACGACCCGGTGCGCCCGACGCGCGGCTGGGCGGGCTCGCTCCGTCAGGATTTCGCGGGCCTCGGCGGCGACGTGAATTACGTGCGCACCGAAGCCGACGCCAGCTACTACTACGGCATCACGCCCGAATGGGTCGTCAGCCTGCAGGGCTCGACGGGCTATGTCAGCGGCTGGAACGGCGATCCGATCCGGATCAACGACCGCTTCTTCAAGGGCGGCAACAGCTTCCGCGGCTTCGAGACGGCCGGCATGGGTCCGCGTGACCTCGATACGACCGATGCCCTGGGCGGCAACTTCTACGCCATCGGGACCGTCGAACTGACCGTGCCCAACTATCTGCCCGAGCAGTACGGCATCAAGACGTCGCTGTTCGCCGACGTCGGCACCCTGGGTGCGCTGGATGACCGCTACACGCTGACGTCCGCCGGAACGCCCGACGCCACCATCGTGGACGAGCTGTCCCTGCGCGCCTCCGCCGGCATCAGCATTCACTGGCGCTCGCCGATGGGCCCGATCCGCTTCGACATCTCCAAGGTGCTCGCCAAGGAAGACTACGACAAGACGGAATCCTTCCGCTTCTCGACCTCCACCCAGTTCTAATCGCGGCGCCTGTCAGACCGCACGAGGAAAGACCATGAAGACCATCGCCATCACCATCGCCGCGGCCGCTTCGCTTGTCGCCAGCGCCGCCTCGGCCCAGCAGGCGGCCGCGCCGCAGAACCCGGGCCCGCAGATCCCCGGCGTGTGCGTCTATCACAACGCCCGTCTGTTCGCGCAGTCGTCGGCCGGCCAGGCGGTCGAGGCGCGCATGCAGCAGCTGGCCCAGGAAGTTCAGACCGAACTGCAGCCCTACGCCACGTCGCTCCAGACCGAAGCCCAGCAGCTCCAGACCTCGGGCTCGACGCTTCAGCCGGACGAACTGAACCGTCGTCGCCAGGCCCTGCAGCAGCGCGCCCAGGAAGCGCAGCAGCTGGAAGGCACCCGCGAGAACGAGCTTCGCTACACCCTGGCCATGCAGCGCCAGGCGATCACGGAAGCCGTGTCGCCGATCCTGGTGGCCGTCTATCAGGAGCGCGGCTGCGGCCTGATGCTGGACCGCGAAAGCGTCTTCATGATGAACCCGGCGCACGACGTGACGGACCTGGTGATCCAGCGCCTGAACACGGCCCTGCCGACGCTCAGCTTCAACCGCATGGCGGTGCCCGCGCAGCAACCGCAACAGCCGGCCGCCGCCAACTAGGCCGATATGCCGGATCCCCGCTTCTTCAAGACCCTGCCGTCCCTGACCGTCGCCGAGCTGGCGGACAGGATCGGAGGGCAGGTCGAGAGGGGCGGGGAGCGGGTCATCGCTTCCGTCGCGCCCTTGTCCTCCGCGGACGAGGGCGCGATCGCGTTTCTGGGCGATCGAAAATTCGCTGCGGCGTTGGCGGCCACGAAGGCCGGCTGCGTGATCGTGTCGGCGGAAGCTGTCTCCTCCGCCCCGGCGGACGCCGCCGTGATCGTGGCCCGGTCGCCGCAGGCGGCCTGGGCCCAGGCTTCGCTGCTGCTTCATCGGCCGTTGACCTTGGACAGAGCGATCACCGCCGCCGAGGCGGCGGAAGACGACAGCGTGGTCGTCGAGCCCGGCGCGGTTCTGGGCGAAGGCGTCCGGATCGGTCGGGGCTCGCGCATCGGCGCCAACACGGTGATCGGACAGGGCGTTCAGATCGGCCGCGACTGCGTCATCGGCTCAAACGTCACCGTCGGCTTCGCCCTGATTGGTGATCGGGTCAAGCTGTACGCCGGGGCCCGTATCGGCGAAGCGGGATTCGGGGCGACCGGCACGGCGGGCGGCGTGATGGACATTCCGCAGCTGGGTCGGGTCGTCCTGCAGGACGGCGTGACCGTGGGCGCCAACAGCTGCATCGACCGCGGCGCCTATGACGACACCGTCATCGGCGAGAACACCAAGATTGATAATCTGGTGATGATCGGCCACAACTGCGCCATCGGCCGCAATAATCTGATGGCCGCAAACACCGGCATATCGGGCTCGGTGACCAGCGGAGACAACGTCGTCTTCGGCGGCAAGGCCGGCATTGGCGACCACATCACCATCGGCGAAGGCGCGCGCGTGGCGGCCGGCGCCGGGGTCCTGGCCGACATTCCGGCGGGCGAGACCTGGTCCGGTTATCCGGCCCGCCCGATCCGACAGTTCTTGCGCGAGACCGTATGGCTCGCCAAACAGGCCGCTTCGAAAATGGGCCCGAAGGAATCATAGGGATGAGCGACGCGACGTCAGGCGGCGACAAGATCGACTACGCCGAGGTGATGCGGCGACTGCCGCACCGCTATCCCTTCCTGCTGGTCGACAAGGCCGAGGACTTCGTGGCGGCCACCTCGATCGTGGGCGTCAAGAACATCACTCACAACGAGCCCTTCTTTCCCGGGCACTTCCCGATCGATCCGGTCATGCCCGGCGTTCTGATCGTCGAGGCCATGGCCCAGACGGGGGCACTGCTGATGTCCAAGTCGCTGGACGTCGCGGTGGCCGACAAGGTCATCATGTTCATGTCGATCGACGGCGTCCGCTTCCGCAAGCCGGCGCGGCCGGGCGATCAACTGCGCATGGAGGTCAAGGTCATCAAGGCGCGGGGCGACGCCTACAAGTTCCGCGGCGAGACCTTCATCGACGGCAAGCTGGCGGCCGAGGCCGAATTCATGGCCATGGTCGTGACCGTGCCGGAGCCGACGGCCTGATGTCGGTGCATCCGACCGCGCTGGTCGATCCGTCCGCGCGCCTGGCCGACGGCGTGGAGGTCGGGCCGTGGTGCACGGTAGGACCGCGCGTCACCCTGGACCAGGGCGTGCGGCTGGCCAGCCATGTGGTGGTCCAGCAGGACACGATGGTCGGAGCCGGCACCATCATCCATCCCTTCGCCGTCATTGGCGGCGATCCGCAGCACAACGGCTACAAGGGCGAGCCGGTGCGGCTGGAGATCGGCGAAAACAACCTGATCCGCGAACACTGCACCTTCAACCGTGGCACGCCACAGGGCGCGGGCGTGACCGTGGTCGGATCGAACGGCCTGTTCATGACAGGCGCGCACATCGGGCATGACTGCGTGGTCGGGGACAATGTCGTCATGGCCAACAACGCCACCCTGGGAGGGCACGCCCAGGTCGGGGACAAGGTCTTTCTGGGCGGCCTGTGCGCCGTCCACCAGAACGGGCGCGTGGGGCAGGGAGCGATCATCGGCGGCCTGGCGGCCGTGACGCGCGATGTCATTCCCTACGGCTCGGCCTGGGGCAATCATGCGCGCCTGCGCGGGCTGAACCTGATCGGGCTCAAGCGCAAGGGTTACGGCAAGGACCAGGTTCGACGGCTTCTGGCCGCATACCGCGACCTGTTCGAAGGCGAGGGCGAGTTCGCCGGGCGCATCGACAGCGTGGCCGGACGCTATGCCGACCTGCCCGAGATCATGGAGATCATCGCCTTCATCCGCGACGGCGGCCGTCGGCCCCTGTGCCTGCCGAACGCGGAATGAGCGCGGCCGGCAAGCTGGGACTGATCGCCGGCGGCGGCGACCTGCCGGCGGAGGTGGCCCAGCGGTGCGAGGCGGAGGGCCGAGCCGTCTATGTCGTGCGCCTGGAAGGCTTCGCCGATCCACACCTGATCCGCTGGCCCGGCGCCGACTTCGGCATGGCGCAGATCGGCGCCATCCTGAAGGCCTTGAAGGCCGAGGGGTGCGCCGCCGTCTGCCTGGCGGGGATCGTCAATCGGCCGGATTTCAAGAGCCTGAAGCCGGACTTCAAAGGCGCCACTCTGCTTCCGGGCATCGTGGCGGCGGCGGCGAAGGGCGACGACGCCCTGCTGCGCAAGATCCTGTCGCTGTTCGAGGCGGAAGGCTTCGCCGTGGAAGGGGCAGACGACATCCTGGGCGGCGAGACGCTGGCGGCGGGGCCCCTGGGGCGCATCAGTCCCACGCCAGAGCAGCTGGATGATCTGAGGAAAGCGCTGCACGTCGCGGAAAAGTCTGGTGAACTGGACATCGGGCAGGGCGCGGTCGTCTGCGACGGCCTGGTTCTGGCGGTCGAGGCGCAGGAGGGGACCGACGCCATGCTGGCCCGCGTCGCCGGTCTTCCTGCCGATCTGCGCGGCGCGACCGGGGCGTTGAAGGGCGCGCTGGGCAAGGCGCCCAAGCCGATCCAAGACCTGCGGGTCGATATGCCGGTGATCGGGCCGCGCACGATCGAGCTGGCGGCGGCGGCGGGTCTGGCCGGCATCGGCGGGGTGGCCGGACGGCTGATCCTGATCGACCGGGCCGCCATAATCGCTGCGGCGGACCGGCTGGGCCTCTATGTGTGGGGCGAGACGCGATGAGCCGGCCGCTGAAGATCATGCTGGTCGCGGCCGAGGCCTCGGGTGACGCCCTGGGTGCGGGCCTGGCCAAGGCGTTGAGGGCGCGGCTAGGCGACGATGTCGTCTTCGTCGGCGTCGGCGGGCCGCGCATGGCGGCCGAGGGCGTCGCCAGTCCGTTCGACATCGCGGAATTGTCCATCCTGGGCTGGATCGAAGGCCTGCGCGCCTATGGCAAGGTCAAGGCGCGGGTGGCCGAGACCGCCGCCCTGGCCGCACGCGAGACGCCGGACGCCGTGGTCCTGATCGACAGCTGGGGCTTCACCATTCGCGTCGCCCAGGCGATCCGCGCCGCCCGCCCGGACGTGCCGCTGATCAAATATGTGGGCCCGCAGGTCTGGGCGTCCCGGCCCGGTCGGGCGAAGACGCTGGCCGGCGCCGTGGATCATCTGCTGGCGCTTTACAGCTTCGATGCGCCCTGGTTCGAGCGCGAGGGGCTGAAGACGACCGTCGTGGGCTCTCCGGCGCTGCACGTGGACATGAGCGGCGCCGACGGGGCCGCCTTCCGTGCGCAGCGCGGCATGGACGCCGGCGCCCGCCTGCTGCTCGTGCTGCCCGGCAGCCGGCCCAGCGAGATCGGACGGATGACGCCCGTCTATGAGGCGGCCATCCGAAAGCTGAAGGCGGCCGATCCGGCGCTGGAAGTCGCCGTGGTCGCCGCGGGCACGGTGGCGAAGGACGTCGCGGGCCGCGTGGCCGCCTGGCCCTTCCGCGTGCACCTGGTCAGCGAGGCCGAGAAATACGACGCCATGCGCGCCGCTACGGCGGCCCTGGCGACCAGCGGCACCGTTTCGACCGAACTGGCGTTGGCGGGCGTGCCCATGGTCATCGCCTATCGGATCGACGGCCTCAGCTACCTGCTGATGAAGCGGCTGGTGACGGCGAAACACATCACTCTGTTCAATGTGGCCGCCGACGAGCGGATCGCGCCGGAGTTCATCCAGAACGACGCCACGCCGGAAAAGCTGTCGGCGGCGGTCGGTCGACTGCTGGCCGACCCCGAGGCGGCCGCGGATCAGGCGCGACGACAGACGGCGGCGCTGGAGCTGATGGGGCGGGGCGGCCCGGATCCGTCGGAGCTGGCGGCCAACGCCGTGCTGCGTGTCATCGCCGCAAAGGCGTCCCGCTAGCGCAAGAAAAACGCCGGGGATCGCTCCCCGGCGTTTTCTGTCTGATGACTTCGACGATCAGCCGCGCTGGTCGATCGTCACATAGTCGCGCTCGGTCGGGCCGGTGTACAGCTGACGCGGGCGGCCGATCTTCTGCGACGGGTCGGCCATCATTTCCTGCCACTGGGCGATCCAGCCCACGGTGCGGGCCAGGGCGAACAGGACCGTGAACATGGTGGTGGGGAAGCCCATCGCCGACAGGGTGATGCCGGAATAGAAGTCGACGTTCGGGAACAGCTTGCGCGAGGTGAAATATTCGTCCTGCAGCGCGACCTTCTCCAGCTCCTTGGCGACCTGGAACAGCGGGTCGTTCTCGCGGCCCGTCGCGGCCAGGACCTCATAGGCCGACTGCTGCATGACCTTGGCGCGCGGGTCATAGTTCTTGTAGACGCGGTGGCCGAAGCCCATCAGCTTGAACTTGCGGTCCTTCACGCCCTGGATGAACTCCGGAATCTTGTCCGGGGTCCCGATCTCCCGGAGCATGGTCAGCGCTTCCTCGTTGGCGCCGCCGTGCGACGGGCCCCACAGGCAGGCGATGCCGGCGGCGATGCAGGCGAACGGGTTGGCGCCCGACGAGCCGGCCAAGCGGACGGTCGAGGTCGAGGCGTTCTGCTCGTGGTCGGCGTGCAGGATGAAGATGCGGTCCATGGCGCGAACCAGGGCCGGATCCACGTGGTAATCCTCGGCCGGCACGGCGAAGCACATCCGCAGGAAGTTCTCGGCGTAGGACAGGTCGTTGCGCGGCGAAACGAACGGCTGGCCGATGTGGTACTTGTAGGCGCGCGCAGCGATCGTCGGCATCTTGGCGATCAGTCGGATGGCCGAGATGTCGCGCTGGATCGGATCGTGGATGTCCAGGCTGTCGTGGTAGAAGGCCGAAAGGGCGCCGACGGTGCCGACCATGATCGCCATCGGGTGGGCGTCGCGACGGAAGCCCTCGAAGAAGCGGTCGAACTGGCTGTGCAGCATCGTGTGCATGGTGATGCTGTTTTCGAACTTCTCGTACTGCGCGGCGGTCGGCAGTTCGCCGTGCAGCAGCAGGTGGCACACCTCGACGAAGTTCGATTTCGACGCCAGCTGGTCGATCGGATAGCCGCGGTGCAGCAGCACGCCGGCGTCGCCGTCGATGTAGGTCAGGCCCGACTCGCACGAGGCGGTCGAGGTGAAGCCCGGATCGAAGGTGAAGGCGCCCGTGCCGCCGTAGAGCTTGCGGATGTCGATAACGTCCGGGCCGGTCGAACCCGACAGAACCGGCAGATCGACCCTCTTGCCCTCGAACTCGAGGGTGGCGGTTTTGGCTTGGTCAGTCATCAATGCCCCTTTGCAATATGACGTCCGGGCGCGGGGAGGCGTCGGGCGCGGTCTGGTTTGTGGGTGTCACTTAGTCTGTTGCAGCGCGTCATCCAAGCGCCCGAGACTTTCGTCGCGACCGAGCGCGGCCAAGGTGCGAGCGATATCGGGTGAAGTTGACCCGGCGGTAAGGGCGGCGCGCATGGGCGGGCCGATCTTGCCGAAGCCCACGCCTTCCGCCTCGGCGAACACCTTCAGCTCGGCCTCCAGGGCGAAGACATCCCAGGACTGGAACAGCGCCAGCCGATCCCGCAGGCGGCCCAGGCGATCCATCGTTTCGCCCGATAGCAGGGCGGCGCCCTTGTCATCCTGAGCCAGCGGTCGGGCCTTCAGGACAAATTGCGTCTGATCAACGAGTTCGAGAACGGTCTTGGCGCGGTCTTTGACGAAGGGCATGGCCCTCTGGAGGCGCGTCTCGTCGTCTTCGCGCAGGGCGTGACCCCGCTGCAGGTGGATGTCGAGCGCCAGCTTGGCCAGCCGCTCGTCGTCCGCCAGCCGCAGCCAGTGGGCGTTGACGTGCGCCAGCTTGTCGAAATCGAGCCGTGCCGGCGCCTTGCCGATACCCTTGAAATCGAACCACTGAATCGCCTGCTCGTCGCTGAACAGTTCGTCGTCGCCGTGCGCCCAGCCCAGGCGGGCCAGATAGTTGCGCATGGCCTCGGGCAGATAGCCCATCTCGGCGTATTCATGCACCGCCTGGGCCCCGTGCCGCTTGGACAGCTTGGCGCCGTCGGGCCCGTGGATCAGGGGAATGTGGGCGAAGGTCGGTCGCGGCCACCCCAAAGCGTCATAGATCAGGCTCTGACGTGCGGCGTTGTTCAAGTGGTCGTCGCCGCGAATGACGTGCGTCACGCCCATGTCATGGTCGTCCACGACGACCGCGAGATTGTAGGTCGGCGCGCCGTCGGAACGCAGCAGCACCAGATCATCCAGATCGTCGGTCGACCAGCTGACATCGCCCTGGACCTGGTCCGGGACCGTGACGGTCGTGGATTGCGGCCGGCGGAAGCGCACCACGTGGGGCAGGGCCAGGTCGTCGACGGTCGGCGCGCGGTCGCGCCAGGGCGATTCGAAGGCGCGCTTCTCGGCCTTTGCGACGTCGCGCAGGCGGCCGGTCTCTTCCGCGGAGGTGAAGTCGCGATACGCGTGACCGGTCTCCAGCAGCTGGTCCACCACCTCGCGGTGGCGGTCTGCGCGGCTGAACTGAAATACGGGCTCGTCGTCGGCGAACAGCTCCAGCCAGCTCAAGCCGTCGAAGATGGCCTTGACGGCGTCATCGGTGGAGCGCTCCCGGTCGGTGTCCTCCACCCGGATCAGAAAACGCCCTGCGTGCGCCTTCGCGTACAGCCAGTTGAAAAGCGCGGTCCGAGCGCCTCCAATGTGAAGGTAGCCGGTCGGCGAAGGGGCGAAGCGGGTGACGACGGTCGAGGAAGGGGAGGTCATGGGGGAGGGGTCCGTAAGCGAGGCCCTTATAAACCCCGACGCGGCAAAGCCTACCCCCTGGCGTCGAATGCGCCTGGGGCTGCAAGCCGAGGTCGCCGCGCAAACCCTGCGTTGGCGGCTGTGGACGCCGGTGGCGTTCGGCGGCGGCTGCGCGGCCTATTTCGCCCTGAAGAGCGAACCACCCCTGTGGCCGTTGGCGGCGGCTGCAACGGCCTTCGGGGCGGTCTGGATCGCGGCCCGGCGTCGCGGCCTGTCACGTCGGTGGAGCCTGCCGCTGGTGCTGGTGGCCTGTTTCGCACTGGGGCTGGCCGTCGCCAAGACCAGAACGATCGCCATCGCCGCGCCCATCGCGCCGGCGCTGGCGGAGCCGACCGTCATCGAAGCCTGGGTCGTCGATGTCGACAGTCCGGGCGACAACGGCCATCGGGTCGTGATCGCGCCCGTCCGTATCCGGGGCCTGGCGGCGGAGGCGACCCCGGTGCGGCTGCGCGCGACGGTGAAAGGCGACCCGCCGCCGCCCGGCGCGCCGGTTCGCCTGTTCGCCATCCTCAATCCGCCGCCGGCGCCCGCCAGTCCCGGGGCCTACGACTTCGGGCGAAACGCCTTCTTCCAGGGCATGGGCGGCGTCGCCTTCGCGCTTTCCGACACGCGGCCCGCTCTCTTGCAGGCGCCCCCGTGGCGTCTTAGCCTGACGATGAAGATCAATGCGGCGCGCTATGCGCTGGCGCAGAAAATCGTGGCGCGGCTGGGCGAGCGGACAGGCGGGATCGCAGCCGCCATGGTCACCAGCCACGAAACCTGGATCAGCCAGGACGACCTGGACGTGATGCGGGATTCCGGGCTGGCGCACATCCTGTCGGTGTCGGGTCTGCACATGGCGATCGTCGGCGGCTTCGTCTTCTTCGCCGTGCGCCTGGGCCTGGCGGCGTGGCCCTGGCTGGCGCTGCGGGCGCCGGGGAAGAAGGTCGCCGCCCTGGCGGGCCTTCTGGCCGTCGGGGCCTATCTGATCGTGTCCGGGGCGCCGCCGCCCGCAGAGCGGGCCGCGATCACGGCCTGCATAGCCTTTCTGGCCATCCTGCTGGATCGGCAGGCGGTGACCATGCATGGGCTGGCCGTCGCCGCCTTCGTCGTCCTGTTGATGCAGCCCGAAGCGATCATGAGCCCCGGCTTCCAGATGTCCTTCGCCGCGACGGCGGCGTTGGTGGCGCCGGTGGAGGCCTGGCCCCAGCGGACGCGGGAAATCCAGGCGCCGTGGCCCATCGTCGCGGTGCAGAGGCTCGGCGCCTGGATCAGCGCCGCCGTGGCCGCCAGCGTCGTCGCGGGTCTGGCGACTGGGCCGTTCGCCATGCAGCATTTCAACCGCACCGCCATGTACGGCCTGCTGGCCAATCTGGGCACATCGCCGATCGCGGACTTCGTGCTCATGCCGGCGCTGGCGCTCGGTGCGGCGCTGGAACCGCTTGGGCTCGGCGGGCCCTTCCTCGCCGTCGCGGGATGGGGCGTGGACGTCATGCTGGCGATCGGTCAATGGACCGCCGGGCTCCCCGGCGCGGTGAAGACCGTGGCCAGCGCGCCGGACTTCGTTCTGCCCGTCGCCTTTCTGGGCGTGCTGTTCGTCTGCCTCTGGCAGGGTCGGCTACGCTGGCTGGGGCTGCCGATGGCGGCGGCTGTTCTGCTGTGGGCGCGACCGCCCGCGCCCGACCTGTGGATCGGCGACGGCGGCACGAATGCGGCGTTTCGGGTCGGGACGGAAGCGGTCGTGGTCCGGCCGGGCGTGCGAACCTATGCGGTCGAGCTTTGGGCGCGGCGCAGGGGACTGACGCCGGTCGATCGTCCGGATGCGGGATGGACCTGCGCGCGCCTTGCTTGCGCGCCGGAAAAGCCTCAGGCCGTACCGGTCGCCCTCTGGTGGGGTCGCCGCGCGCCGGACGCCGCGCAGATGGAGGCCCTGTGTCGCGTTGCGCCCGTGGTCAGCGTTCGCGCCACCATGATCGACCTGCCGCAATCGTGCGCCGATCGGCTGGTGCTGGACGGTGTCGACCATGCGGGCGGGGGCGCGATCGAGCTCTGGCGCGACGGGCGCGGAGAAAACCGTTGGCTGGCGATCCGGGTCTCGGATGTCCGCGGCGACAGGCCGTGGGCCCGAGCGCCCGGTCCCGTCGTCAGTGATAGCGGCGGATAAGCCCGACCAGCTTACCTTGGACCTCGACCTGATCGGGTCCGAAGATGCGGGTCTCGTAGTTGCGGTTGGCCGGCTCCAGCGCGATGGAGCCGCCTTTTCGGCGCAGCCGCTTCAGGGTGGCTTCCTCCCCCTCGACCAGGGCTACGACGATCTCGCCGTTGTTCGCCGTGTCGCCCTTGCGGATGACCACCAGATCCCCGTTCAGGATGCCGGCCTCGATCATCGAGTCGCCCTCGATCTCGAGCACATAGTGATCGCCCTTGCCCAGCATCGACTCCGGAACGGGCAGGCGTTCCCGCTCATGCTGAATGGCGGCGATCGGCGTGCCGGCGGCGATCTTGCCCAGCAGCGGCAGTTCGCGCACGTCGTTGGCGGGTTCCGCAACGGGCGCGGTCCGGGCGCCGCCCTCGATGACGTCCGGCTTGAAGCCGGCGCGACCCCGCGGAGCGCCGGCCGTGGCCTGTTCCGGCAGCTTCATCACCTCCAGCGCGCGGGCGCGGTGCGCCAGGCGGCGGATGAAGCCCCGCTCCTCCAGCGCCGTGATCAGCCGGTGGATGCCCGACTTGGAGGCCAGGTCCAGCGCCTCCTTCATCTCGTCGAACGAGGGGGAGACGCCCGTCTCCTGGATGCGTTCGTGGATGAACATCAGCAGTTCGTGCTGCTTGCGCGTAAGCATCGCCTGGCCCTCATACGCCCCTCCCGACGAATCGGAACGAGCCGTGAACATGTGGCGATGTTCTGTAAGTGTTCCTTCCTAATGTCAACTTAACGGCGTCGGCCGTGGGACATCAGGCGGCCAGCAGACGCCGCGTCGCGGCCTCGACATCGGCCTGGCGCATCAGGCTTTCGCCGACCAGGATGGCCTGGGCGTGGGCGGCCGAGACGCGCTCCACGTCCTCGGGCGTGAAGATGCCGCTCTCGGCGACCAGCAGCGCCTTGACGGGGCTCAGCATCGACAGACGTTCGGTCGTTTCCAGGTCGACCTCGAAGGTGCGAAGCGAGCGGTTGTTGACGCCGACCAGATCGCCGCCCAGCGCGCAGGCGCGCGCCATCTCGGCCTCGTCGTGGGTCTCGATCAGGGCGTCCATGCCGAAGCGTTCGGCCTCGGACAACAACTCGGCGGCCAGGGCGTCGTCGATCATGGCCAGGATGATCAGGATGCAGTCGGCGCCCAGCGCGCGGCTCTCGGCCACCTGCCAGGGATCGACCAGAAAGTCCTTGCGCAGGCAGGGCAGGGCGGTGCCCGTGCGCGCCTGACCCAAATAGGCGTCGTCGCCCTGGAAGCTGGGACCGTCGGTCAGCACCGACAGGCAGGCCGCGCCGCCCGCCTCATAGGCCAGGGCCAGCGCCGCGGGATCGAAGTCGGCGCGGATAAGGCCCTTGGACGGGCTGGCCTTCTTGATCTCGGCGATCAGCGCAGGACGGCCGGTTTCCTCCACCTTGCGATCCAGCGCGTCGCGAAAGCCCCTGGGCGACGAGGCGGCCTTAGCCAGCGTCTCGATCGCGTCCTGCGTCGTGGCGGCCTTCCGGGCGGCGACGTCCTCGCGCTTGTAGGCGGCGATCTTCTCCAGCACGTCGGTCATGCGTCCTGTTCCGTTTCCAGAGGCGTGGAAGTGATGCGGGCCAGATTTTCCAGAGCCCGCGCGGCGCGGCCGTCGTCGATCGCGGCGGCCGCCAGGGCGGCCCCTTCGGCCAGGTCCGCCGCGCGATCGGATACCACAAGGGCCGCGGCCGCGTTCAGCAGCACAATGTCGCGGTAGGCGCCGGGCGCGCCTGACAGCAGCGCGCGCAGGGCCTCGGCGTTCTCCTGCGCGTCGCCGCCGCGAATGGCTTCGATCGAGGCGCGCGGCAGTCCTGCGTCCTCCGGCTTGACCTGGAAGCGGCGCACGGCGCCGTCCTTCCATTCCGCGACCTCGGTCGGCCCCGACGTCGCCAGTTCGTCCAGCCCCTGGCCGTGCACGGTCCAGGCGCGCACGGCGCCGAGCCGGCCTAGCACCTCGACCAGCGGCTCGAGCAGGCGCGGATCATAGACGCCCATGACCTGTCGTCTGGCCGAGGCCGGATTGGAAAGCGGCCCCAGAAGATTGAAAACCGTGCGGAAACCGATCTCAGCCCGCACCGGCCCGACGTGACGCATGGCGCCGTGGTAGGCGGGGGCGAACAGGAAGCAGATGCCCGCGTCGTCCAACGCCAGCTTCTGCTGCGCCTCGGACGCCATCAGGTTCACGCCCAGAATCGACAGGACATCGGAAGACCCTGATTTCGAAGAGATCGCCCGGTTGCCGTGCTTGGCCACCTTCAGCCCCGCGCCGGCCAGGACCAGGGCGGATGCAGTAGAGATGTTGTAGGTGTGCTGCCCGTCGCCGCCGGTGCCGCAGGTATCGATCACCTCATAGGGATGATCCAGCGTCAGCGCGGCTTCGCGCATGGCGCCGGCGAAGGCGGCGATCTCGTCGACCGTCTCTCCGCGAATGCGCAATGCGGTCACGGCGGCGGCGACCTGGGACGGCGTCGGCTCGCCCCGCAGGCAGGCGGCGAAGAAGTCGTGCGCCTGCTCGGACGTCAGCGGCCGGCCCTCGACCAGCCGGGCGAGAATGGGCTTGAAGCCTTCGGCCATGTCAGGCGGCTGCGAGGCGCTTCACGCCGGCGATCTCGAGGAAGTTGGCCAGCATGGCGTGGCCGTGTTCGGTGGCGATGGATTCGGGGTGAAACTGGACGCCGTGGATCGGACGCGACCGATGCTGCAGGCCCATGATCTCGCCATCGGCGGTCCAGGCCGTGACTTCCAGGCACTCCGGCAGCGTCTCCCGCTTCACCGCCAGAGAGTGGTAGCGCGTGGCCGTGAACGGCGTGGGAAGGCCGGCAAACAGGCTTTGGCCCGCATGCTCGATGGGCGAGGTCTTGCCGTGCATCAGCGTCTTGGCGCGGATCACCTCGCCGCCGAAAGCCTGGCCGATGGACTGATGCCCCAGGCAGACGCCCAGGATCGGCATGTCGGCGCGCGCGCTCTCGATCAGCGGAAGGCAGATGCCCGCCTGATCGGGGGCACATGGACCGGGGGACAGCAGCACCGCCTGAGGGTTCAACGCCCAGGCCTCGTCCGTCGTCAGGTCGTCGTTGCGGACGACATGCGTCGGCGCGCCCAACTCCGCGAGGTAGTGGACGAGGTTGTAGGTGAAGCTGTCGTAGTTATCGACGACGAGGATCATGATCCGGCTTCTAGGCCTGTGACGGCCCCACGCCAAGCGGGCGCGGCGGTAAAGCGCGCGTTAACACCGCCGCGTCGCAAATGAGCCCGATGAGACGAGGGGCGCCATGATCGATTCGGAAGCCAAGATCGCCAAGGCGAAATCGCTGCTGGTCCCGCCGCCGCCCCGTGGCGAAAGCGCCCTGGCGGCGCTCGGCGCCGCCGCCTTCGCGGCCGCCGCCGCGATGGTGATGGCCGGCGTCGTTATCCTGGGGCCCGGCGTGATCATCGAGGATCCGTCGGTCACGCTTTCCCGCTAGCGATTGCCCGTGCGGAAGCGCCAGGCGTCCTCGGCGGCCCGCATCGGCGCACGCGCCTTGTGGCGGGTCTCGGCGTATTCGGCGGCCGGATCGCTGTCGGCGACCACGCCGGCGCCGGCCTGAACGAAGATCCGGTCATCGGCGAACAGGGCGGTGCGCAGGGTGATGCAGATGTCCGCCTCGCCGCCGGCCGAGATGTAACCGACGCCGCCGCCATAGCCGACGCCGCGCTTTTCACCTTCGAGCTCGTCGATGATCTCCATCGCCCGCACCTTGGGCGCCCCCGACAGGGTGCCGGCGGGCAGGGCGGCCAGCAGGGTGTCGACCGCGTCCAGCTTCGGGTCGGCCTTGCCGCGCACATTGGAGACGATGTGCATCACCTGGCTGTAGCGTTCGACGACGAAGCTTTCGGTCACCTCGACCGTCCCAGGCGCGGCGACACGGCCCACGTCGTTGCGGCCCAGATCCAGCAGCATCAGGTGCTCGGCGCGCTCCTTGGGATCGGCCAGAAGCTCTTCCTCGAGCGCCCGGTCGGCCTCGGGCGTGGCGCCGCGCGCCCGCGTGCCGGCCAAGGGCCTGATCGTGACCTCGCCATCCTTGAGCCGGACCAGGATTTCCGGGCTGGATCCCGCCAGCTGAAAGCCGTCGAAGTTCAGGTAGAACAGATACGGCGACGGATTTTGACGGCGCAGGGAGCGATAGAAGGCGAACGGGTCGTCCGTCCACGGCGCCGAGAAGCGGTGGCTGAGCACCACCTGAAAGATGTCGCCGGCCCCGATATAGTCCTTCGCCCGGGCGACCATGCCGCCGAAGCCGGCCTCGTCGACGGGAGAGGTGAAGACCGGAGGCGGGGTTTCCTGCGGCGCCGCGCGGACCGGCAGCGGCTGGCGCAAGGCGGTCTCGAAGGCGTCCAGTCGAGCCTGCGCCGCCTCCAGCGCCGACGCGGGATCGCTCACGTCCGGATATGCGGCCGAGACCAGGACTATCTCGTGCTTCACCGAATCGAAGATGGCCACCAGCGACGGGCGCGTCAGCACGGCGTCAGGCAGGTCCAGCGGATCGGGATTGGCGCGTCCCAGCGGTTCCAGCAGGCGCACGATATCGTAACCGAACACGCCGAACAGCCCGGCCGCCATCGGCGGAAGATCGTCCGGCAGATCGAAGGTCGAGGCCGCGATCAGGCTGCGCAGGGACGCCAGGCTGGGAACTGGCTCCGGCGTGAATCGGCCGTCGGCGATCGCCTCGGCGCCGCGTGCGATTTCCGCCTGTTCGCCCCGGCAACGCCAGACCACGTCGGGATCCAGCGTCAGGATGGAGTACCGTCCCTTGACCGCGCCGCCCTCCACGGACTCCAGCAGGCAGGCGTAGGGCCGGTCCCGGCCGAGCTTCAAATAGGCCGAGACCGGCGTCTCCAGATCGTCGATGACCCGCCGCACCAGGACTTGCGGCCGGCCGGCCGACAGCCCCGAAAGGAAGTCCCCGGCGTCCTTCTCGCCGCCCGCCTCGGTCGTCATTGGGCGGGCGTGGGCGTGGAGGCCTGTTCGGGCAGACCCAGGGCCTGGCGAGCAAGAGCCGGATCGTTCTTCGCACCCGTGCGCTTGGCGCCGGCGGTGAAAGCCGCCTCGACCAGACCCTGCGTCAGGTCCTGGGCGATGCGCGTGCGCGCCGTCTCGGCGGCCGGGCCGGCGACGGCCGGATCGGCGGCGTGAACCTGATCCACGCGACCGACGACATAGGCGGTCTCCGACGAGGGCTGCGAGAAGACCTGCCCCTTCGACTGGCCGAACAGGCCCTGCAGGGCGCCCTGGCCGACGCTTTCCTGGGCGGCGCGATCGCGACCGACACGCTGGCGGGTGATCAGGCTTGCGCCGGCCGACTGGGCCACAGCCGCGATGTCCTGGCCGCCGCGCACGCGGCCGGCCAGTTCCTCGGCCTTGGCCGAGATGCGGCGCAGCACCTCGCGTCGGGTCCATTCCTGGGTCAGCGGCGCACGGACCTCGTCCAGCTGGGGCAGGGCGGCCGGGCGGATGTCGTTCACCCGGACGGCGAAATACTGGCCCTGGCCGGCGTCGATCACGTCGCTCTCGCCGCCCTTGGTCAGATTCCATGCGGCGGAGAAGACCTGTTCGGGGGCGTTCAGGGGCTGTCCGTTCGGCAGGCGACCGTCCTGCGTCACGGGCGGCAGGTCGACGACCCGCGCACCGGCTTCGCGCGCGGCGTCGGCCAGATTGCGGCCGTCCTGCCGCGCCTTCTCATACTTCTGCACGCCCTCGTAGGTCGCGCCCTTGGCGTCTTCGTCGCGCAGCTCCTGGACGATCTGGTCGCGAGCGCTTTCGAGCGTGGCGGGCTGGGGGGCCTGGATTTCGGTCACCTTGGCGACCGCGAAGCCTACGCCGGCCTGAACCGGATCCGACACCTGGTTGCGTTGCAGGCCGAAGACGGCGGCCGCGACGGCCGGGTCGCCAACGGCGGTGCGGGGCGATCCGGCGAACTCAGCCGGACGCACGTTGTTGGCGCGGCCGACGTCGGCGGGCGACTGGCCGGCGCGCAGGCCGGCGGCGATCTTCTGCGCCGTCTCGCGGTTGGGTGCGGTCAGGGTGACGAAGGTGCGGGTCTCGGGGCGGCCCAGGCTGTCCTTCTTGAACTCGAAGCGCTCTCGGATCCGCTCTTCCGGGATCGGCGCGGTGCGGGCGGCGGGGTCCGGGCTGAACAGCACGACCGAAACCATGCGGAACTCGGGGCTGCGCAGGCGGGCGGCGTTTTCCTGGATGAAGGCGTTCAGTTGGGCGTCCGTGGGCGCCGCCGGGCGCTCGATCATCGATTCATTGACTTCGAACCAGCGGCCGTCGCGGGTTTCGAACGCCTGGGCGGCCAGGATCGCGCCGTAGATGCGGGGCGCGCGGGCGCCGGCCTGCAGCGCCGCGCCGAAATGTTCGGTCGCATACTGGTCGCGCAGGTCCTGCTCCAGCATGGCCGGCGTCATGTTCTGCTGGCCCAAGGCGGTCTCGTAGGCCTGCTGATCGAACTGGCCGGTGATCTGGTTGAAGAAGGCCGGGATCTGGCGGATCTGCTTGACGATCAGTTCCTTGCCGGGACGGATGCCCGCCTCCCAGGCCCAGTTCAGGAAGCCCAGTTGCTGGGTCTGGCTCTCCAGGAAGCGGCCGGGGATGTTCTCGGCAGCCAGGTCCTCGTCGGTGATCGGCCGGCCGGCCTGTTCCTGCAGGCGCGCGCGGACGCGATCGAACGCCGCGCGGAACTCGACCTCGTTCATCGACCGGGAGCCCGCATCGATCACGTGCTTCGGTCCCAGGTTGGCGAACACGTCCATGCGCGCGCCGACGATCACGAAGCTGATGGCGATCAGAACGAGCAGGGCCGCGGCCCACTTGGAACGAGAGAAGGCGCGGAAGGCGGTGATCATTCGAAAATCCCGGGACTGGCCGAGGTTGGCGTCACTGCGGCGTATAGTCGGGCGAGGCGCGCTCCCGCAAGGACGGCATGATGTCCGGATTGCGGCGTCCCTCTTGGCTTGTCGGTTTTGGGCGCCTAGACAGGCCGCATGAAACAATCCGTGAAGTTGATCGTCGGCAATTGGAAAATGCACGGCCTTTCGGCCGCGCTCGTCGAGGCTCAGGCGCTGAACGACGCGCTGCGGGACGGGGCGGCAAGCGCCCGGGTCGGGGTCTGCCCCCCGGCGACGCTGATCGACCGGATGCGTTCGGTCCTGGCCGACGGACCGGTCGAACTGGGCGGTCAGGACTGCCACGCCAGCCCGTCTGGCGCCTTCACCGGGTCGATCTCGGCCGAGATGCTGGCGGATGCAGGGGCCGGCCTGGTCATCCTGGGCCATTCGGAGCGTCGAACGGCCTTCGGCGAGACGGACGCCGAGGTTGCGTCGAAGGTCGAGGCTGCGATCGCTGCGGGCCTGGAGCCGATCGTCTGCGTCGGCGAAAGCCTGGCGCAACGGGAAGCCGGAGAGGCGCTGGCTGTGGTGACGGCGCAGGTGCGCGGCTCGCTTCCGATGGGGCTGTCGGACCATCCCTTCGCCGTGGCCTACGAGCCGGTCTGGGCGATCGGAACCGGTCTCACGCCGACAACGACCCAAATCGCCGAGGCGCATGCGGCGATCCGCGCCGCCATCATCGAACGGTTGGGGCAGGGGGCGTCCAAGGCTCCGATCCTGTACGGAGGGTCGGTGAAGCCGGACAACGCCGGGGAAATCCTGGCCGCCCCGGAAGTCGGCGGCGCCCTGGTCGGCGGCGCCTCGCTGAAGGCTGCGGACTTCCTGGGGATCATTCGCGCCGCCTGACGTTTGCCCCCGGCAGGCTTCGGTGATAGAGGCCGCCGCTTGATCGGCGCGCGGTTGCGCCCACATGAACGAAGCCATGCTCCAGACCATTCTGCTCGTCGCCATCATCCTGGTCGCCATCGCCCTGACGGGCGTGGTGCTGCTGCAGCGTTCGGAAGGCGGCGCGCTGGGCATGGGCGGGGGACCGTCGGGCTTCATGACGGCGCGCGGAGCCGGCAATCTGCTGACGGTCACGACCTGGTGGCTGGCGGCGGCGCTGTTCGGCCTGACCATCGTCCTGACGGTCGTCGGCAACATGGACCGGGCGTCGCAATCGATCATCGACGCTGATGCGGTGGGCGCACTGGCCACCACTCCGCAGACCCAGACCCAACAACCCGCCCAGCCGGAACCGGCGACGCCCGCCCAGCCGGCGGCCCCTTCGCTGGACGACCTGGAAGCCAGCCTGCCGTCCGCCGGAGCGACCCCGGCGCCCGCGCCGGCCCAGCCGCCCGCCCAGTAACGGCCAACGCAACAACCGAAGTCCCGAAAGCGCGCCGCAGGGCGCGCTTTCTTCTTTTGATCAACAGTTCGATTCGCGGCGGGCCATGCGTCGCACGCGAATCATGGAGTAAGGTGTCCGCCCATGGCTCGCTATGTGTTCATCACCGGCGGCGTGGTTTCCTCGCTTGGAAAAGGCCTCGCCTCCGCCGCTCTCGGAGCGCTTCTTCAGGCGCGCGGATACAAGGTCCGCCTGCGCAAGCTGGACCCTTATCTGAACGTCGATCCGGGCACGATGAGCCCGTATCAGCACGGCGAGGTCTTCGTCACCGACGACGGGGCCGAGACCGACCTGGACCTGGGCCACTATGAGCGGTTCACGGGGGTGTCGGCGGCCAAGTCCGACAATGTCACCACCGGCAGAATCTATTCGACCATCCTGGAGAAGGAGCGGCGCGGCGATTATCTGGGCGCGACCGTCCAGGTCATTCCGCACGTCACCGACCAGATCAAATCCTTCTGCCTGACGCCCGCCCTGACCGACGACGGCGAGGAAGTCGACTTCGTCCTGGTCGAGATCGGCGGGACGGTCGGCGATATTGAGGGCCTGCCCTTCTTCGAGGCGATCCGCCAGCTGGGCCAGGATCTGCCGCGCGGCCAGTCGTGTTTCGTCCACCTGACGCTGCTGCCGTTCATCAAGACGGCCGGCGAGATGAAGACCAAGCCGACCCAGCACTCGGTCAAGGAGCTGCGCTCCATCGGCATCCAGCCCGACATCCTGCTGTGCCGCTGCGAGCAGCCGATTCCGGCCGACGAGAAGCGCAAGATCGGCCTGTTCTGTAATGTCCGCGAAAGCGGCGTCATCCAGGCCATGGACTCGGCCGACATCTACGCCGTGCCGCTGGACTACCACCGCGAGGGGCTGGACCGCGAGGTGCTGGCGCATTTCGGCATCAACGACGCGCCCGAGCCGGACCTGTCGGGCTGGAAGGAAATCGCGCGCCGGCGCCTGCATCCCGACGGCGAGGTCACCATTGCGGTCGTCGGCAAGTACACGGTGCTGAAGGACGCCTACAAGTCGCTGATCGAGGCGCTGCACCACGGCGGCGTGGCCAACAACGTCAAGGTCAACATCGACTGGGTCGAGGCCGACACCTTCGAAGGCGACCCCGAGGCCTGCGAGCAGCGCCTGCAGGGCGCCCATGCTGTGCTGGTGCCCGGCGGCTTCGGCGAACGCGGCTCGGAAGGCAAGATCGAGGCGGCCCGCTTCGCCCGCGAGCGCAACATCCCCTATTTCGGCATCTGCTTCGGCATGCAGATGGCGGTGATCGAGGCGGCGCGAAACCTGGCCGGCTATCCCAAGGCGTCCTCCACGGAATTCGGCCCGACGACCGAGCCGGTCGTCGGCCTGATGACCGAATGGACGCAGGGCAATCAGCGCGTGTTGCGCCAGCAAGGCGGCGACCTGGGCGGCACCATGCGGCTGGGCGCCTATGACTCGACCCTGAAGGCCGGCTCGAAGATCGCCGAGATCTACGGCTCGACCGCCATCAGCGAACGCCACCGTCACCGCTACGAGGTCAACATCAACTATCGCGAGGCCATCGAGGAGAAGGCCGGGCTGGTGTTTGCGGGGCTGTCGCCGGACGGCGTGCTGCCCGAGACCGTGGAACGGACCGACCACCCGTGGTTCATCGGCGTGCAGTACCATCCGGAACTGAAGAGCCGGCCGTTCGCGCCGCACCCGCTGTTCGCGAGCTTCATCGGCGCGGCCGTGGTTCAAAGCCGCCTGGTCTGATCAAACCGCGTTCACGGAGCCGCGATTCCACGCGGCCCAGGTCTTGCTGTATAGTGGTCGTGGGGATCGAAATGATCCAACGGCTGCGGGATCGTCGATGATCGGCGAATTGCTTTATCACCTCCACCGGCACTTCAAGCTGGTGATGGCCCTGTGCGTGGTCGCGGGTCTGGGCGCTTTCGGCGTGCTGGGCTACGCGACCCTGTCCTGGCTGACGTCCGCCTGAGAACGCGGGCCGTCGCAAGCACTAGCCCTGGACGGATCAGCCGATCGTCAACCGAATGCGCAGGACGCCGCCCAACGCCGGGAACAAGGTCGTCGACTTCAGGATAGGCGTCGCACAGTCGCTCAGGATTGAGACTTGTCGATCAGGGGCAGGCCGGGCGCGTCCGGCGCCGTCCGTTCGCCGTCGCCCAGCGCGCGTTGCATGAAGACGACATCGCGCCAGTCGTCGTGCTTCCATCCCGCCGCGCGGAACAGTCCGGCATCGGTGAAACCACGCGAACGGTGCAGGGCGATGGAGCCCAGGTTTTCGGAATCGCCGATCACGGCGACCATCTGCCTTAGCCCCATGCGTTCGCAGCCGTCGATCAGCGCGTCGAGCAGGAGCCCGGCCACGCCCCGCCCCCGCGCACCGGGCGCCACGTAGATCGAATCCTCGACCATGTAGCGATAGGCCTGCCGCGCCCGGAATGGTCCGGCGTAGGCATAGCCGACCACCGCGCCGTCCATCTCGGCGACCAGGCGCGGCAGCCCCAGCGCCGCGACGGCGTTGAGGCGACGGGTCATCTCGGCCTCGTCGGGCGCCTCCAGTTCGAAGGTGCCCAGGCCATTGGCCACGCTTTCGGCATAGATGGCGGTGACGGCGGGAATGTCCTCCGCCGTCAGCTTCCGCACGACCGGATTGCTCAAGCCTTCTCCCAGCCCTTCTCGACGGCCCAGACGGCGAAGGCGTAGTCGTGGGCGACCTCCTTCAGATAGTCGAACCGCCCGGCCGCGCCGCCGTGGCCCGCCTCCATGTTGATCTTCAGGAGCACCGGCTTGCCCGAGGTCGTGGCCGGCCGCAGCTTGGCGACCCACTTCTCCGGCTCCCAATAGGTGACGCGTGGATCGGACAGGCCGCCCGTCGCCAGCACCGCCGGATAGGCCTGGGGCTTCACCTGGTCGTAGGGGCTGTAGCTCATCATGTAGTCGTAGGCCTCGGCGTCCTCGATCGGATTGCCCCACTCGGGCCATTCCGGCGGCGTCAGGGGGAGCGAGGTGTCGCTCATGGTGTTGATGACGTCGACGAACGGCACCTGGCCGATGATCCCGGCCCACAGGTCGGGCCGCATGTTGTTGACCGCGCCCATCAGCATGCCGCCGGCCGAACCGCCCTGCGCGACGATGTTGCCCGCCGTCGCGTAGTTGCGCTGGATCAGATGCTCGGCCGCGGCGATGAAGTCGGTGAAGGTGTTCTTCTTCGTCATGCGACGCGCGGCCAGGAACCAGCCCCAGCCCTTGTCGGAGCCGCCCCGGATGTGGGCGATGGCGTAGATCCAGCCGCGGTCCACCAGCGACAGCCGGTTGGTCGAGAAGCTGGCCGGCATCGGGATCCCGTAGGAGCCGTAGCCATAGAGCAGCAACGGCGCAGAGCCGTCGACCGGCGTATCCTTGCGGCGCAGCACGGTCACGGGGACCAGTTCGCCGTCGGCGGCCGGGGCGTTCAGCCGCTCGACGACATAGTCGGCCGGGTCGTGGCCGCTGGGGATCTCCTGCGTCTTCCGCAGTTCGCGCTTCCGTTCGACCATGTCGTAGTCGAACGTCTGCGTGGGCGTGGACGGTGAATTATAGGCGTACCGGGTCGTCGTCGTCTCGAACTCGGACGCTCCGGCCAGCGACAGGGCGAAGGCGGGCTCGTCCACGGCGATCTCGTGTTCGGCGCCGGCGCGGTCCCGGATGATGATGCGGGTGTTGGCGTCCGCGCGCTCCTGGCGGGCCAGATGGTCCTTGGTCAGGTCCAGGCCCTCGATGAAGCGACCGGGCGTATGGGGGACCAGATCCTTCCAATTCGCCTTGGCCGGCGCCTCGGTCGGCGCCTCGACGATCTTGAAGTCGATGGCGTCGTCGGCATTGGTGCGGATCACCCAGCGGTCGCCCCAGTGATCGACGTCATAGCGGGTGGCGACGACGCGTGGCTCCAGCACCACCGGCTCGGCGGTCGGCGTGCTTCCGGGGATGTAGCGCGCCTCGCTGGTCTCCTGGTTCTGGATGCCGATGACGATGAAGCGGTCGTCGGCGGTGCGGCCGACGCCGATGAACATGCCGTCGTCCTCTTCCTCATAGACGAGGGTGGTCTCGCCGCCGCGCGCGGGACGGCGGAAAATCTTGTCCGGACGGCCGTTGTCGTCGCGGTTGGTCCAGAAAATCCACTGGCTGTCGGGCGAAAAGGTGAAATCGCCGGTGGCGCTGTCGATCACGGCGGGCAGCACCTCGCCCGTCACCAGGTCCTTGACGTAGATCTTGTGCACCTCGGACCCTTGCGCGTCTTCGGCATAGGCGAACAGGCTGTGGTCCGGGCTGTGCGCCGCGGCCGAGACTTCGGAATAGGCCTTGCCCTCGGCCAGTTCGTTGGCGTCCAGAAGCAGCTGAGGCGTCGGGGCGACGACGAAGTTCTTCGTCACGGGTTCGCCGTCGACCATCCACGTGCCCTGACGCTCGACGCGCATGTAGCGGGGGTGCTGGTCGCCCGTCTTGTACTCGACGTAATAGGTCCAGGGGCCGTCAGCAGCCGGAACCGAGCTGTCGTCCTCCTTGATGCGTCCACGCATCTCGGCGAACATCGTCTCCTGCAGCGGCAAGGTCGAAGCCATCATGGCCTCGCGATAGGCGTTCTCGGCGGTCAGGTGGTCCTTGACCTCGGCCTTGATCAGGGTCGGATCGCGCAGCACGGCCTGCCAGTTGTCGTCCTTCATCCACTGATAGTCGTCGGTGCGGGTGCGCCCCAGCTGTTCGATGACGACGGGGATCTTCTTGGCGACGGGCGGTTGCGGCATCGAGGCTCCGGACGGTTGGCTCAGGGCGACACGGGGAAGGCCGGCGACCACCGCGGCGGCGGTCGTCGAGGCGATCAGTTGACGGCGGTTCATGTTGGCTCCCCTGATTGGTCGCGGACCTTGTGCGCGGCTGGCGGCCGGCGTCAAATGAAGAAACGCCAATGCTGTCGGCTTGTCCGGCGCCGCCGGAGCTACGGGCTTCAGCCCGCCAGAGCCTCCACGCTCATGCGCTTCAGCACTTCGCCGCCCTGGCCGACGGCCGCCAGCCTGCTGGAGGCATGGCCCAGCACATTGGCGGCGTAGATTTCATAGAGGTCGAGCTTGCCCTGAAGCCAGGCCGGATCGCCGTCGCCGGCGTCCAGTCGAGCCTTCGCCGCCAAAGCCCCCTTGGCCAGCATCCAGCCGCCGATGACGTCGCCCATCAGCTTCAGATAGGCGTCGGCCGCGGCCAGAACATCGTCGGCCGCGTCGGCGTCGGCCTTGCGGTCCAGCAGCCAGAGGGTCGCATCCTCGACCGCCTCGACGGCGGCGGCGAAGCGTTCGACGGGCTTGCCGACGTAGATGCGCGCCAGCAAGGCCAACGTATCCTTCATCTCGGCGATTACGGCGCGCGCCGCCTCGCCGCCGTCCATCGACAGCTTGCGGCCGACAAGGTCCATGGCCTGGATCCCGTTGGTGCCCTCGTAGATCGGGGCGATGCGGGCGTCACGATAGTGCTGGGCGGCGCCGGTTTCCTCGATGAAGCCCATGCCGCCGTGGACCTGGACGCCCATGGACGCGACCTCGCAGCCGACGTCGGTCGACCAGGCCTTGGCGATCGGCGTCAGCAGGTCCTCCCGGGCCTTCCAGCGGCGGCGTGTTTCGTCATCCGCCGCGCTGCCGGCCAAATCCGCCGCCACGGCGGTCGACAGGCAGATGCCCCGCGCGGCGGAAATCTTGGCCTTCATCACGCCCAGCATGCGACGCACGTCCGGGTGGTCGAAGATCGGCGCCCCGGCCTCGCCGGTCCAGACCGATCGCCCCTGACGACGCTCGAGCGCATAGGCCAGGGCCTGCTGATAGGCGCGTTCGGCGATGCCGACCCCTTCGACGCCGACCGCAAGCCGCGCCGCGTTCATCATCACGAACATATGGGCCAGGCCCTCGTTCGGGCGACCGACCAGCTCGGCGCGCGCGCCTTCATAGGCCATGACGCAGGTCGGCGAGGCGTGGATGCCGAGTTTGTGCTCGATCCCGACGGGGCGGAAGGTGTTGCGCTCGCCCAGCGTCCCGTCCGTCCTCACATCGTATTTCGACGCCAGAAAAAGGCTTATACCCTTCGGCCCCGAAGGCGCATCGGGAAGGCGCGCCAGCACGAGATGCAGGATATTGTCCGTCGCATCGTGATCGCCCCAGGTGATGAAGATCTTCTGGCCGTTCAAGGCGTAGGTTCCATCGCCGTTGGGCGTCGCCGTCGCCGTCAGGGCGCCCAGGTCGGACCCCGCGCCCGGCTCGGTCAGAACCATGGCGCCGGTCCATTCGCCGCTGACCAGCTTGCCGAGGTATTTCGACTTCTGTTCCGCGGTCCCGACCTGTTCCAGCGCCTCGATCGCGGCCTGCGACAGCATGGGGCAAAGGCCGAAGGCCATGTTGGCGGCGTGGACGGTCTCGAAGGCTGCAAGCTCCAGCGCCTTGGGCAGGCCCTGGCCGCCCGCGGCGACGGGCGCGGCCAGGCCGGTCCACCCGCCGGCCGCGAATTGGTGGTAGGCGTCGACGAAGCCGGGCGCCGCGGTCACGGACCCGTTAGCGTAGGTGGAGCCCTTCTGGTCCCCGATCCGGTTCAGCGGAGCCAGCACCTCTTCCGAGAACTGCCCCGCCGCCTCCAGCACCGCGCCGGCGACGTCGGCGTCATAGTCCGGAAAGGCGCCGGTCGCTTCCAACTCGGGCATGCCGGCGACAGCCTGGAGGGTGAAGGCCAGGTCGCGGACGGGGGCGCGGTAGGTCATGGTGTCCTCTGAATTTCTTCGGGCCTAAGTGCCTCGTCTTCCGCTAGTGTCGCAAGCGGCTTGGCGGGCGTCATATCGTCGAGCCAAACTGACGAGCTGCCGCCACGGAAGGGAAGTCATGGCCGAACCGCGCAACCGCTATTCCGTCGTTTCGCTGATCCTGCACTGGGTGATCGCCGTCGCCGTACTGGCGCAAATCCTTCTGGTGACGGCCCACGAGGCCACCGAGGGGCCGCTCTCGCGCGAGTTCATCAACCTGCACAAGTCGGTGGGCCTGACCATCCTGGTGCTGACGCTGGCGCGGATCGGCTGGCGGCTGGCGAATCCGGCCATTGCGCTGCCGGCCACGACGCCGCGCTGGCAGAGGGTGTTCGCCCGCACCACGCACGTGCTGTTCTACGTCGCCCTGATCGTCATGCCGCTGACCGGCTGGCTGGCGTCCTCCGCCGGGGGACGGGCGATCGTGTGGTTCGGGTTGTTCGACTGGCCGCTGCTGCCGATGTCGGGCGGACGCGAGGCGGCGCGCGGATTCATGGCGGTGCACGGCCTGGTCGTGAAGGGGCTGTATGTGCTGATCGGCCTGCATGTGATCGGCGCGCTGAAGCACCAGTTCATCGACCGGGACAATGTGCTGCACCGGATGATCCCGCTGATCCCGCGCCGGCCGTGAGCGATACGTCCGAACAGGCGGCCGAGGCGCTGCGGCGCGGCGACCTGATCCTGCTGCCCACCGAAACGGTCTATGGTCTGGGCGCCGATGCGGCGAACCCCGAGGCGGTGGCGGCGATCTTCGAAGCCAAGGGGCGGCCGCGCTTCAACCCGCTGATCGCCCACGTCGCCGACGCGGCGACCGCGGAGACGGAGGGCGTCTTCAACGCCCAGGCGAAAGCGCTGGCCGAGGCCTTCTGGCCCGGCCCGCTGACCCTCGTGGCGCCGATCCGCGACACGACGCGGGTCTGCGACCTGGCGCGCGCCGGTCTGGACAGCGTCGCGCTGCGCGTGCCAGCCCACGCCGGGGCGCGCGCCGTGCTGGCCGCGTTCGGCGGTCCGGTCGTCGCGCCCTCGGCCAACCGCTCAGGACGGCCCAGCCCGACGACGTTCGCCGATGCGGTCGAGGAGACCGGTTTCGCAGTCGCGGCGGCGGTGGACGGCGGGGCGTGCGCCGTCGGGCTGGAAAGCACGGTCGTGTCGGTGCTCGGCGGCCGGGTTTCCCTGTTGCGCCCGGGCGCCGTCACACGCGCCGATCTGGAGCGGGTCGTGGGGCCGCTTGACGACAGCGGGGAGGGGCATCGATCGCCGGGCCGACTGACGCTGCATTACGCGCCGGAGGCGCCGGTGCGGATCGAGGCGGAGGCGGCGCGGGACGGGGAGGTGCTGCTGGGCTTCGGCCCCGGCGTCGGAGAGCCGCGCTGGAGCCTCAGCGTCTCAGGCGACCTGCGGGAAGCGGCGGCGAACCTGTTTCGCCTGCTGCGAGAGGCCGACCGGACCCGCCCCGTCGGGATCGCCGTGTCTCCCATTCCGGCCGAGGGGCTGGGCGAGGCCATCAACGATCGGCTGCGTCGGGCCGCGGGGCACGTCGGCTAGCCGAAGCGGGCCTGCAGATCGACGCTGGCGCGGACGCCGACCGTGGGCAGACAGGTCTTCAGCCAGTCGTCCGCCGCCGCCCGCCCGCGAGCCTTCAGCTCGTTCAGGAACGTCCATTCGGTGTTGAATTTGGAGCGCAGCGACAGGTCGTTCAGCCAGCCGTCCGCCTCGATGGCGTGAAGGCGGACATTGCGGTAGGCGCCAGGCTTCAGATGCCCCTGCGCCATCAGATCCTCGGCCATGGCGATGGCGCGCAGTTCGGCGACAAGCGGCGCGTTGAATACGATCTCGTTCAGGCGATCCACGATGTCGCCGGCGCCTTTGGGCGTCTCGTCGCGGGCCATGGGGTTCAGCGTGACCAGCAGCACGTCGCCCGGCGTGTCTTCGCCGATCAGGGGCCAAAGCGGGGGATTGGTCAGGTAGCCGCCGTCCCAGTAGGGCTCTCCGTCGATCTCGATCGCCTGGAAAAGGTGAGGCAGGCAGGCGGAGGCCATCAGGACCTCCGGCGTCATCTCGGCGGAGGTGAAGACCCGCGCCCTGGCCAGCCGTACGGCGGTGGCGGCGACGAACAGGCGGATCGGTGACGCGCGGACGGCCTCGAAGTCGACCGCAGCGTCCAGCACCCGTTTCAGCGGATTGTGGTTCAGCGGGTTGAACTCATAGGGGCTCATGGACATCGCCAGGGTTTCGCCGGCGCGCCAGAAGGGGTTGTCCTTGAACCAGTCGGGCGGCTGGGCCGCGCTCCAGATGGCGCTGTCGCCGAAGACGTTGCGCCCGCCGGACTGATTGACCTCGCGCCACAACTTGTCGAGCGCCGCCCGACCGCCTTCGGCCCCCTCCGCCGCAAGGCCGGAAACCAGGGCCGCGCCGTTCATCGCGCCGGCCGAGACGCCGGAGACCGCCTGCACGTCCAGCCGGTCGTCCTCGAGGATCCGGTCCAGCACGCCCCATTGGAAGGCGCCGTGCGCGCCGCCGCCCTGCAGCGCCAGGCTGACGGAGCGGCGGCCCTTCGGGAGGGGCGTGATGTCCGCCGGTTCGGCGGCCTTGCGCTTGAAGATCGCCATGCCGCCCCCTGTTTCCTCCGCCTATTGGGCGGTCCAGCCGCCGTCGATGGAGAAGCTGGCGCCGTTGGCCGAGGCGCCCAGGTCGCTGACCAGATAGAGGAACAGGCCGGTCAGTTCGTCCGTCGTGACGAACCGCTTGGTGGGTTGCGCCGCCAGAATGACGTCGGTCAGCACCTGTTCCTTGGAGATGCCACGCGTACGGGCCTGATCGGCGATCTGCTTTTCGACGATCGGCGTCTCGACGAAGCCGGGGCAGATGGCATTGCAGGTGATGTTGTCGCGCGCCAGCTCCAGGGCAACGGTCTTGGTCAGGCCGATCACCCCGTGCTTGGCGGCGACATAGGCGGACTTGAACGGGCTGGCGACCAGACCGTGGGCCGAGGCGATGTTGACGATGCGGCCGCGCCCCTGCGCCTTCATGATCGGGATCGCCGCGCGGGTGGCGTAGAAGGCCGAGGACAGGTTGATGGCGATGATCTGTTCCCACTTGTCGGCGGGAAACTTCTCAACCGCCTCGACGTGCTGGATGCCGGCGTTGTTGACCAGGATGTCCAGCCGGCCGAACTCGTGCCGGGCGAAGGCCACCATGTCCGCGACCTCGTCGCCCTGCATCATGTTGGCGGCGTGATAGCGGACGCGGCCGCTGGAGGACGCCTCCAGCTCCGCCCGGGTGCGCTCGATCTCCGCAGGGTCGCCCAGGCCGTTCAGCACCACGTCGCCGCCGCGCGCCGCGACCGATCGGGCCAGGGCCAGGCCGATGCCCGAGGTGGAGCCTGAAATGACCGCCACCTGTCCCTTCAAGTCGCCGATGTCGTGAAACTGCGGCGCCTCGCCGTGCGCGGCGTTTCCGCCCTTCGATGACTTAGGCCACTGGAACATGGATCCGCCCTTTGGTTCTTGTGCGGTTAGACTAGCGGCAGGACGGCCGGACGATCAAGAATTTCCCGACCTGATGAATATCCACTCCACCTCGGAGGAGGCGGCCTTGTCGAAGCGGTAGCCGTCGCGGTCGAAAGCCTTGAGATCCTCGGCTCGTTCGATTCGCTCGTCGATGGCGAAGCGCGCCATGGCGCCGCGCGCCTTCTTGGCGAAGAAGGAGATGATGCGGCTCTCGCCGTCCTTTTCCTCGCGGAACTGAGGCGTCACGACCGGCAGTTTCAGCGCCCGCGCGTCGACGGCGCCGAAATACTCCTGGCTGGCCAGGTTGACGAGCGTCGGATCGGCCTGGCCTTCGGCGTCGGCGTTCAGCTGCCTGGAGATGCGGTCGCCCCAGAAGTCGTAGAGGCTGGACCCGCGCCGCGTCTTCAGCCGCGTGCCCATCTCCAGGCGATAGGGCTGGATGCGGTCAAGCGGCCGCAACAGGCCATAGAAGCCCGAGAGGATCCGAAGGTGATCCTGGGCCCATCCAAGGGCCGCCGCATCGAGCTCTCGCGCCTTGAGCCCCTCGTAGACGTCGCCGGCGAAGGCGAAGGCGGCCTGGACGCCGTCGACCGATTCGGGGTCGAAGGCCTTGAACCGCTCGGCGTTCAGCTTGGCCAGATCGTCCGAAATGCCCATCAGACGGCGCAGGTCGGCGCGGGTCTGGCGCTTTGTGGTCTTCGACAGGCTGGCGGTGTCGTCGCGGAACCGGCGCTCCGACGCGGGCAGGGCGGGATCGGCTTCGGTGAAGTCGAGCCGCTTGGCGGGGGACAGAACGATAAGCAAGGCCAAGCTCCTAAAGCCAGGCGGCCGACATAGGCCGCTTCGGTGACGATTTGAACCAGGCATGGGGGGCGCGCCATCGACGAACGCCTTCCTATGGGAGGGCTCGGCGCCAGGGAGAGGAGAGGCGCGTTGCCCGACTCCGCGCAGGCGGGTAGAGCGTTCGGCTTCCAACGCCTGACCGAAGTTTCCGACCATGCACGACATCAGAGCCATTCGCGAGAACCCGCAGGTTTACGTGGCGGGGTGGTCGTCGCGCGGGGTGGAGGAGGCCGACGGGCTGGTGGCGCGCATCCTGGAGCTGGACGCCGAACTGCGCCGCGCCCAGACCACGGGGCAGGACGCCCTGTCCAAGCGCAACACCGCCTCCAAGCTGATCGGCGCGGCGATGGGCAAGAAGGACATGGCCGAGGCCGACCGGCTGAAGGCAGAGGTCGAGGCGCTGAAGGGCGAGATCGCCGCCGCCGCCGAGGTGGAGGCGTCCGTCGGTAAGGAACTGCGCGACCTGCTAGCTGGCCTGAAGAACCTGGCGGCCGAGGATGTGCCGGACGGCGAGGACGAGGCGGGCAATGTCGAGGTCTCCCGCTGGGGAACGCCCCGTGAGGGCGGCCCGGCCAAGGATCACGCCGACTTGGGCGAGGCCCTGGGCCTGCTGGACTTCGAGGCGGCGGCGAAGATGTCGGGCGCGCGGTTCGCGGTGCTGAAAGGGCAGCTGGCGCGGCTGGAGCGCGCCGTGGGCCAGTTCATGCTGGACATGCAGACGGACCAGCACGGCTATCTTGAAGTGAACCCGCCGTTGCTGGTGCGGGACGAGGCGATGTTCGGGACTGGCCAGTTGCCGAAGTTCGAAGAGGATTTGTTTCGCGTCGGCGAGCACCTGCTCATCCCCACCGCCGAAGTCTCCCTGACCAATCTCGTGCGCGACACCATCCTGTCCGAGGACGAGCTGGCGACGCCGATGCGAATGACGGCGCTGACGCCGTGCTTCCGGGCCGAGGCGGGGTCGGCGGGGCGCGATACGCGCGGGCTGATCCGCCAGCATCAGTTCTCCAAGGTCGAGATGGTCTCGATCGCGCGGCCGGAGGACAGCGACGCCGAGCACGAGCGGATGACCGCCTGCGCGGAAGCTGTGCTGAAGGCGCTGGAGCTGCCGTTCCGGCGGATGCTGCTGTGCAAGGGCGACATGGGCTTTTCGGCGCAGAAGACCTTCGACCTGGAGGTCTGGCTGCCCAGCCAGGGCACCTATCGCGAGATCAGCTCCTGCTCGAACTGCGGCGACTTCCAGGCGCGGCGCATGGACGCGCGGTTCAAGCGGGCCGGCGAGAAGAAGACCGAGTTCGTCCATACCCTGAACGGCTCGGGCCTGGCGGTCGGTCGCACACTGGTCGCGATCATGGAGAATTATCAGCAGGAGGACGGACGGATCGCGGTGCCGGCCGTCCTGCGTCCCTATATGGGCGGTGTGACCCACATCGGAGCCTGAAGCCATGATGAAGACCCTGACCCTCGTCGTCGCCGGCGCCGCCCTGCTGGCCGGCTGCGCCACCGCAGCGACCCGGACCAATCCGGACCTCGATCCATCGGCGACCCAGTTCACCGGCTGGGTGCGGGTGTCGAACGGGGAGTTCCAGCTGTTCCAGGAGCAGCGCGACCTCGACAACGCCCCGTCGACGACCACCTGTGTCAGCGGCGCCCTGCCGCGTGACGCACAAGCCGCCGCCGGCGATCTGAACGGCGTGCAGGCGACCTTCACTGGCCGCACCGCGCCCTGGAGCGAAAGGGACGGGGTGCAGACGCTGATGCACGAGGGCGCCCGCATCACCAATCAGTGCCGCGGCGACTATGTCATCAAGGCGGATTCGGTGCGGGTGTTGCGCTGAGCTGATGCGGATACTTCTTACCAACGACGACGGGATCGAGGCCGAGGGCCTTGAATGCCTTGAGAGGATCGCGCGGACCCTGACGGACGACGTCTGGGTTTGCGCCCCCGCCGTCGAACAGTCGGGCAAGGGCCGCGGGATCACCCTGACCGAGCCGCTGCGTGTGCATCGGCTCGGCGAAAAGCGGTTCTCGGTGACGGGCACGCCGACCGACTGCGTCGTGCTGGCGATCAACGACCTGATGCCGGACAAGCCCGATCTGGTGCTGTCGGGCGTGAACCGGGGGCACAACATCGGCGAGGACGTCAGCTATTCCGGCACGGTGGCGGGCGCGCTGCAGGGGATGGCGTTCGGCATCCGCTCCATCGCCCTGAGCCAGAGCCTAGAGCGGTTTCATGACGAGGTGATCGCCCATTGGGAGACAGCCGAGGCCTTTGCGCCGGCCATCATCAGCCGCCTGCTGGAGCAGGACTGGGCGCCGGGGGTGGTGATGAACCTGAACTTCCCCAACCGTGCGCCGGAACAGGTGGAGCAGGTCGAGGTGACGACCCAGGGTTTCCGCGACGTGGGCGAGATGCACGCGGTGCGCCGAACCGACCTGCGCGGGCGGGATTACTATTGGATGAGCTTCCGCGGCCACAAGCAGGACCACGCCGAGGGCACGGACCTTCGCGCCGTCGAGGAGGGCCGCATCTCGGTCACCCCGCTGCACATCGACCTGACCCACAGGGCCAGCGTCCACGATCTGAAGAAGGTGCTGGGCGGGGCGCCGCCCAAGACGGTGTCGACGGCCGCATGAACCTGCAGGACGACCGTGCGGGCCGACTGATCCTCTCGCTCAGGCAGCAGGGAGTGACGGATCCGCGCGTGCTGAAGGCGATGGAGAGCGTCGATCGCGCCGTCTTCGTGCACGAGAAGTTCCTGGACCAAGCTTGGGAGGACCAGGCCCTGCCGATCGACTGCGCCCAGACGATCAGCCAGCCCTATATCGTCGGCCTGATGACCCAGGCGCTGGACGTCCAGCCGCGCCACCGGGTGCTGGAGATCGGCACGGGCAGCGGATACCAGTGCGCGGTCCTCAGCCGGCTGGCGCGCTATGTCTATTCGGTCGAACGGTATCGCAGCCTGCTCAACGAGGCCGAAGCGCGGCTGCGGACGCTGGAGATCGACAACGTCATCACCCGCCACGGCGACGGGGGGCTGGGCTGGCCCGAGCAGGCGCCGTTCGACCGGATCATGGTCACCGCCGCCTCGCCACATGAGCCGAGGGAGCTGCTGAAGCAGTTGAAGCCGAACGGCGTGCTGGTGGCGCCGGTGGGGCGCACGTCGGTGCAGATGTTGCACCGCTATGTCGGTCAGGGCGACGGCGCGTTCCACCGCGAAAGCCTGACCGAGGTGCGCTTCGTGCCTCTGGTCGAGGGGACGGCCAAAGAGGGCTGACCCTCCGCCGTTAACCTTCCCGCCCCAATTCGGCGACGATTACGGGGTTGGCTTCGCGGCGCCGACGGGGCACACCCGGCGGACGAGTTTAACCATGCGGGAGCGGCCGGTGACGGGTATTTCGGGCTGGATGAGAGCGGTTCTGATCGTGGCGGCGGGGGCGAGCGTGACGGCGTGCATCAGCTATCCGTCCGAGCCGCGCTATTCGACCCGGGCCACGCCCGCGCCCGCGCCGAGCGGATATCCCCCCGCCGCCTATCCGCCCCAGAGCCAGCCGTATCCTGGTCAGACCCAGCCGTATCAGCCGGGCGTTTCTGAATCGCCGCCGCCGGCGACCGCCCCGGTCGGGTCGGTGGAGGGCGGGGCCCTGCCGCCGACCGTCAGCGTCACGCCGCCTGCCCAGCCCAGCTATACGCCCGCGCCGGTCAATGGCGGGCAGCCGGGGGCGGCCTATGTGATCCAGCCGGGCGACACCATCTCGGGCGTCGGGCGGCGGTTCCAGACGCCGGTGCAACTGTTGATCGACCTGAACGGCCTGGGCCCCCGGGGCGCGATCACGACGGGCCAGCGGATCATCCTGCCCGAGTCGGCGGTCGACACGGGCCGCGACCCGTATGCGACCGGCCCGTCGCCCACCGGCGTGCTGGTGCCCAACGGCTCGGTTCCGCCGCCCCCGCCGCCGCCGTCGGGCAATGCGGCCCTTCCGGCGCAGACCCGCCCGGTCGCGCCTCCGCCCAGCACGGGCGCCCCGCCGCCCGCCGCGGTCGGTCAGGCCAATCTGGTGTGGCCGGTGCGGGGCGACATCCTGCGCCGCTTCGGCCCGGTCGGCATGGGCGAGCGCAACAACGGCATCAACATCGGCGCCTCGGCCGGGACGGCGGTCGTGGCCTCGGGCGCCGGGCGCGTGGCCTATGTCGGCGACGATCTGGTCGGGCAGGGGCTGACGGTTCTGATCGTGCACAACGGCGGCTGGCGCACGGTGTACGGACACCTGGGCTCGGCGACGGTCAGCGACGGGGATGACGTGCGCCAGGGCCAGCAGATCGGCACGGTGGGCCTGACCGCCGGGGACGGACGGCCTTCAATCCATTTCGAGACCCGGCAGATGCAGGGCGACGATCCCGTGGCGGTCGATCCGCTGACGGTATTGCCGCGCTGACGCCTGGCCGCGTCGCGATGCGCGAGGCGCGCCCGACGCGGCATTTTCGCTGAAGCGCGATCTTATCCGAAAACCGGCTTCCACTTTCCGGGATCGCGCTTTAGGTTCCGCGCCTCGTTTTTGATGGGGCGCCGACGAGGGCAGACCCCTCGTGTCTCGGAGATTCACCATGGGCGCTCCCGCTGACGGCGGCATGATGGCCGTGATCATGCAGTTCCTGCCGATCGTCGCCATCTTCATCCTGTTCTACTTCCTGCTGATCCGTCCGCAGCAGAAGCGCGCCAAGGAACATGCGGCCGCAATCGGCGCCGTGAAGCGCGGCGACACGGTGGTGCTGTCCAGCGGCATGATCGGCAAGGTCACCCGCGTCGAAGAGGCCGAAGTCAACGTCGAGATCGCCCCCAGCGTGAATGTGCGCGTGGTCAAGGGCATGATCGCCGAGGTGCGCAACCGCACCGCCATCGCCGCCAACGACGCCAAGGCCTGACACGCGCCTATCGCTGATCCGGGATCGCCCACATGATTCAGCTCTCGCGCTGGAAAGTCACCCTCGTCGTCCTGGCCGCCATTCTCGGCGTGCTGTTCGCCTATCCGAACATGCTGAGCCCGGCGCAGCGCGAGGCGCTGCCTGGCTGGCTGCCAAAGAACGCGCTGAACCTGGGGCTGGACCTGCAGGGCGGATCTTACCTGCTTCTGGAAGTCGACGTGCCGGCGATGCGCCAGGCGCGCGTGAACAATCTGGTCGAAGACGTCCGCGTCACGCTGAACGAGGCCGGGATCAGCACCGGCGGCTTCCAGCGGGAAGCGGGCGGGGTCGTCGTCACGCTGGCCAATCCGGCGCAGAATGACGCGGCGTTCGAGGCGCTGCGGACCCTGGCGGGCGCCCCCGGGCCCAGCGGGCAGGTCGAACGCACCGCCACGCGTCTCAGCGACAACCGCATCCGCTTCGCCTACACGGACGCCGCGCTGAACGGCATGGGTTCGACAGCCGTGGATCAGTCGATCGAGGTGGTGCGCCGCCGGATCGACAGCCTGGGCACCCGTGAACCGTCGATCACCCGCCAGGGCGCCGACCGGATCGTCGTCCAGGCGCCGGGCGAGAGCGATCCGACCAAGCTTGAAGAAGTCATCGGCCAGACGGCGCAGCTGACCTTCCAGATGGTGGACACCGAGAACTCCATCCAGGACGCCATGGCCGGCCGCGTGCCGCCCGACGCGCAGCTGCTGATGGACGAACTGGGTACGCCCTATCTGGTGAAGCGTCGCATTCTGGTGGCGGGCGAAAACCTGACCCGGGCCAGCGTCGGCGCCGATCAGAGCGGTCGCCCGGCCATCGACTTCCGCTTCGACGGCGCCGGCGCCCGCCGCTTCGGCGAGGCGACCGCCGCCAACATCGGCCGGCCGTTCGCCATCATCCTGGACGGTCGCGTCATCTCGGCGCCGACGATCCAGAGCGCCATCACCAGCGGCTCGGGCCAGATCACCGGCCAGTTCTCCATCGAGGAGGCCGCGACCCTGGTGAATCTGCTGAACGGCGGGGCCCTGCCGGCGCCCCTGAACGTCGAAGAGCGTCGGGTCGTCACCGCCGAACTGGGCGCCGACGCGGTGGCGGCGGGCGCCCTTTCGACCGCGATCGGCTTCGCGATCATCGTGCTGTTCATGATCCTGGCCTACGGCCTGCTGTTCGGCGGGGTGTCGGTGCTTGGCCTGATCCTGAACGGGGTGCTGATCATCGCCGCCATGTCGCTGACCCAGGCGACCCTGACCCTGCCGGGCATCGCTGGTCTGATCCTGACCTTCGCGGTGGCGGTCGACGCCAACGTGCTGATCTATGAGCGGATGCGCGACGAGGCGAGGGCGGGGCGCAGCGTGATCGCCAGCATGGACGCAGGCTTCAACAAGGCCATGGGCACCATCATCGACGCCAACCTGACCACCCTGGTCGCGGCGGGCATCATGTTCGTCTTCGGCCAAGGCCCGGTGCGCGGCTTCGCCTGGACCCTGACCATCGGCGTCTTCACCTCGATGTTCTCCGCGGTGATGGTGTCGCAGGTGCTGCTGTCCTATTGGCTGAAGACGGCCAAACCCAAGAAACTGCCGATCGCGGAGTGATGGCGATGCGTGGATGGCCTCTCATCAAGATTCTGCCGCAGAAGACGAACTTCCAGTTCGTCAAATATGCGCGCGCCGCCGGCGTCCTTTCGGTCGTGCTCTGCATCGCCTCGATCATCGGCTGCTTCTATCCCGGCCTGAACATGGGCATCGACTTCCGGGGCGGCGCCTCCATGGAAGTGTCCAAGCCCGCGGGTCAGGTGATCGAACTGGATCAGGTTCGCGAGGCGGTGAACACGCTGAACCTCGGCGACGTCCAGGTTCAGGGCATCGCCCGGCGCGACACCAACGCCAATGACGGCTCGACGGCCATCCTGCGGTTCCAGGTGCCGGAAGGCCGCGACCAGACGCAGGTCGTGCGCCAGGTCGAAGCGTCGATCACCCAGGCCGTCGGCGAGGTCGCCTATTCCGGCGTCAGCGTCGTCGGATCCAAGGTTTCCGGCGAACTGTTCACTTCGGGCCTGATGGCGCTGGGCGTCGCCGTGCTGCTGATGTTCCTCTACATCTGGTTCCGGTTCGAGCCCCAGTTCGGCTTCGGCGCCGTTGTCGGCCTGCTGCACGATGTGATCCTGACGTTCGGCCTGATCGTGCTGTTCAAGCTGGAGTTCAGCCTGAACATGGTCGCCGCCATCCTGACCGTCATCGGCTATTCGATGAACGATACGGTCGTGGTGTTCGACCGCCTTCGCGAGAACCTGCGCAAATACAAAACCATGCCGTTGCGCGAGGTCATCGACCTTTCGCTGAACGAGACCCTGTCGCGGACCATCATCACCGGCGTGACGGCGGTCATGGTTCTGGCGGCGCTGGCGGTCTTCGGCGGCGAGGCGTTGTTCGGCTTCTCCGTCGCCCTGATGTTCGGCATCATCATCGGCACCTATTCGTCGATCTATGTCGGCGCGCCGATCATCCTGCTGTGGGGCGTCAAGCGCGGCGCCCTGGCCGAGGACGCCAAGCCGGTGAAGCTGGGCATGGCCAGCCGGCCTTAGCGCCACGCCATTCTTAAAGAATTAGGCCGCCCCGGCGTCGCTGGGGCGGCCTTTTCCTTGAGCGTCGTCCGTGCAAGGCTGGGCTTATGAAAGCTCTCGCCTGTGTCGTCGCCGCCCTCGTCCTGTCCGCCTGCACCGACAGCAAGCGCGCGCGCAACGACGCCACTTGGGGCGACAAGCCGGCGGACATCACCTGCTGGACCTATGGGGTCGAGAACTTCAAGGGGCGGTCGACCGGCAAGGTCGAATATGACGACGGCGGCCGGATCTCGTTCGTGGACGCGTCGAACAACCGCTACACCACCATCGATGGCGATTGCCGCGTCGTCTACACCGAGCCCAGCAAATAGAGGCCGCGATAGCGGGCGGAGGCCTGAGCCCCCGCCCTTTGTCGGTCAGCGCAGCGAGGCGGTGAAGCGCTGGATGCGGGCGCAGGCCTCTTCCAGCACGGCGTCCGAGGTGGCGTAACTGATGCGGAAATAGGGGCTCAGGCCGAAGGCCTCGCCCTGGACCACCGCCACGCCCTCGGCGTTCAGCAGTTCCGTCGCGAAAGTGGAATCGCCATCGATGGTCACGCCCGTTTCGGTCGTCTTGCCGATCAGGCCGGCGATGGACGGATAGACGTAGAAGGCGCCCTCGGGCGTGGCGCAGGTGATCCCCGTCGCCTGGTTCAGCATCGAGACGACCAGGTCGCGCCGCTTCTCGAAGGCGTCCCGGCGTTCGGCCATGAAATCCTGCGGTCCGTTCAGCGCCTCGACCGCCGCCCACTGGCTGATGCTGGCGGGGTTCGAGGTCGTCTGGCTGGCCACCTTGCGCATCAGGTCGATCAGCGCCTTGGGCCCGCCCGCATAGCCGATGCGCCAGCCCGTCATCGCATAGGCCTTGGACACGCCGTTGACCGTCAGGGTGCGGTCAATCAGATCCGGCGCCACCTGGGCGATGGTCGTGTATTCGAAGTCGCCATAGACGAGATGCTCGTACATGTCGTCGGTCAGCACCCAGACATGGGGGTGGCGACGCAGGACCTCAGCCAGGGCCAGCAGCTCCTCGCGGGTGTAGGCGGCGCCCGTCGGGTTGGACGGACTGTTCAGGATCAGCCAGCGGGTCTTGGCCGTGATCGCGGCCTCCAGCACCTCCGGGCGCAGCTTGAAGCCGTCCTTCTCCTCGCCGACCACGGTGACCGGCTCGCCGCCCGCCAGCAGCACCATGTCGGGGTAGCTGACCCAGTAGGGCGCGGGCACGATGACCTCGTCGCCGGGGTTCAGGGTGGCCACCAGGGCGTTGAAGATGACCGGCTTGCCGCCCGGAGCGACGTGGATCTGGGCGGGCGTATAGTCCAGACCGTTCTCGCGCTTGAACTTGGCGCAGATGGCCTGCTTCAGCTCGGGCATGCCGTCGGCGTCGGTGTACTTGGTCTCGCCGCGGGTGATGGCGTCGATCGCCGCCTGCTTGACGTTGTCGGGCGTATCGAAGTCCGGCTCGCCGGCGCCCAGGCCGATGACGTCGCGTCCCTCGCGTTTCAGCTCGCGCGCCCGGGCGGTCACCGCGATGGTGGCCGACGGCTTGACGCGGGCGAGGGCGGAGGATTGCAGGCTGGACATGATTTTCCCGTGGATTTGGAAGTTTCTTGCCGGGGAGGGGCGAGGTTCCTTACGCGGCGACGCGTGTCGGGACAATGCGTCGATGCTCGCTAATGCGCGGATCGGGTGATATGGCGCGCGTCGATGCGCTGGATCCTCGATTTCCTGTCCAACATGGAGGCGCGTCGCTGGCGCGCTGCGTTGGCGACCGTTCTGCTGCTGGCCGGCACGATCGCCCTGTTCGCACTCGGGAAGAGCCAGCTGGGCCTCGGCGCCGAGGCGCAGCTGGAGGCCTGGCTGGGCGGGTTCCGCCACGGGCCCTGGGGTCTTCCGGCGGCGGTCGTGGTGTTCACCGTGGCCGCCTTCTTCGGCGCCCCGCAGTTCATCCTGATCGCCGCCTGCGTGGTGGCGTTCGGCCCCTGGTTCGGGTTCCTGTACAGCTGGATCGCCACGATCGCCTCGGCCGGCGTGACCTACTGGATGGGGCGCGGGCCCACGGCCCGGCTGCTGGCGCGGCACGGCGGGCGGACAGTGGGGCGACTGGCGCGATTCGTTGGCAAGAACGCCTTCTACGCCAGCTTCATGATCCGCAATGTGCCCTCGGCGCCCTTCATCGTGGTCAACATGGCGTTTGGGGCGGCGCGGGCGTCGTTTCCGATGTTCCTGGCCGGCTGCGCCCTGGGGGTGCTGCCCAAGACGGCGCTGGTCGCCTTCTTCGGCGGGTCCTTCATGACGGCCGTCAGCGGGGACGGCGTCTGGACCTCGGCGATCCTGGCGGGCGTGGCGCTGGCCTGGCTGGCGCTGATGCTGGCGGTGCGCGAGATCGTGCGGCGACGGGAGGCGGCGCGCGGCGACTGACGCCGGTCAGGGTTATCCCCTAACCCAAGGTTTATGCGCCCTTCACCACGGCGCGGCACGGTGGGCCTGAAGGGACGGGTCCGATGGATTTTCAGAAGCTTCATGGGCAGCACCGCGCCATCGTCAGGCTGGCCAGCGACCTGATGAGCGAGGTCGGAGAGGTGCGCACGCGCGAGGACGCCGTGGAGGCGCGCCTTCTGCTGGAACGCCTCGACCGGGTTCTGGGGCTGCATCTGGAGCTGGAGGACAGGACGATGATGCCGGCGCTGATGTCCAGTCCTGACCCGAAGACCCGCGCCCTGGCCGCCGACTGCGTCGAGGAGATGGGCGGCCTCGCCCAGGTCTGGAACGGGCATCTCGCGACCTGGGCCGTCGAACGGATCCATGGCGAACCCGACAGATTCGCCTCGGCCACGCGCAGTCTGATGGAGGCCGTGGCGCGCCGCGTGGACCGTGAGGAGCGCGATCTCTATCCCGTGGCGGAGGCCGTCGCGGACCGGGCCGCCTGATCGCCTGGAACGGTATCAACCGCCAAGCTGACGAGGCCGTTATCGGGGCTTGCCATCGCCCCCGCATGCGGGCAAACGGGCTTCAGTAGGCGTGGCGAAGACGATCAGGACGCGGATGGGGGAGGGGATCCCCATCGTGTGGGCGTCGCCAGGTCCACTGCGAACAAAGACGCCCTCGGCCCAGAACAACGGTATCCTTTCCCATGAGCTTTTCCCTTTTCGGCGCGATCTCAAACGACATCGCGATGGACCTGGGCACCGCCAACACCCTGATCTATCAGAAGGGCAAGGGCATCGTGCTCAACGAGCCGTCGGTCGTGGCGCTGAGAAACGTCGGCGGCCGCAAGATCGTCCACGCCGTGGGCATCGAGGCCAAGCAGATGCTGGGCCGCACGCCGGGTCACATGGAGGCCATCCGCCCCATGCGCGACGGGGTCATCGCCGACTTCGAAGTCGCCGAGGAGATGATCAAGCACTTCATCCGCAAGGTGCATAACCGCAAGGGCTTCGTGAACCCCAAGATCATCGTCTGCGTGCCGTCGGGCGCCACGGCGGTCGAGCGCCGCGCCATCAACGACAGCTGCCTGAACGCCGGCGCGCGCCGCGTGGGCCTGATCGACGAGCCGATGGCCGCCGCGATCGGCGCCGGCCTGCCGATCCACGAGCCGACCGGCTCCATGGTCGTCGACATCGGCGGCGGCACGACGGAAGTCGCCGTGCTGTCGCTGTCGGGCATCGTCTATTCGCGCTCGGTCCGGGTCGGCGGCGACAAGATGGACGACAGCATCATCAGCTACATGCGTCGCAACCATAACCTTCTGATCGGCGAGACGACTGCCGAGCGTATCAAGAAGGACATCGGCACCGCCCGCATCCCGGCCGACGGCGAAGGCCTGTCGATCGAGGTGAAGGGGCGCGACCTGATGCAGGGCGTGCCGCGCGAAGTGCGCATCTCGGAGCGTCAGGCCGCCGAGGCCCTGGCCGAGCCGGTCACCCAGATCATAGAAGCCGTGAAGGTCGCGCTGGAAGCGACGCCGCCGGAACTGGCCGCCGACATCGCCGACAAGGGCATCATGCTGACCGGCGGCGGCGCCCTGCTGCGCGGCCTGGACGTCGAGATCCGCGACCACACCGGCCTGCCGGTCTCGGTCGCCGACGATCCGCTGTCGTGCGTGGCCGTCGGCTGCGGCCGCGTGCTGGAGCATCCGCGCTGGATGAAGGGCGTGCTCGACGCGGCCTTCTGAGGCCGTCCACCCCGATAAGGCCTTCGTGATGGCGGTTTCATTCCCGCCGTGATTTTGCGATAGGCTGGCGCACTGGTGGAGGCGTCCACCGATTCCATTTTGCTGATTGGCAGGTCGCCCGTGGCGTTTCGCGACGGCCCTTTCGAAAACATCAAGGTCCCATTGACGTGGACGGCGGCCGTCGTGGTCGTTGTGGCGATCGTCGGGGCCATTCTGCTGCTGATCAGCGACCGTCAGGCTCCTGACGGCGCGCCCGGCCACGCTGCGTTGCGAGGCGGGACCGAGGCGGTCGTGGCCCCGGTCGGCAGCGTGCTGTCGGCGCCGGTGCGCTGGGTCGGCGCGGTGGGCGACTACATCGGCGGCTACTTCTTCGCCGTCTCCGAGAACCGTCGTCTGAAGGCCGAGATCGCCGAACTGCGCGGCTGGCGCGACGAGGCGATCGCGATGAAGAACGTCAACAGCCGCTATGAGGCCATGATGGGCCTGCGGACCGAGCCGCCCGTGCCCATGGTGACCGCACGCGCCATCTCGGATGCGCGCGGGCCCTTCAATCGCGCGCGGCTGCTGGACGCCGGGGCCGCCAAGGGCGTGCGGATCGGCAATCCGGTGTTGAACGAGTTCGGTCTTGCCGGGCGGGTGTCGGGCCTGACGCCCGGCGTCAGCCGCATGGTTCTGCTGACCGATGTCGCCTCTCGCGTGCCTGTCCTGATCGAGCGCACCGACGCGCGCGCCATGCTGGTCGGCGACGGCGGCGAGAATCCGCGACTGGATTACGTACGTGGCGCCGGCTCGCTGCAGCCCGGGGACCGGGTCGTGTCGTCTGGCGACGGCGGCGGCGTGCCGCGCGGCCTGCCGGTCGGCGTGGTCGCGCGCGGGATCGACGGATCCTGGCGGGTGAAGCTGTTCAGCGATCGCGGGCCGATCGACTATGTGCGGGTCCTGCTGTTCCAGAACTTCGCGCAGCTGATCAATCCCGAGGCGCTGAACGCGCCGCCGCTGGCCGGCCTGCCCACGGCGCCCGAGCCCACGCCCCAGCAGGCGGCCGAAATCGCCGATGTGGCCGCCCGCCGTCGGGCCGAAGCCGAAGCCCAGGCGGAGCGCGCCCGCATCGCCGCCGCCCAGGTCGCCCAGGCCCAGGCGGCGAGACAGACTGCGGCTCAGCCGCCCGCCGCGTCTCCGCCCCAGGGCCGGCCGCCGGCGGCCTCGCCTCCGCCGCAGCCCGCTCAGTCCGCCCCGGAGGACGTGACGTGAGACGGCCGGCTGCGGTCCGCGTCGTCGGTCCCCTGCAATGGATCATCTATCCGGCCTTGGCCGCGGTGGCCGCCACCATCGTCCTCGCAACTCCAGCTGAGCTGTTCGGCCTGCGACTGCCCGAGCCGGTGATCCCGATGGCCCTGGCCTTCGCCTGGCCGCTGATCCGGCCATCGATGATCGGACCGGCGATGCTGTTCGGGCTCGGGCTGTTTCTGGACATCTTCTGGGGCGGACCGCTGGGTCTTTGGCCGCTGTGCCTGATGGGCGTCTATGGGACCGTGCTGGTGTCGCGGAACCTGCTGGCGGGGCACGAGGGCGTGGTGCGGTTCGGCTGGTATCTGGTTTGCACGATCGCGGCCTTCGTCCTGGCCTACGCCATCGTGGCCCTGCGCGCGGCCAATCCGCCGGCGATCCTGCCGGTGCTGGGCCAGGTGATTCCGACCCTTCTGCTGTATCCTGTCGCCCACTGGCTGATCGAGCGTTTTGACGACGGCGACACGAGGTTCCGATGAGCGGCGAACCGTCCATCTTCTTTTCCGACGCCAACGAGCGGCAGGGCTCCTTCCTGCGGCGCACCTTCGTGCTGGGCGGTCTGACCGGCCTGGGCGCCGTGGCCCTGATCGGGCGGTTGGGCCAGTTGCAGGTCGTGCAGGCGCAGGAATATGCGACGCTGTCGACGCAGAACCAGTTCAACTTCCGCCTGGTGCCGCCGCCGCGGGGGCTGATCAAGGACCGCAACGGTGTCGTGGTCGCCGGCAACCGGCCCAGCTTCCGTGTCCTGATCGTGCGCGACGAAACCAAGGATCTGGACCAGACGCTGGACCTGCTGGGTCAACTGTTGCCGGACACGATGGAGCGCCGCCGCTCGATCATCCGTGACGTCAACGCGGCGCGGAAGTTCACGCCCGTGCCGGTCAAGTCGGACCTGAGCTGGGAAGAGTTCGCCAAGGTCAACCAGTACGCCAACGAACTGCCCGGCGTGATGGTCGACATGAACGACGCCCGCTACTACCCCTTCGGCGGCACTTTCGCCCACGTCGTCGGCTATGTGGCGAAGGTGTCGGACCGCGACGTCAAGGCGATCCGGGACGAGGGCAAGGCCCCGCCGGAAATCATGTTCAATCCGGCGTTCCGCATCGGCAAGCAGGGCGTCGAAAGGGCGCTGGACGAAGAGCTGCGCGGCGTCGCCGGCGGCAATCGGGTCGAGGTCGACGCGCGCGGTCGCGTGGTCGCCGAGGACATCGGCGGATCGCGGCCGGCGGAGCCCGGCGCCGAGGTGGTGCTGACACTGGACGCCGACGTCCAGAACCGCGCGCTGGAGGTCTTCGGCGAGGAGTCCGGCGCCTGTGTCGTGATGGACGTCCGCAACGGCGACATCCTGGCCATGGTCTCTTCGCCGTCGTTCGATCCCAATCTGTTCGTGGGCGGCGTGCCGTCCAGCATCTATCGCGCGCTGGCCGACTACGAGCGCCGGCCGTTGCTGGACAAGGCGCTGACCGGGACGTTCGCGCCGGGGTCGACCTTCAAGCCGGTCGTCGGCCTGGCGGCCATGAAGCGCGGAGCCGATCCGAACCGGCGCATCGTCTGCAACGGCGCCTATTACCTAGGGCGCCGCTTCGCCTGTCTTGGGCGCCACGGCTCGCAGGACATGCGGGAGGCGATCAAGAACTCCTGCAACGTCTACTTCATGACCCTGGCCGTGGAGCACGGTCCTGACGCCATCGCCGAGACGGCGCGCGAGATGGGCTTTGGCCAGACGTTCGACATCGGCATCCCGGGCCAGAAGGCGGGCCTAGTGCCGGATCGGACGTGGCGTCGCGAGAACCCCGTGCGGGGCGACGGCAAATGGTATCCCGGCGAGACGCCCAGCTACGGCATCGGCCAGGGCGCCCTGACCGTGAACGCGCTGCAGCTGGCGGTTTACGCCTCGCGGTTGGCCAACGGGCGCAAGGCGGTCACGCCGCGCCTGATCAAGTCTGTCGGCGGCGTCGAGCGCGAGGGCGGGTCGGCCTTCGCGGACCTGCCGTACGATCCGGCCTTCCTTCAGGTCCTGCGCGACGGCATGGAGGCCGTGACGGACGTCGGCGGCACCGGCTTCCGCAACAGCCAGCTGGGTCTTGGCGACATCCGCATGGCCGGCAAGACCGGAACGGCGCAGGCCCAGAACTACGGCGCCGGCTCGCGCAAGGGCGCCGGGCGGCCCTGGGCGCAGAAGGACCACAACCTGTTCATCGCCTTCGCCCCGGCCGACAACCCGCGCTATGCAGTGTCGGTGATTGTGCAGCACGGCGGCCTGGGCGGCGGGACCGCCGGCGCACCGCGCGCGCGCGAGGTGATGAAGGTCGCCCTGCTGAAAGATCCGGACATGCGCGCCCGCATCGAGCGGCCCCCGGCGCCCGATCCCGTCGACCCTTCACCCACGGCCGCCCCCGCACCCCAGGCCGCCGCGACGCCCCAGCCCCGGCCGACGGCCGGCCCGCGGCCATATAATTCCGAGGATCCGCGATGACCGCGTCGGCCCTGACCCGGCCTGGGCAGCGAGAGCGGCTGTCCAGCAAGCTGTCCGAGATCGACTGGCGGCTGGTCGGCCTGATCGCCGTCATCGCCGGCGCGGGCGTCGCGATGCTCTATTCCATCGCAGGCGGCGCCTGGCAGCCGTGGGCGCTGAACCAGCTGATCCGCTTCGTCGGCATGGTCTTCGTCATGCTAGCGCTGGCGCTGGTGAATCCGCGCTGGTGGTTCCGGGCCGCCTATCCGCTCTATGGCGTGCTCATGGTGCTGGTGCTGCTGATCGAGTTCACCCCGCTGGGGTATGAACCGGCCGGCGCCGGGGCCAAGAACTGGCTGAACCTGGGCTTCATCCGCATACAGCCGGCCGAGTTCATCAAGCTGGGCTTGGTGCTGGCCCTGGCGCGCTGGTATCACAACCATTCCGCCGAGGAGGCGCGCTGGCACTGGAAGCTGATCGTGCCGGCGGCCATGATCGGCGTGCCCTTCATCCTGGTGGCCAAGCAGCCGGACCTTGGCTCGGCGATGATCATCGGCCTGACTGGCGCCGTGGTCATGTTCATGGCGGGCCTAAGCTGGCGCATCATCGGCGCGATGGCGGCGGCCGCGGTCGTTATCGTGCCGCCGTTCGTCATGTTCGGCATGCACGAGTACCAGCGAAACCGGGTGCTGACCTTCCTCAGTCCCGAGAGCGACCCTAGCGGCACCGGTTACAACATCATCCAGTCCAAGATCGCCCTGGGCTCGGGCGGCATCCTAGGCAAGGGCTACGGCCTGGGCAGTCAGAGCCAGCTGGAGTTCCTGCCTGAGCGGCATACGGACTTCATCTTCTCGACGGTGGCCGAAGAGTTCGGCTTTGTCGGCTCGTGTTTCCTGCTGCTCTGCTATGTCGGGGTGATCATCATCGCCCTGCGGATCGCCTCGCTGGCCCACAGCCACTTCGGACGCATCGGGGCGGCAGGCATGACGGCCTTTTTCGCCCTGTTCGTCATGATCAACGGGGCGATGGTGATGGGTCTGGCGCCCGTCGTGGGCGTGCCCATGCCGCTGTTGTCCTACGGCGGGTCATCGATGATGACGGTGATGATCGGCTTCGCCTTCGTCCTGTCGATGCGGGTCCACCGCTACAACGAACTGCCGAAGGGTTCGGGCCTGTTCTGACGAAGGCCCATCGCCGCACGAAAACGCCGCCCGCTGGATGCAGCGGGCGGCGTCTTTGCATCCGCAGGGGGCTTGGCGGGATCAGCCGGCCTTGGCGGTCCGCTGCCGGTCCGAAGAGCTGCGGGCCAGTTCGCGGTTCAGCCAAAGCGCCAGCAGGGTGAAGACCGCGCCGGACAGCAGATAGGCGCCGGCGGCGATCAGCCCGAACTGGCTGGAGATCCACAGCGCCGCCAGGGGGGCGAAGCCCGCGCCGAACAGCCACGCCAGGTCCGACGTCAGGGCCGAGGCCGTATAGCGGTGGCTCAGGCTGAAGCTGGACGCCACAGGGCCCGAAGCCTGGCCGAACGACAGTCCCAGCAGGATGAAACCCGAGATCATGAAGGTCAGCTCGCCCGCCGCTCCGCCATTGAGCAGCTGGGGCGCGAAGCCCGAGAAGGCGGCGATGCCGGCGGCCGTGATCGCCAGCAGGGTGCGGCGGCCGTAGCGGTCGGCCAGCACGCCAGAGGCCAGGATGGCCAGCAGCCCGAACACGGCCCCGACCATCTCGATCAGCAGGAAACGGACCGGCGTCTCGCGGGTGAACAGATAGATCCAGGACAGCGGGAAGACCGTCACCATGTGGAACATGGCGAAGCTGGCCAGGGGCGCGAAGGCGCCGATCCAGATGCGCGGTCCCTCGGCGCGCACCGTCTGGAAGACGGGGGTGGGCTGCAGCTCGCGGCTCTCGAACAGCTTCTGGAAGGCCGGCGTCACCACGATGCGCAGGCGCGCGAACAGGGCGACCACGTTGATGGCGAAGGCCACGAAGAACGGATAGCGCCAGCCCCAGTCCAGGAAGTCGGGCGCCGACAGGGTGTTCAGGAAGAAGGCGAACAGGGCCGACGCCACGATCAGGCCGATCGGCGCGCCCAGCTGGGGCACCATGGCGTACCAGCCCCGGCGGTTCTCCGGCGCGTTCAGGGCCAGCAGCGAAGCCAGGCCGTCCCAGGCGCCGCCCAGGGCGACACCTTGGCCGATGCGGGTGATGGCCAGCAGGATCGGCGCCCACAGTCCGACCGTCTCATAGCCGGGGATGAAGGCGACCGACACGGTCGAGGTGCCCAGCAGGAAGAGCGCGGTCGTCAGCTTGGCCCCGCGACCGAACTTCCGGTCGATGGCGATGAACAGGACGGTGCCCAGAGGACGGGCCAGAAAGGCCAGGGCGAAGACCGCAAACGACAGCAGGGTGCCGCCCACCGGCCCCGCGAACGGAAAGATCAGTTGCGGGAAAACCACCACCGAAGCGATGGCGTAGACGAAGAAGTCGAAGAATTCCGACGTCCGGCCTATGATGACGCCGATGGCGATTTCGCCTGCATCCACCTTGCCGTGGCGCGTGTTGATGACAGCGGCGTCGCGTTCAAGGGATTCTGACGAAGGGGTCGAGGCGGTCATGAGCTCCGGTCGCTCCAGTTCGGCAACTTATACGGCGGATCGCCGTCGGTTTGAATGGCGCCCTTTGCGCCGAAAGGGCCGACGAGAGGATAGGACAGATTGTCCACTGTCGTTCCATGCGAAGCGGGACTACCAGCCGCGCCACAACGCCCCTGAACCGTCGCTGATCCTGCCCGTGGTCCGACGCCGACAGATTGGAGCCGCCGTGCGCCGTTTGCGCCTGCTTATGATTTTGCCCGTCGTGGCCCTGCTGTCGGCCTGCGACATGGTCGTGATGGCGCCGGCCGGCGACGTCGCCGCCCAGCAGCGCGACCTGCTGGTGGTCTCCACCCTGTTGATGCTGCTGATCATCGTTCCGGTGATGGGGCTGATCGTCTTCTTCGCCTGGAAGTACCGGGCGTCGAACAAGGAGGCGCAGTACGAACCCGACTGGGATCACTCCACTTCGCTGGAGCTGGTGATCTGGTCCGCGCCGCTGCTGATCATCATCTGCCTGGGCGCCCTGACGTGGGCCGGCACCCACCTGCTTGATCCCTATCGGCCGCTGGACCGGATCAAGCCCGGACAGGCGGTGGCGGAGGATGTCGCGCCGCTGCAGGTGAACGTGGTCGCGCTCGACTGGAAATGGCTGTTCATCTACCCGGAGTACGGCGTCGCCACGGTCAATGAACTGGCGGCCCCGGTGGACCGTCCGATCCGTTTCCACATCACGTCGTCGTCGGTGATGAACAGCTTCTACATCCCCGCCCTGGCCGGCCAGATCTACGCCATGCCCGGCATGGAGACGAAGCTTCACGCGGTCATCAATCATCCGGGCGAATACGAAGGCTTTTCGGCCAACTACTCCGGCGACGGCTTCTCGCACATGCGTTTCGCCTTCCACGGACTGGACCGGGCCGGTTTTGACCGCTGGATCGCGGGGGTGCGCCAGGGCGGTCAGCCGCTGGACCGCGAACGCTATCTGGAGCTGGAAAAGCCCAGCGAGAAGGTCCCGGCGATACGGTTCTCGAACGTCGAGGGCGGTCTCTGGGACGCGATCCTGAACATGTGTGTCGAGCCCGGGAAGATGTGCATGGGCGAGATGATGGAGATCGACCGCCGGGGCGGCCTGACCATGGCGTCGGTGCGCAACACCATGCCGCTGGTCTATGACAAATACGCCGGTCGCGGGTCGAACGCCGCCTTCTTCGGGTCGGACGACAGCTATGTCATGACCATCTGCACCCCGTTGCAGGCCGAGGCCGCCGCCGCCGAGCGCGCCCGTCGCTCCGAACTGCTGAACGCCTCGCGCGGACCGATTGATCGGTCGCCGCTGTCGGGCCAGGGCCTGACCCCGCAGGGCGTGCCGATGGCCTCGCTTTCACCCTTTGCGACGGGACCGGCCGAGGCCGGCGTCCGTTCCGCCCCCAACGCCTGAGCGACCCCCCCGATGTCCGCTGACCAACTGATCCCGCTGATCTTCGGCCGCCTGACCTGGGAGGCCCTGCCGCTGCACGAGCCGATCCTGGTCGTGACCATGATCGTCGTCGCCCTGGGCGGCGTCGCCCTTGTGGGTGCGCTGACCTATTTCAAGCTCTGGGGCTACCTCTGGAAGGAGTGGTTCACGACCGTGGACCACAAGAAGATCGGGATCATGTACATGATCCTGGGCATCATCATGCTGCTGCGGGGCTTCGCCGACGCGATCATGATGCGCCTGCAGCAGGCCATCGCCTTCGGCGGGTCCGAAGGCTATCTGAACGCTCACCACTACGACCAGATCTTCACCGCCCACGGCGTGATCATGATCTTCTTCGTGGCCATGCCGCTGGTCACCGGCCTGATGAACTATGTCGTGCCGCTGCAGATCGGCGCGCGCGACGTGTCCTTCCCGTTCCTGAACAACTTCAGCTTCTGGATGACCACGGCCGGGGCGATCATCATCATGGCCTCGCTGTTCGTCGGCGAGTTCGCCCGCACGGGCTGGCTGGCCTATCCGCCGCTGTCGGGCATCGGCTACAGCCCCGGCGTCGGGGTCGACTACTACATATGGGCGCTGCAGATCGCGGGGGTGGGCACGACGCTGTCCGGCATCAACCTGATCGCGACCATCGTGAAGATGCGCGCGCCGGGCATGAGCCTGATGAAGATGCCCGTCTTCACCTGGACTTCGCTGTGCACCAACGTGCTGATCGTGGCGTCCTTCCCTGTGCTGACGGCCGTCCTGGCCCTGCTGACGCTGGATCGCTACGTCGGCACGAACTTCTTCACGAACGACTTCGGCGGCAATCCGATGATGTACGTGAACCTGATCTGGATCTGGGGTCACCCCGAGGTCTACATCCTGATCCTGCCGCTGTTCGGCGTCTTCTCGGAGATCGCCTCGACCTTCTCGGGCAAGAAGCTGTTCGGCTACACCTCGATGGTCTACGCGACGGTGGTCATCACCATCCTGTCCTATCTGGTCTGGCTGCACCACTTCTTCACCATGGGCTCGGGCGCCTCGGTGAACAGCTTCTTCGGCATCACGACGATGATCATCTCGATCCCGACGGGCGCGAAGATCTTCAACTGGCTGTTCACCATGTACCGCGGGCGTATCCGGTTCGAGCTGCCGATGATGTGGCTGATCGCCTTCATGCTGACCTTCGTGATCGGCGGCATGACGGGCGTGCTGCTGGCGGTGCCGCCGGCCGACTTCGTGCTGCACAACAGCCTGTTCCTGGTGGCGCACTTCCACAACGTCATCATCGGCGGCGTTCTGTTCGGCCTGTTCGCCGGCATGAACTTCTGGTTCCCCAAGGCCTTCGGGTTCAAGCTGGACAAGACCTGGGGCCTGGTCAGCTTCTGGTGCTGGGTGGTCGGCTTCTGGCTGGCGTTCGCGCCGCTGTACGTGCTGGGCCTGATGGGCGTGACGCGCCGCATGCGGGTGTTCGACGATCCGTCGCTGCAGATCTGGTTCGTCATCGCCGCCATCGGCGCGGCCGTGATCGCGGTCGGCATCCTGGCCTTCCTGATCCAGATCGCCGTCAGCGTCCTGAACCGCGACAAGCTGCGCGACGTGACCGGCGACCCGTGGGGCGGGCGCACGCTGGAGTGGGCGACGTCCTCTCCGCCGCCGGACTACAACTTCGCCTTCACGCCCGTGATCCATGCCGGCGACGCCTGGTGGGACATGAAGAACCGTGGCTACAAGCGTCCGCTGAAGGGCTATCGCGACATCCACATGCCCAGCAACACCGGGGCGGGCGTGATCATCTCGGGCCTGTGCCTGGTGATGGGCCTGGCGCTGGTCTGGTACATTTGGTGGCTGGCCGCCCTGAGCTTCGTCGCCGTGCTGGCGGTCTCCATCGGCCATACCTTCAACTACAACCGCGACTACCACATCCCCGCCGATGAGGTGCGCGAGACCGAGGACGCCTACGCCCGCGCCCTCAAGGCGACGGAGGCCTGATCGATGAGCGCGACCGCCGTCCATTCCGCGTCGAACCCGATCGACGACAAGACCGTCTTCTATCTGGAAGAGGAGCCGCACCACGAGGAAGGCGCCAGCACCATGCTGGGCTTCTGGCTCTATCTGATGAGCGACTGCCTGATCTTCGCGATGCTGTTCGCGGTGTTCGGGGTGTTGGGCGGCAACTACGCCGCAGGGCCGGGGCCCAAGGAACTGTTCGACCTTGAACTGGTCGCGCTGAACACGGCCATGCTGCTGTTCTCGTCGATCACCTATGGCTTCGCCATGCTGGCGATGGACCGAAACAACCAGCGCCAGACGCTGGTCTGGCTGGCGGTCACCGGCCTGTTCGGCCTGGCCTTCCTGGGGATCGAGCTCTACGAATTCGCCCACCTGATCCATGAAGGCGCCACGCCGCAGCGCAGCGCCTTCCTGTCGTCCTTCTTCACGCTGGTCGGCACCCACGGCCTGCACGTGACGTTCGGCATCATCTGGCTGGTGACGCTGATGGTGCAGGTGAGCATGAAGGGGCTGATCCCGGCCAACAAGCGCCGACTGATGTGCCTGTCGATGTTCTGGCACTTCCTGGACGTCATCTGGATCGGCGTCTTCACCTTCGTCTATCTGCTGGGGATGCTGCGATGAGCACCGCCAAGTCCGACCATTCGCCGGAATCCCACGAGGTCGACCATCTGGGTCACGAGGGGCACAATCACGGCTCGTTCAAGAGCTACATGATCGGCTTCGTCCTGTCGGTGATCCTGACGGCGATCCCGTTCGCCCTGGTGATGACGGGCGTGCTGCCGACCCAGACGACGGCGCTCATCGTCATGGCCTTCGCCGTGGTGCAGATCGTGGTCCACATGATCTACTTCCTGCACATGAACTCGAAGTCCGAGGGCGGCTGGACCATGCTGGCGCTGCTCTTCACCGTCATCGTGGTGGTGATCGCCCTGTCGGGGTCGCTGTGGGTCATGTACCACCTGAACACCAATATGATGCCGACACACGACATGACGCAGATGGGCGGCTGAGGCCGGCCGAGCCGCGAGGAGCCCGCTATTTCGCCGAACCGGCCCCAGACGCCGCGCGCCGTTTCGTCCCTTGGCTGGGCCGGGGCGGGCGCGGCGTTGCTGTTCGTGGTCTTCGTCGGCCTGGGCGTGTGGCAGATTCAACGGCTGGCGTGGAAGACCGATCTGATCGCCCAGGTCGACGCCCGGGTCCATGCGGCCCCGGTCGCCGCCCCACGGCCTTCCGATGGGCCCGTGTCGCGCGCCGAGGACCAGTATCGACGCGTCGCGGTCCGCGGCGTCTTCCTGAACGATCGCGAGACCCTGGTTCAGGCCGTCACCGATCTGGGCGGCGGATTCTGGGTGATGACGCCGCTTCGGACGGACGACGGCTTCGTCGTTCTGGTCAATCGGGGCTTCGTCCCGCCGGACCGGCGCGATCCGGCGACGCGCGCCGCTCCCCAGGGGCGTCAGGCGGTCACGGGCCTGCTGCGCATCACCGAGCCGAACGGCGGATTTCTGCGCCGCAATGATCCGGCGGCCGACCGCTGGTTCTCGCGCGATGTGGCCGCGATCTCCCAAGCCCGGGGACTGGGCGGCGTCGCGCCCTATTTCATCGACGCCGAGGCCGGTCAGCCCGGCGACTGGCCGCGCGGCGGACTGACCGTGATCCGGTTCGCGAACAGCCACCTGGTCTACGCCCTGACCTGGTTCGGCATGGCGGCGCTGACACTGGTCGGCCTGGGGGTGTTCGTGCGCGAGCATCGGCGTAGGCGGCGCGCGTGACCTCCAACCTGGAACGTCTGCTGGGTTTGGGCGGCTGGCGCGAAGGCGTGGCCTCGCATGAGGGCGCCAACCGGCGCAATCTGCTGTTGCTGATCCAGTTGCGCTGGCTGGCCGTTGCGGGGCAGGTGGCGACGATCCTGATCGTCCACTACGCGATGAAGATCCCGCTGCCGCTGTTCTGGCTGCTGGTCGCGCCTGCGGCGCTTGCGGCGCTGAACCTGGCCAGCGCGCCGATCGTGGCCCGCAGGCGCGGCGTGGCCGACCAGGAGCTGATGCTGGCCCTGCTGTTCGACGTGGCGGCCCTGACCTGGCAGCTGTACCTGACGGGCGGCCCCGCCAACCCGTTCGTCTCGCTGTACCTGCTCCAGGTCGTCCTCGGCGCGGTGATGCTGGCGCCGCCCTACGCCTGGGCGCTGATCGCGGCGACCAGCCTGTGCTTTGCCGGACTGGGCCTGCACAACCAGGCCCTGGCCTTGCCGCCGACGCGGGAAGACGCGCTGCTGAGCCTTTACCTGCAGGGCAGCCTGATCAGCTTCGTGCTGATGGCGGTGCTTCTGGTGCTGTTCGTCACCCGCATCGGGGCCAACCTGCGCGAGCGGGACGCGGCCATGGCGGCGATGCGCCAGCAGGCGGCCGAGCACGATCATATCGTCCGCATGGGGCTGTTGGCTTCGGGCGCGGCGCACGAACTGGGCACGCCGCTGGCGTCTCTGTCGGTGATCCTGAGCGACTGGAAGCGGATGCCGGCGCTGGCGAAGGACGCGGACCTGGCGCAGGACATGGCCGTGATGCGGGCAGAGGTGGAGCGCTGCAAGGCCATCGTCACCGGCATCCTGATGTCGGCGGGCGAAGCGAGGGGGCAGGCCCCTGAGCGTACGACCGTGCGCGCCTTCCTGGCGGAAGTGGTCAGCGGTTGGAACGGCGGCGAGGTGCGGGCGGAGGTCCGGGACGGCCTGGCCTTCGATCCGGTCATCATCGCCGATCCGGCGCTGCGCCAGGTGCTGGGCGTGCTGTTCGACAACGCCGCCGAGGCCGGGGCCGGCCAGGTGATCGTTTCCACGGCGCTGGCGGACGACGTACTGAACATCGACGTGCGGGACGACGGCCCCGGCTTCGCCCCGGAGGTGCTGAAGCGCCTGGGCCAGCCCTACACCTCGACAAAGCCCCGCGCGGGCGCTGGACTGGGACTGTTCCTGCTGGTGAACGTGATCCGATCGCTGGGCGGGACCGTCCACGCCAGCAATCCGCCGGCCGGCGGCGGCGAGGTCCGGCTCAGCCTGCCGCTGGTGTCGCTGGCGCCCAAGGAGGAGACCCACGATGGCCGATGAGACGCGATTGCTGCTGATCGTCGAAGACGATGAGTCCTTTTCCGCCACCCTGCGACGATCGTTCGAGCGCCGCGGCTACACCGTCCTCAGCGCCGCCGGCCCTGAACAGATGGAGGAGGTGTTGAAGATCCACCGGCCCGGTTACGCCGTGGTCGACCTGAAGCTTGGAACCTCGTCGGGCCTGACCTGCGTCGAACGCCTGCACGCGTTCGATCCCGAGATGAACATCGTCGTGCTGACGGGGTTCGCCAGCATCGCCACCGCGGTGGAGGCGATCAAGCTGGGCGCCCGGCACTACCTGGCCAAGCCGGCAGGCACGGACGACATCGAGGCCGCCTTCGGCAAGGCCGAGGGCGACACGGCGACGCCGCTGGGCGCGCGGCCCACCTCGATCAAGACCCTGGAATGGGAGCGGATCCACGCCGTTCTTGTGGAGACGGACTTCAACATTTCCGAGACCGCGCGGCGGCTGGGCATGCATCGCCGGACCCTGGCCCGCAAGCTGGAGAAGCGCCAGGTCACCTGAGGCGGAACCGGCGGGCGGACGGCGGGTTCATCGCTCGACAGTTTCGGAGAGCCCCATGACCCAGACCCCCATCGCCCCGCCGAGCCCCGACGACATCGTGCTGGAAGACGACAGCCTGACGCACCGCCTGGACGTCGAGGCCGACGCCCTGATGGCCGAGGGCGAGCGTCGGTCGTTCGACCGCGTCGACTCGCTGCGGGGCGCCGTCAAGGCGGACGCCTCCCGCGTACGCGAAGGACTGGAAGACGGCCTGGTCCAGGCGCGCGAGCGCATCCGGCAGTCCCCGGAACGCGCGACCCTCTACGCCCTGGGCATCGGCGTGATCGTGGGCATGCTGCTGCGCCGTTAGGCTGGCCCGCTCGCCGGACGGGCCAGCGGCGCGCGCGTCAGCGCGGCGTCCGAAACGAACGGATTGGTGCGGCGCTCCTGGCCGAAGGTCGAGATCGGACCGTGCCCCGGAACGAAGGTGACGTCGTCGCCGAGCGGCCACAGCTTCTCCACCACGGACCGGATCAGCGCCGGCGGGTCGCTCATGGGAAAGTCGGTGCGCCCGACCGACCCCTGAAACAGCACGTCGCCGACCTGTGCGAAGCGTGCGGCGCGGTTGAAAAAGATCACATGGCCGGGCGTATGACCCGGACAGTGCCGAACGTCCCACGACGTTTCGCCCAGTTCGACAGTATCGCCGTCCTCCAGCCAGCGGTCGGGCGTGAAGACGCGCGCCTCGGGCAGACCGTACATCCGTCCGGTCTCGACGATGCGGTCGATCCAGAACTGATCGGCGGCCTGGGGGCCGATGATCTTGACGCCGGCCTTCTCCTGCATCTCCGCCGCGCCGCCCGCATGGTCCAGGTGCGCATGGGTGATCCAGATCTGGTCGAGCGTCAGGCCGCGTCGGGACACCTCGGCCAGCACCGCGTCGACCGAGCCGCCGGGATCGATCACGGCGGCCTTGTTCGTGGCGGTGCACCAGACGGTCGTGCAGTTCTGCTGCAGCGGGGTGACGGGCGTGACGAAGACGCCGATGGGCGAGGACTGGCTCATGTCTCATCCATAGAAGCGCGCCGGGCAAAAAAGAAGGCGGCCCGAAGGCCGCCTTCCGTGGTTATCGACGCTCTTCGTCCGAGCCCGGTGCCGGCGCGCCCGGCATCGGCGGCACCGGTCCCGGAGGCGCGTCCGGGGACAGTTCCGGCACATCGACGACGCCTCGTCCGACGTGGCTCTTGCGGAAGCCGTAGATGAAATAGATCACCAGGCCCAGGCCGCCCCAGATCGGCAACACCATCTTGGCGTCGTGCGGCAGGTTCCAGAACAGCGCCAGGCAGCCCAGGGCCGACAGAGGCGCGATGATCCACACCGCCGGCGTCTTGAACGGACGATGGCGCTTGGGATCCTTCACCCGCAGCATCAGCACCGCGATCGACACCATGAAGAAGGCGAACAGCGTTCCCGAGTTCGAGATGTCCGCCAGCTGACCAACCGGAAACAGCGCGCCGGCGACCGCCACCGCGATGCCGGTGAACAGCGTCACGATGTAGGGCGTCTTCCACTTGGGGTGCATCTTGGTCAGGCCTTCCGGCAGCAGGCCGTCGCGCGCCATGACGAAGAAGATGCGGGTCTGGCCGAAGATCATCATCAGGATGACCGAAGGCAGGGCCAGCAGGGCGGCGGTGCCCAGGGCGTTGCCGACCTGCGGATGGCCGATGACGCGCAGCACGTGGGCCAGCGCCTCGTTGGAGCAGACCAGGGCCTCGGCGTTGGCGGGCAGGGCGCAGGCGGCGATGAAGGCGGCCGAACCAGGCTGGACGGCGGCGCCGTCGGCGCCGAGCACCGGCTGGGCGCCGATCGCACCGGCCGCGCCCAAAGCGACCAGCAGATAGAAGACGGTGCAGAAGGCCAGCGAACCGATCAGACCGATGGGCACGTTGCGCTGGGGATCCTTGGTTTCTTCGGCGGCCGTCGAAACGGCGTCGAACCCGACATAGGCGAAGAAGATGGAGGCGGCGGCGCCGACGATGCCCATGCCCGAATAGGCGCCGAACAGTCCGTTGGGCGCGAAGGGCGACAGGTTCGCCGTGTCGATGGCCGGCAGGGTCAGCACGATGAAGATCGTCAGGGCGATGACCTTGATGGCCACCAGCAGGGCGTTGACGCGGGCCGATTCCGTCGTGCCCAGGATCAGCAGGCCCGTGACGGCCAGCGCGACGATGATCGCCGGAACGTTGATGATGCCGACCGAGAAGTCCGGCGTCGGCATGATGCCGTTCATCGTCCAGGCCGGTCCGGCGGATAAGAGGTCTGGGAAGTCGAACCCTAACCCGTTTTCTATCAGCCCCAGCACATAGCCCGACCAGCCCACCGACACGGCCGAGGCCGCGACCGCATATTCGAGAATGAGCGCCCAGCCGACACACCACGCCAGCAGTTCGCCCATGACGGCGTAGGTGTAGGTGTAGGCCGAGCCAGAAACCGGCGCCATCGAGGCCAGTTCGGAGTAGCAGAGCGCCGCGACGGCGCACACCGCGCCGGCGATGACGAAGCTGACCATCATGCCAGGCCCGGCCTTCTGCGAGGCCGCGGCGGTCAGGACGAAGATGCCTGTTCCGATGATGGCACCGATGCCCAGCAGGGTGAGTTGGATAGGACCGAGCGACCGGTGAAGCGATTTCTTCTCGGCCGTGGCCAGAATCGCATCGAGCGACTTAACGCGCCACATTAGGAATACCCCCACGTTTCATGGCAGCCCTGCGGCTGCATTGCGGCGGACGCTAGCGACGGATCGCCCGGCGTGCAACGCGCATGACGCGGCGGTTAATGTCGCACGACGCTTTCGTGATCGGGCCGCATCACGCTAGAGCCGACGCATGCTGCCGATCCACGCCGTTCTGGAGCCGCTGAAGGCCGCCCTGTCGCGGGCGAATACGGCCGTCCTGGCCGCGCCGCCGGGCGCGGGCAAGACGACCGTCGTGCCCCTGGCGCTTCTGGATCAGCCCTGGCTGGGCGACGGCAAGGTGCTGGTTCTCGAACCCCGCCGACTGGCGGCCCGGGCGGCGGCGGACCGAATGGCGGCCACCCTGGGCGAAGCGGCGGGCGGACGCGTCGGGTATCGCACGCGTCTGCAGAGCCGGATCGGGCCGGCAACGCGCATCGAGGTGATCACCGAAGGCGTCTTCACCCGGATGATCCTGGACGATCCGGGCCTGGACGGGGTCGGGGCGGTGCTGTTCGACGAATTCCATGAACGCAGCCTGGACGCCGATCTGGGCCTGGCGCTGGCGCGAGAGACGCAGGGCGCGTTGCGCGAAGACCTGCGCATCCTGGTGATGTCGGCCACGCTGGACGTCGTCGGCGTCTCCCGACTTCTTGCTGCGCCTTCCGGAGACGGCGCGCCCGTGATCGAGGCCGAGGGGCGGGCTTATCCGGTGGAGACGCGATATCTGGGCCGCAATCCCGCCGAACGGTTCGAGGAGGCGATGGCGCGCGCCTGTCTGACGGCGCTGGGCGAGGAGACGGGCTCGGTCCTGGCCTTCCTGCCGGGGCAGGGCGAAATCCACCGCGTCGCCCGACTGGTCGGCGAGCGGCTGCGGCTGCCGAACGTGGACGTGGTGCCCCTCTATGGCGGATTGGACCGGGACGAACAGGACCGGGCCATCGAACCCGCCGGTCCCGGCCGGCGTAAGCTGGTGCTGGCGACGTCGGTCGCCGAGACCAGCCTGACGATCGAGGGCGTGCGGGTCGTGATCGACGGCGGCCTGTCGCGCGTGCCGCGGTTCGATCCGCCCAGCGGCCTGACGCGTCTGGCGACGGTCCGGGTCAGCCGATCATCGGCCGAGCAGCGGCGCGGGCGGGCCGGTCGGACCGAGCCGGGCGTCTGCTACCGCCTGTGGGACGAGGAACAGACACGCGGACTGGTCCCGCACCAGAAGCCGGAAATCCAGGAAGCGGACCTGACCGGCCTGGCGCTGGACCTGGCGCGCTGGGGCGCGCGCACCACGGACGGGATGGCGCTGCTCGATCCGCCGCCGGCTGGGGCGATGGCCGAGGCGCGCAAGGTGCTGGCGCGGCTGGGGGCGTTGGACGACGCAGGCGGCCTGACGGCGCACGGGCGGCGGCTGACGCGGATTCCGCTGTCGCCCCGGCTGGCGCACATGGTCGCGGCGGCGTCGGACGCCGGCGACGCCCTGACGGGCGCGCGGATCGCGGCGGTGCTGAGCGAGCCCGGTCTTGGCGGGTCGAGCGTCGACCTATCGGACCGGCTGGTCGGCCTGTCGCGCGACCGTTCGCCCAGAGGGCGTGACGCGATGAAACTGGCCGAGCGATGGGCGCGGGCGGCGGGCGGCGGAACCGGCAACGCGGCCGAGCCCGGCCTGTTGCTGGCCGAGGCCTTTCCGGAACGGATCGCCAAAGCCCGCGGAAAGCCCGGCGAACTGCTGCTGGCCAGCGGTCGTGGCGCGGCCGTGGAGGCGACGGACCCCCTGGCGCGCGAGCCTTGGCTGGCGGTGGCGGAGCTGGGCGGCGGGGAGACGCGGGACCGTGTGCGGCTGGCGGCCGCGCTGGACGCCACGCTGGTGGAGACGCAGCTCGTGCGGCTGATCGAGACGCAGGAGCGACTGACCCGCGAGCCGTCGGGGCGGCCGGTGATTCGACGGGCGCGGCGGATTGGGGCCATCATCCTGGATGAACGGATCGTCGGCGCCCCCGACGCCGGCCAGATGTCGGCCGCCCTTCGCGCCGAGGTGGAGGCTGACGGGCTCGCCGCGCTGAAGTGGGGCGAGCAGGCGTCGGCGCTGCGCGCGCGGCTGGCGTTCCTGCACGGCCTGGACACCGCCTGGCCCGACGTGTCCGACGCGGGCCTGCTGGAGGCACGGGCGGACTGGCTGTGGCCGCTTCTGGAGGGGGCGCGGTCCCTGGAAGCGCTGGGCGACGCACGGCTGGCGGACGCCCTGCGCGGGCTCATCCCCTGGGACCTGCAACGAAAGCTGGATGAGCTGGCCCCGCCGCGGCTGACCACGCCCCTGGGGTCGGCGGCGATCGACTACGCCGCAGAGGGCGGGCCGCGCGTCGATATCCGGGTGCAGGAGCTGTTCGGCGTTACAACCCACCCGACGGTCGGCGGCGGCCGCGTCGCGCTGACGTTGGCGCTGCTGTCGCCCGCGCGGCGGCCGGTGCAGGTGACCAAGGACCTGCCGGGCTTCTGGGCGGGATCGTGGGCGGCCGTGCGGTCCGAGATGCGCGGGCGCTATCCCCGGCACCCCTGGCCCGAGAACCCTGCCGAGGCCCAGGCCACCAGTCGGGCGAAGCCGCGCGGAACCTGATCCCGCTTGACGCGGCGGCGCCTTGGAAGGCAGGCAGGGCGGACAAGGGGGAAATCATGGCCGACGCCGTCCTGCCGCAGAATTCGACCGGTCGCGTGCTGTTCGCCAGCCTGATCGGGACTACGATCGAGTTCTTCGACTTCTACATCTACGCCACGGCTGCGGTGTTGGTGTTTCCGGCGCTGTTCTTCCCCGGAGAGGATCCGCTAACCTCGACGCTGTCGTCGTTCGCCACCTTCGCCATCGCCTTCTTCGCCCGGCCCGTCGGGGCGGTGGCGTTCGGCCATTTCGGCGACCGCGTCGGACGCAAGGCGACGCTTGTGGCGGCGCTGATGACCATGGGCGTCTCGACGGTGGCGATCGGCTTCCTTCCGACCTACGCCCAGGCCGGCGTGATCGCGCCGCTGCTGCTGGCGCTGTGCCGGTTCGGACAGGGCCTTGGCCTGGGCGGCGAGTGGGGCGGGGCGGTGCTTCTGGCGACCGAGAACGCCCCGCCGGGTCGCAAGGCGTGGTTCGGCATGTTCCCGCAGTTGGGGGCGCCGATCGGCTTCATCCTATCGACCGCGTCGTTCATTCTGCTTACGGCCAACCTGGCCGAAGACGCCTTCCTGAGCTGGGGCTGGCGCATTCCGTTCGTGGCCAGCGCCGTGCTGGTGTTCGTCGGCCTCTGGGTGCGGCTGAAGATCACCGAGACGCCCGAGTTCAAGACCGCGGTGGAACGGGACGAGCGGGTGCGGGCGCCGGTCGTGACCCTGCTGGCGCGACACAAGGCGGCGCTGATCCTCGGGACGCTGGGGGCGACGACCACCTTCGTGCTGTTCTACCTGATGACCGTCTTCGCCCTGGGCTGGGCGACCACCGGCATGGGGCTGGCGCGCGCCGACGTGCTGCCGATCCAGCTGATCGGCGTCTTGTTCTTCGCCGCGCTGATCCCGGTCACCGCCTTGGCGGCGGACCGGTTCGGCCAGGTTCGGGTTCTGATCGCCTCGACCGTGGGCATCGGCCTGTTCGGCGCCTTGTTCGCGCCGCTGCTGCAGGGCGGGCTGAGCGGACTGCTGGTCTTCTTCGCCCTGGGCTTCGCGCTGATGGGGTGCACCTATGGGCCGCTGGGTGCGGCAATGGCGCGGCCGTTCCCCACGGCTGTGCGCTACACCGGGGCCTCCATGGCGTTCAACCTCGCGGGCATCCTCGGCGCGTCGCTGGCGCCGTATATCGCGCTGAAGCTGGCCAGGGAGTGGGGCCCGGCGGCGGTCGGCGGCTATCTGTCCGCTGCGGCGCTGATCACGGCCCTGGCGCTGTGGGGCATGAGCCGCGCCTTGCCCGAGGACGCCGCCTAGCCGCTCTGGTCCTTCACCCAGTCCAGCGCCAGAAGCCGGCAGGCCGACGCCAGCGGCCGTCGTCCCCGGCCGGCGTCGATCTCGGCCAGCAGCCCCGCCTTGCTGAGCCCGCGCGCCTCGGCGATCCGGTCCAGGACCGCCCAGAACTCTGGCTCCAGCGCCACGGAGGTGGCATGGCCGGCCAGCACGACCGACCGCTTGGTCAGACCCGACATCGGTCGCTCAGCGCGCGGACTTCAGGACGATGTCCGCCGAGGCGGTAGCGCCCTGCGTCAGGACCGCGTGCCGGGTGTCGGTGACGAAGACCAGTCGACCGGCCGCGTCACGGATTTCGGCGCGGGCGGCGTAGGTGTGGCGCGGATCGATCTGGCCAGTCGGCACGCCCAGGGTCACGACGTAGGGCGGGCCGCCGCTCAACGGCTGGCTGCTCTCGGCCAGCACCTTCGCCGGCGCGTCCGCCAGGCTGACATCTTCGATCCGCACCGTCAGGACGTGGCCGGGCGGCAGCAGGATTCGCTCGCGATAGGCGGCGGTGACGTTCACCACGGTCATGCCGGTAGACATCTCCGGGCCCGGCGTCGCGGCGCAGGCGGCCAGAACGAGGGCGGCGGGCAGGATCATCGACGCGTGGCGCATGGCGGTCTCCGTTGGGTCGGCTTCAGTGTGTCACAGTCCGGCGCAAGACGTGAGCGGCGCCTTAACGCGGTCGATGATAAGCGGACGCTCCCCACAGGAGTTTCGCCATGAGTCGCCCCTTCGCGATCGTCGCCATCGCCATCTGCGCCCTGATCTGGGGAACGACCTGGTTCGCCATCACCCTGCAACTGGGGCCGGTCGATCCCATCGCCTCCATCGTCTGGCGCTTCGGTCTGGCGGCCGTGGTGCTGTTCGTCGGCTGCGCCGTGATGCGCCAGTCGCTGCGACTGACGCGGGCGCAGCATGTGGCGGCGATCGGGCAGGGCGCCTTTGTCTTCGCGACGAGCTACGGCTTCGTCTATGCGGCGGAGGCGAACGTGGCCTCGGCCGTCGTCGCGGTGATCTTCGCGGCCTTGGCCTTCGTCAACCTGGTGCTGTTCCGCGTGCTGGCCGGGCAGAAGGCGGCGCCGGGGGCCTGGCTGGGCGCGGTGCTGGGCGTGGTCGGCGTCGCGGTGCTGTCTCTGGGGCAGTTGTCGGGCGCTGGCGCGGGCGCCGCGCCCGGCCTGGGCGTGGCCTTCGCGCTTATAGCGGTGATGGCGTCCGCTCTGGGGAACTGGTTCGCCTGGCGTGGCCAACAGGCCGGCGCGCCCGTCATCCCCGCCACCGCCTGGGCCATGGCCTACGGCACGGCCATGCTGGCCTTGTACGGCGTCGCGACAGGGGTCGAATGGCGGATCGAGCCCAGCGCGGCCTATGTGCTGTCGCTGCTGTACCTGTCGATCCTGGGGTCCGTCGTGGCCTTCGCCCTTTACTTCACCATCGCGCGCCATCGCGGTTACGCCCAGGCCAGCTACATCTCGGCCCTGACGCCGCCGATCGCCATGGTCGTGTCCGTCCTGTTCGAGGATGCGCGGTTCGGATGGACCGCCTTCGTCGGCCTGGCGCTGGTGCTGGCTGGTCAGGCGCTGCTGATCCGCGCACCCAAGGCCTGAGCGTCAGTCCTCCCGCCTGTGGTCGTCGACGTGGCGATCGGCGCGCTGGCGCTCCAGCCGGGCGATTTCCTTCTCGGCGCGGGTGCGGCCGTGAGCGACGCGGTTGACCGCCGCGCGCGCCTTGTCCTCGGCCTTGGCGCGGTCCTTTCGCGCCCGGTTCAGATTGACGATCTCGGCCATCCGCAAGCTCCGCCGTTCGAAACCCGTCGCCGCCCGGAGCATTGTTTGGGCAGGCAACGTAAGGAAAACACCATGCTAGACTCCTCGCTCATCAAGGAACATCTCGAAGTGGTCGGCTCGGACGGCGAGCACGTCGGTCGCGTCGATCACGTGAAGGGCGATCAGATCGAGCTGGCCAAGATGGACCTGGCCGGCGGCTTCAAGCACCACATGATCCCCGTTAGCTGGGTCGAACGCGTGGACGAAAAGCACGTCCACCTGAACCTGACCAAGGACGAGGCCAAGGCGCGCTGGACCGAAAAGCACTGACGCCAGCCGAATGAAACGAAAAAGGCCCCGCCGAACCAGCGGGGCCTTTCTCATGTCCGGGATCCGGCGCCTTATTGCGGCGCGATCATCTTTTCGGGGCGCACGTATTCGTCGAACTCCTCGTTCGTCAGATAGCCGCCGCCCACCGCTTCTTCGCGCAGGGTGGTGCCGTTCTTGTGCGCCGTCTTGGCGATCTTGGCGCAGGTGTCGTAGCCCAACTTGGCGTTCAGCGCGGTGACCAGCATCAGGCTGTTCTCCAGCCCGCGCTTGATGTTGTCCTCGCGCGGCTCGATGCCGACGACGCAGTTCTCGGTGAAGCTGATCGCCGCATCGGCGACCAGGCGCACCGACTGCAGGAAGTTGTAGGCCATCACAGGGTTGAACACGTTCAGCTCGAAGTGGCCCTGCGAACCGGCGAAGGTCAGGGTGGCGTGGTTGCCGAACACCTGGGCGCACACCTGCGTCAGGGCCTCGCACTGGGTCGGGTTGACCTTGCCGGGCATGATCGAGGAGCCCGGCTCGTTTTCCGGCAGGGCCAGTTCGCCCAGGCCCGACCGCGGACCCGAGCCCAGGAAGCGGATGTCGTTGGCGATCTTGAACAGCGACGCGGCGACCGTGTTGATCGCGCCGTGGCTGAAGACCATGGCGTCGTGCGCCGCCAGGGCCTCGAACTTGTTCGGCGCGGTCTTGAACGGCAGGCCGGTGATCTGGGCGATGCGATCCGCCACCCCTTCCGCAAAGCCGATCGGCGCGTTCAGGCCGGTGCCGACCGCGGTGCCGCCCTGGGCCAGCTCCATCAGCTTGGGCAGGGTCTGCTCGATGCGCTCGATTCCATTGCGCACTTGCGCCGCGTAACCGCCGAACTCCTGGCCCAGCGTCAGGGGCGTGGCGTCCTGGGTGTGGGTCCGGCCGATCTTGATGATGCCCTTCCAGGCCTCGGCCTTGTCGTTCAGCGCATTGCCCAGCTGCTGCAGAGCCGGGATCAGGCGATGCACCACCTCTTCCGCGCAGGCCACATGCATGGCCGTCGGATAGGTGTCGTTGGACGACTGGCTCATGTTGACGTGGTCGTTGGGGTGGACGGGCTTCTTGGAGCCCATCTCGCCACCCAGGATCTCGATTGCGCGGTTCGAGATCACCTCGTTGGCGTTCATGTTCGACTGGGTGCCCGAGCCGGTCTGCCACACCACCAGCGGGAAGTGGTCGTCCAGCTTGCCTTCGATCACCTCATTGGCCGCCTGGACGATGGCGTCGGTCAGTTTCGCGTCCAGCTTGCCCAGGTCGCGGTTCGTCTCGGCCGCCGCGCGCTTGACGATGCCCAGCGCCCGCACGATCGGCAGGGGCTGCTTCTCCCAGCCGATCTTGAAGTTGCCCAGCGACCGCTGCGCCTGGGCGCCCCAATAGCGATCGGCGGCGACCTCGATCGGGCCGAAGGTGTCGGTTTCGGTGCGGACGTTGCTCATCGTGGACTCGTCTTCCGGCGTGGCTTTGCGATGCGCAGGCGTGTAGCACGGACGCCATGCAGGGCAAGGCGAACGCATGACGGCGGGCTGGATCGGCACGGGCAAGGTCCGCGCGCGCGAGGACGGCGAGGCGGTCGAGATCGTCATCGACGGGCTCACGACCCAGGCGAAATACTATAAGCCGCTGGTCTATGAGTTCATGCGCAAGGAGTGGCGCGGCGCACGGCCGGCCTGGAGCGACCATGTCGTCGAGATCCGCATGGAGCACGTCGGCGATCCGCCCTGGATGGACCTGGACAACCTGGCCAAGGCCCTGCTGGACGCCATCAAGGGCTATCTGTTCCACGACGACGCCCAGGTCGCCCGTCTGGTGGTGGAGCGTCATGAGGGCGAGCGCGAGCGGATCACGATCCGCAGCTATCCCCGGTCGCCGGGCTGAGCCCTATTTCTTCCTGAACTGGTCCAGCGACACGACCTTGGGGCCGTCGTCGGAGGGCGAGGCCGGCGTGGGCGGCGTGGGCTCCTCGACAGGCTCCACGATCTCGGGCGCCTCGAACTGGAGCAGGAACTGGACGCTGGGATCGTAGAATCGCGTGATGGCCGAATAGGGCATGGCCAGAACCTTCGGCACGCCCCCGAAGCGCAGCTTCACCGAGAACCGGTCGGCGTCGACGCGCAGGTCGTCGTACTGATGCTGAAGCACGACCGTCATCTCGTCGGGATACTTCGCCAGGATATCGGGCGAGACGGACACGCCGGGGGCCCGGGTCTTGAAGGTGATGTAGAAGTGGTGCGCGCCGGGCAGGCCGTCGGTCAGAACCCGTTCGAGCGCGGCGCGCACGACCCCGCGCAGCGCCTCGTGGGCCAGCTGCTCGTAGTTCATCTCGTCGACCGGAGGGGTCTGGTCGGTCATCGTCACCTCGCTTCAGAGCGCGACTGATAGCGGCGACCGTGCCCGGACGAAAGATGGCATGAGGGTAAAGCGCCGTGATTCTGCGCCTGTCTCTCGATCCTGTCCGGGAAAGTGCCGGGGGTTCTGTTGCCAGGCCCCCCGACGAGCCCCGCCCAGGGATCTGAACCCCTAGGACTTAAGATTCGAAATCAACCGAACCGCATTACGCGGCGAGGCGGACTTCTCCAGCGAAGTTATCGTTCGCAGTTAGATAAAGGCCCGATACGGTGGGCCAGGACGAGCGAAAGCAATCCTCTTTACACGTCCGTCGATGCTAGTCGGCCCCATGCTGCCTCCGCCGATAACGCGGGGAAGAAGTTGGTGGAGCCGCCGGGAATCGCACCCGGGTCCGGTCCGCTTATTACAAGCGCGTTTATCGCCATAGTCCGGCCGAAACCGGACAGGACCAATATAGGCGCGTCGCGGCCGACTTCCAAGAGCCTCAGCCGCCGCCGGTGCGCGCCGTCGCCTTGCCCGTGCCGTCGCAGACCGGACAGGCCTCGCCATCCGGCTTCACGCCGACGCCCTGGCATTCGGGGCAGGCGGCGGCGTCCTGCAAGGCGGCGGGATCGGTGTCCGGCGCCAGCCACCGGTCTTCGATTTCATGCTCGTTCATGAGCGGGAAACGGCTGACGAACCCGCAGGTTCAAGTGCGCCGGGACCAATCCGGCGTCTGGTTGCGGAACCACGTCAGTTGCCGCTTGGCGTAGTTGCGCGTGGCCTGCTTCAAGGCGTCGATGGCTTGGTGCGGCGGCATTTCGCCGGCCAGCCAGGCCGCCAGTTCGCGCACGCCGACCGCCTTCATCGCGGGCAGGGCGGGATCCAACCCCCGGGCCAGCAGGCCGCGAACCTCCTCCAGCACCCCGTCGCGGATCATCAGATCGACCCGCGCGTCGCATCTCGCATAGAGGACCGATCGTTCCGGCTCGACCACCAGCCCGGTCCAGGAGCCAGGCGTCAGCAGCGGCCTCGTGTCGGCCTTCCAGTCACTCAGCGATCGACCTGTGGCGGCTTGCACGCTCATCGCCCGCACCAGCCTCTGACGGTCCCCGCGTTCAATGGACTTGGCCGCGTTCGGATCGGTCAGCCCCAGGCGGGCCCGAAACTCCGCTTCCCCGAGGGCCCCATAATCGGCCTCCACCGCGGCGCGAACGTCCTGTGGAACATCAGGAATGTCGGCCAAACCCTTGGTCAAGGCCGTGAAGTAAAGCCCGGTTCCTCCCACCAGGATCGCCGGCCGTCCCTCGGCTGACAGTTCCTCCAGCATCGGCAGAACGGCCCGGCTCCAGCGTCCGACCGACCACGCCTCCGCCGCGTCGGCGACGCCGTAGAGCCGATGGTCCGCCTGGGCCTCCTCATTCGGCGACGGCCGCGCCGTCAGCACCCTCAGGTCCGCATACAGTTGCTGGCTGTCGGCGTTGATGATCACCGCGCCGGATTCGCGCGCCATCTCCAGCGCCAGCGCCGACTTGCCTGACGCGGTCGCGCCGGCGATCAGCGTCACTAATGGCGGTTGGGACAAATGCGGGCTCGCAGGCGGCATCCGACGGCGATAGAACGCGCGCCTCATCGCCCGCAAGCGCCTGAGCGTCTTTTGAGGAGGCCGCCTTGGTCGAACGTTCCGCCGTCATCGCCGCACTGGACGCCGTCGTCGACCCGGTGTCGGGGCAGGGCCTGGTCGCCGCAGGCCTGGTTCAGGGGCTTGTGGTCGGCGAAGACCGCGCCGGCTTCGCTCTCGAGGTGGATCGCAGCCATGCGGCTGCCTATGCGCCGGTGCGCGACGCCGCCGAGGCCGCGCTGAAGGCGATCCCCGGCATGGCGCGCGTTTCGGTGATTCTGACGGCCGAGGCCAAGCCGGCCGCGGCGCCGCGCACGGCGGGCCTGTCGAAGGCGGCCGTCGATCAGGGGCGGCCCAAGGCGCCGGTCCCGACGGATCGGCCGGCCCACGTCCGCCGCGTTCTGGCCGTCGCCAGCGGCAAGGGCGGGGTAGGCAAGTCCACGGTCGCGGTGAACCTGGCCGCCGCCCTCGCGGCGCGGGGGCTGTCGGTCGGCGTGCTGGACGCCGATGTCTATGGTCCCTCCCTGCCGACCATGCTGGGTATCTCCGGCCAGCCCGCCTATCAGGACGGCGCCATCGTCCCGCACGTCGCCCATGGTCTGAAGGCCATGTCGGTCGGCCTGCTGACGAAGATGGACGACGCCATGATCTGGCGCGGTCCGATGGCGTCCCAGGCCATCACCCAGATGCTGACCCAGACCCGCTGGGGAACCGAGGCTGCGCCGCTGGACATCCTGGTGGTCGATCTGCCGCCCGGCACGGGCGACGTGCAGCTGACCCTGATTCAGAAGACGCCGCTGGACGGCGCTGTCATCGTCTCGACCCCGCAGGAGGTCGCGCTGGCCGACGCCCGCCGCGCCCATACGCTGTTCCAGAAGGTCGGCGTCCCGACCTTGGGCCTGATCGAGAACATGAGCGGCCCCGTGTTCGGTCAGGGCGGCGCCGAAGCGGAGGCCGCCCGGCTGGGCGCGCCGTTCCTGGGCGATCTGCCGCTGGACGCCGCATTGCGCCACGCCGGGGACGCGGGCCGGCCCCTGGTCGCGGCCCTGCCGGAAGGCGACATCGCCCGGCGCTTCGACGCCGTCGCCGCGCGGGTGGTGGCGGGCCTGGGCCTCTAGACCGGTTCCACGATCACAGCCGAGCCGTAGCACAGCACTTCGGTCACGCCCGGCATGATCTCCGTGGCGTCGTAGCGGACCGCAAGGATGGCGTTCGCCCCGTGCGCCTGCGCATGCTTGACCATTTCGTCATAGGCTTCCTGCCGACCGGCCTCCGCCAGCTTCACATAGGCGCCGACCCGGCCGCCCAGCATTGACTGCACGCCGCCGATGGCGTCCGAAATCGCGTTGCGCGAACGCACGGTGACGCCGCGCACCAGGCCGATCTGGCGCGTGACGCGGAAGCCGGGCAGGTCATTGGTCGTTGCGACATACATCGTTCAATCTCCTAGCGACGCTCCAGCACGCGGAAGGTGAAGGGGTGATCGTCCTTCTCTCCGACCGGATGGCGTTCTGACGATACCTGGACCCAGGCCGCTTCGTCGAACGCCGGGAACACCGCGTCGCCGTCCGGCGCGGCGTCCACCTCGGTGATGTACAGGCGTCGTGCGCGGGGCAGGGCCGCCTCGAACAAGGCGGTGCCGCCGATCACGCAGATCTCGTCGACCCCGTCCTCCTCGGCCGTCTCGCGCGCGATCTCGATCGCTTCGTCCAGCGTGGCGCAGACCACGGCGCCCTTCGACATCCCATCGGCCTCATAGGACTGGTCCCGCGTCAGCACCAGGTTCAGCCGGCCGGGCAGGGGCTTCAACGGCAGGCTCTCCCAGGTCTTGCGGCCCATCAGACAGGGCTTGCCCACGGTGATGGCCTTGAAGCGTTGCAAGTCGCTGCGCAGCCGCCAGGGCAGGTCGCCGTCACGGCCGATGACGCCGTTTCGGCCCCGCGCGACGACCAGTGCGATGACGGGCGCGCTCATGCCGCTTCGCCGGGCTCGAGCCAGCGCAGCCATTTGCGCCGCATCGCCTCGTCCAGGTCGATCCCGGCGCGGGCGCAGTAGATCAGCAGCATCCCCAGCACGTCCGCCGCCTCGTCGCCCAGGACTTCCGCGTCGGGCTCGCCGCGCGCCCGACTGGTCAGGCGCAGGTGCTCGGCCGTCAGCTCGCCCAGCTCCTCCTGCAGCTTCAGCAGGGCCCAGTCGCGGTCCCGGTCGATGCGGTGCTCGGCGGCGTAGATGTCGGAGATGCGCAGGACGGAAACAGTCAGTTCAGAAAGGGTCACGATCTTAGCGATACCTACATGTCTCGATTGCCATCGCCTTCATGATGCGATCTCGGTCTTCAAACAAACTAATCCGTTGTAGAGTAAATGAGCGTAAGCACGGACACATTTGGGCGTCAGAGAAAATTTCGAGGATATAGCCATCATATGACGCGTTGATCATCTGCTTTAGAAAAGAGATGATCGTCTTTTCAATCATGTCGTGAAATGTTTCGGGAAAGGACATTTCAGATATGGCCGCAACGCTTAACTCCAAGTGAGCTATAAGCTGGGCGAGGTCTCGTCGAAATTTATCTACATCAAAGGGATTGGATCCTGCCGAGTTGACACACTCGGCCCATCGTTCCCTAGATTCGGTGATGAATTCACGAGCTGTCTCTATGGCGGCCAACCGCGTGTTATGGCGGATTTGCGCGAAAACGAGCCCAAGCCCAAGCACTGCGGCAATCGCGGTGACCCAGTCCGCGACGTTTGGCGGCTCGATCCCGGCCGACATTACCGATTCGGTGGCGGTGGCGGTGGCGGAGGAGGCGGTGGTGGTGGCGTTGGCGAACGCGGCACAGGGACTGAGCTACGCTCTTCACGTCTAGGAGGTGGAGACTGTGGCGGGCGCATAATCGTTCTTTCGTTCTCTTATTTCGTCGCTGACTGCATCAGACCGACACGGCCGCCTTGATGTGCGGCCACGGCGCATAGTCGCTGAGGACGAAATCCGACACCTGGTAGGCGAACAGGTCGTCACGCGGCGTGATCGTCATGGTGGGCAGGGGCAGGGGCTCGCGCGTCAGCTGCAGCTCCGCCTGTTCGAGGTGATTCAGATACAGGTGCGCGTCGCCGAAGGTGTGGATGAACTCGCCCGGCTCCAGTCCCACGACCTGCGCCATCATCATCGTCAGCAAGGCGTAGGAGGCGATGTTGAACGGCACGCCCAGGAAGACGTCCGCGCTGCGCTGATACAGCTGGCAGCTCAGCTTGCCATCGGCGACAAAGAACTGGAACAGGCAGTGACAGGGCGGCAGGGCCATGTCGTCCACGTCCGCCGGGTTCCACGCCGAGACGATGTGGCGCCGCCCGTTCGGATTGGTCTTCAGGCCGTGGACCAGCTTCTGAATCTGGTCGATCACCCGGCCGTCCGGCGCGGCCCAGGATCGCCACTGCTTGCCGTACACCGGCCCCAGCTCGCCCTCGGCGTCGGCCCATTCGTCCCAGATGCTGACGCCGTTTTCCTTCAGCCAGCCGATGTTGGTTTCGCCGCGCAGGAACCACAGCAGTTCGACAATGATAGAGCGCAGGTGCAGCTTCTTGGTCGTCAGGACCGGAAAGCCCTTCGACAGGTCGAACCGCATCTGGCGTCCGAACACGCCGATCGTCCCGGTGCCCGTCCGGTCGTCCCGCCGCGCGCCGTTGTCCAGGATGTCCCGCAGCAGGTTCAGATACTGCCATTCCGGATGATCCGCCGGCGCGGCGCCCGTGCGGGCGTGAACGTCTGCCGAGATCATCTGAACGGTCATGCAGACAGGATGCCGCTGATTCGCGCGTCCCGACATGGGGCGTGATTCGCTGTCCACACCTTTGAGCGCGTCAGCCGCCGAAACCGCCTTCGTCCAGAAAAGCCTGTTCCTCGGCCGTCGTCTCGCGCCCGAGCGCGGCGTTCCGATGCGGAAAGCGGCCGAAGCGGACGATGATGTCGCGATGGATGCGGCCCCATTTCTCCAGCTCGGCGTCGCCGGCGGCCAATTCCATGTAGCGGTCCTGATCCTCGAGTCGCTCGGAATGCTCGAACGGCAGAAGGATGAAGTTGCGCAGCTGCGGCTCGAACGCCAGATGATGGCCCCGCGCCACCGCTTGTCGGGCGAACATCAGCGCCAGGGGGTCTGTGGCGAACTGATGCGCCGTGCCGCGGAAGCTGTTGCGGGGAAACTGGTCCAGCAGAATCATCAGCGCCAGCGCGCCCTCGGGCGTCTCCATCCACCCGTCCAGTTCACGCCGCGCCGCGGCGACATGCGCATCATGGAAGCGCCGACGGAACTCGGCGTCGAACGCATCGTCCTTGGCGAACCACTTTTCGGGTCCCGCCGCTTTCCAGAAGGCGACGACGGCGGAAGGCGTTATGTTTGGGGTCATGGACCAGACCCTACCCAACCCGCTTCCCGTCTTCCATGACCGCGATTGCGACCTTTCGATCCTGCGCGGCAAGCGCGTGGCCGTGATCGGCTACGGCAGTCAGGGGCGCACCCATGCGCTGAACCTGCGTGATTCGGGCGTGGCGGACATCGTCGTGGGCCTGAAGGTCGATTCGAAGACCCGTGCGCTGGCCCAGGCGGACGGCTTTCCCGTGCTGACGGCGGGCGAGGCGGCGGCCCAGGCCGACGTGGTGGCCGTCATGGTCTCGGACGAGGCTCACCGCGATCTGTGGCGCGACGAGCTGGAACCGAACATCCGCCCCGGCGCGGCCCTGGTCTTCGCCCACGGCCTGTCGGTCCGCTTCGGCCTGGTCGAGCCGCGCGCGGATCTCGACGTCATCCTCGCCTCGCCCAAGGGAATCGGCCCGCGCATCCGCGACCTGTACGAGGCCGGGGAGGGGGTCTTCTGCCTGTTCGGGGTGCAGCAGGACGCCACGGGCGGCGCCCACGCCCTGGGCCTGTCCTATGCGGCGGCGCTGGGCTGCGGCCGCAAGGGCATCCTCGAGACGACGATGAAGGACGAATGCGAGAGCGACCTGTTCGGCGAGCAGGTCGTCCTGTGCGGCGGCGTGGCCGAACTGATCGACGCGGCCTTCATGAAGCTGGTCGAAGCCGGCTATCCGCCCGAGGTCGCCTGGTTCGAATGTTTCTATGAAACCAAGCTGGTCACCGACTTGATGTACCAGCGCGGCATCGCCGGGGCCTTCGCGCGAATCTCCAACACGGCGGAGTACGGCGCCTATCTGACCGGGCCACGAATCATCAACGCCGCCTCGCGGGCGGCCATGGACGACGTGCTGGCCGAGGTGCGGGGCGGCGACTTCGTGCGCCGCCTGATGGCGGATCATGACGCCGGTTCGCCCGAACTGCTGGCGCACCGCAAGGCGCTGGGCGAACGCTACATCGAGCGCGTCGGCGCGCACCTGACCAGGGTCGCCGAGGCCGCCAACGACGCCTGAGACGCAAAATTCTGAAAGAAGAGAGAGAATGGTCGGAGTGAGAGGATTCGAACCTCCGACCCCTGCGTCCCGAACGCAGTGCTCTACCAGGCTGAGCCACACTCCGACCGTGGGGACGGGCCTAGCGGCGACGCCCCGAAGTGAGGACGCGGCTTATAGCCATGGGTTTCGGAGGCCGCAAGCACCCTTTTCGACCCGTCGTCGCCGGCCGCGAAAATAGTCCCAAACAGGGGTGTTGCATCCGAAAACGGCTTGGCGTATCTGACCGCCTCCGCCGGGCCACGGCCCAGCGGATACGCCGATCCGCTGGGGAATGGTGTAATGGTAACACTACGGTTTTTGGTACCGTCATTCTAGGTTCGAGTCCTAGTTCCCCAGCCATCGCCCTCCCTTCATTCGAGCGCCGTCGCACCTGCTGCGAGAGCGCGTCTTAGGGCTTCCGTTCGTCAGACGGTGCATCGAGCTGCTTATGCACCCCGTCCGAGCATCGCTGGCGGGAGCGTCGTCTTCAGAGGCAGGCCGGCGCAGTCGCCGTTCAGCGCCCGCGCTCGGCCCATTTCAGCAGCGGGATCACCGGCAGGCCCCAGGCCGTGCCGCCGACGGCGAAGAACAGGAAGTCGATCCATTGCGAGGCGGGCAGCAGGCCGCGCAAGGCGATCAGGGCCCAGACCCAGAAAGCCAAGAAGGCCAGCACGCCGAAGGCGGCGACGAGGCGACGCAGACGCGCGGGCATCAGCGCTTGCCCCGGAACAGGAAGAAGGCGACCAGGCAGACGACCGAGCCGACCAGCGACCACGGGATCCAGACCCAGCTGTCCATCGTGCTGACGGCGAAGACCCGCACGGCCAGAAACCACCCGCACAGCAGGCCGACGCCCGACACCAGGGTGGCGCCGCCCAGGCCGCGCCGGCCCGTCAGCAGGTCGGCGACCCAGGCCAGCAGTAGGCCGCCGGCGGCGGCGGCGACGATATCCAGATACTGCAAGCCGATCTCCCCGGGCGGGCCGCCCTTCACCTAAACAGACTCGATCTTGGCGGCCGAGGGGGGCATACCGCACAGGTCGCTTTCGATCGCCGTCGAAACGGCAGCATATCCGTGTCAGCGTCGAGCGTCGAATGAGCCGTTTCGGGAAACCAGATCGTAATCGCGCCGTGGCCGTCTGGCTGTTCGCCACCGCAGCGCTGGTGTTCCTGATGGTGGTGGTGGGCGGCATCACGCGTCTGACGGGCTCGGGCCTGTCGATCACGGAGTGGAAGCCGATCATGGGCGCCGTGCCGCCGCTGAATCAGGCGGACTGGATGGTGGCGTTCGACAAGTATCGCCAGATTCCGCAGTACGCCCAGGTGAACGCCGGCATGACGCTGGACGAGTTCAAGTTCATCTTCTTCTGGGAGTGGTTCCACCGCCTGCTGGGCCGACTGATCGGGTTGGTGTTCTTCCTTCCCCTGGTGGCCTTCGTGGCCTTCCGCGCAACGCCGCCGCTGTCGCGCCTGCACCGCTACGCCCTGCCTGGTCGCCTCGTCTGGCGCTGCGTGCTGCTGCTGGCCCTGGGCGGGCTGCAGGGGCTGATCGGCTGGTGGATGGTGTCCAGCGGGCTGTCCGAACGGGTCAGCGTGGCCCCTGAACGGCTGGCGGTGCATCTGGGACTGGCGTTCGTTCTGTTCTGCGCCCTGATCTGGACCGGGCTGGAGGCGTGGAGCGGAGAGGATCATGGACGCCCGCCGGCGGGCTGGGCGCGGGGGGCGGCCGTCCTGCTGGGCGCCGTGTTTCTCCAGTGCCTGCTCGGCGCGCTGGTCGCGGGCGGCAAGGCCGGACTGGTCTATACCGACTGGCCGCTGATGAACGGGGCCGTTCTGCCGCCGGCGGACTGGAGCCTGGGGGCGGGCGCCTTCCTGCATGACCAGGCGCTGACCCAGTTCAATCACCGCCTCGTCGCCTATGGCCTGCTGATCGGCGCCAGCGTCTACGGCTTCCAGGCCTGGCGGTGGCGGGTGGCCGAGGGCATGGGGTTTGGCGCCTTCGCCCTGGCTGGAGCCGTGTGGCTGCAGGCGCTGCTGGGGATTGTCACCCTGATGCACGCCGTGCCGCTGGGTCTGGGCGTGCTGCACCAGGCGGGCGCGGCGATCGTGCTGGCGATCGCCACGGCCAATCTGTGGGTCGTGCTCAGGGCTCAGCCTCGGCTGTTCATGTCCGGACCGAGGTCCATGGCCCTCTGATCGCCAGGGTCATGCCCGGGTACATGATGTTGACGAACAGCACCTCGCCGTCGGGCGAGAAGCAGGCGCCGGCGAACTCGGCATTGCCGGTGAAGACGTTGCGGCCGATCGTATAGACCTGCCCCTGGGGCGTGACGCCCTTCAGATGATTGCGGACATCGCTGGAATAGTTGTCTTCGCAGACCACCAGATGGCCCCAGGGCGCGATGGTGATGTTGTCGGCCATGTTCATCGTCTTCATGTCCGCGCTCTCGACGAACAGCTGAAGCCGGTCGGCCGCGCCGTCGAGCCCCGGAACAAGCCGCAGGATCTGACCGCGGCGGATCGGACCGCCCGAGGTGGCGGTGAAATACAGCTCGTCGTCGCCCCACCACACCCCTTCGCCGCGCGCGACCAGGGCGGCGCCGGCGGCATGACCGCGCTGAGCCAGGTCGCCGTTCGGCGATTCGACGTCCTGCAGGTCGATCCATTCGATTTCGCGCCAGTCGCCGACGGCCCAGGCGGGGGCGTCCTGGTTGCGGGTGTCGGCCGAGGGCGCGCCCTTCCAGGCCATCGCCTGCAGCTTTCCGCCTTCGGCCAGCTTGCCGGGCGTCGTCGGGATGAAGCGGTAGAACAGGCCGTCGTTCTGATCCTCGGTCAGATAGACGAACCCGGTGCGCGGATCGACGCAGACAGCCTCGTGGTCAAAGCGGCCCATGGCTTTCAGCGGCACGGGGTCGACAAGGCCGTTCGCGTTCGCCGGAACCTCGAACACCCAGCCGTGGGCCTTGGTCACGTCGGCGTCGGCGGGGGTTTCCAGCGTCTCCTCGCAGGTCAGCCAGCTGCCCCAGGGCGTCGGGCCGCCGCAGCAGTTTGTCGACGTCCCCGCCAGCGTCAGGTGCTGGCTCACCTTCCGGCGGGTAGCCAGATCGTAGACGATGGTCGAGCAGCCGCCGGGCAGGGGGCGCCCGTCCTTGTAGGTGTCATAGGCGCGGGCCGCATCCAGCCGTCCGATCCGTTCCTGGCGCAGGCCGCCGGGCCCCAGATTGCGGTGCAGGGCGCTGGAGCCCTTGAGCTCATGGTTCACGACCAGCGCCACAAGCGAGCCTTGCAGCGGGAAACAGGCCATGCCGTCGGGTTGGCCCGGCGCGAACAGGCCGTCGTCCATGGTGTCGCCGCTCTGCGCCACGACCTCGTAGGAGAAGCCTTCCGGCAAGTCGAGCAGACGGTTGGGATCCCGAACCAACGGGCCGTAGCCGTGAACCTGATTGACGTAGGTTTCCTCGCCCCCGGTCCGGGCGGCGGTCTGGGCGGCGGCGTGGCGGGCCATGCCGGCGAAGGCGAGGGCGGCGCTCGAGGCGATCAGGCCGCGACGGTCGAGGAACATGGGAGACTCCAGCTACGTTGGGAGCCGCCATGCCGGGGAAAGGTCATGGTTTGATGACGGAGAGGAGCGAAAGGAGCCCCGAAGGCGGTCGGTTTGCCGGGTATTTTAATACCTCACTCCGAAAGTCTTTTGTTTTCCGCCAATTAGACTGATGTCGCCATCCGAAGACGCATTGACGCGACCGATCGCCTCCTGTATCAGCCCGCCTTCCTTCGGTTCCTTCGGGAGCCGGGCCCGATTTCGTCTCCAGGAACAACCTCATGCTGAAGAGCACCACGGCTTCGCTGAAGCCGGCCGAGGTCGAGAAGAAGTGGATCCACATCGACGCCGAAGGCGTCGTGGTGGGCCGTCTCGCGACCTTCATCGCCAACCGTCTGCGCGGCAAGCACCGCGGCGACTACACCCCGCACGTCGATTGCGGTGACTACGTCGTCGTCACCAACGTCGACAAGGTGGTGTTCACCGGCAAGAAGAACACCGACAAGGTCTACTATCGCCACACCGGCCACCCGGGCGGCGTCAAGGAAACCACCCCGGCCAAGGTGCTGGGCGGCCGCTTCCCCGAGCGCGTGCTCGAGAAGGCCGTCGAGCGCATGCTGCCCAAGGAAAGCCCGCTGGCCCGCAAGCAGATGACGCACCTGCGCCTCTTCGCCGGCGCCGCGCACGATCACGAAGCCCAGCAACCGGAAACGATCGACTTCAAGTCGGCGTCGCCCAAGAACACCCGGAGCGTCTGAGCATGACCGACGTGACCAACACCGAAACCGCCACCGGTTTCGACGCCCTGAAGGGCCTGAGCGCCTCGGCCGAGAACGACGCCCCCGTCTATGTCCAGAAGCTGGACGCCCAGGGCCGCGCCTATTCGACCGGCAAGCGCAAGAACGCCATCGCTCGCGTGTGGGTGAAGCCCGGTTCGGGCAAGATCACCGTGAACGGCAAGGAACTGGCCGCCTATTTCGCGCGTCCCGTTCTGCAGATGATGGTCGCCCAGCCACTGACCGTTTCGGACCGCACCAGCCAGTACGACATCGTCTGCACTGTCGAAGGTTCGGGCCTGTCGGGCCAGGCCGGCGCCATCCGCCACGGCCTGTCGCACGCCCTGACGCACTATGAGCCGGAGCTGCGCAAGGTCCTGAAGCCGCACGGCTTCCTGACCCGCGACAGCCGCGTCGTCGAGCGCAAGAAGTACGGCCGCGCCAAGGCCCGCCGCAGCTTCCAGTTCTCGAAGCGCTAACTGGCGACCGCCAGTCGGTTACGAAGGGGCGCTTCGGGGAAACCTGGAGCGCCCTTTTTATGTCCGCAGTTCAGGTGAGAGCGGAGACATGACCCACACCATCTTCATCGACGGCGAGGCCGGCACCACGGGCCTGGAGATCCGCGAGCGGCTGGAGGCGCGCCCGGATCTGGACCTGCTGCTGCTGGGCGATCGCCGGCGCGATCCCGAGGCGCGGCGCGAGGCGCTGAACGCCGCCGACGCCGTGATCCTGTGTCTGCCGGACGACGTGGCGCGCGAGGCGGTGGCGATGATCGAGAACCCGTCGGTCAAGGTGATCGACGCCTCGACCGCCTATCGTGTCGCGCCCGGGTGGACTTACGGTTTCGCCGAAATGGACGCGAGCCAGCACGAGCGGATCGCCGGCGCGCGGTTCGTCTCGAACCCCGGCTGCTATCCGACCGGCTTCATCGGCCTGATGCGGCCCTTGGTGAAGGCCGGACTCGTGCCCGCGGACTGGCCGGTTTCGGTCAACGCCGTGTCGGGCTATTCCGGCGGCGGCAAGGCGATGATCGCCGAGTTCGAAGCCGGGGAGGGGGCGCCGCCCTATCGCGCCTATGGCCTGTCGCTCAGGCACAAGCACGTGCCCGAGATGACGCAGCATTCCGGCCTGTCACGACCCGTGCTGTTCACGCCTGCGGTCGGTCATTATCGCCAGGGCATGCTGGTGGAGATCCCGCTCCACCTGGGGGCTCTGCCCGAGACGCCGTCGATCGAGCGCCTGCACGGCGCCCTGGTCGAGGCCTACGACGGCCTGCGCTTCGTCGAGGTGGCCGACATCGAGGAGACGGAGGCCATGACCGGGCTGGATCCTGAAGGCCTGAACGGAACGAACCGCTTGCGGCTGCACGTGTTCGGCGACCGGGGCGGAGACCAGGCGCGTCTGGTGGCGCTGCTGGACAATCTGGGCAAGGGCGCCTCGGGGGCGGCGGTCCAGAACCTCAACATCATGCTGGGACTGGACGAGGCCATCGGTCTGAGCTGACCCGTTCAGCCCCTGAAACCATTTCGCGGCTCCCATCGTAGTGGGAGTCATGGAACCGTTCGCACATCTTCATCGCCGCCGACTGCTGATGGGCGCGGGCGCGCTGCTCGCGTCGGCCTGTTCGCCGGAACCGGCCGACGCCGGAGAGGCGCAATATGCCGCCTCGCCATACCGCCGCGTCTCCGACGCCGAATGGCGACGTCGTTTGGGCGAGGACGCCTGGCGTATTCTGCGCCACGAGGGAACGGAGCGTCCTTACGCCAGTCCGCTGAACCAGGAACGCCGGCGGGGAACCTTCGTTTGCAGGGGCTGCGACCTGCCGCTGTTCCGGTCCAACTGGAAGTTCGATTCGGGCACGGGCTGGCCCAGCTTCTACACCGTCATGTCCGCCAACATCGGCCGCAAGCGCGATCGGGCTATCGGCATTCCGCGGACCGAATACCATTGCGCCCGTTGCCTGGGCCACCAGGGCCACGTCTTCAACGACGGCCCGCGACCGACGGGGCTGCGCTACTGCAACAACGGCGTCGCGCTGAAGTTCGTCGCGGCGTGACAAGCGATGGCTGCGACGTGCATCGCCTAAGATATATTATGCGAAATAGAGATGCATCGGGCCGATGACGTGCAGCCCGCCTAGGACTCTTTCCAGAGCGATTTGAGGATCTTCGGCAGCATTTCCGTCAGGTCCTCTGAAATCAGTCCCGGTCCAAAATCATCCGCCGCCTCGGCATGCATCCAGACGGCGGCGCACGCGGCGTCGAAGCTGTCCATGCGCTGGGCCAGCAGTCCGCCGATCATGCCGGCCAGGACGTCGCCTGAGCCCGCGGTGGCCAACCAGGGCGAGCCGTTGGTGTTGATGACCGCGCGACCGTCGGGCGCGGCGATGATTGTGCTGGCGCCCTTGAGCACGACGATGGCGCGGGCGCGTCTGGCCGCCTCGAGCGCCGCCGTTTCCCGGCCTTGCTCCAGCAGGTTCGGAAAAAGGCGTTCGAACTCGCCCTCGTGCGGCGTCAGGACATCGTCGCGGTCCAGAGCGGCGAACAGGTCGTCGCTGCGGCCCTTGAAGACGCTGAGGCCGTCGGCGTCGATCACCAAGGCCGCGCCGCCAAGCGCCACCGCGTTGACGTTGGCGACGGTCAGGTCGTCCAGACCAGCCGCCGGGCCGATCACCATGGCGTCCATCTGCTCGGCCTCTCGCGCCAGAGCCTCGGCGTTGGAGAACGGCGTCAGCATGATCGCCTCGATCGACGGCGCGATCGCCGCGGCCGCCTCCGGCGGACAGAAGATGCGCACCAGGCCCGCACCGATCCGCAGCCCAGCCCGCGCCGCCAGTCGCGCCGCACCTGTCTGGGTGGCCCGTCCGGACACCACGCCCAGCCGTCCCCGCGTATGCTTGTGCGTGTTCGCGTCCGGCCAGGGAAGATTTTTGCGCCAGATCGCGGGGTCGTTGGATTGCATCATCGTCTGCCCGTTATCAGTGAATTTTCTGCGAAAACCGCTTGCGTTCAGAGGCCTTGCCGTGTCCCATTCCCGCCCGAGCGGCGCTGCATTCCGCACGTCGTTCCGGGGTCGCCATGAAGAAGATCGAAGCCATCATCAAGCCTTTCAAGCTGGATGACGTCAAAGAGGCGCTCCAGGATGTGGGCGTGCAAGGCATGACGGTGCTGGAGGCCAAGGGATACGGCCGCCAGAAAGGTCATTCGGAGCTGTATCGCGGCGCCGAATACGTCATCGACTTCCTGCCCAAGATCAAGATCGAGGTCGTGGTCGCCGACGACCTCGCGCCTGCCGTGGTCGAGGCCATTCAGACCTCGGCCCGCACGGGCAAGATCGGCGACGGCAAGATCTTCGTCTCCGACGTCGCCGACGTGATCCGCATCCGCACCGGCGAGACCGGAGCCCAGGCCGTCTGAGTTCGCGTACCCTCCCCGTCGCTCGGCTCTGCGGGGTCGATCGTTCGGTTCCTCCCCAAAGACCAAGAAAACAGGACTTCCGAGAATGAGCGCCAGCAAGATCCTTAAGGAGATCAAGGAGAAGGACGTCAAATACGTCGACGTTCGCTTCACCGACACCCGCGGCAAGCTGCAGCATGTGACCTTCGACGTCGACCTGGTCGACGAGGATTTCCTGAACGAAGGCACCATGTTCGACGGTTCGTCGATCGCCGGCTGGAAGGCCATCAACGAGTCCGACATGCTGCTGAAGCCGGACCTGACCACGGCCTACATCGACCCGTTCTATCAGCAGACCACGATGTTCCTGTTCTGCGACGTGCTGAACCCGGACACTAACGAGCCCTACAACCGCGACAGCCGCTCAATGGCCAAGAAGGCCCTGGCCTATGTCCAGTCCTCGGGCGTGGGCGACGTGGTCTATTTCGGCCCGGAAGCCGAGTTCTTTATCTTCGACGACGTGCGCTGGTCGACCCAGCCGCACGACACCTCCTATTCGTATGACTCGACCGAGCTGCCGGCCAACACCGGCGCGGAGTATTCCGAAGGCAACATGGGCCACCGCCCCGGGCCCAAGGGCGGCTACTTCCCGGTCAATCCGGTCGATTCCGGCCAGGACCTGCGCGGCGAGATGCTGGGCGTCATGCGCGACCTGGGCCTGCAGCCCGAGAAGCACCACCACGAGGTGGCGCCGGCGCAGCACGAGCTGGGCCTGAAGTTCTCGGACCTGCTGACGATGGCGGACCGCCTGCAGCTGTACAAGTACGTGATCCACAACGTCGCCGCCGCCTACGGCAAGTCCGCCACCTTCATGGCCAAGCCGATGTTCGCCGACAACGGCTCGGGCATGCACGTGCACCAGTCGATCTGGCGCGACGGCAAGCCGCTGTTCGCGGGCGACAAATACGCCGGCCTCTCGCAGGAATGCCTGTGGTACATCGGCGGCATCATCAAGCACGCCAAGGCCATCAACGCCTTCTCCAACTCCACCACCAACAGCTACAAGCGCTTGGTGCCCGGCTATGAAGCCCCGGTGAAACTGGCCTACTCGGCCCGCAACCGCTCGGCCTCGATCCGGATCCCGCACGTCTCGTCGCCCAAGGCCAAGCGCCTGGAAGCCCGCTTCCCCGATCCGATGGGCAACCCCTATCTGACGTTCGTGGCCCTGCTGATGGCCGGCCTGGACGGGATCGAGAACCGCATCGATCCGGGCGCGCCCGCCGACAAGAACCTCTACGATCTGCCGCCGGAAGAGCGCGGCTCGATCCCCGAGGTCTGCGGCTCGCTGCGCGAAGCGCTCGAGAACCTCGACAAGGACCGCGCCTTCCTCAAGAAGGGCGGCGTCATGGATGACGACTTCATCGACGCCTACATCGAACTGAAGATGGAAGAGGTGATGCGCCTGCAACTGCATCCCCACCCCGTCGAGTTCGACATGTACTACAGCTGCTGATCGACAGCAGGGACTGAAGGCGGAGGCGCCGGACGGAAACCGTCCCGCGCCTTTGTCGTTCTAGGCGACGGCGCCCTGCTCCGCCGCCGGGACGACGCCATGGTCCAGCAGCGCGTGCAGGGCGTCGACATGGCCGTCACGGCTCTGGACCGGCGCGGAATCGGACGTCATCACGACCGTCAGGCGCAGGTCCGGCACGACGAAGACCATCTGTCCGCCATAGCCCCACGCGAAGAAGACCTCGTAGCGACCGGAGCGGCGAATCCACCAGCCATAGCCGTAGGGGTTGCCGCTCCAGCGCGAGGTCCCCCTGCCCCGCCACGACGCCTCGACCCAGCCCTCCGGCAGGACGCGGCGCCCTTGGTGCAGGCCGTCGTTGCGATAAAGCTCGCCAAAGGTCAGCAGCGCGACGGGCGACAACCGCATGTCATTTCCGCCGAAATAAACGCCCTGCGTATCTGCCGGCCAGGAGGGTATGTCGATCCCCAACGGCTCGCCCAGCCAGTCGCGGGCCAACGCCAGGGTCGAGCGGCCGGAGGCCCGCGTCAGGCAGGCCGAGGTCAGATGAGATGTGCCGGTGGAATAGACCATGCGCCCGCCGGGCTCCGCCTCGAACGGTCGCGCCAGGGCGTATCGAACCCAGTCACGGCTCGAGACCCACGCGCCGTAGTTCGCCCCCGAGGTGGACCCCAGGCCTGCCTGCATCGACAGCAGGTCGCCGATAGTCACCTCCGCCAGGCGCGGGTCCGGCGTCGCCGGAAAACGGTCGGCCAGAAATGCGGAGATCGGCTGCTCGACACCTTGGAACACCCCCTGCCCGATCGCGATCCCGCCCAGGGCGGCGATCACCGACTTGGAGGCCGACTTGATGTTGACCGGCGTCTCCAGCGAAGGACCGCGCCAGGTGCGTTCGAACAGACGCTGGCCGTCGCGGGCGACGATCATGGCGTGCAGCTTGGGCAGCGCCTCCGCGCTGGCCGCGACGCGGTCCATCACGGCCGCATTCAGGCCTTGCGTGGGCGCAGGCGGCGGCAGGACGTCGGCCGCCTGGCTGCAGCCGTGTCCAAAGGGAAGGGTCAGGCCGGCGGCGAGAAGCGTACGTCGATGCATCGGCGGTTCAACAGGCGAGGCGCCCGCTTCGTTGCCGCCTGCGACGAAGCGCGTCAGGCCGCCTCGGCCTCCAGCGCATCGGCCTTGTCGCGCCGCAGCTCGATGATGCGCACGCACCAGATCGAGATCTCGTAGAGAATGACCAGGGGCACGGCGAGCATCAGCTGGCTGATCGGGTCTGGCGGCGTGACGACGGCGGCCACCACGACCACGGCGACGATGGCGTAGCGCCGCCCGGCCGACATCAGCTTGGAGTTGATCAGCCCCGCCAGTCCCAGCAGCGTCATCACGACCGGCAGTTGGAAGCACAGGCCAAAGGCCAGCAACAGCGCCGTGACCAGGCTGAGATAGTCCGACACTTTCGGCAGCAGATTGGCCTGGATGCCGTCGCCGACGATCTGCTGGCTCAGCGAGAACCACATGACGAACGGCAGCATGACGAAATAGACCAGAGCCGCCCCCAGCAGGAACAGCAGCGGTGCGGCGATCAGGAAGGGCGCGAAGGCGCCCCGTTCGTTGCGGTAAAGCCCCGGCGCGACGAATCGGTACAGCTGCCAGGCGAGGATCGGAAACGCGACGAAGACCGCGCCGAAGCCGGCCAGCTTCATCTTGGTGAACAGGATTTCCAGCGGCGCCGTGTAGATCAGGTTGACCGTCTGCCCGTCGATGTGCGGCAGCGCCTTCAGGCCCGCCGTTCCCAGGATCAGGTCGATGGGTGACACGTGGCCGTGTGGGCCGACCGAGGCGTAAAACGCTTGGGCCGCCGCGAACGGCTTCACCAGAAACAGGTAGATCGGCTCCGAGAAGGCGAAGCACAGGATGAAGCCGGCCGCGAAGGCGATCACGCAAACCAGCAGCCGGCTCCTGAGTTCGATCAGGTGGTCCATCAGCGGCGCGCGCGACGCCTCGATTTCGTCCTCGTCGCGATCGGTCACTGCTCGGCGGCCTTCTTGCGCTGGGTCTTTCTGGCGGGCGCAGCCTTGGTCGCAGCCGTGGGCTTCTTCGCCGGCTTCGAAGCGGACTTGGGCTTGGGCGCGGCCGTCTTGGCGGCGGCCGGCTTGGCGGCGGCCGGCTTGGCGGCGGCGCCACTGGACTTCGGCGTGGAGCCGACCGGGGCCGCCGGCTCAGGGCGCTCGGTCGCGGGTTCAGCCACCGGCGTATCGGGCCATTCGTCGGCTGCCGGAGTCATCTCCGGGACGCTGGCCGCCGACGGCGCCTCAAGCGGCTTGGTCAGTTCGCTGTTGATGTCCTTGAAGGCGTTCTGCGCCTCCTGGCCCAGCGGATACATCCCCTGCCCGGTTCGCAGCGCCTCGACCTCCTTGCGCAGGTCGTCCAGTTCGGACTGGCGCGCCATCTCGTCGAAGCTGGAGCGGAACTCGTTGGCCATGGCGCGCGCCTTGGCGACCATCTGACCGACGCGACGCATCAGCACAGGCAGATCCTTTGGCCCCACCACGAGCAGGGCCACCAGACCGATCACGACAATTTCGAATCCCCCGATACCGGGGCCAAGCCCGCCCATGCGTCAGCCCTTGCAGACGACGACTAGCGCTTGATCTCTTCCTTCTCGGCGTCGGTGCGCGGCAGCGAGCTGACGCCGTCATGCGGGCCGTCCTTCTTGCCGTCGTCCGACAGGCCGTCCTTGAAGGCGCGAATGCCCTTGGCCGCGTCGCCCATGATGCTGGACAGCTTGCCGCGACCGCCGAACAGCAGGGCGATGACGACAATGACGATGGCCCAATGCCAGATGCTCATGGAGCCCATGGCGTATTCTCCTCGCGAGGACCGATGGTCGGTCCCGTCCACTATTCTTCGCCCCGCATATAGGCCGAGTGATGGCCCCGCGCCAAGGGAGGCTGTAGGTCTGCGCGACCATGAGTCTCTCCGATCACGTCATCATCCACACCGACGGCGCCTGCAAGGGCAATCCCGGCCCCGGCGGCTGGGGCGCCGTGCTGCAGACCGGCGGCGGGCATCAGAAGGAACTGTGGGGCGGCGAACCCAATACGACCAACAATCGCATGGAGCTGATGGCCGCCATCATGGCGCTGGAGGCGCTGAAACGGCCGTGCCGTGTCGAGCTGCATACCGACAGCAAATACGTCATGCAGGGCATCACCGAATGGATGCGCGGCTGGAAGGCGCGCGGCTGGCTGACCGCCGACAAGAAGCCCGTCAAGAACGCCGAACTGTGGCAACGGCTGGATGCGGCGCGGGCCCGCCACGACGTCAAATGGCGCTGGGTCAAGGGACACGCGGGGCACGAGTTGAACGAACGCGCCGACCAGTTGGCGAACCGCGGCGTGGCGGAACTCCCCCGGCGTTAAACCGCCTCGACTTCCTTGTCCGGTTCGGACGGTCGGCGCCGGATGCGCGAGCCGCTCATGACCGCGCCGAACAGGGCCGCGACGGCGGCGAGCTGGAAGCCGTGCCCCACGCCCGCCACCGGCGCCGTCGCCAGCAGGAAGGCGACCACGACCGCGCCCAGCGACTGGCCCAGCACCCGCGCCGTGCCCAGGGCGCCGCCCGCCGCGCCCGCCCGCTCCCTGGGGGCCTCCGACAGCATGGCGCGGTTGTTCGGCGACTGGAAGAAGCCGAAACCGGCCCCGCAGACGGCCATGCGCCAGATGACGTCGAACTTCGACGCGTCCGGCTCCAGGAAGCTGAGCGCCATCAGGCCGCAGGCGAACAGGCTCAGGCCGATCGCGCCCAGGACGCCGGCGGAATGCCGGTCGGACAGCCAGCCGGCCAGGGGCGCCGCCACCATGGTCGCCAGCGGCCAGGGCGTCATGAGAAGGCCCGTCTCGACCGCGCTGAGCCCCAATGACCCTTGCAGGAAGAACGGCAGGGCGACGAAGGCCATCATCTGGGCAGTGAAGGATATGATCGATGTGGCCACGGACAGGGCGAACATCGGTCGGCCCAGAAGATCCAGCGGGATCAGCGGCGCCGCGCGGGGCTTCTCGTGTCTGACCAGAAGGACGCCAGCCGCCAGACCCGCGCCGGTCAGACCGAAGCCGAGCACGGACGCCTCCCCGTGCGCCAGGGCCTGCAGACCCGTGATGACAAGCCCGAACGCCGCCGCGCTCAACGCTGCGCCGGTCCAGTTCAGCGCTCGGTTCTGAAGTGGATTGTGCGGCAGGGTGAAGCCCGCCAGCGACACCGCCAGCAGGCCGATGGGAATGTTCAGGGCGAGAGCCAGCGCCAATGGCCCACGGATAGGATAGCGCCGGCGATCGTTGGTCCGGCCGCGGCGGCCAGCGAAACGATCACGGCGTTGATGCCCACCGCTCGGCCCAGCATCCGGTGCGGATAGGTGAAACGGACCAACGCGCCGTTGACGCTCATGATGCCCGCCGCGCCGAAGCCCTGAACCACGCGCGCCAGGCTCAGGGTCGCGATGGAATCGGCCAGCACGCAGCCGATCGAGGCCAGGGTGAAGACCGCCAGTCCAGCCTGGGACACGCGGCGATAGCCGACGATCTCGCCCAGCGACGCCAGCGGCAACAGGGCCACGACGATCGCAATCTGATAGGCGTTGACGATCCAGATGGACGCCGCCTCGGACGCTCTCAGATCCTGCGCGATCGACGGCAGGGCCACATTGGCGATCGCCCCGTCCAGCACGGCCAGGGTGATGCCAAGGCCGATGGAGACGATGGCCCAGTAGCGCCTGGGAACCGGAAGCCCGTCCTGCAGGGGTGGAACGGCGACGGACGAGGAAGCGGTCATGCCCGTCCAACGGTCGTCGACGGCTGACGTTGCCTCAGGCCGACGCCCTGACCTTCAGCAGCGATCCGTTGATCTGGTCGACGATCACGTCCTGCCCCGCCGGCGGGGCCTCGCCCTCGATCTCGGCCGACCATTCCGCGCCCGAGATGAAGACGCGCCCTCGGCCGTGAACGAACGGCTCCACCACCCGCGCGCGCTGGCCGATCAGGCGAACGTCGCAGTCGTTCACGTCGGGTCCGGACGGATTGGCCTTGCCGACCAGACGGCGCGACAAGAGCGTGGCGACGACCGTCAGTATGGCGAAGATGGCGACCTCGGCGGCCAGGCCTGGGCGAAATCCGACGGCGGTCAGCACCGCCACGATCCCGGCCGAGACCGCCGGCCACAAGAGCCATTCGGTCGACAGCATCGCCTCGATCGCCAGCAGCAACACGCCGATGGCCAGCCAGATCCAGAAGGGCTGGACGGCGTAGAGCTCGACAAGCGCATTCATGGTTCAGCCTCCTCAGGCGGTCGGCGGCACGACGCCGCCGGCGGCCGGGCGACGCGGCGGGCGGGGCGCAGCCGACGGGGTCGTCGGGGTCGGCCCCTCGCGTTGCTGGCCCTTGGCCAGTCCGACCATCTCGCCGATGCCGGCGATGGTGCCGACCAGGGCGCCCATCTCGGCGGGCACGATGACCGTGCGCTGTTGCGGGCTGCGGGCCAGTTCAGCGAAGGCCTCGACGTACTTCTGGGCCACGAAGTAGTTGATGGCGTTCACGTCGCCGCGCGCGATCGCTTCCGACACCATGGCGGTGGCGCGCGCCTCGGCCTCGGCTTCGCGTTCGCGGGCTTCGGCGTCGCGGAAGGCGGCCTCCTTGCGGCCCTCGGCCTGGAGGATGGCGGCCTGCTTGGCGCCCTCGGCGCGCGCGATGGCGGCGGCCTTTTCGCCATCGGCTTCGGTGATGACGGCGCGACGTTCGCGCTCGGCCTTCATCTGCCGGGCCATAGCGTTGGTGATGTCGGTCGGCGGCGTCAGATCCTTGATCTCGATGCGGTTGACCTTGACGCCCCACGGCTCGGTCGCCGCGTCGATGACGTGCAGCAGACGGGTGTTGATGCTGTCACGCTGGCTCAGCACCTCATCCAGCTCCATCGACCCGACCACGGTCCGCAGATTGGTCATGCACAGTTGCGAGATGGCGTAGGGCAGATCGTCGACGCGATAGGCGGCCTTGGCGGCGTCCATCACCTGGATGAAGACGATGCCGTCGACCTTGACCATGGCGTTGTCTTTGGTGATCACTTCTTGCGTTGGAACATCAAGCACTTGTTCCATCATGTTCATGCGTCGCCCGACCCTCTCGATGAACGGGGTCAGAAAGCCGATCCCCGGCGACAGGGTCTTGGTGTATTTGCCGAAGCGCTCGATCGTGAACTCGCGTCCCTGCGGCACGATCTTGATCACGCTGAACAGCAGGGCGACGGCCAGCAGCAGCACGACGCCGGCGAAGATTGTGGTCACGTCCATCCAGTTCCTCCTCTTGCAGGCGAAGCGTACTCGCCTCGCGCGAGCGGCGCCATAGAAACCCGACGGCGTTCGCCGATTAGGCGGCGGCGGCCTGCTGGACGTAAGCGGTCAGTCTCGCCGCAACGTCAGCTTCAAGATCGCCGTAGAAAAGGTTGTAAGGGCGGGTCTTTCTTCGATCGGACCAGTTGCCGCGCTCGCGGAAGGACTCAAGGTCGGGCCGGCTGTGGCGCAGAAGGCCGTCGCGGCATTGGGCCGACACTTCCCGCGCGATCAGGGCCGGGCGGGCGCCCCATTCCAGTCCCGTCGCATTGGTTGCGCCGCGATGCATGCGCGCCGAGGCGTCCTCCTGCCCGGTCGAGCCGGTGATCGGATTGACGCACAGCGCCGCGCGGCCGTTCAGCTCGACCAGTCTTCCGCGGTCGTCCCACACCAGCGCGCGCCTCATGCGTCGGTTCGCCGCCCCGTCGTCGCCTTCGCCGACTTCCGACCACGCCACGATGCAGTGGATCTGGCGTCGGGTCGCGCAGGCCGGCGTGCCTGGCGCCAGACGGTCGGCGGCGACGATGGCGTCCATCAGATAGGCGGCCACCAGTCGCCGACGCAGCGCCGGGTCGTTCGCCACCCGCTCGCGCACCAATCGGTCCAGGAGATCGGCGCCCTGCTCGACGCCCGCCAGAACAATGGGGCCTTCAGGGTGCCGCTGCAGCCATGTCTCGAAGGCGGCCTCCACGTCGCCGTAAGCGAAGGCTCGCGCCTCGCGCGCATCGTCACGCAGGGTCAGGCGGGTGTATAGGCTGGCCTGTCGGTAATGGGGGGCGCTGACCGATCCCGCCCGGGCGAAGGGGGCGGCGTAGTTGGGCAGGACCACGCGGCGCAGATAGGCGTTCGCCTGCGCGTCGCCGATCGGGGCGTTCCAGTCCCGCCCTCCGTCGAAGGTGGTGGAATGAACGAAGAAGACCGCGGCCGGCCCGGCGCCCTCCACCCGCGCATCCAGCATCGCCCAGGACGCCGCGCTTTCATAGTTCGGGGCCGGCGGCGGATCATAGGTCTGGAACGGCACCTGCGGATCCAGCGCGGCTCTCAGGATGTCGCCGCGCCAGACGGCGACGGCCAGGGTCAGCAGAAGAATCAGGCCGAAGCCCGAATAGCCGACCCATTGCCTGAAGCTCAGCCGGCTCTGCATCAGCGATAGGGGTCCGGTCTGGACAGGAAGTCCTGGACATAACGCCGGACCCCCTCCTCCAGCGGCGTGGACTGGCCGCCGAAACCGGCGGCGCGCACGCGGTCCATGCGGGCTTGAGTGAAGTACTGGTACCGGTCGCGGATGACCTCGGGCATGTCGACATAGGCGATCGACGCTTCCTTGCCGGCGGCCGCGAACGTCGCTCGCGCCAGGTCGGCAAAGGACCGCGCCTGGCCGGAACCCGCGTTGAACACGCCCGACACCTCGGGCGACTGCAACAGCCATTCGACGATGTCGACCACATCGTCGACATAGACGAAGTCCCGCAACTGGCCGCCATCGGCGTAGTTCGGGTTGTGCGACCGGAACAGGCTCACGGTCTCGCCCGCCGCGACCTTGGGCCAGATCTGGGCCACGACGGATTTCATCCCGCCCTTGTGGCCCTCGTTCGGGCCATAGACGTTGAAGAACTTCAGCCCGGCCCACTGACGCGGCGCCTGGCCGCGGTCCGCCTGTCGCACTGCATACTGATCGAACAGAAGTTTTGAATAGCCATAGGCGTTTAGCGGGCGAAGCTGAGACAGAGACTCCGCATCGTCATCGTCGTTGAAGCCGGTGTCGCCGTCGCCATAGGTCGCCGCCGAGGAGGCGTAGAGCATCCGGGCCCCGCGCAGAGCGCACCAATCCCAGATGTCGCGCGACAGGGTGAAGTTGGTCCGCAGGATCAGGTCCGCGTCCGGCTCGGTGGTGGACGAGATCGCCCCCATGTGGACCACGGCCTCGATCCGGTCGGCGTGGCGCTCCAGCTGGTCGAACAGGTCTTCCGGCGCCCACAGGTCGACGACGGCGTGCTTGGCGATGTTCTTCCACTTGGCCAGGTCGGCGGTCTCCAGCCGATCGCAGACCACCACGTCGTAGGCGGTTTCCGCCGTCAGCCTCGCCACGATGTTGGAGCCGATGAAGCCGGCTCCGCCGGTCACTACGATCATCCTCGGCGTCACTGGGCGCTCCCCGTCATCTTCTCGATCGTGCGGGTGGTGGAGAACCCGTCCTTGAAGTCGGCCAGGCGGACCACGCCGCCCCAGCTTTCGACCAGATCGCCGCCGACCACGCCTTCGCGCGTGTAATCCGAGCCCTTGATGAGGACGTCGGGCCGCAATCGCTCGATCAGGGCGATGGGGGTCGGATCGTCGAAACTGGTCACGCGATCGACGCTGGCCAGGCCGCCGATGACGACGGCGCGGCTGTCTAGGTCGTTGACGGGCCGGCCCTCGCCTTTGAGACGCCGAACGGAAGCGTCGGTGTTTAGCGCCACCACCAGCCGGTCGCACCAGCTGCGGGCCTGGGCCAGATAGGCGACATGACCGCGGTGCAGGATGTCGAAACAGCCGTTGGTGAAGCCGACCTTCAGCCCCTGCCGGCGCCAGGCCTCGACCTCGGCGGCCAGTTCGTCCAGCGGCGTCACCTTGGCCTGGGCGGCGACGGCGTGCTGGCTCAGTTCCGCCTCGATCAGTTCGGCGGGCGTGACCACGGCGGTGCCGGCCTTGCCCACCACCACGCCCGAGGCCAGGATGGCGAACTGCACCGCCGTTTCTAGCGACGCTCCCGCGCCCAGCGCCAGGCCCAGCGAGGCCAGGACGGTGTCGCCGGCGCCCGAAACGTCGAACACTTCCCGCGCCCGGCCGGGAAAATGCCGCACGGGCCCGCCCCGCCGCATCAGGCTCATGCCCTTGCCCGCACGCGTCACGACGATCGCCTTGGCCGTCGTGGCGGCCAGAAGCGCGGCCAGCGCCGTCTCGACCTCGGCGTTGGTTTCGACCGGGAGGCCCGTGGCCCCCGCCAGCTCAGAGGCGTTGGGCTTTATGACGTCCACCGCGCCATAACGGGCGAAGTCGCGCCCCTTGGGATCGACGATCACCGCCACGCCCGTCTCGTGCGCGGTTTTCAAAGCGGCGGCGATCAGGCCGTCGCTGACCACGCCCTTGGCGTAATCGGACAGAAGAATGACCGAAGCCTCTGCAAAGGCGTCGGAATCCCGAATCTCGACCCCCGCCTCTTCTTCGTCCAGCCTCAGCAGCTGTTGGCCGGCGGCGACGAAGCGGGTCTTGACGATCGTGGTCGCGCCGGCCAGCCGCGACACGAAGTCGGCCACGCGATCCTCGGCTGCGATCAGTTCGCGCAACTCCTGCCCGGCGGCGTCGTCGCCGGCGACAGCGCCCAGGCGCGCCAGGCCGCCCAGCGCCGCGACGTTGCGCGCCACATTGCCGACTCCGCCCGGCATGGCGGTGGTGCGGCGGGTCCTGAGAACCGGAATCGGCGCCTCGGGCGAGATGCGGCTGACCTCGCCATAGACGTAGCGATCCAGCATCAGATCGCCGACGCAGGCCGCCTTCAGGTCACGCACGCGCTCCAGCAGCTTCTGCAGGGCGCCGAGATCAAGCGTATCGGACATGCAGCCCGGCCTAGAGGATTCAGGCCGCCAGCGCCACCGGCCCCTTGGCGCCGGTCTTGATGGCCAGATCATCGAAGGCGATCAGCTGCGCCGCCAGCGCCTCGAACTGGTCCAGCGGCACCATGTTGGGGCCGTCCGACGGGGCGTTGTCGGGGTCGGGGTGAGTCTCCATGAAGACCGCGTCCACGCCGACCGAGACGGCGGCGCGGGCCAGCACCGGCACGAACTCGCGCTGGCCGCCCGAGGACGTGCCCTGCCCGCCCGGCTGCTGCACGCTGTGGGTCGCGTCGAACACGACCGGGCAGCCGATGTCGCGCAGCACCGGCAGGGCGCGCATGTCGCTGACCAGGGTGTTGTAGCCGAAGCTGGCGCCCCGCTCGCACGCCATGACGTTGGGATTACCCGCGCCGACCACCTTGGCGATCACGTTCTTCATGTCCCAAGGGGCGAGGAACTGACCCTTCTTGATGTTGATCGCCTTGCCGGTCGCGGCGGCGGCCAAAAGCAGGTCGGTCTGGCGGCTGAGGAAGGCGGGAATCTGCAACACGTCGACGACCTCGCCCACCGGAGCGCACTGCGCTTCGGAGTGGACGTCGGTCAGGGTCGGCAGGCCGACGGTCTCCCGGATCTCGGCGAAGATCGGCATGGCGTCCTTCAGGCCGATGCCGCGCGCGGCGCTGGCCGAGGTGCGGTTCGCCTTGTCGAAGCTGGTCTTGTAGATGATGCCGACGTTCAGCCGCGCGCCGATCTCCTTCAGCGCATGGGCCGTCTCCAGCGCATGCTGGCGGCTTTCCATCTGGCAGGGACCGGCGATGAAGGCGATCCGGGCGCCGCCGCCGATGACGACAGGCGTCCGAAGACCTTCGGACAACGTAATGACGGCGTTGGGTCGGCTCACGGCGGCTCTCTTGCAATCTGGTTTCGCGGGCGCGGTCCATGCCGCATCCATGAGGCCAACAGGTGGCGCTCATTCAGGTTGAGCGCAAGTTATCACGGAGTTCGCCCGCGTGGCCACCAAGCCCGTCATCCTCTGGTTCCGTCGCGACCTTCGGCTGCATGACAATCCCGCCCTGAACCACGCGGCCGAGACCGGGCGGCCCATCGTGCCGGTATTCATCCTGGACGACGGCCACGGTCGTCCGATCGGCGCCGCCTCGCGCTGGTGGTTGGACAAGTCGCTGCGGGCGCTGGACGGCGCCTTGCGCGACCGCGGCGGCCGGCTGGTGCTCCGGCGCGGCGATTCGCTGGGCGAGTTGCAGCGGCTGATCCGCGAAACCGGCGCCGACGCCGTCTTCATGAACCGGCTCTTCGAGCCCGTCGCCTTCGAGAAAGACGCAGACGTCGCCCACGCGCTGAAGGCGGACGGCGTGGATTGCCGCGGCTTCAACGGCGCCCTGCTGTGCCGTCCTGGCGGGGTGCTGAACGGCTCGGGGCAGCCGTACAAGGTCTTCACGCCGTTTCTGAAGGCGCTGCTGGCTCAGGCCGAGCCGCCGGAACACACCCTGGGGCCGCGCCGCATCGACACGCCGCAGGTGGGCAGCGACCCCCTGGAAGATTGGAAGCTGCATCCGTCGAATCCGGACTGGTCGGCGCGCTTCGACTGGACGCCCGGCGAGGCCAGCGCTTCGGACGCCTTGTCCGATTTCCTGTCTAAGGGGCTGAAATCCTACGCCGAAGGCCGCGACTATCCTGACCGACCGGCGACCAGCCGCCTGTCTCCCCATCTGCACTTTGGCGAGATCAGCCCCTGGCGCGCCGTCATCCAGGCCCGGGCGGCCGCGCAGGCGGGCCGCGTTCCCGCCGCCGAGGCCGAGAAGTTCATCGCCGAGCTAGGCTGGCGCGAATTCTCCGCCCATCTGCTGCACCACTTCCCCTACATGACCGAACGGGCCTTCCGGCCAGAGTACGACGCCATGCCCTGGAGCCATGCGCCGGCTGCTCTTGAGGCCTGGAAACGCGGCCGGACCGGCTATCCGCTGGTCGACGCCGGCATGCGCCAGCTCTGGGCGACCGGCTGGATGCACAATCGGGTGCGGATGGTGGTCGCCTCATTCCTGGTCAAACACCTGATGATCGACTGGCGCGAGGGCGAGGCGTGGTTCTGGGACACTCTGGTCGACGCCGACCTGGGAAACAATGTGCAGAACTGGCAGTGGATCGCGGGATCGGGCGCCGACGCCTCGCCCTGGTTCCGCATCTTCAATCCGGTCGCTCAGAGCCAGAAGTTCGACGCCCGCGGCGGCTATGTCCGCCGCTGGGTCCCGGAGCTGGCGCGCCTGCCCGACAAGTGGCTGCACGCGCCCTGGACCGCGCCCGAAGACGTCCTGCGCCGCGCCGGCGTTCGCCTGGGCCACGACTACCCCAAGCCTATCGTCGATCACGACGCGGCGCGCGCCCGGGCGCTGGATGCGCTCAAGGCCGTGAGCGGCCGGGGCGACGACGCCAGCGACCGCGATTGACCCTGTCCCTGCCGAGTGAAAGATATCCAACGATGAGCGTCGCCACCGCAGAGATCGAAGCCGTCGCCCGCCGCACGCCGCGCGTGTTCGCGATGCTGCTTCGCCTGCTTGCCGCCAACTGGACCGTCGGTCGCCTGACTGTGCGGCTGCCCAACGGCGAGACCCACGTCTTGCAGGGCGACAAGCTCGGGCCCCAGGGCGTCCTGGACGTGAAGGACTACGCCTTCGCGCGCCGCGTCCTGGCCGCCGGCGACATCGGCTTTGCGGAAGGCTACATGGCCGGCGAGTGGGACACGCCGCATCTGGCGGCCCTGCTGGAAACCCTGGTCGACAATTACGACCATATCCGCCGCCTGTTCGACGGCCACTGGCTGATGAAAGCGGTGAACTGGCTGGCGCATCGCCGCAACCGCAACAGCCGGGCGGGCTCGAGGAAGAACATCCACGCCCATTACGACCTGGGCAACGCCTTCTACGCGGCCTGGCTGGACGGATCGATGACCTATTCCTCGGCCCGGTTCTCGCGCGAAGGCGAGACGCTGGAGGCGGCCCAGCGCGAGAAATACGCCTCTCTGGCCCGGCTGATGGATTTGAGGCCGGGGATGTCGGTGCTGGAGATCGGCTGCGGCTGGGGCGGCTTCGCCGAGTTCGCCGCCCGCGAGGTCGGGGTCAGGGTCACCGGGGTGACCATATCGCGTGAACAGCACGACTTCGCCCGCCAGCGCCTGTTCAACGCCGGCCTGTCGGACAAGGCGTCGATCGAACTGATCGACTATCGCGACGTTCAGGGCCGCTTCGACCGCGTCGCCTCCATCGAGATGTTCGAGGCGGTGGGCAAGGAGTACTGGCCCGCCTACTTCGGAAAGATCCATCAGGTGCTGGGCCCGGGCGGTCGCGCCGGCCTGCAGATCATCACCATCCAGGACGCCCTGTTCGACGAGTACAACGCGCGCACCGACTTCATCCAGAAGTACGTCTTTCCGGGCGGCATGCTGCCGTCCGAGGCGAAGTTGAAGCCCGTGATCGCCGAAGCGGGTCTGGTCTGGGACGTGGTCGAGCGGTTCGGCCAGGACTACGCCGAAACCCTGAAACGGTGGGACGAGCGGTTCCAGGCGGCCTGGAGCGACATCCGTCGGATCGCCGGCTTCGACGAGCGTTTCCGCCGCCTGTGGCGCTTCTACCTGGCGTATTGCGAGGCCGGCTTCCGGTCGGAGCGCACCGATGTCGTGCAACTGGCCCTGAGTCGCGCATGAGCCCCCTGATCTCGCCCGCCGAACTGGCGGCACGCCTGGAACGACCCGATCTGCGGATCATCGACGCCAGCTGGCATCTGGATGGCCGGGACGCCAAGAGCGATTTTGAGCGCGCCCATATTCCGGGTGCGGTCTTCCTCGACCTGGAGACCATTTCCGATCAGGACAGCGCCCTGCCCCATATGCTGCCGGCCCCGCCCGAGTTCGCCCGGACGGCCGGCGCCGCGGGCGTCGCTCTCGACGATCATGTCGTCGTCTATGATACGGCCGGGCTGTTCTCGGCCGCGCGTGTCTGGTGGATGTTCACCGTCATGGGCGCTGGGCGGGTCCAGGTGCTGGACGGCGGCCTGCCCGCATGGCGGGCCAGCGGCGGTCCCGTAGTGGCGGGGGCCTCGGCATCGACGCCCGCGACGTTCACGCCCCAATTCGACCCGACGGCCGTCGCCGACATCGACGCTGTTCGCGCGGCCCTGGGCGGGGACGCACAGGTGGTCGACGCCCGCGGCGCGCCCCGGTTCCGCGGTAAGGCCGCCGAACCCCGCGCCGGCGTCCGGTCGGGCCACATGCCGGGCGCGATTAACCTGCCTTACAATCGGCTGCTGAACGACGACGGCACCATGAAGCGCGGACCGGCCCTGGCCCAGGCCTTCGCCGACGCCGGAGTGGACGTCGACCGGCCGGTCACGACCACCTGCGGATCGGGCGTCACCGCGGCCATCCTCAGCCTGGGACTGGCCGAACTGGGGAGGCCGTCGCGGCTCTACGACGGCTCCTGGTCCGAATGGGGCGCCCGCGCCGACACCGAGGTCGAGACGGGCTGACCGTTCAGGCGGCGGGAGCGGCGGGAACGTCCGCGTCCGGCGCGATCGAATCGTCCGTCTCGCCGCGCGACACGATCGTGGCCAGGGCCAGGTCGCCCGTAACGTTCAGCGTCGTGCGACACATGTCCAGGAAACGATCGACGCCAAGAATCAGTCCGATGCCTTCGGCCGGCACGCCGACCATCACCAAGATCATGGCCACCACCGGCAGCGATCCGGCGGGCACGCCTGCGGTGCCGACGCCGCCCAGGATGCACACCAGCATCACCACGACTTGCTGGGTGATGGTCAGGTCGATGCCGAAAAATTGGGCCAGGAACAGAACCGTCACCCCCTCGAACAGGGCCGTGCCGTTCTGGTTGGCCGTGGCGCCCACCGTCAGGACGAAGCGGGCGATCTTGCGCGGCAGATGCAGCTGCTCCTCGGCCGCCCTAAGCGAGAAGGTCAGTGAGGCGTTGGACGATGCGGTGGAGAAGGCCACGATCATCGGCTCGCGCACGCCGCGGAAGAAGGCGACCGGCGACATCCCGCCCAGCAGCCACACCACCAGCGGATAGACGACGAACATGTGGATCGCCATCGCGCCGACGGCGACGCCGACATAGGCCGCCAGCCGCAGCAGCAGCTCCACCCCGAACAGGGCCGCCAGGTTGAACATCAGGCAGGCGATGGCCAACGGCGCCAGCTTGATGAACAGGTTGATCAGCTTCATCGTCACTTCGAACAGGCCCTGGATCACCTCCTGCAGGCGGTCCGTCGCCGGGCTCTTGGCCATGACCAGGCCGATGCCGAAGAACAGGGCGAACACCATCACCGGCAGGATCGCGTTCTCGGCGGCCGCGGTGAAGACGTTGGACGGCACCAGGTCCAGGAAGAAGTCGCCCAGCGATATGCTGGTCGGGGCGTTTTCCACGATGTTGGCGGCGCCGTCTCGCCCCTGCTCCAGCAGCGATTGCGCCAGGGCCGGATCGACCCCGCGGCCGGGCTGCAGCGCATTGACCATCACCAGACCGATCACCACGGCGATGCCCGAGATCAGGATCGTCAGCAGCAGGGTCTTCAATCCCGCTCGCCCCAGCGACGCCAAGTCGCCCATTTCGGCCACCCCAATCACCAGCGCCGAGAACAGCAGCGGGATCACCATCATGAACAGCAGACGCAGGAAGATCTGGCCGATCGGGCCGGTCACGTTCGCGGTCAGCCACTGCACCCAGGCTGCATCGGCGCCCAGCGTCAGGTTGACGAGCAGCCCTCCGCCCAAACCGACGACGAAGCCGATCAGCATCAGCCAGTGAAGCGGAAGCCCGCGTTTCGTCTGCGTCATCTGTCCCCCAGGACCATAGCGAAGAGGCGGCGCTTATCGGATTGGCAGGCCGTAGATCAAGCCGCCGGGCCGCGCGTTCCATTGTGCGTTCAATCCGCGCGCCAGGTCGAGAGGTGATTGCGACCCCAGATTCCGGTCGAAGATCTGGCCATAGTTGCCGGTGGCGCGAATGGCGTCGAACGCCCAGGTCTTCGACAAGCCCGCCATGGCGCCATAGTCGCCTTCCACGCCCAGCAGACGGCGCACGCGCGGATCACGGCTCTCCTTGGCCAGAGCTTCGGCGTTCTCGCGCGTAACCCCCAGCTCCTCAGCCAGAATCACAGCGTTCAGAGTCCAGCGCACCACGGCGGCCCAGCGGTCGTCGCCGGGTTTGACCGCCGGGCCCAGCGGCTCCTTTGAAACCACGTCCGACAGGATCACGTGCTCTTGCGGATTGGACAGCACGGTCCGGGCGGCCGCCAGGGCGGAGATGTCGGCGCTGAAGGCGTCGCAGTCCTCGCGGCCATAGGCGTCGCGCGCCGCTTCCTCGGTCGCCAAGACAACGGGGCGATACGCGACGCCGCGCGAGCGGAAGAAGTCGTCCGCGTTGGCCTGGGCGTTCGACCCGGCCTGGACGCACACCCGCGCCCCGTTCAGCTCGGCGGCGCTGGCCAGGTTCAGCGATCGACGAACCAGGAAGCCTTGGCCGTCGTAGTAGTTGACGCCCGCAAAGACGAAGCCCTCTCCGGCGTCGCGGCTCATCGTCCAGGACGAGTTGCGCCACAGCACGTCGATCCGGCCGTCGTTCAGGGCGGCGAATCGATCCGCCGCCGTCAGGGGCACGAATCGCACGGCTTCGGCGTCACCGAAGATCGCCGCCGCCATGGCCCTGCAGAAGTCCGCATCGAAGCCCCGCCATTGACCGCGATTGTCCGTATAGGCGAAGCCCACAAGGCCCTGGTGCACGCCGCAGTTCAGCCGTCCCCGCCGCTTTATCGCCGCCAGGGTCGGGCTCTCGGGCAGTTCGGACGCCTCGACCGTTTCGGACGGCGCGATCTTCGGCGCCGGCGTCGTCTCAGGCGCGTTCTGGCCGCAGGCCGCCAGGCCCGTCAGCAACGCCGCCATCGCTCCGATCATGCTGAACCGCATCGCGTCCAATCCTCCGCGGCTTGCGCCCCGCGGACTTTAGAGGCCTTTAGGCCCCGATCCGCAACCCGCCGGAGGAACCATGTCGCCGCAATCGGACCGCACCCGCCTCATCGCCTCCGCCACGCGACGGGGTCTGGGACGCCGACCCGTCAGCCCGCCGGTGGAACGCGCCTCGACCATGCTCAGCGACCGCGCCGACGCGATGCGCGACGACTCCGAGGGTCCGGTCTATGGGCTGGACGGCGGATCAGCTGCGCGCGAGCTGTGCGCCGCCCTGGCTGGTCTCGAGGGAGCGGAGCGCGCCTTCATCGTGCCCTCCGGCCTCGCCGCCGTCACCGTGCCGTTGCTGGCCCTCACACGCCCGGGCGACGAGGTGCTGACGACCGACGCCGTCTATGGCCCCAGTCGACGTTTCCTCAGCCGTTATCAGGCCGCGCGGGGCGTCACCGCACGCTTCCTCCCCGCCGGGTCGGACGCCCAGGCCGTGCTCGATGCGGTGAGCGAGCGCACGCGGGTGGTTCTGCTGGAATCGCCCGCCTCCCTTACGTTCGAGATGATCGACGTCGCGGCCGTCGCCGCTGGCTGCCGCGCGCGCGGCGTCGTGACCGTGCTGGACAACACCTGGGGCGCCGGTCTGGCGTTCAAGCCCCTGGCGCACGGCGTCGATGTCAGCGTTCAGGCCCTGACCAAATACGCCTCCGGCCATTCCGACCTGCTGATGGGCGGCGTCGCGGTGGCCGACGCCCGACACGCCCGCGCCGTCGGCGACACGATCGAGGATCTGGGGTGGCACGTCTCGCCCGACGACGCCTGGCTGGCGCTGCGCGGCCTGCGCACCTTGCCGCTGCGCTATGGCGAACAGGCGCGCTCGGCCCTGCGCGTCGCCGAATGGCTGCAATCACGACCGGAGGTGTCGCGCGTTCTCTACCCGCCCCTGCCTGGCTCGGTCGCCCACGATCTGTGGCGGCGCGACTTCACCGGGGCGGCGTCCCTGATGGGCGTCGTCATGAGGGGCGGAGACGCCGCCGCGGGCCGTCGCCTGCTGGACGCCCTGACCCTGTTCGGCCTCGGCTACTCATGGGGCGGGTTCGAAAGTCTGGTCACCCACGAAACCCACCAGATGAGCTATCGCGACCATCCGCCGGCGCTGGAGGGCGAGCTGATCCGCCTGCATGTCGGACTGGAGCATCCCGACGACCTCATCGCCGACCTCCACGCGGGCCTGGCCGCCTTCACCGGCTGATCAGGCCGGCGTCGCCCGGCGCAGTATGGCGTCCGTATCGATCCTGGCGTCGTAGGCGCCGTAGGCCGCGCCCCGCGCCCTCAACCTCAATCGGCAGAAAGCCTCCGCGACAGGACTGTCCCACGCCAGCAGGACCGCGGCCTGACTGGCCAGCGCCAGCCGCTCGACCACCAGCCGCGCTTCCGCCTCATGCGCCGCTTCGAACGCCAGGTCGTCCAGCCAAGCGTCATAGTCGGCGTCACGCCCACGCCGGTCCTCCAGAAAACCGCGCAGCGCCTCGACGGCCTCGGGCTCGCGTCCCATGGCCCGCAGCACGTCCAGCGCGATCACATTGCCCGAACCTTCCCAGATGGCGTTCAGCGGCGACTGCCGGAACAGGCGCGGCATCGGCCCCGTCTCGACATAGCCGGCCCCGCCCAGGCTCTCCATCGCCTCGTAGACGAAGCCCGGCGCCCGCTTGCACACCTGGTACTTGGCGATCGGGGTCAGCAGGCGCGCCAGCGGGTCATCCTGGTCGAACGCCTGCGCCAGCCGAAGACCCAGCGCCGTCGACGCCTCGCTCTCGACCGCCAGGTCGGCCAGCACGGCCGCCATCATCGGCTGGTCGATCAGCCGCTTCTGGAAGGCGGAACGGTGCGACGCGTGCCACACCGCCTGCGCCAGGGCGCCGCGCATCTGCTGAGCCGAGCCCAGCACGCAGTCCAGCCGCGTGTGCTGGACCATGCGTATGATGGTGGCGACGCCCCGCCCCTCCGGCCCGATCCGTTGCGCCAGGGCGCCATGGTACTCGATCTCCGACGAGGCGTTGGAGCGGTCGCCCAGCTTGTCCTTCAGCCGCATCACCCTGAAGCCGGCGTTGCGCGCGCCGTCGGGCGTCCAGCGGGGCGCCAGGAAACAGGTCAGCCCGCCCTCCGCATAGGCCAGGGTCATGAAGGCGTCCGACATCGGCGCGGAGCAGAACCACTTGTGGCCCGTCAGCGCATACCAGCCGTCCTCGCCCGTCGGCGCGGCGCGGGTCGTGTTGGCCCGGACATCCGAGCCGCCCTGTTTTTCGGTCATCGCCATGCCGAGCGTGACGCCGGCCTTGTCCGCCGCCGGTCGCACCGCCGGATCGTAGCGGCCCGTCAGGATGCGCGGCGTCCACTCGGCGGCGACGGCAGGCTCGGCCGCCAGCGCCGGGACCGACGCATAGGTCATGGTCATCGGGCAGGTCGTGCCCGAATCGGCCTGGGCCGTCAGGAACAGGACGGCGGCGTGCGCCACATGGCCCGCTGGCGTCCCGTCCCACGCGACCGAGGCGAAGCCGCTCTCCAGCCCCAGCGCCATCAGCTGATGGTAGGCCGGGTGAAACCGCACCTCGTCGATCCGGCGCCCATAGTGGTCGAAGCTGTCCAGCACCGGCGGCTGCCGATTGGCCTCAATGCCCCAGCCGATCACCTGCGCCGACCCGCACCGTGCGCCCAAGGCCGCCAGCCGCGCGCTGTGGGCGCCGCCGCCGGCCCTGTTCACGGCGTCGCTCAGCGCCCGGTCGCCCGTGAACAGGTTCACGTTCTCCAGCGGCGGCGGCTGGTTCAGGACTTCGTGCGTGTCCAGGTGATCGACGGGACGAAGGGCGGACATGGCGGCTCCACGCGGATACCCAAGCGTAGGCCCTAAACCCCTCCGTCCGAAACCCGGCATGGCGCGCCCTGCAGGACTCGAACCTGCAACCGTCCGCTTAGAAGGCGGGTGCTCTATCCGGTTGAGCTAAGGGCGCCCGTCGCTGTGCCGGCCGTCAGTGCGTCCAGGGCTGCTTGCGGCCCGGAGCGAAGTTGTCGGCGTAGGCCTTGATGATGACCGGGGGGTCCTGCGGCTCATGCAGGCGGAACGGGATGCCGTGCCGCTCGGCGTAGGCGATCGCCTCGTCCTTGCTCTCGAAGGACAGCCGCACCTGACCGTTCATGTCGCTGGAGCTGGTCCAGCCCATCAGCGGATCGATGGTCCGCGCCGAAGCCGGCTCGAACTCCAGGCGCCAGTCGCGGCTCTTGGCCTTGCCCGACTGCATGGCGGTCTTGGCGGGGCGATAGATGCGGGCGAGCATGGCGGTGTCCTCATGGTCGTGACGGCGGCGCGTCTTTCGCCGCCATACCGCGCGCCGGATCGTTAATCCAGCGGCGTCCATTTGGTCGGGGCGAGAGGATTCGAACCTCCGACCCTCTGGTCCCAAACCAGATGCGCTACCAGGCTGCGCTACACCCCGGACCGAACGGAGCGCCCTCTTGCCACTTCGGACGAAGGTTCGCAATCAAGGTTTGAAATAGGGGTGGCGAACGAAATCGCCCGGTTTGGCGCCGATCTCCTCGGCGCGGCCCGCGCGCAGCTCCAGGACGCCGTTCGACGGGCCGTTCGACGGGATCGGCGCTTCGGACTGGGGCGTGGTGTGCGAGGCGATCGAGACGATCCGGCCGGTCGGGTCGATGTAGACGATGTCCAGCGAACTGGGCGTGTTGCGCATCCAGAAGCTTTGCTCGCGCGCGGGCTCGCCCGGCCATGTGAACAGCATGCCGCGGTCCGCTTCCAGCGGCGGACGGAACATCAGGCCGCGCTGGCGCTCGGGCTCCTCGTCGGCGATCTCGACCCAGAAATCGTGCGCTCCGGTCGCGGTGACCAGCGTCAGCCGCTCCATCGGCTCGCCGGTCGCGCCCGTCGGCGCCGCCTGCTGCGCGCACGCGGCGACACCCAGCGACAAGACCAGGCCCAGCCCCAGGGCCAGCACAGCCGCCCTCGCGGCGCGTTTCATCAAGGCCGACATTCGCCCTCCTTGGGCGAATCGTTCACTCGCCCGGTCTGATTTCCGCCACGACCAGTCCCTTGGGGCCGCTGGCGAACCGGACATGGACCGCCGACCCGGGGACCAGGTCATCGAAGCCGCAACGTCGCAGCGTCTCGATATGGACGAAGATATCCGCCGTGTCGCCCTCGCGCACCACGAATCCGTAGCCCTTGGTCCGGTTGAACCATTTGACCACCGCGGGTTCCAACCCCTCGCTGCTCTCGAACGGCGCGGGCCGCGGCGCGGGGGTTGGTTTGCGGGGCGAGGCGGCCGCGACGCCCCGGCCCAGATCGTGGATCTCGATCGCCTGCCACCCCTTGGACCGCTTGACGCAGTCACAGGTGATCGGCGCCCCTTCCTCGGCCATGTCGCGCCCGCTGTCGCGCAGGCTGCTTATATGCAGGAGAACGTCGCGCAACTCCGTCAGCGCCGGATCGTCCGGGACGATGAAGCCATAGCCCTTCGCCGGATCGAACCATTTCACGCGCCCGACGACTCGAACGGTCTCCGCCGTTTCCATCCCATCGTATTCAGACAACTTCAAACCCCCGTCCGCGTTTCCCTCATGGCGAACGAACAAGCTTAACACCGTTCTGCGAATATCAGGGAGGAGAATTGCAGGCGGACGAGGCCAGGGGCGCAATCTTCGGGCGAAATACTTGCGCGCTGTCGCCTGCAAGCAACCATTGACTGCCCTGTCGAGGGCCGCCGCGTCTGATATCGGGGTGTGCGGACAATCTGTGCAGCCGGTCGTCCGGGCCGCAAATCCGCCGCGCGTGGCAGTCCCTAGGGGAATCGAACCCCTCTTTTCAGGTTGAAAACCTGACGTCCTAACCGATAGACGAAGGGACCGCTGCGCGGGAGAGCCGGCGATATAGCCGCGCCCTCCCGAGGGTGCAAGACTCGATTTCCGGATTTTTCGGTCGTCCGCCTTATCAAGGCTTTAGGCCTGAACCATCCGGGGATCGGCCACGTCCTCGATCTCCAGCTGGACACCGCGACGGCCGTTCCAGTCGTCCGCCTTCAGGCGTCCGACGACGTGCAATCCCCCCTGCCCCGACAGCAGCGCCTGTCCGCCGGGCAGGTCCGCGCAGCGCCAAGCGACGGCCCGGATGGAGCCGCCGTCGGCGCCGACCAGGCGACAGCGCACATGCCCGCCGTTCATCTGCACCGGCTCGCGCGACTGCACCCCGGTCAGGGCGAAGACCGGTTCCGGATTGGCGGGGCCGAAAGGCGACAGGCGCTCGAAGCTGTCGAACAGCGCCCGCGTCGCGCCCGCCGGATCGACCAGGGCGTCGATCTCGAGCCAGTCCTCCGCGATCGCGACCAGCCGCTCCTGCGCAAGGCGGTCGTTCAGGAAGGCCGTGAGTTCGTCGATCCGTCCGCCCTCGACGGTCAGGCCCGCGGCCATGGCGTGCCCGCCCCCGGCCAGCAGGACCCCGGCCTCCCAGGCGGCCTGCACTGCCCGGCCCAGGTTCATGCCCGGCTGCGAACGGCCCGAACCCTTGCCGACCCCGCTGATCGGATCGACGCCGACGACGACAACCGGCTTGCGCCAGCGTTCACGCAGTCGTCCCGCCACGATGCCGACGACGCCCGGATGCCAGTCCTCGCCGGATACGACCACGACGGCCGAATCATCCGCATGGGCGCCGGTCGCTTCCACCCGGCGCACCGCCGCCTCGATCACGGCGCGCTCGACTTCGCGGCGCGAGACGTTCAGGGCGTCCAGCTCGGCCGCCAGCGCCGCCGCCTCGGCCGGGTCGCCGGTCGACAGCAGCCGCGCGCCCAGGTCGGCGCGGCCGATCCGCCCGCCGGCGTTGATCCGCGGGCCCAGGATGAAACCGCAATGATTGGTCTTGGCCGGCCCCGGTTCTGCCCCCGCCGCCGCGAGCAGCGCCTTCAGCCCCGGGTTTCGCCAGTCGCTCATGACCTTGAGGCCCAGACCCGTGAGCGCCCGATTGAACCCGGTCAGGCCCGTGACGTCGCAGATGGCGCCCAGGGCGGCCAGGTCCAGCCACTGGCGGATGTCGGGCTCGGCGCGATCCTTGAACAGTCCTCGTCCCCGCGCCTCGCGGTTCAACGCGGCCAGCAGCACCAGGACCACGCCCGCCGCCGCCAGGTTGCCCTGGCCGGAGTTGCAGCCTGGCCGGTTCGGATTGACGACCGCCAGCGCCCGGGGCGGTTCACCTCGCATCAGGTGGTGGTCGATCACCACGACCTTCAGGTCGATCGCCGCTGCATGGGCCAGCGCCTCGTTCGCCGCCGCGCCGCAGTCGACCGTCACCACCAGATCCGCCCCGGCCGCCTTCAGGCTGTCGAACGCTCGCGCGCTGGGGCCGTACCCTTCGGTCAGCCGATCGGGCACATAGATCGGCAGGTCGGCGCCCATGGCCCGGAACCAGCGCACCAGCAGCGCCGCGCTGGAGGCGCCGTCCACATCGTAATCGGCGAATACATGGACGCGAGCCCCGGCCTGCAGGGCGTCGACGATCGCCCGGGCGGCGGCGTCCATGTCCATGAAGCTGGAGGGATCGGGAAACAGGGCCCGCAAGGTCGGCTGCAGGAAGTCGGCGCCCTGATCCGGCCCGACCCCGCGCGAGGCCAGCGCCCGCGCCAGCGGCTCGTCCAGCCCATGCGCCTGCATGTGGGCGCGTGTCGTCGCCGCCTCCGCCGGGCGCAGCCGCCAGGCCCGTCCCGACAGGGAGCGCGATACGCCCAGGAAGGTGTTCAGACCCTTGATGCCGCCATCGTCCGCCATCAGCACATCATCCCGGGATTCTCCGGTCCCGGCGACCGCTCATCGCGGCGGGCGGCGATCGATCGGCGGCGGGGCCTTGGCGCGCTCCCGCAGGTCGCGGGCCAGGGCTTCGATCTCGGCGGCGGTGCGCGCCGAATCCGGCGAGACCGGCACGGCTCCGACCCGGGCCCGCGTCTCGGCGGCCAGCGCCTCGGCGTCGCCCAGCGTCCAGTCGATCCGCGCCACCTCGCCGCCCAGCGCCCCGCCCTGGGCTTCAAGGCCTTGCACATTGGCGGCGATCTGCGCGGGATCCGGCAGGCCCGTCGGCGCGGCGGGAAAGTCCTCCCAGCGCGGATAGCGACGATTGGCGTCCACCAGCGCCTGGACGCGCGGCGCCAACGGCGATGCGGCGTCGCTCTCCGGCGCGAACCGCCCGGCGCACGCTCCCAGGCACGCCGGGACCGTCGCCAGCAGGGCGGCGGCGAAAAGTCTCGTCTTTTTGGCGGATGGCGCGTTCATGTCTGGCCCGGTCTTATGCCATCATCGCCGTGTGCGGAAGGGCGGGAAACCGTCTGACGTCCGTCCGTCGTCGCCAAGGACACTCATGGCCAAGTCGCCCAAGCCGCCCGTCGACCCCGCCAGGGTTTCGCCCCGCAAGCCCGGCCGCCCCACCTCGCCCAAGCCGCCGCGCCCCGTCCGCGCGCGAAAGACGCCGCCCGCCGAGACGCCGGCCCAGGCCCAGGTCGAAGCGCGAGTTCCGGAAGCCGAGGCGGGCCCCTCGCCCGCGGCTGGCTCGGACCAGGCGCAACTGTTGGAAACCCTGTCGATGAACCTGGCCCGGGCGGCGATGACGGCCCATGGCGCGCTGGCGGAGGCCGCTCTGTCCCAGGCCGCCAGAAACCAGGAGACCGGGGCCAGCGCCTTGTCGCCCGATCCCTTCAACGTCGGCCCGGCCATGACGTCGATCATGACAAGTCTGGCGAGCCGTCCGGAAAAGCTGTTCCAGGCCCAGGCCGACCTGTTCGGCCGGTACATGGACCTGTGGGCCTCCAGCGCGCGCCAGGCGGCCGGCGAACCGCCCGCCCCCGCCCCGGCCGACAAGCGGTTCAAGGATCCGGCTTGGGCCGAAAACCCGATGTTCGACATGATGCGGCGCTCTTATCTGGCGACGTCGGACTGGATGAACGGCCTGATCGCAGGGGTCGAAGACGTCGATCCCGCCGTCAAGCGCCGCGCCCAGTTCTTCACGCGCCTTCTGACCGACGCCTTCTCGCCCGCCAACTTTCTGGCCTCCAACCCCGTCGCCCTCAAGGCGCTGGCCGAGACCAGCGGCGAATCCCTGGTCAAGGGGATGCAGAACTTCGCCGCCGACCTGGAGCGGGGCGGCGGCGCGCTGCGCATCAGCCAGGCCGACTACGGCAAGTTCGTCGTCGGCGAGAACGTGGCCACGGCGCCGGGCCAGGTCGTGTGGCGCGACGAGCTGTTTGAACTGCTCCAATACGCGCCGGACAGCGAGACTCAGCATGAGATCCCGCTGCTGATCTTCCCGCCCTGGATCAACAAGTTCTACATCATGGACCTTCAACCGGCGAACTCGCTCATCCGGTGGCTGTCCAGCCAGGGCTTCACCGTCTTCGTCTGCTCGTGGGTCAATCCGGATCTCGACAAGGCCGGCTACGGCTTCGACGAATATCTGGAGAAGGGCATCTACCGCGCCGTCGAAAAGACGCTGGAGCAGTCCGGGACCGACCGCCTGAACGCCGTCGGCTACTGCATCGGCGGCACCCTCCTCGGCGCCGCACTGGCGCACATGGCGGCGCGAGGCGACACCCGCGTCGCGGCGGCCACCTTCTTCGCCGCCCAGCACGACTTCGCCGAGGCCGGCGACCTGCTGCTGTTCACCGACGAGCATTGGCTGGGCGAGGTCGAGCGCCAGATGGACGCCGCCGGCGGCGTCCTGCCGGGCGCGGCCATGGCGGACACCTTCAACGCCCTGCGCGCCAACGATCTGATCTGGTCCTTCTTCGTCAGCAACTATCTGATGGGCAAGGATCCGCCCGCCTTCGACCTGCTGTTCTGGAACGCCGACCAGACGCGGATGCCCAAGGCCCTGCACCTGGCCTATCTGCGCCAGATGTACGGCGCCAACGCCCTGGCCCAAGGCGCCTTCGAGATCGGCGGCGAACGGGTCGACCTGTCTCGGGTCGAGATCCCGCTCTATTTCCAGGCCAGCCGCGAAGATCACATTGCGCCGATGAACTCGGTCTATCGCTCAGCCCGGCTGTTCGGCGGCGACGACGTCACCTTCACCCTGGCGGGCTCGGGCCACATCGCGGGGGTGATCAACGCGCCGGCCGCGCGCAAATATCAGCACTGGACCAACGACGCGCTGCCGCCCACCCTGTCCGAATGGCAGGCCGGCGCCATAGAGCATCCGGGCAGCTGGTGGGAGCACTGGGCGGCCTGGCTGCATCAGCGATCCGGTCCCCAGATCCCTTCGCGGGATCCCCTCAAGGGGCGCCTCAAGCCGATAGAACCTGCGCCCGGCGCCTATGTGAAAGTGAAGTCTTGAACCGCCTCGAACCCAACATCCTGCTGGCCGTCTCCACCGGCGTGGCGCTGATCCTTCTGGTCCTGACCGCCAGCGCCTTCGGCGAGCCGGGCAACGCCGTGAAATACATCGTCTCGGCCATCGTGTGCTCGGCCATCGTGGCGGTGCTGAACTCGTGGATGGCGCGGCGCATGGGCCAGACCGATCTGCAGCCGTTGATCCGGACCGAAGCGCCGACCAGCACCGTGCTGGCGGGCCTGTTTCCGCTGGCCGTCATTTTCGCCGCCGCCGCGCCCGTCTTCTTCCCCGGCCGTGACTACGGGCTGATGGTCATCATCGCCGCGGTCTGGTTCGGCGTCTCGGTCGATTCCGCCCTGCGCGCCCGCCGCGCGCGCTGAAAGCGAACGCTTCCTTAAGCCGACGGTGGAACCTTCCGGCCGTGGCCGCTGATCGTTTCCAGCCCGTCGGGATCATCCAGGAGGAACCGCCGCTGTGGGAACGGCTGGCGGCGGGCTTCGTCGTCTTCATGCTGACCGGCGCCCTGATCGCGCCGGTGCTGGCCCCGGACCAGGGCGAGACGCCGATCCTGCGCCTGATCTGGATCCCGGTCTATGCAGTTACGGCGGGCCTGGTAGCCTTTCGGTTCGACAAGGTGGTGCGCGCCTGGCCCGCCTGGCTGATGCTGTTCGGCCTTATCGCCCTGGCCTATGTCTCCAAATACTGGTCGATCGACCCCGGCGTGACCCAGCGCCGCGTCATCGCCATGGCGATCAACAGCGTCTTCGCCGTCTATGTCGGCTGCGTCTTCCGGGGCGTGGCCCTGCCGCGGATGCTGATGTGGACCTGCCTGCTGATGGCGGTCGGCAGCCTGATCATGGTCTTCGCCTTTCCGCGCATCGGCGTGCACCAGTATGACAACGCCGGGCTCTGGCGCGGCCTCTGGTACGAGAAGAACCAGATGGGCCTGGTCATGGTCGTCGGCGCCATCTCGGCCGCCGCAACCCTGGCGGCGGACCAGATCGCCGGCGTCGCACGCCGGCCCTGGGCGCCGGTGCTGACCTTCGCGCTCTGCACCCTGCTGGTCCTGGCGACGCAGTCCAAGACGTCCCTGCTGTGCTGGATGCTGGGCGTCGGCCTGGTCGGGGGCTGGTGGGTTCTGCGCCAGGGCGGCGCCGCGATCACTATCGCGGCCGTCTGGCTGGGCGTGGTCGTCTCGGCCTTGGGCGCCTGGGTCTGGAACTCCGATTCGGCCGTGATCCTGGAGGCGCTGGGCAAGGACCCGTCCCTGACAGGACGGACGCTGATCTGGGAGGCCCTGATGCGCAAGGTCGCAGAGCGCCCGTGGACCGGCTACGGCTTCAGCGCCTTCTGGGGCGAGGAGTCCATTCCCGCCCTGGAAATCCGCCTCGAAACCCAGTGGCCCGTGCCCTCGGCGCACAACGGCTGGATCGACCTGCTGGTGCAGCTGGGCTGGCCCGGCGCCATCGCCGTCGGGGGCGTCATGACCGTCTCGGCCCTGCTGATCCTCGGACGGATCAACGGCCTGGGCGCGCGAGAGGGCTACTGGAGCCTCGCCTATCTGGCCGTCTTCACCGCCCTGAGCCTGTCCGAAAGCGTGCTGCTGACCCACGCCAACCTGCCGTGGGTGCTGATGCTGGCCATCCTGTCGCGTGCGGTGACGTTCGAGCCGGCGCCCGTTCGCGCGCCGCTTGCCCCCAGGCCCGCGCGGGCCTACCAGAACCGGCCCCGAATCGCCTCAGACTATGTGAATGGCCCAGCCCGCCGACGACCTGTTCGCCTTTGATCCGCAGCCCGAGCCCGCAAAGCCCGAGCCGCCCCATCCTGCTGCGACCAAGCCTGTTGCGGTGACGCCGCCTGAAGCCCCGCCGGCCCCTGCTCCGGCCGCGCCCGCCCCGACCGCCGGGAGCACGAGCGCCTATTCCGCCTCCTCCATCGAGGTGCTGGAAGGGCTGGAGCCCGTCCGCAAACGCCCAGGCATGTATATCGGCGGCACCGACGAACGCGCCCTGCACCACCTGTTCGCCGAAGTCCTGGACAACGCCATGGACGAGGCTGTCGCGCGCCACGCCAAGCTCATCACCGTTGATCTCGACGCCGAGGGCTATCTGTCGGTTCGCGACGACGGGCGCGGGATCCCGGTCGATCCGCACCCGAAACACCCCGGCAAGTCGGCGCTGGAGGTGGTCATGACGGTCCTCCACTCGGGCGGCAAGTTCTCCGGGAAAGCCTATGAAACCTCTGGCGGTTTGCACGGCGTCGGCGTCTCGGTCGTCAACGCCCTGTCGGAGCATCTGGACGTCACCGTCTGGCGCGACGGCTTCGAGTGGAAGCAGTCCTTCTCGCGCGGCCATGTCCTGGGTCCGATCCAGCAGATCCAGCCGTCGAAGAAGCGCGGCACCCTGATCCGCTTCAAGCCGGACGACGAGATTTTCGGCGTCGGCGCCGCCTTCAAGCCCGCGCGCCTGTTCCGCATGGCGCGCTCCAAGGCCTATCTGTTCCGCGGCGTCGAGATCAGATGGACCTGCGCGCCCGAGCGCATCACCGACACCACCCCCGCCCAGGCGACCCTGCACTTCCCCGGCGGTCTGGCCGACGCCCTGATGGACCGCATCGGCGAGCTCGAGACCGTCACCCCGACCTTCGCCGGCCGCGCCGAGCGCCAGGGCGAGGCGGGCGCCTTCGAATGGGCCGTTACCTGGTCGCCGATCGGCTTCGGCGAATCCGACGGCTTCATTCAGTCCTATTGCAACACCGTCTCCACCCCCGACGGCGGCACGCACGAAGCCGGCTTCCGCGCCGCCTTGGTCAAGGGGCTCAAGGCTTACGGCGAACTGACCAACGAGAAGCGCGCGGGCGTCATCACGGCCGAGGACGTCATCGCCAACGCCGGCGCCCTGATCAGCGTCTTCATCCGCAATCCCGAGTTCCAGGGCCAGACCAAGGACCGCCTGTCCTCGCCCGAGGGCGCCCGCCTGGTCGAGCAGCTGCTGCGCGATCCGCTGGACCACTGGCTGACCGAAAGTCCCAAACAGGCCAACGCCCTGCTCGGCTTCGTCATCGACCGGGCCGAGGACCGCCTGCGTCGCCGTAAGGACAAGGAGGTCCAGCGCGCCGCCGCCACCCGCAAGCTGCGCCTGCCCGGCAAGCTCTCGGACTGCTCCCGCCAGGCCGCGGAGGGCACCGAACTCTTCATCGTCGAAGGCGATTCGGCCGGCGGCTCGGCCAAACAGGCGCGCGACCGCACGACCCAGGCCATCCTGCCCCTGCGCGGCAAGATCCTGAACGTCGCGTCGGCCACGGCGGACAAGCTGCGCGCCAATGTCGAGCTTTCGGATCTGGCCCTGGCCCTGGGCGTCCAGCCCGGCAATCGCTTCAACATCGACGACCTGCGCTATGAGCGGATCGTCATCATGACCGACGCCGACGTTGACGGCGCCCACATCGCGGCGTTGCTGATCACCTTCTTCTACCGCGTCATGCCCGAAACCATCCGCCAGGGCCGGGTCTTCATGGCCCTGCCGCCGCTGTACCGGATCAGCGCCGGGCCGCTCAGCGAATACGCCCGCGACGACGCCCACCGCGACGAACTGCTGGCCACCGTCTTCAAGGGCAAGAAGACCGAGATCGGCCGGTTCAAGGGCCTGGGCGAGATGATGGCCTCCCAGTTGAAGGAGACCACCATGGACCCGAAGAAGCGAACCCTGGCGCGCATCACGGTCCCCGACGCCGAGAGCAGCGTCGAGGATCTGGTCGAGCGGCTGATGGGCAAGCGGGCCGAGGCGCGCTTCCAGTTCATCCAGGAAAACGCGCAGTTCGTGAAAGAAGAACTGGACGTCTGAGGGCCTTCCCACCCATGGCCACGCCTGACACAAGGGGGCATGCAGACGTCCGCTCCCTCCTCCGCCGTTCTTGACGAACTGAAGACTGCGCTCGGCCCTGGCGGCTGGACGCAGGATCCCGAGGTCATCGCGCCGTCGCTGACCGAATGGCGTAACCGCTGGACCGGGAACACGCCGATCCTGCTGACCCCGCGCTCGGTCGAGGAGACGGCGAAGGCCGTGACGATCTGCGCGAGCGAAGGCGTGGCGATCACACCGCACGGCGGCGGCACCGGTCTCGTCGGCGGCCAGGTGCCTTTCGGCGAGGTTCTGCTGTCGACGCGCAAGATGCGCGCCGTGCGCGACGTCACGCCGCTGGACGACGCCATGACGGTCGAGGCCGGCCTGACCCTGCTGGAGGCGCAGCAGGCGGCGACGGCGGCCGGCCGCTACTTCCCGCTCAGCCTGGCCGCCGAGGGCTCGGCCACGATCGGCGGGGTCATCTCCACCAACGCCGGCGGCACTCAGGTGCTGCGCTACGGCATGATGCGCGACCTGGTGCTGGGCCTCGAGGCCGTGATGCCGAATGGCGAGATCTTTCGCGGCCTGAAGCGGCTGCGCAAGGACAACACCGGCTACGACCTGAAGCATCTGCTGATCGGCGCCGAGGGCACGCTCGGCGTCGTGACCGCCGCCACCCTGAAGCTCTTTCCCATCATGCGCTCGCGCGCCGTCGCCGTCGTCGGCCTGGAGACGGCCGCCGCCTCGGTCGAACTCCTGGCCCGCGCAAAGGCCGAGACCGGCGGCGGCGTCGAGGCGTTCGAGCTGATGAAGCGCCTCGGCATGGAGCTGGTGCTCAAGAACATTCCCGACACCCGCGAGCCGCTGGACTCGACGCCCCACTGGTATGTCCTGATCGAGATCGCTTCGGGCGCGCCGGGCGCCGCCGAGGCCCAGATGGAGGCCCTGCTGGAAGTCGCCTTCGAACAGGGCCTGATCACCGACGCCGCCATCGCCCAGAACGACGCCCAGCGCGCCGCCTTCTGGCGCCTGCGCGAAGAACATTCGGCGGCGCTAAAGCCCGAGGGCGGCGGCTGGAAGCATGACGTCTCCGTCCCCATCAGCCGCATCGCCGACTTCATCGACGAGGCCTCCGCCGCCGTCGAACGCTTCCATCCCGGCGCCCGCATCTCGGTCTTCGGCCACGTCGGCGACGGCAATCTGCACTACGACATCCTGCCCGGGGTCGGTCAGGACATCCCCGCCTTCATCGGTCGCTGGAAGGAAGGCTCACAGGTGGTTCACGACGTCGTCGGAGCCTACGACGGCTCCATCTCGGCCGAACACGGTCTGGGCCGGCTGAAGACCGAAGAGGTCAAGCGCTACAAGTCTCCCCTCGAAATCGAGACCATGGCCGCCATCCGCCGCGCGCTCGACCCCAAACGGATCATGAACCCGGCCGTCTTGTTCTAGACTCGCCGGCTCATCCGCCGCGCTCGGAACGACGCGGCGTCGCGTCACGCCCGCTCGCGCTCTCCGATGAAGGCGCCGGCGATCCAGCTGACCACGCCCGTCACTATGGCCGCGCCAATACCGGCCCACAGGCCGTCGACCGCGAAGCCGTCCAGGAACATGGCCGTCAGTCCGATCATCGCCGCATTCACCACCAGCAGGAACAACCCCAACGTCAGCACCGCGATCGGGAAGGTCAGCACCACCATGATCGGACGCACGATCGCATTGACCAGCCCCAGGATGATCGCCGCAGCCACCAGCGAGCCGTTGCTGGTGAAGTCCACGCCCGGCACGACCTGCGCCGACAGCCACAGCCCCGCCATGGTGACCACGGCCTGGATGATGAAACGGATCATGTCGCCCTCCGACGCTTTCAAGCGTCGCCATAATGCGTCAGCGCGCCGAAGGCTCCCCCTCGCCGGCCCCGGCTGCTATCCGTTACGACCCAAGCGAACGGAGCCCGCCCATGAGCCTGCACGGCGACTACGATCCCGACAACGTCTTCGCCCGCATCCTGCGGGGCGACCTGCCCTCGGTGAAGGTGTGGGAGGATGAGCGCGTCCTGGCCTTCATGGACGTCTTCCCCCAGTCCGAGGGCCATGTCCTGATCATCGCCAAGGGCTCCCAGGCCCGCAATCTGCTGGATGTCGAGCCCGAGCTTCTGGCTCACATGACCGCCGCCCTTCAGCGCACCGCCCGGGCGGTGGAGAAGGCCCTGAAGCCCGAGGGGATCAGCGTCATGCAGTTCAACGGCGCCGCTGGCGGTCAGACCGTCTTCCACCTGCACTTCCACATCGTGCCGCGTTGGGAGGATCGGCCGATGAAGGGCCACGGCCATGCCCCCATGGCTGACGCCAAGGCGCTCGAGGCGCTGGCGACCCGTATTGCCGCCGAACTCGACTGAGCCCGCTTGCGCCCGCCGCGATCCATCCGCATAAGGCGCGACAGGCCCCTGGGTCAGGCCGGTTTAGCTCAGTTGGTAGAGCGCCAGTTTTGTAAACTGGATGTCGCGGGTTCGATTCCTGCAACCGGCACCAATCACTTCGACGCGAGGACATGGCCGACAACAAGAACAAGCTGGGGCACAGGATCGGCGCGCGAGGCGAGCGCACGCGCACGGCCATCCTTGAAGCCACCCGGCGGCTCTTGAATGAACGGCACTACGGCGAAATTCGCGTCGCCGACCTGGCCGCCGCCGCCGGGGTGTCGCCCTCGAACTTCTACACCTACTTCAAGACGGTGGAGGAGCCGGTGCTGGCGCTGTGCGAGGCCGCGGCGGACGACTTCCAGGGTCTGGCCAATCACTTCCAGGCCGACTGGCCCGGCGACCGGGCGTTCGCGATCGCGCGAGCCTTCATTCTCGACGTCATGGCCATCTGGCGGGCGCACGGCCAGGTGCTTCGGGTGGAGCATATGCTGGCGGACAACGGCGACGCCGCCTTCGTCGAAAGCCGAGTGCGCCGCCTGCGCCGCCTGCACCTGGCGATCGAGCGTCGCGTCGCCCAGGCCCATGCGGCGGGTCTGCACCCCAAGGACTACAACCCGCGCCTGGCCTCCTACCAGATCGCCTCGATCGCCGAATCGACGGCCGCCAGCTTCGACCTGCTGCGCCGCGCCGACACGCCGGAAGCCATCCTGGACACCGCGGCCATCATCATCGTCAAGCTGACGACCGGACGCTAGAGCCCCAGCGGCCCGTACAGCCAGGTCAGCCAGACGCCGATCGCCAGGAAGACCCCGAACGGAAGGCGGTCAGTGGCGCTGACGCGACGCCGCACGACCAACTGGGCGAAGACGATGCTCAATCCGGCCGCCGAAGCCCAAAGCAGGACGCTGGGCAAGCCCGTCCATCCCACCCACGCGCCGCCGGCCGCGAACAGAAACGGGTCGCCGCCGCCCAGGCCGTCGCGCCTGCGCACCAGCTTGTAGAGCCTGGCCAGACCCCACAAGGCGGCGAAGCCGACCGCCAGCCCGACAAGGCTCCATCCCGCCCCGCTCCAGCCGTGAAGAAGGCCGGCCGCCAGCACCCCCGTCCCCGCCAGCGGCCAGGTCAGGACATCCGGCAGCCAGAAGTGCTCCCCGTCGATCAGCGCGATCAGCAGCATCTGCCATCCCAGGACAGCGGACGCGATCGCAAACGCCGCATCCGGCGTCGCCAGCCCGGCCCAGACGCCGATCGCCGCCGCGCCGATCTCCACCAGAGGATAGCGCCGCGAAATGGGCGTCCGGCAACGCCCGCAGCGTCCACGCAGCGCCAGCCAGCTCAGGACCGGAACCAGCTCCCAGGGCCGCAGAGGCTGCTCGCAGGCCATGCAGCGCGAGCGCTGCGCCACGATGTCCTGCTCTCGCGGCAGGCGGACGCTGACCGCGGCGATGAAGCTGCCGAAGATCAGACCCAACCCGCCCAGGATGACGGCGATGACGGCGGGATTCATGGAACGGCTCGCGCGGCGGATGGCCCGCCCGCCTTAGCCGCCCCCGAGCGCCACCGCCACATGATAGGTCGCGAAGGACGCCAGATAGGCCAGACCGAACATGTAGCCGATCATGATCCAGGTCCATTTCAGCGAGTTGGTCTCGCGCCGCACGACGCCCAGGGTCGCCACGCACTGGGGCGCGAAGATGTACCAGGCCAGGAAGGACAGGGCGGTCGCCAGCGACCATTGCGCCGACAGGGTGGAGGCCAGCAAACCCGTGGCGTTCTCGGCGTCGGCGATGGCGTAGGTCGTGCCTAGCGCCGCCACCGCCACCTCCCGCGCCGCCATGCCGGGGATCAGGGCGATGACCATCTGCCAGTTGAAGCCGATGGGCGCGAAAACGGGCTCCAGCGCCCGGCCGATCATGCCGGCGAACGAATAGTCTATGGCCGGCAGGGTCGCGTTCTCGGGCGGATAGGGGAACGTCGCCAGCACCCACAGCAGGATCACCAGCGGCAGGATGATCCGGCCGGCGCGGTTGAGGAAAATCTTGGCCCGGAGCCAAAGATTGAACAGGACGCTGCGGGCGTCCGGCGTCTTGTAGGCCGGCAGCTCCATCATGAAGGGCTCGACCGCCCCGCGCCAGAACACCTTGCGGATCAGCAGCGACACCACCAGCGCGCTGGCGATGCCGGCCGCGTAGAGGCCGAACATCACCAGACCCTGCAGGTTGGCGAAGCCCCAGACCGTCTCGTTGGGAATGAAGGCGGCGATGATCAGCGTATAGACCGGGATCCGCGCCGAGCAGGTCATCAGCGGCGCCACCAGGATGGTCGTCATCCGATCCCGCCTGGAATCGATCACCCGCGCCGCCATCACGCCAGGAATGGCGCAGGCGAAGCTGGACAGCAGGGGAATGAAGGCGCGGCCATGCAGGCCCGCGCCGCCCATGATCTTGTCCATCAGGAAGGCGGCCCGGGCCATGTAGCCGAAGTCTTCCAGCGCGATGATGAACAGGAACAGGATCAGGATCTGCGGCAGGAAGACCAGCACGCTGCCGACGCCGGAAATGATCCCGTCCACGATCAGGCTCTGCACCAGGCCGTCGGGCAGGATCGTGGCGACCAGGCCGCCCAGCCAGCCGATGCCGCCCTCGATGCCGTCCATCAGGGGCGCCGCCCAGCTGAACACCGCCTGGAACATGACGAACAGCAGGGCCAGCAGGATGGCGAGCCCGGCGACGGGATGCAGCAGCACCGCGTCGATCCGGCCGGTCAGGGTGTCGGGCCGCTCGGGCGGCTGGACGCAGGCCTTCATGATACGCTCGGCTTCGCGGGCCGCCGCGCGCAACTCGGCGGCGTCGGGGCTGCGCCACCGGCTCTCGGCCGAGGCTGCGGCGTCGATCTGCGCCTCCACCGCGGCGACCAGGTCGTCGATCCCCCGCCTGCGGGTGGCGACCGTGGTGATGATCGGCGCTCCCAGCTCGGCGCGCAGACGTTCCAGATCGATCCGCAGGCCCTGACGCTGGGCGATGTCGTACATGTTCAGCGCCAGCACCATCGGCCGGCCGACGGCCTTCAACTCCAGGATCAGGCGCAGCACCAGGCGAAGGTTGGTCGCGTCCGCCACGCAGACGACCACGTCCGGCGGCGTCTCGCCGGCCAGACGGCCAAGCACCGCGTCGCGCGTCACCTCTTCGTCCGGGCTGCGGGCGCGCAGGGAATAGGTGCCCGGCAGATCGAGGACCGACATGGATCGGCCGGAGGCGGCGCGGATCAGCCCCTCCTTCCGCTCGACGGTCACGCCGGCGTAGTTGGCGACCTTCTGGTGGGCGCCGGTCAGGGCGTTGAACAAGGCGGTCTTGCCGCTGTTGGGATTGCCGACCAGGGCGACGCGGGCGGTCTTCAGGGCCATGTCCATCAGGCGGCGCCCCGTTCGCCGTCGTCCAGCCTGATGGTCAGGCTGGCGGCCTCATGCCGGCGCAAGGCCACGCGCATGTCATCCACCCTCAGCGCGATGGGATCGCGGCCGAACAGGCCCTCGTGCAGCAGTTCGATGCGCGCGCCCTCGACGAACCCCAACTCCAGCAGCCGGCGCTCCAGCTCGACCTCTTGGGTCTGGTGGTGACAGTGGCCGCCGACCTCGACGATCACGCCGCGATCACCGCGACGGGCCTGGCTCAACTTGATGGTGTCGGTCAAAATCTACGCTCATAAGGGCGAGCCGCCCCCGCTGGACCCGCGTGTATCTGACACTGATTATCAGGTGCGCCCCCCCTGCGTCCAGACGGTCAGCTTGACCAATTGCCGCGCCCGCACGTTGCGCTATCACGGTCGAAACCGGAGCCGACAATGAACCGCCTCGCCCTCGCCGCCCCCATCCTGCTGGCCCTCGTCGGATGCACGCAGAACGAAACGGACTCGCCGCCCGCCCAGCCGTCCCACGTCCTTTCAGACGCCGACAAGGCTGCTTTGCTGGCGTCCCTGCCCGCGCCCTACAATGCCGGCGATCTGGAGAACGGACGCCGCGCCTTCGCCCGGTGCCGGGCCTGCCACACCATCGGCGAGGGCGGCGCCGACATGACGGGGCCGAACCTGCACGGCGTCTTTGGACGCAAGGTCGGCGAACGGCCGCGCTACAACTATTCCAACGCCCTGCGCGAGGCGGACTTCACCTGGGACGCCGAAAAGCTGGACCACTGGCTCCAGAACCCGCGCACCTATCTGCCCGGCAACAAGATGAGCTTTCCGGGCCTGCCCGACGCCGCCGACCGACGCGACGTGATCGCCTTCCTGAAAGTGGAAACCGGCTATCAGCCGGCGCCGTCGCCGACGCCGGCGTCCTGATCAGCCCTCTGCGATCGGCTTGGGACCGCCCTCGCGCATCTCCTGGGCTTCCCACTCCTCGATCTTGCGGGCGGTCCATTCGGGCGACTTGGTGAAGCGCGCCAGCACCCCATAGATGACCGGCACCACGAACAGGGTCAGTACCGTGGCGAAGATCGCGCCGGTGAAGATCACCACGCCGATCGTCTGACGGCTGCCCGCGCCCGCGCCCTGCCACAGCACCAGCGGCAGGGCGCCGAAGGCGGTGGCGATCGACGTCATGATGATCGGACGAAGGCGCAGCGAGGACGACTCGATGATCGCCTCGCGGATGGACCGTCCCTGGTCGCGTAGCTGGTTGGCGAACTCCACGATCAGGATGCCGTTCTTGGCCGCCACGCCGATAAGGATGATCAGGCCGATCTGGCTGTAGATGTTCAGGCTGGATCCCGCCATCAGCAGGCCGAACAGGCCCCCGGCGGCCGCCAGAGGCACCGTCAGCATGATGACCGCCGGCGTGATCCAGCTTTCGAACTGGGCCGCCAGCACCAGGAACACCAGCAGAAGCGCCAATCCGAACGCCGCCATGACGGCGCCGCCCGCCTCCTGCTGGTCCCGCGCCGCGCCGCCCCACTGGACGATCACGCCGCCCTGCGGCTGCTTGGCGGCCTCGGCCCGCAGGAACTGCACCGCATCGTCGATGGTCGTGCCGGGATTCAGATCGGCCTGAAGCGAGATCGCGCGCTGGCGATCCAGCCGCCGGCGGTCTGGCGTGTCGCCCGAAGTCTGGGTCGTCACCACGGCGGACAGAGGGACCAGTTGGCCCGCGCCGGTGGAGACATAAAGCGCTTCCAGGTCCGACACCTCACGACGATTGTCGCGGTCGGTCTGCAGGATGACGTCGTACTCCTGCCCGCCCTTGATGTAGGTCGTGGCGGTGCGGGAGCCGAACATGGTCTCCAGCGTCCGGCCGATCGACTGAGACGAGACGCCCAGTGCCGCCGCCTTTTGCGGATCGACATCCACCAGCAGGCGCGGCGAGTTCGGCTCATAGTTCAGACGCGGCCGAGAGAAGCCGGGGTTGGACTGGGCCGCCGCCAGCAACGGCTGCAGCCAGTTGTAGATCTGCTGGTAGTCCGTGCCGGTCGCGATCAGCTCCACCGAGTTGGAGTTGCCGCCGCCGCGCTGGAAGGCGCCCGGCGTCGATGCATTGACCTGGGCGTCGGTCTGGCCTCGCAGCTTGCCGTTCAATTCCTGGGCGATTTCCGCCGCCGAGCGATCACGCTCGGACCAGTCGGACAGGACCAACACGCCGTTGCCTGAGTTGAAGCTGCCGCCGCCGAATCCCGGCGCGGAAATGAGGAAGCTGTCGGCCTCTCCGCTGGCCTTGTATTCAGCCAGCAGCGGCTCGAGCCCCATCATGATCTTGCGGGTGTAATCGAAACCCGCGCCTTCCGGTCCGGCGACACGGACGGAGACGCGGCCGCGATCCTCGTCCGGGACCAGCTCGTTCGGCAGCAACAGGAAGATCCCCCCGGCGCCGGCGGCGACAAGGGCGATCAGGGCGCCAACGCCGATGACCGCCGCACGACGGCCCAGCAGCATGCCCAGCGAACGGGCATAGGAGGCCTTCAGCCGGTCCATGCCCCAGTCCACCCGACGCGCGACCCAGCCGCCGCCATGGGCGGGGCGCAGGATCTTGGACGCCAGCATCGGCGACAGGCTCAGCGCCAGGAAGGCCGAGAAGGCCACGGCCGCCGCGATCGCCGCCGCCAGTTCGACGAACAGACGGCCCACGTAGCCCGGCAGGAACAGCAGCGGCGCGAACACCGACAGCAGCACGATCGTGGTCGCCACGACCGCGAAGAAGACCTGGCGCGCGCCGCGTTCGGCCGCCACCAGCGGTGGCTCGCCGTGATCCAGACGACGTTGGATGTTCTCGACCACGACGATGGCGTCGTCCACCACAAGGCCGATCGCCAGCACCAGCGCCAGCAGCGTCAGCAGGTTCAGGGAGAAGCCCAGCGGCGCCAGGACGATGAAGGTCGCCAGCAGGCAGATGGGGGCCACGATGGACGGGATCAGCGCCGCTCGCAGGCTGCCCAGGAAGATGAAGTTGACCAAGGCGACCAGGGCCATGGAGATGCCGATGGTGATCCACACCTCGTCGATGGCGTGCGCGGTGAAGACGGAGTTGTCCGACCCGACCTCCAGCGTCACGCCAGGCGGCAGGCTGGGCCGGATCTCCTCGATCATCTGCTGCACGCCTTCGGAGATGGCCAGGTCGTTCGACTGGGCCTGCCGCGTCACGGCCAGTCCGATCTGGTCCATGCCGTTGCCGCGGAACAGACGACGGTCGTCCTCGGGCGCCTCCTCGACGCGTGCGATGTCGCCCAGGCGCGTCACATAGGTCGGCTGGCCCTGGATGATGGCGGCTGAGCCGCTGCCCGATCCGGTCGCCACCGCTGCGGACGCCGAGGCCGAGCCACGCGTGCCGATCGGCAGCTGACGGAAGTCCTCAGGCCGCGCATAGGTGCGCGCCACGCGGACCGTGTAGTCCTTGTCGGTCGACTCCAGTGAGCCCGCCGGCAGTTCGACATTCTGGTTCGTCAGCGCGGTCTCCACGTCGGTGACCGTCAGGCCGCGCGCGGCGAGGGCTGCGGAATCCAGCCAGATTCGCATCGAATAGCGCTGCTCGCCGTAGATGTTGACCTGGGCGACGCCCGGGACCGTCGCCATCCGGTCCACCAGATACCGGTCGGCGTAGTCCGTCAGCTGCAACCGGTTCATGCTGGTCGAGCGCAGGAAGACGATGATGATCGGCTGGCTGTCGGAATCGGCCTTGGCCACCTCCGGCGGGTCCGCCTGATCCGGCAAACGCCCCACCACGCGGCTGACGCGGTCGCGCACGTCGTTGGCCGCATCGTCGATGTTGCGATCCAGCGAGAATTCGATGTTGACGTTCGAGCGCCCGTCGCGGCTGGTCGAGTTGATCCGCTCGACGCCCTGGATGCCGGCGATCTGCTGCTCGATCGGCTCGGTGATCCGGCTTTCGATCACCTCGGCCGAGGCGCCCGCATAGCTGGTGTTCACCGAGACGATGGGCGGATCGACGTCTGGAAGCTCGCGCACCGGCAGAAAGAAGAAGGCCGCGGTGCCGATCACGCACAGCACGATCGCCGCGACGGCCGCGAACACCGGCCGCCGGACGGAAACGTCGGAAAGCATCATCGTGCGGCGCCTCGGGCGCCGGCGGCGGCTGTCGCGCCCTCGCCTCGTCCTTGCCCCGCAACGGTTACGGGCGATCCGGGCTGGATGCGGTTCAGGCCCGAGCCGACGATGCGGTCGCCCGCCTCGACGCCCGAGAGGATTTCGACGAAGCCGTTCTCGACCACGCCCGTCTCGATCTCGACACGTTGCGCCGTCGATCCGTCATTCCCACGAGCGATCCGATAAACGAAGGCGCCCGCGCCCTCGTACTGCACGGCCGCCTCGGGAGCGGACGCCGCCTGGCGCTGGCCCTGCTGGACGGACACGCGCAGCAGCATGCCCGGACGGATGCGTCCGCCCGGATTGGGGAAGACGGCGCGGGCCGTGGCGGCGCGGGTGGTTTCGTTGACGCGGGTGTCGATCAGGTCGATCCGGCCGGTGAAGGGCTCGTCCCCATAGGCGTCGGCGGTGGCCGTCAGCGGAGCGCCGGGCCGAAGGACGTTCAGGTAGCGTTCGGGCAGCGGGAAGTCGACGCGGATGGTCGAGGTGTCGTCCAGGGTGGCGATCACCGCTCCGGGGTTGATCAGCGTGCCGGCCGTGACCGTCGTCAGTCCCAGGGTGCCGGCGAACGGCGCCCGGATCACGCGATCGCCACGACGCGCCTGGGCGGCCTGCAGCGCGGCCTGGGCGGTCTCCACAGCGGTTTCGGCGTTCTCGGCCGTGACACGGGGGGCGATCCCCCGATCAGCCAGCGCCTTGTAGCGGTCGTACTCCCGCTGGGCCTGGGCCAACTGCGCGCGCGCCTCGATGATGGCGGCGTCTTCCTCGCGCGCCTGAAGCTCGACCAGCGGCGCGCCGGCGGCGACGCGCTGGCCGTCGACGAACATCACGCGGGTGATCAGTTCCGTCGTCGACGAGGTGATGTTGACCGAGCGCAGGCCGCGGGCGACGCCCAGCACCTGGATCTGATCGGAGAACGGGCGCTGCGCCACAACCGTTTCCGACACCTGCTGACCACGCCCGCCGGCGCCGCCCGGGCCCCTGGCGCCCTCGGCCCCGTCGGAGGCGAAGGCGATCCTCAGGATCGCGGCCACGACCATCAGGACAAGCAGCACCGCGGCGGCGATGAGGAAAAAGTGGCGTTTGATCACGCGAGAACTCGCAAGACGGGGGAGAGGCGCACGCTTAGCGGCTGACGCCGCCAACGCAAGATTAAGTGTCTGTAACGCGCACGCCGACGGTTTCCGTCGCGAAATCGCCTGCGTCAGAATCGCCGCCAGACCGCAAGAACCGGGCCGGCCGCGATCGGTGTCTCGCGGCCCGCGACGGTCTGGCGCCATCCGGCCTGCACGCTCCAGTCGCCGACGTCCCTGACCAGGGACGCCTCCACCGACAGCCAGCGCGCGCCGGCGTCCGCAGCGCCGCCATAGGCTTGGCCCAGAATCATCCACCGATCACCGAACAGGGCGCCCATCGTGGCGTCCAGTCGCGTTTCATCCGGCAACTGATCCCTGAGGCGACGCGCCGTCTGCACTTCGACGAACAGGCCGTCCGGCCCAAGCGCGCCCCCGAATCCGGGCAGGCTTCGCCCGGCCGAAACGCGCACCTCCCAGTCCCGCTCGCCCACGCCCGGCAGCGCATAGCCGGCGTTTCGGCCCACGCCCGCCTGGGTGTAGCCGACGTAGGCGCTGACGGCGTTGGCGCCGTCGCGATGGACTTGCCAGGTCAGGCCCGCCTCGATCGGTCCCCGCCCCTCGTAATCGAGGAAGGCGTCCTCGCCGGACTGCCACTCCGCCTTCACCTGCAGGGTCAGCCGATCCGTGAGGCCGTACTCGGAAAAGATGGCCACCGCGCTGTCGCGCCGCTCGGCGGGCAGCGGCGCCTCCATCCCCGAGGGATCAATGCCGCTGTCGGCCTCCAGGCGCTCGAACTTGGCGATGGCCTGTCCCTGCCCCTTGGACATCACCCAGGCGCCGGCCCATGTCGGCGACGCCGCAAGCGCGGCGATCAGCCCGACGCCGACGGTCAGGCATCGTAGCCCGGCGATTTCCGGTCGAGCTGACGCAGCGCGCCCGGCCAGGCAAGGGCGGAAATGAAGCCGATGCCCCGTCCCTGCTCCCTGGTTTCCGACTGCGCCTCGTCCGGCGCCATCAGCACATGCTCGCGCCCGCCCGACAGCGCCGCCACCTGCTGCGCGCACGCGCGTTCCAGGAAGAAGATTCCGATCCATGCCTGCGCCGCCGTCTCCCCGACCGCCAGCGTGCCGTGGTTGCGCAGCAGCATCAGCGGCTTGTCCCCCAGATCGGCGACCAGACGTTCGCGCTCGTCATGGTTCAGAGCCAACCCCTCGTAACCATGATACGCAACCTGATACTGCAGTAAACACGCGTTCTGGCTGATCGGCAGCAGGCCATGCTGCTGGGCCGCGACGCCGACGCCGTTCACGGTGTGCAGGTGAATGACGAACTTGGCGTCATCCCGCGCCGCGTGGACCGCGGAATGGATCGTGAAGCCGGCCGGATTGATGAAGTACGGGGTCTCCCCCACGATCGAGCCTTCCAGGTCGACCTTGACCAGCGAGGAGGCGGTGATCTCGTCGAAGTAGAAGCCGTAGGGATTGATCAGGAAGTGGTGCTCGGGCCCCGGAACGCGCGCCGAGATATGGGTGAAGATCATGTCGTCCCAGCCGTGCAGGGCGACCAGGCGGTAGAGCGCCGCCAGCTCCACGCGGACCTGCCACTCCGCTTCGCTCACGCGGGACTTCATCGAGGGATGCGCGCCGTCAGCCATGATGTTCCTCCTTTTGGCTGCAACCGTCCTCCTCCGAAACGCCTCCGTCAACAGGGCAGGACGCGCGATAGCGGGTCGTTAATGATCTCGCTTCAGATCTCGTTAACCGCAACTTCACGACCCTTGCGCATAGTCTCGTTGATTCCACCGCTCGCTCCCGGGAGCCGCCGTGTCCGCTGTTCTGCAGTTCAGGCCGTCCTCCGCATCGACGGGCGATATCACCGGGCTTCTGGCCCTGGCGCACAGTCGCGCGCCGGACGATCGCCAGCGGCTGCTGCTGGGCGTCGCCGCGCTGTGCGACGCGGCCCCGCCCGGTTCGGAGATGGAGCCGGTCCTCAGCGAGATCTTCCTGACCCTCGCCGCTCAGGCCGAACGCGACGTGCGCCAGGTGCTGGCCGAGCGCCTGGCCGGCGTGGCGTGGGCGCCGCCGGCCCTGATCAACATGCTCGCTCTGGACGAGATCGAGATCGCCCGCCCGGTCATTCTGGCCAGTCCGCTGCTGCAGGATATCGACCTGATCCGCGTGCTGGTCGAATCCACCTTGGAGCATCAGATCGCGGTGGCCCGCCGCCCGAACCTCGGCGGCCGTGTGGTGGACGCCATCATCGATCGGGGCGAGGCCGTCACCATGACCGCGCTGGCGTCCAACCGCACGGCCGACATCGGCGATGCGGCGATGCGGCGCCTTGTGGAGCATTCCCGTCGGATCGCGGGCCTTCGCGCCCCGCTGACACGGCATCCCCGCCTGAGCCAGGACATGGCGCGACACCTCTATCAGTGGGTGGGCCAGGCGCTGCGACAGTCGATCGGCGAGCGGTTCAGGATCGACGATCGTCTGCTCAACGCCGCCATCCAGGACGCCGCGGATGCGGCCTCCTGCGGGGCCTGGCGCGCCGTCCCGCAACCGGCCGCCCGCGCCCAGGACCGCGAGCGGCAGGAGATGGAGCGCCGCCTGGTTGAAAAGCTCAAGGCTGCGGGGCAGCTCCGGCCCGGCCTGCTGGTGCGCGCGCTGCGCGAACAACGGTTCGGTCTTTTCGAACAGGCGCTGGCGGTGCTGGGCGACTTCGGCCTAGCCCAGGTTCGCGCGGCCGTTCGCGCCCCGACGGCCGAGCCCCTGTATCTCGCCTGCGTCGCCGTCGGCGTCGACCGGGCGGTCTTCCCGTCGCTGCTGGCCGACGTCCGCCGCCATAGCGGCGGCTTTCCCGGCGACAACTCCTGGACGGCGACGACGATCAGCGCCGCGACCGCGGCCCGCGCCTTTCGCCAGATGATGGAAAAGCCGCCGACGATTTGACTTCCCGGCCAAGCTCGGTTCACGTCCGCCCGTGACCATGACCCTCGCCTTCGTCGCCAGCGACCGCCCCGAAGCGCAGCAGGCCCGCGCCGCCCTGATCGCTCGATACGGCGCCGTGCCGGAGGCCGAGGCCGACGTGATCGTGGCCCTGGGCGGAGACGGCCAGATGTTGGAGACGCTCCACGCCAACCTTCGCGGCAGGACTCCGGTGTTCGGCATGAACCGGGGCTCCGTCGGCTTCCTAATGAACGACTTCGACGAGGACGGTCTTCCCGAGCGGATCGCCTCGGCCGAGCGAACCGTCATCCACCCCCTGCAGATGGACGCCTGGACCGAAAGCGGCGAGGTCCACACGGGTCTGGCGATCAACGAGGTGTCCCTGCTGCGCCAGACGCGCCAGACCGCCAAGCTGCGCATCACGGTAGACGGCCGGGTGCGGCTGGAGGAACTGTCGTGCGACGGCTGCATGGTCGCCACCCCGGCCGGCTCGACCGCCTACAACCTGTCTGCCCACGGTCCGATCATTCCCCTGGATGCGCGAATTCTGGCCCTGACGCCGATCAGCGCCTTCCGCCCCCGACGTTGGCGCGGCGCCCTGCTGTCCCACCAGGCCAAGGTCGCCTTCGACGTGCTTGAGCCCGACAAGCGCCCGGTCTCGGCGACCGCCGACAATTTCGAGGTGCGGCGCGTCGCACGGGTCGAGGTGCGCGAACGCCGGGACGTGGCGCTGACCATGCTGTTCGACGCCGGCCGCTCTTACGAAGAGCGCGTCATGGCCGAACAGTTCTCCAACTGAAGGTCACGGCTTCTTAAGGGCGACGCCCTAACCTGCCTGCAGATCGTATGGAGCCCGCCATGAGCAATTCGGCGCAAGTCATTCGTCCCCCGAACAATCTTCGCCAGAAGGTTGGCGGCGGCTTCGGCATCAACGCCGACGCCATCGCCAAGGCGGAGGAGGCCCTCAGGGCCATGTCCGCTCAGTTCAGCCAGTGGCTGTCCGACGAGGTCGCCAAGCTCGACAAGGCTCAGGCCGACATCCGCGAGAAGGGCTATACGCCCGAGACGGCCGAGGCGCTGTATTTTCGCGCTCACGACCTGAAGGGTCTGGGAACGACCTACGAATATCCGCTGGTCACGCGCATCGCGGGCTCGCTGTGCCGCATGCTGGACGATCCGGCGTCGCGGATGACCGCGCCGATCGTCATTCTCGACGCCCACATCGACGCCATCCGGGCCGTGGTCCGCGACGAGATCAAGACCGACGACCATCCGACCGGCCGGGTTCTGGCCGAAAGTCTGGAAGCCAGCGTCGCCGACCACCGCAAGGGCTGAGCGCAGGCCGCAAAATCGAAAAGGCCCGCCAGACCGGCGGGCCTTTGTCGTTTCACGCGGCGTTTGCGGCCAGCGGGGCCGCGCGGGCCGCGGGCTGGTCCAGCCGCTCCATCAGATAGGCCAGGTCGTCGCGCATGACATTGGGCCGCTGCGTCAGGAAGCGCTCCAGCATCTGCTGGCGGAAGGCCTCGCCCGACGTATCGGCGCCTTCGGTGGACAGCGCCTTCCAGGTGTCCACGCCCGACCGGAACGCCTGGAACAGCCGCGGCGGCAGGCCCGCACGGTCGTAGATCGCCTTCAGCCCCAGCGGTCCCGCATCGTGGATCATCAGCCAGGCGCGGCTGTGCGGCGTGTGGGCCAGCTCCGCCAGCCCGTGCTCGAACATCGCCATCTGGCCTCGCGCCAGCGCGCGCAGAAGCAACGACGCGTTCAGCGCCTTGCGGGCGTTCAGCTGCGCCATGAAGGTCGTCAGGTCCGGCGTCGTCGCGGCCTGATCCACCAGGTCGATGGTCGCCCGCTCACGCGCGAAGGCGGCCAGGCGAATGGCGGTCTCGGGCGCGATGGCATGGGCGTTGATCAGGTGTTCGCGAACGGCGTCGCTGGCGCGTTCGATCAGGCGCTCGGTGACATGGAGCGGCAGAGCCTGGCGATAGGCCATGGCGGTCACGACCTCGGCCGACTCGGCGAAACGATCGACCACGACCGACAGGGCGCTCTCGGAAAGGTCGGCGTTGTCGTTGGCGACCAGGGTGCGGACCGCCTGTTCCGCGGCCTCGGCGGCCACCACGCCGGCGACGTCGCGCGAAACACGGGCGCGACCGGCGACAGCCGTCTGGCGCAGGGCCGATCCCGCGCGGACGATCTCGATCAGATCCTCGTCGGTGAAGACCGGCGACGATGCGATGATGGGCAAGGCGATGCTGTCGATGTCCGCAGCCAGCCGACGCGCCACGTCGTGCGGGATAAGGTCCGACGCCTTCAGCGTCACCGCCATCGCCCGGCGCACCAGCTCGGCCGCGTCCTGGGCCAGCAGGCGAATGATCTTCTGCGCCGCGGCGCGCTCTACCTCATCGAGATCGACCCGTTCCATGCTGCGGCACAGTTTGTGCGCCGCCTCTGCGCGCTCATCCTCGTCCGCAGCCTGAACCAGGCGGCGGATGTCTGCTTCGGTGAGGCGGGCGCGATAGGCGGTCATGGGGACTCAGGCGGGAATCGGCGTTGGGCCGAATGGTGAACCTGACATGCTTAACGTCCGGTTTACCATCGGCGTCTGACCGATCAGCTCGTTTCCTTGCCGAAGGGAGAGAAGGCGCCGCCGAACCCGCCGCCCGCGGAGCCGTCCTGCCCCAGCAGCAGCGCCAGCAGCCCCTGATCCTGCTTGAGGCGGTCCAGCCTTGCCGCCAGCAACTGGTCCCGCTGGCTGAGACCCGGAGAGGCCGCCGCGCCCTTGCCCGCCTCGGCGGCCGGCGCGCCCTGCCCGGCCGAGCGCTGCAGATTGGCGTGGACTTCGGCGACGGAGGCGGCGCGTCCGCCCTTGTAGAAGATGCTGCGGTTCGCGCGGGCCGCCTCAGGAAACAGGGCCGCCGCGCTGCCGCCGGGATTGCGATCCATCGCCTGCATCAGCTGCGCTGCGCCGGCCGGTCCCAGGAAGTGGGCCGCGTACAGGTCCCCGGCGCCGGGCTCCCGTCCCGTCCGACCGCGCAGATAGGCGGCGTTCGACGCCGTCAGCTCCGCCGCCATGGTCGAGGCGGCCTGAGGGTCGAAGCGCAGATCCAGCACCACGTTGCGGGCCGAACCTTCGACGCGCCAGCGCCCGTCCCCGCCCCGATGGATCAGGTCGGCATACTGGCCATAACCATGCTGCGCCCCGTGTTTCTTGACCGTCGCCAGCCAGGTCTGCTCGATAAATTGAAACAGCCCCGCAGCCGACGAGGTCCGCGCGCGCGCGGAGGGGTTCATCGCGCTCTCGCGTTGAGCGGTCTTCATCATGAAGTCGAAGTCGACGCCAACGGCGTTGGAGGCGCGCCGAATGGCCGCCTCTACACCGCCTGCCGAGGGAATCGCACCGATGCTCATGACCGTACGACGTTGGCCGAGCATGGTTAACCAATCCCTAATTCTTAACGCGGCCATTAACAATCGACCTTGGTCGAAGCCATGAGATACGCCGCAAAGGCGCCACAACCTGCGCGCTCAACTTCCCCTCAGGGCGCTGCGGGGGCGGCGAAAGAGGGAGTGAAGCCATGATGATGCGTGCGGCCGGCGGCCCCGGCCTGATTAGCCCGATCGACTTCGGAGAACGCAAGAAGCCGCTGCCGGCCTGGATGTGGGGCGCCATCGGCGTTTCGGTCACCCTCCATGTCGGCGTAGGCGTGGCGCTGTACAACCAGCGCTTCATGATCGACCAGCCGCCGCCGACCCCGGCCGGCCCTGCGACCATCATCACCCTGGACCAGCCCCGGCCCAAGCCGCTGCCCAAGGTCGAGGCGCCGACGCCGCCAGCCGCGCAGACGCCGGTCCACAAGCCGCCGGTGGTCGTGCCGACGGAACAGACTTCCCCGTTCGTCGCGCCTGATGTCCCAGTCGCCTTCGGCACGCCCGACATCGTCGTCAGCACCGCCGCCAGCGGCGTCGAGGGCGGTTCCGGGGTCACTGACGCCGCCCCGCCACGCGCCCTGGCGGTGATCAACAATCCCACCTGGGCCGCGCGGCCTTCCGGCGCGCAGATGGCGCGCGCCTATCCGCCGCGCGCGATCGAACGCGGAGTCTCCGGCGCGGCGAACCTCAGCTGCGTCGTGCGCATAGACGGCGGCCTGACGGGTTGCCGGGTCGCGGGTGAAACCCCCGTCGGCATGGGTTTCGGCCGCGCGGCCATGAGCCTCACCCGTGACTTCCGCATGAACCCCCGCACTGTCGACGGCCGGGCGGTCGACGGCGCCACGGTGAACTTCACCGTCCGCTTCGCTGCGGGCGACTAGAAGCGGCCCGGATCGAGGGCGCGGGCGTAGGTCGAAGTCCGCCCCTCGATCGCATCGGCGACGACCGCCCCCACCAGCGGGCCCAGCAGCCAGCCGTTGCGACGCGGCGCCAGGGCGAGGAACAGGCGCTCCCCGTCCGGCGCAGGACCGGCCAGAGGCAAGCCGTCAGGGGACGCGCCCCGCACGCCCCCGCGCCACTGGATCTCCAACGGCTCGGGCGCCCCGCCCAGGACGCGCCACGCCGCCTCCATCAGCCGTTCGCCCGCGGCCGGGTCGGGCGCGGTGTCCCGGCGCCCGGGCTCCATCGTGGCGCCTATGACCGCGCCCTCGCCCATCGGCGCGACATAGGCGCCAGGCCCGCGAACCACGTGGGCCGCCAGCGCCCGGCCCACCACGCCGATCTGCCCCCGTATCGGCTGGATCGCCTGGACCAGCGCCGAGGCCGCCGGCGGCGAACCTTCGATCGCCGCCGCCGCGCCGGTCGCCAGGACGACTGCCGACGCCTGAAGGCTCTCGTCTTCCAGTCGGACCATCCAGCCGTCGCCTTCTTGGGCCATTCCGATGACCCGCCCCGGAATCACGGCGTCGCCCAGGTGCGCGCTGAGGGCGCCCATCGCCTGCATCGGCTCGACCTGAAGGTCTTCATCCGTGACCAGCCGGCCCGCTTCAAGCCGCGCCTCGAAACCCAGCGCGGCCAGGCGCGACGCGATCGCGTCCATGTCGCCGCCGCGCCACTCGGACGGCCTGGCCGACAGCTTGACGCCCGCCGCCTCGGCGAAGGCCGGCCACAGGCCCCGGCCCGCCCGGAACAGCCGCGCATGCGCGACAGACACCGCGTCGATCGCCGATTCCATCGCCGGCGCGATCATCCCGGCGGCTACCAGCGAGGCGTTCGGACCGCCCGGATCGACCACCCGGACGGCATGGCCGCGGCGCTGCAACTCGAACGCCGTGCAGAGGCCCAGCACGCCGGCGCCGACGATCACGATTGGAGGGGAAGACGTCACCTCCCCCAGATCGACCGGAGACGCCGCGAATGCAAGTCGGCCGAGCCCGGGGGTCGGACTATTCCGCCGCGACGGCGACGCCGCGCCCGGCCTGAAGCCGCTCGACCAGCGCCGCATGCTGCGCCCACAAGGCCGAGGGCAGGCGGTCGCCGAACTGCCGGTAGAAGTCGGGGATCAGCGCCGCCTCCTCCGCCCAGACCTCGGCGTCCACATCCAGCAGCGTGGAACGCTGGGCTTCCGTCAGGTCCAGACCGGAAAGGTCCAGCGCACCCGGCCCCGGCGTACGACCCACCGGCGTGTCGAGCGCCTCCGTCTCGCCATCGATCCGCTCCGCGATCCACTTCAAGACCCGCACGTTGTCGCCAAAGCCCGGCCAGACGAAACGGCCCTCCTCGTCCTTGCGGAACCAGTTGACGAAGAAGATGCGCGGCAGCTTCGCCGGGTCGCGCCCCTGCCCCATCTTCAACCAGTGCGCGAAGTAGTCGCCCATGTTGTAGCCGCAGAAGGGCAGCATGGCGAACGGGTCGCGACGCAGTTCCCCGACCCTGTTTTCGGCCGCGGCCGTGCCTTCCGACGCCACGGTCGAACCCATGAAGACGCCGTGCTCCCAGTCGAACGCCTCGGTCACCAGGGGCACGGCGCTGGCCCGGCGCCCGCCGAACAGGATGGCGTCGATCGGCACGCCGCGCGGATCCTCCCACTCGGGCGCGATGGCCGGGCATTGGCCGGCCGGGACGGCGAAACGGGCGTTCGGATGCGCCGCCGGCTCTCCCGAGAGGGGATCGTACGGTCGCCCCTTCCAGTCGGTCAGCCCCTCGGGCGCCGTCTTGGTCAGGCCCTCCCACCAGACGTCGCCGTCGGCGGTCAGGGCGGTGTTGGTGAAGATGGTGTTCTTCGCCAGCGTCTCCAGCGCATTGTGATTGGTGTTGCGGCTGGTGCCGGGCGCCACGCCGAAGAAGCCGGCCTCCGGATTGACCGCATACAGCCGCCCGTCGTCGCCGAAGCGCATCCAGGCGATGTCGTCGCCGATCGTCTCGGCCTTCCAGCCCGGCAGGCTGGGCTGCAGCATGGCCAGGTTGGTCTTGCCGCAGGCCGAGGGGAAGGCGGCGGCGACATACTTCGACCGGCCCTTCGGATCCGTCAGCTTGAGGATCAGCATGTGCTCGGCCAGCCAGCCCTCGTCGCGGGCCATCACCGAGGCGATCCGCAGGGCATAGCATTTCTTGCCCAGAAGCGCGTTGCCACCGTAGCCCGAACCGTAGGACCAGATCTCGCGCGTCTCGGGGAAGTGGACGATCCACTTCTCCTCGTTGCAGGGCCAGGCCACGTCCGCCTGTCCCTCGGCCAGCGGCGCGCCAAGGCTATGCACCGCGGGCACGAAGACGCCGTCGGGTCCCAACTGCTCCAGCGCCGGCGCGCCCATGCGGGTCATCACCCCCATCGACAGAACGACGTAACCGCTGTCGGTAATCTCGACGCCCAGGGCGCTGATTTCCGACCCCAGCGGCCCCATGCAGAAGGGGACGACGTACATCGTCCGCCCGGCCATGCAGCCGTCGAACAGCCCCTTCAGCCGATCGCGCATGTCGTCGGGATCGGCCCAGTTGTTCGTCGGGCCCGCGTCAGCTTCGTTCTCGGAACAGATGAAGGTCCGGCTCTCGACCCGGGCGACGTCGCGCGGATCGGACGCGGCGTGATAGCAGCCCGGCCGCTTCGTCTGGTCCAGCGCGGTCAATGTGCCCTTCGCCAGCAGATCGGCGATGATCGCCTGCTTCTCGGCCTCGGAGCCGTCGCACCAGTGCACGCGGTCGGGCTTGGCCAGGGCGGCGATCTGTTCGACCCAGCCCACCAGGCCGGCGTGCGCGGTCGGTGCGGGATGGAGTCCGGGCGTGGTTGAGTTCGACATTGGGGGGCGTCTCCTGAGCAAGAGGGCCCAGCGATCTGACGCCGCCATGGCCCCAGCGCGCGCCGATCACGCACTGTTACATGCCAGATGCGCCCCTCTATCCACCCCGTCAACCGCCGCACGAAAGCGACCGTCTTCCCCGCTATTTCGGTAAAAGATTGCAGGTGCCTGCCGCTGTCGCTCGGGATAGAAGACAGTTGTGGACACTCTTGACGACCTGACCGCCCTGCCCGACGGCGCCGTGACGTCGCCTGCGGCGCGTCGGAACGCAGACGCGATCCTCGGGGCGCTGTGCATCCATCTGCCCGCCCGAGGATCTTTGCTGGAGGTGGCGTCGGGATCAGGCGAACATGCGACCGCCTTCGCCGCGGCCCTGCCCGGACTTGAGTGGACGCCCAGCGACCCCAGCGAGAATGCCCGCGCCAGCATCGCGGCGTGGAGCAGGCACGCCGCGCTCGCCAACCTACGGCCTGCCCTGGCGCTGGACGCCGCCGATCCCGCCACGTGGCCCGCGCGTGGCTATGATGCGCTCTTCTGCGCCAACATGATCCACATCAGCCCGTGGTCGGCGGCGCAGGGCTTGATGAAGATGGCCGAGGGCGTGCTGCGCAATCCGGGCGGCCTGCTGGTTCTCTACGGCCCCTACAAGGAGGCCGAGACGCCCTTGGCGCCGTCGAACGCGACATTCGACGCCGGGCTGAAGGCGCGCAACGCCGCCTGGGGCCTGCGCGACCGGGCGGATGTCGAGGCGCTCGCCCGGTCGCATGGCCTTGCCGCCACGCGCCGGGTCGAAATGCCGGCCAACAACCTGATGCTGCTGTTCCGGCGCGTCTGATCAGGAAATGGCGCCGACCGCCGAGGCAAGCGCGGCCGAATCCCGGATCTCCACGATCGCTCCGTCGCGGAACAGCGCGACGGGCGCATCGGCGGTCAGTGCGAACCGCTCGGCGGCCAATGCCACGCCGTCGGCGAAGGCGATGATCGGCACGGCGTTGGCCCGCGCCAGATCGATCAACGCGCGCACGGCGGCCAGGCCCGCTTCGTCCGCGGCGCCGCCGGGCACGACCAGACCCTTGACGCGACCCTCGGCGATATCGGCGGCGGTCGCCGTCGCCAGCACCGTCACGCCCCCGGCGATCAGGCTGGCGTCGCCGGTCGATATGGGGGCCAGACCGACGCCTTCCGCCCGAAGCGCGCCCTCCACGTCGCCCAGTTCGCCGAAGTCCATGCCGCGCCGCATCACCAGGCCCATGCGAAGGCGGGTGGGAACGGGTCGGTTGTAACCATTGCGACGGGGGCCGGCGGAAGATTTGCGTTGAGCGTACAAGACGTCTCCTTCGAGAGTTTCAGTAAAAGCCAGATTCAGCGAACGATCCCGCCGAACCACGAACACCAAGGGCCAGAAGAAAGAAAATCGACGGGATCGACGACCGCCGCCCCGCACTCTGGCTCATTTGTGGAATGCGGACAGATATAGTGGAAATCCGTTCAGGATCAACCTTCGGCTTTCGATTGCCAGCCCACGCTCATCCACCAGGCACGCCCGGCCTTGCTGGCGCGCGGGCGGCGCATTAGACAGCGCCATCGACTGGACGGAGCCCATGGCCTTCACCCGCACATACGACGGCGAAGAGCCGGTCCGCGTGAACAAATGGCTGGGCCAGACGGGCGTCTGCTCGCGCCGCGAAGCCGAGGGCCTCATCGCCGAGGGCCTGGTGTCGATCGACGGCGAAATCGTCACCGATGCAGGCCGAAAGATCTCCGCCGGACAAACCCTCACGCTCAGCGCGCGGGCGGAAGCGACCCTGGCGGCGGGCGTCACGATCGTCCTCCACAAGCCCGTCGGCTACGTCTCCGGACAGCCCGAGCCCGGCAAGATCCCCGCCGCGCGCCTGTTGACCGCCGCCAATCGCATCGGCGCCGGCGACGCGCCGTCCCGCGACGCCTCGCTGCCGCCGATCGGGCGCCTGGACGAGGACTCGCGCGGGCTTCTGCTGCTGTCGTCGGACGGCGTGGTGGCCAAGGCGGTGATCGGCCCGCAGTCCGAACTCGACAAGGAGTATCTCGTGGTCGTCGAAGGCCATGTGACCGAGGCCAGGCTGAGCCGCCTACGCCACGGCCTCGAACTGGACGGCCGGCAGCTGAAACCGGCCCGTGTGACCCAGGTGGAGCCGCAGCGTCTTCGTTTCGTGCTGAAGGAGGGCCGCAACCGCCAGATCCGCCGCATGTGCGACCTGGTCGGCCTCCAGGTCGTCGACCTGCTGCGCATTCGCATCGGCCCTCTCGCCCTGGGTGATCTGCCCGAGGGACGCTGGCGGGCCCTGACGCCCGCCGAACGAAGCAGCCTGGTCGGCGTTAGCTGAGGAAGCGATCGACGGCCCGTTCCAGAGGGTCTCAAGCCGGAACATGGCCGCCGCGATGCTCGGCCAGTTGCACGTGGAAGGGTCGGTTCCACGCCCGCCCCGCACCCGCCGCCAGAAGCATGCGGCGGCTCGGGCTGATCATTCGTCCAGCGCGCGGAACCAGCGGTCCAGCAGGACGGCTTCGCCACGCATCTGATCCGTTCTTTCGGCCGCCTCGGCGTCCACGCCCCACTGCGATTGCTGAAACGCATCTTCCAGGCGGGACAGTTCGAACGCTTCCTGGCCAGAGACAGCGCCCCTCAGAAGGGCCAACCCCAGGATCGCCGAGCCGAACAGCGCCGTCGCGGCCGCCAGTCCGGTCAGTTCGAAGTCCCCCAGCTCAAGCGCCAGGGCCCGGACCCGGGCGATCGACGCCTCCGGCTGCGATCGGTGCGCGACGCCGATCGCGGGCAGAAGGCGCACGCCCAGCTCCCGATCCGCCCAATCCCTCCAGGGCTCCCAGGCCTCGACCTGCCGACGCTGCAAGGCGCCTTCCCCCAGGTAGCAGAGGGTGTCGGATCCCGCGTAGGCGGCGATCTCGTCGGCCACCGCTTCTCTCGCCGCGCCGATACGGTCGATGGCGGTCGAGGCCAGCCGTGTGGCCGGCATGGTCGATGGATCCAGGAAACGGCCCTGGGCCGCCCATTCGTCGGCGATCATTCGGGCGACGTTGGCGGTCGGGGCTTCGATCGGCTTCTTCGCGGGCGTCTTCGGCGCACGTCCATCCAGCTGAACCGCCCAGGCCGTGTCGGATCGCACCACGTCCACCGCGGTCCAGAACCGGGCGACCTGGTCCTTGGACAGTTCGACATAGCCGCGGCGGGCGGCCCGTTCAGGAGAAATCTCGTTCATCGCCCTAGTATCTCCCCGATCCGTGACCGAGGAAAGCGTCAGCGGTTCCACCCCTGCAAAGCCCGTCCTTGGGCCAGCAGCGCTTTCGCCGTCTCGACGGCGTCCGTCACCGCATCCTCTTCACGCCGGCGAACGGGTCGTCCTCGGCCTCGTCCTCGGAGAAGCCGAAATGGGCGAAGCCGGCCTTCATCTCGGGGCTCAGCGGCGCGGTGACGCTCAGGGTCCCGCCGGCCGGGTGATCCAGTTCGATGCTGCGCGCGTGCAATTGCAGCTTCAGCGGGCCGGACAGTTCGCGGGACGCCTCGTCACCGTACTTGGGGTCGCCCAGAATCGGATGGCCGATGCCGGCCATGTGGGCGCGCAGCTGGTGGGTTCGGCCGGTGAAGGGCCGCAGCGCCATCCACGATGCGCGGTGGGCCGCCCGGCTTATGGTGGCGAAGGCCGTCTCGGCCGGCTCGGCCTTCGGGTCCTTGCGGTCGGCGGGCCGCATCATCTCGAAGTCGTTGATGCCGGTCTTCTTCAGCGGCATGTCGATCTGACCCGAATACGGCTTCGGATTGCCGATGACGATGGCCCAGTAGGTCTTCTTGGCCTGCCGTCGCGCGAAGGCGCCGGCCAGCCGCTTGGCGGCCTCCGGCCCCTTGCCCAGCAACAGAACGCCCGAGGTGTCGCGGTCCAGGCGATGCACCAGGCGCGGGCGATCCATCCCCTCGCCCCAGGCCGAAAGCAGTCGGTCGACGTGACGGCTGGTCTTGGTGCCGCCCTGCACCGCCAGTCCATGCGGCTTGTTCAGGGCGATGACCAGGTCGTCCTCGTACAGCACCAGCGACTTGGCGAAGGCGATGTCGCGCTCCGACAGGGTGTGGGCGTCGCCGGCCTGACGCGAGGTGTCGTCCGGGATCGGCGGAACGCGCACGGCGGCGCCGGCGGTCAGGCGCGCCTCCGGCTTGATCCGGCCGCCGTCCACGCGAATCTGGCCGCTGCGGGCCATCTTCTGCACCTGGATGTTGGACAGATGGGGCCAACGCCGCCGAAACCAGCGATCCAGCCGGATGCCGTCCTCGTCCTCGGCCACATACAGGGTCAGCACTTCCCGCTTGGGCGCCTCGGCCGGGGGCTGGTCGGTCATAGCGGGGCTCCGAACGCACGACGCGCGAGCGTCAGGCCCACGAACAGGGCGACCAGCGCCACGACGACCGAGCCGACGACATAGGCGCCGGCCAGCGCATACTGACGACGCTCGATCATCAGCATCGTCTCCAGCGAGTAGGAGGAGAAGGTGGTGAAGCCGCCCAGCACGCCGACGGCGGCGAACAGGCGGATCGTCTCCTGCTGGGCGCCGCCGCGAAAGGCCAGCCAGCCCACCAGCGCGCCCATGGCCAGCCCGCCCAGCACATTGGCCGCGAACGTGCCCCAGGGCCAGGCGGCGTTGGGCGCGAAGCGGCCGGCCGCCAGGCCCAGGCTGTAGCGGGCCATGGCCCCAAGGCCGCCGCCGGCCGCGACGATGAGAAGGCGGGTGATCATCAGCGGCTTATACGACGTTCACGCCGCGCCGCCAGCCGTCCGCCTCAGCGCGGGATCGACCCCTGCACCGAACGGGCGTCATAGACGCTGGGCCGGTCCGGCTTGGCGCCGCGCCCCAGCACCACCTCCAGCGTCGTCGACGTCGGTTGCGGGACGCTCAGGTTCAGACCCAGCCCCACGCCGACGCCCGAGGCCGAATAGCCGCCGTACCGGCTGGTCCCGCCCCCGATCGACACGCTGGGCCGCACGCCGCCCGCGCCTCCCGGCCGCCCGTCGGTCCAGCTCTGGACCACCTCGAACCAGTCATAGCCTTCCTGCGTGGTCAGGTCGGCGGCGCGAAGCAGGGCGAAATCCGCCACCGGACCGGGCGCGCCGACCCCGCGATAGGTCACGCGGTAGCGGTTGGACTCGATGCGCTGCTCGGAAAAGCCCTGTCCGCTTGGCCCCTGCTGCGCTCCATAGGGCGCCAGGCTGGCGCACGCCGACAACGCCAGGGCGGCGACGGCGAGACTGGAAATAGCGAAACGCTTCATGGCGTTGTCTCCTCTTGTGGAGATAGCGTTGTTGTCGCGCTGTCGTTCCACCTCACAGCCCCAGGGCCGCCCGCAGCATCGCGAAATCCTCGGGCGGCGGCGCCTCCACCGTCGTGGTCCCGCCGTCCGGGTGGGGAAAGCTCAGCTTCGCGGCGTGCAGCATCAGCCGCGGCGCGGGCCCCGCCGGCGTGGTCAGCGCCCCGCCATAGCGGACATCGCCGACCAGCGGCCGCCCGATATGGGCCATGTGCACACGCAGCTGGTGCATCCGTCCCGTCAGCGGCTCCAGCTCCACCACCGCGCCCTGGTCGTTGGCGGCGGTCGTCCGGTATCGGCTTTGCGCGCCCTGGGCGCCGGGGGCGTCGAAGGCGACCACGCGCATATAGCTCTCGCGCCCGATCTCCTCGCGGCGCAGCGGGGCGTCGATCGTGCCCGACGCCGGATCGGGCACGGCCGAAAGAAGCGCCAGATACGACTTTCTGAACCGCCGCATCTGCAGCGCCTTGCCCAGAAATCCGGCCGCCGGCTTGGTCTTGGCCGCCAGGATGACGCCCGACGTGTCGCGATCCAGCCGATGCACCAGCTCCGGACGCTTGCCGTTCGAGCGGGCGAAGGCCCACAGCAGGTCGTCCAGCGTGTGGGCCTTGATCCGCCCGCCCTGGCTGGACAGGCCCGACGGCTTGGAGAAGGCGATGACATGGGCGTCCTCGTGGATCACCCAGGATCGGACGGCGGCGATCTCATCCTCGGACAGGGCGACGGGGGTGCGGATGGTCATCCGCCGCCTTTAGCGAAGCACGCCCTTCTTCGCCATCGCCCACAGGAACGGGGTGGTCGCCACGATGACGAACGGCAGATGCGCGTTCAGTCGCCCTCGCCGCCCTGGCCGTTGCGCTCCGCCTGCATCCGCGCCCGCATCTCGACCCAGCGCTCCAGCCGCGCCTTAACCTTCTCCTCGTGCCCCTCGCCCTTTGGCTTGTAGAAGGTTCGGCGCTCCATCTCGTCCGGAAAGAAGTCGGCGCCGGAGAAGCCTTCGGGCGTATCGGGGTCGTACTGATACCCCTTGCCGTAACCCAGCGACTTCATCAGCTTGGTGGGCGCATTGCGGATATGGGCGGGCGGCATCAGCGACCCGGTCTCATAGGCCGCCTTCTTGGCCGCCTTGAACGCTTCATAGACCCCGACCGACTTGGGCGCGGTGGCCAGGTGGACCACGGCCTGGGCCAGGGCCAGTTCGCCCTCGGGACTGCCCAGGAAGTCGTAGGTGTCCTTGGCCGCATTGGCGACCAGGATCGACAGAGGGTCCGCCTCCCCGATGTCCTCGACCGCCATCCGCACGATCCGTCGCGCCAGATACAGCGGGTCCTCCCCGCCGTTCAGCATCCGCGCCAGCCAGTACAGCGCCGCGTCCGGGTCCGATCCCCGCACCGACTTATGCAGGGCCGAGATCAGGTTGTAATGCTCCTCACGAGACTTGTCATAGGCGGGCGCCCGGCGCTGCAGCACCGCCGCCAGGCCCTGGACATCCAGCGTCTCCCCCTCCCGCAGGTCGAACAGCACCTCCGACATGGTCAGCAGATACCGGCCGTCCCCGTCGGCCAGCGCCAGCAGCGCCTGACGCGCCTCGTCCGTCAGCGGCAGGGGGCGCTCCATATGCGCCTCGGCCCGCGCCAGAAGCTGGCCCAGCGCCGTGTCGTCCAGCCGCTTCAGCACATAGACCTGCGACCGCGACAGCAACGCCCCGTTCAGCTCGAAGCTGGGATTCTCGGTCGTCGCCCCCACCAGGGTGACCACGCCCTGTTCGACGAAGGGCAGGAATCCGTCCTGCTGGGCTCTGTTGAAGCGATGGATCTCGTCGACGAACAGCAGGGTCGACTGGCCGGCGGCGCGCCGCACCCTCGCCTGCTCGAACGCCTTCTTCAGGTCGGCGACGCCCGAGAAGACCGCGCTGATCGACTGGTATTCATAGCCGGCGGCGCGCGCCAGAAGGCGGGCGATGGTGGTCTTGCCCGTGCCGGGCGGGCCCCACAGGATCATGGAGCCCAGCCGCCCCGCCTCGACCATGCGCCGGATGGGCCCGCCCGGTCCCAGAAGGTGATCCTGCCCCACCACCTCGTCCAGCGACGCCGGTCGCAGGCGATCCGCCAGGGGGGCGTCGGGCGGGTGGATTCCGGAGGCTTCGAAGAGGTCGCTCATGGGTGCGACCTATGTAGTCGTTCGCCTGTGGCTTTTCACGCGCTAGAATGGTCGGAACCGGAGACACAATGACCAAAGCCGATCCCCACCAGGGCCCGACCGCTGGGCTGACGCCGCACCTGACCATACCGTCGCGCGGCGCCGCGGCCGCGATCGACTTCTACATCATCGCCTTCGGCGCCGAGGTCGTGGACCGCAAGACGGCGCAGGACGGCGAGCGGCTGATCCACGCCCATCTCAGGATCAACGGCGCCAGCCTGATGCTGAACGACGAATTCCCTGAGTACACCGGCCAGTCCGACATTCGTCCGGCCGGCGTCACGCTGCACCTCCAGGTCACGGATCCCGACGCATGGTGGACCCGCGCCATGCTGGGCGGGGCCGAGCCGGTCATGGACATGGCCGACCAGTTCTGGGGCGGCCGCTACGGCCAGCTGCGCGATCCCTTCGGCCACACCTGGTCGATCGGCGGGCCCCAGGCCGGCGACGCCAAGGCGACGGACTAGCCCGGCATACGTCCGGTCAGCTCGCGACCGCCGCGCAGGATCACGACTTCGGAGCCCGAACGCGCGCGCTGCAGGTCGGCGATCGACGTGACCTCGCGCCCGTCGATGCGGCGGATGACATCGCGCGGACGCACGCCGATGCGCGCCGGCAGGCTGCCTCGCGCGACTCCGGTCACCAGGGCGCCGCGCAGGAACGGATCGCCGCCCAGGCTGTCGGCGAAGGCGGGGTTCAGCACCACGGCCCGCAGCCCGGCCAGGCTGCCCGTGGCGACGCCGGCGCCGTCGCCGGGCGTGGTGTCGCCAGGCAGGGCCTGCACGCGGGCGCTCAGCGTCTGCGACTGGCCATCGCGCAGGACCGTCACCTGCACGGTGTCGTTGGGCGCGCGCGTGCCGACGCGGTAGTTCAGTCCGCCCTGGTCGTTGATCTCGGCGCCGTCCACGGCGGTGATGACGTCGCCCTGGCGAATGCCGGCTCGGGCGGCGGGACTGTCAGGATAGATTTCGGTCACCACCAGTCCCTGGGGTCGGCTCAGCCCCAGGCTGCCGGCGATCTCGCTGCTGACGGTGTCGCCCTTCACGCCCAGCCAGGGCCGGATGACGCTGGTTGCGCCGCCGACGGCGGAATCCACCACGCGCCGCACCATCACCGCGGGCACGGCGAAGCCGACGCCGGAAGAACTGCCGCTACGCGAGAAGATGGCCGTGTTGATGCCGATCAGGTCCCCGTCCATGTCGATCAGGGCGCCGCCGGAATTTCCCGGATTGATCGCCGCGTCGGTCTGGATGAACGAGCCGCTGTCCGAAATGCCGGTTTCGGTCCGGTTCAGGGCCGAGATGATGCCGTTGGTCACCGTCTGGCCGACCCCGAACGGATTGCCGATGGCCAGCACCAGATCGCCGACCTGCTGCTCCTCCTGGTCGTCGATGCGCAGGAACGGCAAGGCGCCGTCCACGCCCTGCAGCTTCAGCACGGCGATGTCGCTGCGCTGGTCGGCCAGGACGACTTCCGCCGGAAACTCGCGCCGGTCGTTCAGCACGACGTTGATCTGCTGCATGCCTTCGATGACGTGATAGTTCGTCACCACGGTCCCGTCGGCGCGCACGATCACGCCGGATCCCACCGACTGGGCCACGCGCGCCTGCGGGCCGAACAGCTGGAAGAAGGGATCGGCGCTCTGCACCCGCTGGACGCCCCGCGCGGCGATGTTGACCACCGCCGGAGCCGCCTCGCGCACGACCGGCGCGAAGCTGGCCTTCATCGCCGAGGCGTCGCCGGGCACGACGCGCGGCTGTTCGGCGAAGACGCCCTCCTGCGCCTTGGAGTTTTCGGGACTGCCACAGGCCGACAGGCCCAGCGCGGCGGCGAGCAGGATCGTACGGGTCTTCATCATCATCCGGGAACTGCGAGTTCAAGCGCCGCCATTCCGCACCCTGTTTCGGGCCGGATCATGACGACCAACAGGCTTCAAACGGTCAAGCTCTCGGCCCGTTCCGCGCGCCGCCCTTCCTCAGCAGGCGGTCCCGCGCCGCATTGACGCGGGCGGCCAGCCCCTCGGTGCCGCCCTGGTCGGGGTGGGCGCGGGTCATGGCGCGTTTCCAGGCCCTGCGTATCTCATCTTCAGTCGCGCCTGGCCCAACGCCCAGGACCGCGCGCGCGTCCGCCTCTCCGATCGGCTCGGAGCGGACGATCGGCCGCTGCCGGGATCCATAGGCCAGATAGAGCCCCGCCCCGGCCAGCCCCGTAGCCGCCCACCAGGCGCCCCTGAACGCCGCCAGCACAGCGCCGGCCAGCAGCACCGAGCTCAAAAGGGTGGCGGTCACGCGCCAGTGCCCCCGCCCGCGTCGCTCGGTCTGGCGGCCCAACCGCACCAGCGCCCAGACGGCGACCGCCGCCAGGGCCAGCCAGATCAGACCCATGCGATCAGTCGGCCTTTCAGGCCGCCACGTCCAGCGGCGCGTCGCTCAGCGCCTGCTCCAGACCCATGGCCTTCATCAGGTTGCGCATCTCCTGGCGCGCCGCGACGTGCGCCAGCGACACGGCCACGGGCCGCACGTCATTGGACAGGTCCGCCACCGTCAGGCCGAAGGGGAACAGTTCGCGATAGATCACCCGGTCCCGCAGACCCGGCCCGACCCGGAAGCCGACCCGCTTGGCCAGCTTGTTCATCCGCTCTTCCAGCCGCTTGCGGTTGCGCGCCTCGGCCACGGCCAGGCGGTTGGTCACCACCAGCCAGTCGATGGTCGCATGGCGCCCCTTGGCGATGGCGCGTTGCTTGCGGGCCTCCCAGACACTTTCCGAATAGATCGACGGCTTGACCAGCTCCAGCGACACCGGATCGACCTCGCCCAGCAGGTCGAAGTCGACGAAGCTGTCGTTCATGGGCGTGACGATCTGATCGGCGCGGGCGTGGGCGGCGTTCGACACCGCCGTATCGCCGCCTGGCGTGTCGATCAGGATGCAGTCGACGCCCTGCGCCGCCGCCTCGTCGAAGGCGCGCTCGAACGCCGCGATCTGTTCATCGACCGGCGCCTTGGCCAGCGCCTTGCCGTCGCCCATGTCGGGGACCAGCGGCTGAGGCAGGCTCTGACTGTTGGCCGCCAGCCAGCTGGCGCGGTTCGAGAAGAAGCGCTGCATCGAGCGCTGGCGCAGGTCCAGGTCGATGATCGCCACCGTGCGGCCGGCGTGCAGCAGGCCGGTGACGATATGGATGGCCAGCGTGGACTTGCCCGCCCCGCCCTTCTCGTTGCCGAGGACGATCACATGCGGCTGCGTCATCAGGTAAACCTTTACAGGCGGCCGGACGACTCACGTTCGGCCTGAGGAGGCCTACAGAGTCGGGCCCCGCGCCCCAAACGTCAACGACAGGTTAATCAGGACCTGTGGATGTCAGCCGGCCCGGCGGCACCAGGGATCGTCGATCCCGGCCGCGCGGCAGACCTCGACGGACGAGGCTCCGCCCGTCGCGCCCACCTTCAGGCGGGTCAACGTCCGGTCCCCCACGGTGACGGTTTCGAACCGCGGGGTCAGCGCGCCCAGCGCCGGATCGCGGCTCAGTCGGGCCCAGGCCTGCCGCGCCGCCGCCTCGCTGGCGTAGGCGCCCAGTTGGACCAGCGGACCTTCCGGCGCCGAAGGGGATTCTGCGCCGCGCAGGCGCGCCGTCGTCCGCTCCGCCGCCGCCTTCACGGCGATCGGCTTCGCGGATTCGGCGACCGGCTCGACGACGCGTGCGGTCATGACGCGAAGTCCGTTCTGCGCGTCGCGCGCGTCCCACATGTCGTGTGGATCCATGACGGCGACCTGCACCGGGGTGAAAGCGCCGGTCCGCGCCATTCCAGCGCTCTTCGGCTCCGACGCGCCGGGGCTCAGCGGCACGTCGATCGCCGCGACATGATCCGCCAAGGCCTCGAACCCGCCATCGTCCTCGACGCCCACGCCACAGCCGGCCAGGGCCAGGCCCAGGACCAGGCTCAGCGCCAGGGCGGCGGCGATCGGAACTGGACGGGTCGCGCGTGCGGGCGTCATAAGCACGACCCTAACCCCCGGCCTTTGAGGTCTGGTTCAGAAACAGGCTTAAGCTGAAAGGTTAACCGCCCGATCATGACCGACGCCGCTCCCCTCCCCGTGGCCCGCACCGTCGCGAACCTGCGCGCCATCGTCGGCGACTGGAAACGCCAAGGCCTCAGCGTCGGCCTGGTTCCCACAATGGGCGCGCTCCACGAAGGCCATCTGACGCTGGTCCGCGAGGCCGCCCGCCGCACCGACCGCGTCGTCGCCTCCAACTTCGTCAATCCGACCCAGTTCGCCGCTCACGAGGACCTGGGCCGCTATCCTCGCCGCCAGGACGAAGACGCCCGGCTGCTGGAGGGCGCCGGCTGCCATCTGATGTTCGCCCCCGCTGCGCAGGAGATGTACCCGGACGGCTTCGCCACCAGCATCGCCGTCGCAGGCCCTGCCCTGGGCCTCGAGGGCGACGCCCGGCCCCAGATGTTCGGGGGCGTGGCCCTGGTCGTCACCAAGCTGTTCAACCAGGTTCAGCCGGATGTCGCCGTCTTCGGCGAGAAGGACTACCAGCAGCTGATGGTGGTGCGTCAGTTCGTGCGTGACCTGGACCTTCCGATCCAGATCGTCGGCTCCCCGACCGAGCGTGACGGCTGGGGCTTGGCCCTCTCTTCCCGCAACGCCTACCTGTCCGAGGACGAACTGGCGATCGCGCGTCGTCTGAACGGCGTGCTGGCCGAGGCCGGCGCCCGCGCATCCGCCGGCGAACCGATCGATGGCGTGGAGTCGGACGCCGCCGAGGCCCTGCTGCAGGCCGGCTTCGCCTCAGTCGACTATGTCGCCATCCGCCGTGCGGAAGACCTCGGGTCATTCGCCGGCGTCGTCGACGCGCCCGCCCGCATCCTGGCCGCGGCCTGGCTCGGGAAGACGCGCCTGATCGACAATATGGCGGTCGGCTAGCCGATTGCGCCCACGCAGCCTTCGGCCTCGCCCGGCGTCAGATCGGCGTCCGTCAGGGCGATGGTCCAGCCGTGGTGCGTGTTCAGACCCCAGCGGCGCGCGCCGCCGCCGTCGCCCGCATCGCCCCCTGCGGTGACGATCACGCGGCGGCCCTTCGGCAGCGCCGGCGGATCGATCTTGCCCACCGCCAGCGAGGTGGGCGTAGCGCCGCCATAGCCGTCGAAGACGCTCAGCATCGACCACTCGCGACGCAGGCCCATCCACCAGGCGTCGTCGGTGTTGATGGCCAGCACCGCCACCCCGTGCCCCTCGGCGGCGAAGGCCAGGGCCTTCTGCGGATCGCGCACCATCCTGATGTCGGCGGCCGCGCCGAAGCGCAGCCGGGCGCCGTCGAAGGCGCGGGTCGGCTCGATCGGCGCCCAGACCTGAACCTGCAGCCGGCCCTGGCGCGCCAGGCCCCAGCCGACGATCTCACGCCATAGGTGCTCGACGGCCTCGGCGTTCTCTGGGCTGGCCTGGGACAGCATGCGCGACAGAACGGTCTGCTCGCGGTCGGGGCGCAGCTTGGTGTGCGGGCCGGTCGGGGCGTCCTTGGCCCGGCCGACGGTGGCCGCGATGGCCAGGCGCTGCTCGAACAGCTTCAGGATCTGGTCGTCGATGCCGTCGATCTCGGCGCGCAGGGCGGCCAGCGCCTGCTGTTCGGGGGTCAGTTCGGCCACGTCAGGCCAGACCTGCTGAATGTTGGAATTGGGCATGGGTTTCGGCTTTCGGCATTCTGGAATTTCGATGTGCAAGGGCGAACAGCCGCTCTGATCCAGAGCGGTCGCCGGCGAGACGGTCAGGGACGGAGAGCGCCCGACGCCTCAGCCGGCGTATCGAAAGCCGTAGAAGCCGAAATAATAGCCGGCAGCCGCGCGCGAACGGTCAAAGGAAACAGCAAGGGTGCGCGAGCGGGACATGGGTCCGGGTCCGGTTATGCGGATCGTTGGCGATCCGTAGGGTCTAAAACACGCAAAGACCTTGCGCCGTCAACCCTCGGGAAGGCTCAGCAGGACGAAACGCGTCCGGTTATCGCTGGAATCCTGCAAATCGTTGCGCAGGATCGACAGTCCGTACACCTCCGCCGCATTGCGCGGCGCGATCGCCGCCTGGGTCGGATCGCCGGCCTCGGCCACGTCGCGCGCGGCGCCGGCGGTGTCGAAATGCTCGACCACGTTCAGGCGCATGCCCTTCAGCGTCTGTTCGCATTGCGCCAGGGCGATCGGGTGGCTCAGGACGATGCGCAGGTCGCCCACGCGTGCGCCTTCGATCCCCATCAGCGCGTGCCGGATCGGCCGCCAGGCCTCGGCCAGGATCTTCAGACCGGACTCGCGCACCAGCGTCGCCGCGGGCTCCACCGCGCCGATGGAAGAGTTTTCCACCGGGATCAGGGCGCAGTCGCAGTCGCCGGACTTCAGCGCGTCGATCGCCGCCTGAAAGGTCTCGAACGCCACCGCCTCGTCCCACGGACGAAGCGCCGTACAGGCTTCATGGCTGAACGCCCCCGGCGCGCCCTGATAGGCGACCCGGCCGGGCTTCTGGTCATTCCGGCTCGGGGCCTTGTCCATCTTCGTCACCCTCGGCTTGTCCCAAGGGCCCACCTCTCAGCATTTGCGGTCCCGAGCGGACGCCTCGCCTTCGACGACGACGCCCGGTCGGACCGCTCGTATCTGGGGCGCCGGGGGCCCTCGGGACAAGCCCGAGGATGACGGAATCTGATTCAGGCCAACGTCAGGCCGCGGCCGACCGCTGGATGCGCCCGGACTTCAGCCGCTCCGCCACCAGGAAGGCCAGCTCCAGCGCCTGGTCGGCGTTCAGGCGCGGGTCGCAGTGGGTGTGATAGCGGTTGGACAGGTCGTCCTCGGTCACGGCCTGGGCGCCCCCGATGCATTCCGTGACGTTCTGGCCGGTCATCTCCAGGTGGACGCCGCCGGGGTGCACCCCTTCCGCCTCCGCCACGTCGATGAAGGTCCGCACCTCGCTGAGGATCCGGTCGAACGGCCGGGTCTTGTAGCCGTTGCCGGCCTTCAGCGTGTTGCCGTGCATCGGGTCGATGGACCAGATCACCTTGCGGCCCGACGCCTTCACCTCGCGCATCAACTTGGGCAGGCGTTCGCCCACCTTGTCGTGCCCGAAGCGGCCGATCAGGGTCAGGCGGCCCGAAACATTGTCCGGGTTCAGGACGTCGATCAGCGGCAGCAGGTCGTCGGCCGTCATGGTTGGTCCGCACTTCACGCCGATGGGGTTCTTGATCCCCTTCATGAACTCGACGTGGGCGCCGTCCAGCTGGCGCGTCCGCTCGCCGATCCACAGCATGTGCGCCGAGGTGTCGAACCATTCGCCCGAACCGCCGTCCAGACGCGTCAGCGCGCTCTCGACGTTCAGCAGCAGGGCCTCGTGGCTGGTGAAAACCTCGACCCGGCTCAGGTCCGGATGCGTTTCCGGCGTGACGCCGACCGCCTCCATGAAGGCCAGGGCCTCGGTGATCTTGTCGGCCAGTTCGCGGTACTGCGCGCCCGCCGCATTGTCCCCGGCGAAGCCCAGCGTCCAGCGATGGATGTTGTACAGGTCGGCGTAGCCGCCGCCGGCGAAGGCGCGCAGCAGGTTCAGCGTCGAGGCCGACTGGTTGTAGGCGCGGATCAGCCGCTGGGGATCCGGCATGCGCTCCTCAGGCGTGAACCCCATGCCGTTGATGATGTCGCCGCGATAGCTGGGCAGTTCGACGCCGCCGATCTCCTCCAGCGGCGACGAGCGCGGCTTGGCGAACTGGCCGGCGATCCGCCCCACCTTCACCACCGGCTTGCGCCCGGCGAAGGTCAGCACGACCGCCATCTGCAGGATCAGGCGGAAGGTGTCGCGGATGTTGTCGGTCGAAAACTCCTTGAAGCTCTCGGCGCAGTCGCCGCCCTGCAGCAGGAAGGCGTCGCCCCGCTCGACCTGCGCCAGCTTCGACGTCAGGGTCCGCGCCTCGCCCGCGAAGACCAGCGGCGGCAGCGCGCGCAATTCGTCTTCCACGGCGGCGAGCGCCTTGGGATCCGGATAGTCCGCCGGCATGTGCAGGGCGGTCTTGGTTCTCCAGCTTTCGGGGGTCCAGCGTGTCATGGCGCAAGAATAGGGCTTAGCGCCCAGTCAAACAACGAAAACACGAACGGTTATTGCGCCGCCGCCTCAGTCCTCGGCCGGGGGCGCCTTTTCACCGGCGGCTTCGGCTTTCCGTTCAGCCTTCATCGCCGCCTTCTCAGCCGCCTTCTTGGCCGCCGCGCGCTCGCGTTCCTGGCGTTCGAAGCTGTAGTTCGGTTTGCGGGCCATCGGCGCCTCCATTCGTATCCACCCGCGCCAGATGGCGATGCGGACGGGCAGACACAACGGACGGATTCGTCGCAGGAAGCGACAGCCGACGGACGATTTCGACAGGGACTTCTCGGCGGCCTTGCCCGACCAGGCTTTGATCGCCCGCGCCTGCCCAAAGCCTGAATTGCTAAGGGGCCGCCCGAGAGCGACCCCTTCAACCAACCGTCTTCATTGGGGAAGATGGTCGGAGCGACAGGATTCGAACCTGCGACCCCTTGACCCCCAGTCAAGTGCGCTACCAGGCTGCGCCACGCTCCGAAGGCGCTCCCTATAGACGGGCGCCTCGCCCGCCGCAAACCCAAAAACCGGGTTTTCCACCTAGTGTGAAAGAACGGCGTCCAGACGGGCCCTGGCCTGCTCCAGATCGGCCAGCAGGGCGCGCAGCCGTGCGGCGTCGACGGGCGATTTCGCGCCTGCCGACGGCGTGGCGGCCGGTTCCGGCGACTCGCCCTCGTCGACCAGCACGGACGCCTCCGCGCCGAGAAGCCGCTTGAGCCCCTGGTCCTTGTGCAGGCGCTGCACGCCGCGAATCGTCAGCCCGTCGTCGTGCAGCAGCCGCTTGACGGCCTTCAGCACCGCGATGTCCGCGGGACGATAGAAACGCCGCCCGCCCGCCCGCTTCACCGGCGTGACGAAGGCGAACTTCGTCTCCCAGAAACGCAGCACATGCTGCGGCGCGCCGACTTCCTCTGCGGCCTCGGAGATGGTGCGGAAGGCGTGGGCGCTCTTGGTCGAGGCCACGGCGATCAGTCCTCCAGGACCGCGTCGTGAACCCTGCCCTTCATGATCTGCGAGGCGCGGAAGCTGATGACGCGGCGCGGGCTGATCGCCGCCGGCTCGCCGGTCTTGGGATTGCGGCCCATGCGGGCGCGCTTTTCGCGCACCTGAAAGACGCCGAAGCCCGACAGCTTGACCGTCTCGCCCCGTTCCAGCGCGTCGACGATCAGGTCCAGGGTGCGCTCGACCAGTTGCGAGCATTCCTGACGCGACAGTCCGACTTCCGCGTGAACCGCCTCGCAGAGATCCGCGCGCGTGAGGGTCTGCTGTCCAGCCATGGCGACCGCCTCCCTGATTGCCTTGCGCCTCATAGAGACGCGAAATCCGTCAGAAATCAATGGGCCGGACGACGATCCTACAGCCGCAACGCGCAGGCGCCCCAGGTCAGGCCGCCGCCCATCGCCTCCAGCAGGATCAGGTCGCCCTTCCTGATCCGGCCATCCTGGATCGCGGCGTCCAGCGCCAGCGGGATCGAGGCCGCCGAGGTGTTGGCGTGCAGCGCCACGGTCGAGATCACCTTGTTCTCGTCCAGGCCCAGCCGGTCGCCCACGCCCTTGATGATGCGCTGGTTGGCCTGGTGCGGCACGAACCAGTCCACATCGGCGATTTCGACGCCCGCGGCGGCGCAGGCGGCGGTGATGCCCTCGGCGATGTTGACCACCGCATGGCGGAAGACCTGGTTGCCGGCCATGCGCAGATGGCCGACCGTCCCGGTCGAGGCCGGGCCCCCGTCGACGTAGAGCAGGTCGGTCTTCGTCCCGTCGGCGCGCAGGGCGAAGCCCAGCATCCCCTGGTCGGCGGCCGTCCCCTGCCCCTCGCGCGGCTCCAGCACCACGGCGCCGGCGCCGTCGCCGAACAGGACGCAGGTCGTCCGGTCGGTCCAGTCCATCAGCCGGGTCATCTCCTCGGCGCCGATGACCAGGGCGCATTTCGACAGGCCGCGCGCCACGAAGCCGTCGGCGACGCTCAGCGCATAGACGAAGCCCGAACACACCGCCTGCACGTCGAACGCCACGCCCACGGGCGCGCCCAGCTTGCGCTGAACGATGGACGCCACGGCCGGAAAGGTCATGTCGGGCGTGGTGGTGGCCACGATGATCAGATCGATGTCGGCCGCCGTCTTGCCCGCGTCGATCAGCGCCTTCTTGGCCGCCTCGACGGCCAGGTCGCTGGTCGGCTGGTCGTCGCGCGCCTTGTGGCGCTGCTTGATGCCGGTGCGCTCCTGGATCCACTCGTCGGAGGTGTCGACGATCTTGGACAGGTCGGCGTTGGTGACGATCTGCTCCGGCAGGAAGGAGCCGACGCCGGTGACGGCGCTGCGGGTGACGCTCACTGAAGGACCTCTCCGGCGGGGGCGGCCGAGGGCGCGGCGTGGTCGAACACGGCGTCCAGCTTGCCCAGGTTGGCGCCGACCTTGGTCATGTAGTCGCTGCGGGCCAGGTCGACGGCGATGCGGATGGCGTTGCCGAAACCCTTGGCGTCGGCGCCGCCGTGGCTCTTCACCACGATGCCGTTCAGGCCCAGCAGGGGGCCGCCGTTGATGGCGCTGGGGTCGATCTTCTCGCGCATCTTCCTCAGCGCCGGCATGGCGATGACCGCACCCAGCTTGGCCTGCAGGTTCGAGGTCAGCGCCTCGCGCAACAGGGCCGAGACGTAGCGCGCCGTGCCCTCGGCGGTCTTCAGGGCGATGTTGCCGGTGAAGCCGTCGGTGACGACGACGTCCACCGTGCCCTTGGCGATGTCGTCGCCCTCGACGAAGCCGCGATAGTTCAGGTCGAACGGGCCGTCGCGCAGGATCGCGTGCGCCTCGCGCACCTGCTCGTTGCCCTTCATGTCCTCCGAGCCGACGTTCAGCAGGCCGATGGTCGGGCGCGCCACGCCGTGAACCGCCGTCTGGAAGGCCTCGCCCATGATGGCGAATTCGACCAGCTGCTCGGCGTCGCTGCCGATGTTGGCGCCCACGTCCAGCACCGCCGTATGGCCCTTGAAGGTCGGCCAGCTGGCCACGATGGCGGGTCGCTCCAGACCCGGCGCGGACATGCGCAGGATCAGCTTGGAGATGGCCATCAGCGCGCCGGTGTTGCCGGCCGAGACGACGCCGCCGGCCTCGCCCGCCTTCACCGCCTCGATGGCGTTCCACAGGCTGGAGCCCTTGCCCCGCCGCATCGCCTGGGCGGGCTTTTCGTCCATGGCCACGACCTTGTCGGTATGCCGGATTTCACAGGTGTCCGCCGTCAGGCCGCAGCGGGCGAGCTCGGCTGAAATCCTCGTCTCGTCGCCGTGCAGCAGAAAGCGGACGCCTTCGCCGCCGTGCTCGCGAATGTAGCTGCGGACGCCCGGCACGATGACGGATGGCCCGTGATCGCCGCCCATGGCGTCAAGCGAGATCGTTACTGGGGCTGGCAAATGGACCTCGTGTGGCCGCGTCGTCTTGTCGCGACGCTTGATATGGGGCGCGGGACGATAGCGCCTAGGCCGGGGGATGCAACCAACCGGCCGTTAGGTCAACCTTAGCCCTGTTCGTCGCGCGGCTTCAGGGCCTTGAGTGCGGCGAAGGGCGAAATCTCCGCCGGCTCCTCCGGCTGGACGAATGCGGCGCCCGGCTTGCGCGGGAACGGGTCGAGCGACAGCGCCAGCTGTTCGACCGCATACTGCCCCAGGTCGATCTTGCCGTCCTCGATGGGATCGACGTCGTCCTCGTCCTGGGTCACCTCGATCTCGTCGGCCTCCTGCGGCGCCGATTCGACCAGTTGGATCGAGAAGCGGCGGTCCACCTCCGCCGGCAGCGGCTCCAGCGTCAGGCCGCAGGTCTGCACCGCATGGGCCGTCACCCGCCCCTTCAGGGTCCAGGCGCTGGACGACGGCGTCGGCGCCAGATCCAGCTCCGCGACGAAGTCCTCCAGACCCTGGAGGTCCAGCGCGCGGGCGATTCGCTTGCGCGCGTCCGCGTCGGGTTCCAGCCTGCGCTGCAGGCCGGCGCCGATCTGATTGATCCGCACGATCTCGCTGTAGGGGGGCGTCACGCTCATGGATCAGATCTCCGCCCAGGCCGGCCGCGCCAGCACGTCGTTGAATTCCTGCGCCGCCAGACCCGCCCGCGCCGCCAGGGCGTAGCGCGCCAGGGCGGGCGCATGTTCCGCCTCCGCCGCGCCATAGACATTGCGCGCCAGGGCGTCCGACAGGGCGGACGCGTCCGCGCCCCGCAGGGGCTGTTCATAGGCGGTCATGCGTCCGTACAGGGCCTCGCCCAGCTTGCGCATCTTCTTGCCCACCGAGATGTCGCCCACGCCCTCCTCGCGCAGCGCGTGGTCCAGCGCCGAGACATAGACGTCGAACAGCGCCTGCGCCGTCTCCTGCCCCCGCACCGTGTTCTCGTCGCGCAGCCTCAGCACCATCAGCAGGACGTGAAGCGTATAGAGCTCGAACCGCGCGTCGATCCGGTCGGCCACGCCCAGGCGCGTGTAGAAGGCGGGGTTGCGCGCCTGCGCCACCGCCAACGCATAAAGTTCGTCGCCGATGCGGGCGCCGGGTCGCGGTTTGAACAGGTTCTTGAGCATGGTTTCGGACGGCCCCTTTTATGCCGCGTCGTTGAACTAGGACGCGGGTCCGTCTAGGTCAAAGACCTTGTTCTCTCGCAGGCGCCCGATCATGTCCCGTTTCGCCCCGCTCCTCGTCGCCGTTTCGCTGGCCGGCCTGTCCGCCGCCTGCGCGCCGACCATCGGCAACAACGGCTTCCAGGCCATCGACGCCAAGCCCCAGGACGTCGTCGCTGGCACGGACACCAAGGAGACGGTGCTGGCCAAGCTGGGCTCGCCGTCGACCACCTCGACCTTCGAACCGGATCAGGTCTGGTACTACATCAGCCAGACCACCGAGAAATACACCTACAACCGCCCGGTCATCTCGCAGCGGACCGTGACCGAGATCACGTTCGAAGAGGGCGGCGACAAGGTCGCCGGCGTGCGCACCCTGGGCATGACCGACGGCCAGCAGATCGCAATGAACGAGAACGAGACCCCCACGCGCGGCCGTTCGCTGACGGTCCTGGAACAGCTGCTGGGCAACGTCGGCCGCGGCCAGCTGCCCCGCACCGAGGAAGACGTCCCCGGCCAGCGCCGCCCGGACTAGTCCGCCTCCGGCCTCAAGCCGCAAGCGACCGCGTCGCGCGCACAGGCCACAAAAAGAAACGCCCCGGAGATCGCTCTCCGGGGCGTCTTTCGTTTCGCGGCTTGCGATCAGCCGACCGTGCCGCTGGCCAGCACCGCCAGCAGCAGCAGGGCCACGATGTTGGTGATCTTGATCATCGGGTTCACCGCCGGGCCGGAGGTGTCCTTGTAGGGATCGCCGACCGTGTCGCCGGTCACCGCGGCCTTGTGGGCCTCGGAACCCTTGCCGTGAACCACGCCCGCCTTGTCGGTGAAGCCTTCCTCGATCACCTTCTTTGCGTTGTCCCAGGCGCCGCCGCCCGAGGTCATCGAGACGGCGACGAACAGGCCGGTGACGATGACGCCCATCAGCATGGCGCCCAGGGACGCGAAGGCGTTGGCCTTGTCCGAGATGGCCAGCACGGCGACGAACAGCACGATCGGCGACAGCACCGGCAGCAAGCTCGGCACGATCATCTCGCGGATCGCCGCCTTGGTCAGGATGTCGACGGCCCGGCCGTATTCCGGCTTGGTCTGATAGGTCATGATGCCGGGGTTCTCGCGGAACTGGCGGCGGACCTCGGCCACCACGGCTTCCGCGGCGCGACCGACCGCCATCATCGACACGCCGCCGAACAGGAAGGGCAGCAGCCCCCCGAACAGCAGGCCGACCACGACATAGGGGTTGGTCAGGTCGAAGGCGATCGGCCCCATGTCGGCGAAGAAGGGATAATCCGCCGGATTGGCCGAGAAGTACTGCAGGTCCGACGTATAGGCCGCGAACAGCACCAGCGCGCCCAGACCCGCCGAGCCGATGGCGTAGCCCTTGGTCACCGCCTTGGTGGTGTTGCCCACCGCGTCCAGGGCGTCGGTCGAGTGCCGCACTTCCGAAGGCAGGCCCGCCATTTCGGCGATGCCGCCGGCGTTGTCCGTCACCGGACCGAAGGCGTCCAGCGCCACGATCATCCCCGCCACGCCCAGCATGGTCGTGGTGGCGATGGCGATACCGAACAGCCCCGCCAGCTGGAAGCTGGCGATGATGCCGACGATGATCGTCAGGGCCGGAAGCGCAGTGGCCTCCAGCGACACGGCCAGGCCCTGGATGACGTTGGTGCCGTGGCCGGACACCGAGGCGTTGGCCACCGACCGCACGGGACGGAAGTTCGAGCCGGTGTAGTATTCGGTGATCACCACGATCGCCGCCGTCACCGCCAGGCCGACCATGCCGGACCAGAACAGGGCCATCGGCTGGATCTCCAGGCCGCCGACCGTGACGATCGGACCCGTCACCATCTGGTTGATCACCCAGAAGACCGCCCCGATGGACAGCACGCCGGTGACGATCAGGCCCTGATACAGCGCCCCCATGATGTTGTTCGACTTGCCCAGCCGCACGAAGAAGCTGCCGATGATCGAGGTGACCACGCACGCGCCGCAGATCGCCAGCGGCAGGGCCATCATCACGCCCACATAGGGCTGGTCGCGGAAGAAGATGGCGGCCAGCACCATGGTCGCCACCGTCGTCACCGCATAGGTCTCGAACAGGTCGGCGGCCATGCCGGCGCAGTCGCCGACGTTGTCGCCCACATTGTCGGCGATGGTGGCGGCGTTTCTGGGATCGTCCTCGGGAATGCCCGCCTCGACCTTGCCCACCATGTCGCCGCCCACGTCGGCGCCCTTGGTGAAGATGCCGCCGCCCAGTCTGGCGAAGATGGAGATCAGAGAGGCGCCGAAGCCCAGCGCCACCAGACCGTCGATCACCTCGCGGCTGGTCGGGTCCAGCCCCATGTGATGGGTCAGCACGATATAGTAGCCGGACACGCCGATCAGCGCCCCGCCCGCCACGAACATGCCGGTGATGGCGCCCGAGCGGAACGCCAGGTTCAGCCCCTTGGCCAGGCTCTCGGACGCCGCCTGCGCGGTGCGGACGTTGGCGCGCACGGAAATCAGCATCCCCGCATATCCGGCGGCGCCGCTGAGCACCGCGCCGATCAGGAAGCCGACCGCCGCATAGGGGCCGATCAGGAAGAAGGCGGCGATCAGGATCACGATCCCGACCAGGCCGATGGTCATGTACTGCCGCTTCAGATAGGCCGAGGCACCTTCCTGGATGGCAGCCGCGATTTCTCGCATCTTGTCGTTGCCGGCGCTGGCCTTCATCAGCACGCCGGTCTGGACGGCGCCGAACAGCACCCCCAGAACGCCGGCCGCGAAGGCGAGCGAAAGATAAATGGTCATTGGCGTTTCCATGCCCTTGCAAAGTAAAGCGCACGGACCCTTGGCGCGGCGGGCGTTATCGCCTCTATCCGCCTTCCGGTCCCCCCGAGCGCGGCGGACGCACAATCGCGTCCCTTTGGGAATTGCCGGGCGAGCGTGTCATGCGGCGAAAGCTGGCGCAACGGGGGTATTCAAGCTTGGCCGGCCGCAGATTCGCCTCCCCCGCCGCCTCCTGAGAACCGTTATCAATTAAGGCTTTGGACGTTTTGTCCATGCCCCGGACATGGACAAGCCCGGCTTGCGGGCGCAAATACCGTTCAACATCGCCATAAGCGAAAGAATGCGTCTGTTGTTCGACTATAAGGCCGCCTTTCAGAACTCCGTCGAACAGGTCCGCAGCGAGGGACGCTATCGTGTCTTCGCGGACCTGAAGCGCGTGCGCGGCCAGTTCCCCAAGGCGGTGCGGCGGCGCGAGGACGGGTCCGAGCAGGACGTCGTCATCTGGTGCTCGAACGACTATCTCGGCATGGGCCAGCACCCGGCGGTGCTGCAGGCCATGAAGGACGAGATCGACGCCGTGGGCGCCGGGGCCGGCGGCACCCGCAACATCTCGGGCACCACCCGTTCCGCCGTCGACCTGGAGGCCGAGCTGGCCAGCTGGCACCAGAAGGAAGCGGCGCTGCTGTTCACCTCCGGCTATGTCGGCAACGAGGCGACGCTGTCGACGCTGCAGAAGATCCTGCCGGGCCTGATCACCTTCTCCGACTCTCTGAACCACGCCTCGATGATCGCCGGCATCCGCCACGGCGGCGGCGAGCGGCACATCTACAAGCACAATGACCTGGCGCACCTGGAGGCCATGCTGGCGGACGCCCCGGCGGACGCCCCCAAGCTGATCGCCTTCGAGAGCGTCTATTCGATGGACGGCGACATGGCCGACCTGGCCGGGACGATCGCCCTGGCCAGGAAGTACGGCGCCCTCACCTATCTGGACGAGGTCCACGCCGTGGGCCTGTACGGCGAAACCGGCGCGGGCGTGGCCGAGCGCGACGGCGTGCTGGACCAGATCGACATCATCGAATGCACCCTGGGCAAGGCCGTCGGCGTCATGGGCGGCTATATCGCCGCCGACGCCGTGATCATCGACGCGGTGCGCAGCTGGGCCTCGGGCTTCATCTTCACCACCTCCCTGCCCCCGGCCCTGACGGCGGGCGCCCTGGCTTCGGTGCGCCACCTGAAGGCCCATCCCGAGCTGCGCGCCCAGCACCAGGAACGCGCCGCCACGCTGAAGGCCCGCTTCGCCGCCGCCGGCATTCCGGTAATGGAAAGCGAGAGCCACATCGTGCCGGTGCACGTCGGCGATCCGGTCCACTGCAAGATGATCTCGGACATGCTGCTGGACGAGTACGGCGTCTATGTTCAGCCGATCAACTATCCGACGGTGCCCAAGGGGACCGAGCGCCTGCGCTTCACCCCCTCGCCGAACCACACCGACGCCATGATGGACCACGTCGTCCAGGCGATGGACAAGCTGTTCGCCCACTGCAACGTGGCGCGGCGTCCGGTCGCCGCTTGAGCGGCGACGCCGATCTCGGCGAGGTGATCGTCGAGTTCACCCGCAACGGTCCCTACGTCAAATGCTCGGCCATCCACGTGGCCACCGGCCGCGAGGTCAGCGCCATGGGTCCGGTCAACGAACCCAAGGCGGTCGAGCGCGTGGCGATCGCCAAGCTGAGGCGGGCGTTGGGCGCGTCCTGACCACAAGATGTTGTGGTCGGCCCCGCTGGGGACTAGATAGGCGGCCTTCTGATTTCCGGGGATTTCAGCGTGACCGCCTTCACCCACGACGCCTATTTCACCAAGACCCTCGCCGACGCCGATCCGGACGTCTTCAAGGGCATCCAGGGCGAGTTGGGCCGCCAGAAGGAACAGATCGAGCTGATCGCCTCCGAGAACATCGTCTCCAAGGCGGTGCTGGATGCGCAAGGCTCTGTCCTGACGAACAAATACGCTGAGGGCTATCCCGGCCGCCGCTACTACGGCGGCTGCGAATACGTCGACGTCACCGAGGACCTGGCCCGTGAGCGCGCCAAGCAGCTGTTCGGCGCCGCCTTCGCCAACGTCCAGCCCCACTCGGGCGCCCAGGCCAACCAGGCGGTCTTCTTCACCCTGCTGCAGCCGGGCGACACCTTCCTGGGCATGGACCTGGCCTGCGGCGGCCACCTGACCCACGGCTCCCCGGCCAACCAGTCGGGCAAGTGGTTCCGCCCCGTCACCTACAAGGTCACCGAAGACACCCATCTGATCGACTATGACCACGTCGCCGAGATGGCCGAGCGTGAGAAGCCCAAGCTGATCCTGGCCGGCGCATCCGCCTACAGCCGCCACATCGACTTCAAGCGCTTCCGCGAGATCGCCGACAGCGTCGGCGCCTATCTGATGGTCGACATGGCCCACTATGCGGGCCTGATCGCCGGCGGCGCCTATCCCGATCCGATCCCGCACGCCCACGTCGTGACCACCACGACGCACAAGACCCTGCGCGGCCCGCGCGGCGGGATGATCCTGTCCAACGACGCGGACCTGGGCAAGAAGATCAACTCGGCCGTCTTCCCCGGCCTGCAGGGCGGCCCGCTGGAGCACGTCATCGCCGCCAAGGCCGTGGCCTTCGGCGAGGCGCTGAAGCCCGAGTTCAAGCTCTACGCCCAGCAGGTGGTCAAGAACGCCCAGGCCCTGTCCGGCGTGCTGATCGAGCGCGGCCTGGCCATCATCTCGGGCGGCACCGACAGCCACCTGGCCCTGGTCGACCTGCGACCCAAGGGCGTGACCGGCAAGGCGACCGAGCACGAGCTCGAAAAGGCGCTGATGACCTGCAACAAGAACGGCGTGCCGTTCGACACCGCCCCCTTCACCGTCACCTCGGGCGTCCGCCTGGGCACGCCCGCCGGCACCACGCGCGGCTTCGGCGAGGAAGAGTTCAAGCAGATCGGTCACTGGATCGCCGACGTCGTCTCTTCGATGAACGGCGGCGACGAGGCCGATCCGGCCGTGGTCGCGGGCGTGGCGGCGCAGGTGCGCGAGCTGACGCACCGCTTCCCCATCTACGGATAAGCCGCTGATGAAGTGCCCTTTTTGCGGTCATCAGGACACCCAGGTTAAGGACAGCCGGCCGTCGGACGACGGTTCGGCCATCCGTCGCCGCCGGTCCTGCCCGAACTGCAACGGGCGCTTCACCACCTTCGAGCGGGTGCAGCTGCGCGAACTGGTCATCCTGAAGCGCAACGGCCGCCGCACCCCCTTCGACCGCGACAAGCTGGAGCGGTCGCTGGGCGTGGCCCTGCGCAAGCGCCCGGTCCAGGCCGAACAGATCGAGCAGATGGTCAACCGCATCGTCCGCCAGCTGGAAAGCCTGGGCGAGACGGAAATCCAGTCCAGCACGGTCGGCGACTTCATCATGAAGGCGCTGAAGGGCGTGGATGAGGTGGCCTATGTCCGCTACGCCTCGGTCTACAAGGACTTCCGCCACACCGGCGACTTCGCCAAATTCCTCGGCGACGAAGGCTTCGACGAGCCGTCCGGCAAGGTCTGATGCGCCCGCGCGTCACCCTGAAGCTGGCGACGTCGCTCGACGGTCGCATCGCCACGGCGTCGGGCGAGAGCCAGTGGATCACCGGCGAGGCCGCGCGGCTTGAGGGCCATCGCCTGCGCGCCGCCCATGACGCCATCCTGGTCGGCGTCGAGACCGTGCTTCACGACGACCCCGAACTGACCGCCCGCCTCCCCGGCCGCACGGTGGACCAGCCGTTGCGCGTCGTGCTGGACAGCCGCCTGCGGACCCCCGCGAAGGCGAAGGTGGCGTCCGCCAACACCCTGATCCTGACAGCCGCCGACCCTCGCCCCGTCGGGGGCGCCCAGGTGCGCCGCATCGAAGCGGCAGAGGGCCGACCCACGGTTCCGGCGGTGCTGGACGCCTTGGCGAAAGCCGGCGTCGCCTCGATCCTGATCGAAGGCGGCGGCCAGGTCGCCGCATCCTTCCTCAGGGCCGGCGTGGTCGACCGCCTGGAATGGTTCCGCGCCCCGATCCTTCTGGGTGCCGAAGGCCGCCCCTGCGTCGCCGCCCTGGCGCTTGCAAAGCTGGCCGACGCCCCCAAGTTCCGGCGCCTGGGCGCCGCGCCCGCCGGAGACGATATGTGGGAACGTTACGACCGAATCTGACGCCGAACGCGCCCTCGGCCGGTCGATTTCAGACATTTCACACCATTCACACCCTGTTTTTCGCGTCCGAAGGGGACCGAGCGTAATGTTCACCGGCATCGTCACCGACATCGGCCGCGTCCGCGATGTGCGCGCCACCGACCGCGACCGCCGCTATGAGGTCGAAACCGCATGGGACACCGCCTCCATCGACCTGGGCGCCTCCATCAGCCATGCGGGCTGCTGCCTGACGGTCGTAGAGAAGGGCCCCGGCTGGTTCGCCGTCGAGGTTTCCAACGAGACCCTGTCCCGGACCACGCTTGGCGCATGGCAGGCCGGCGACGGCGTCAATCTGGAACGCGCCGCGAAGCTGGGGGACGAGATGGGCGGCCATGTCGTCTCCGGGCACGTCGACGGCCTGGGCCGCGTCGTTTCGATCACCCCCCAGGGCGGATCGCATCGGATCGACGTGGAGGCGCCCGCCCCTCTGCACCGCTACATCGCCGCCAAGGGCTCGATCACCGTGGACGGCGTGTCGCTGACGGTGAACAGCGTCGAGGGACGCGTATTCTCCCTGAACATCATCCCCCACACCTGGGACTCCACCACCCTCGGCCGCCTGAAGGTCGGAGATTCGGTCAATCTCGAGATCGACATGCTGGCGCGATACCTCGCGCGGTGGCAGGAGACGGCATGATGCAGCTTGCGGCCAGCAATATGAACGACAGCCCGATCAGCCCCATCGAGGACATCCTGGAGGACGCCCGCAACGGCCGCCCCTACATCCTGGTGGACGCCGAGGATCGCGAGAACGAGGGGGACGTGATCATCCCCGCCCAGTTCGCCACGCCGGACCAGATCAACTTCATGGCCAAGCACGCGCGCGGCCTGATCTGTCTGGCCATGACGGCTGAACGCGCCCGCCAGCTGCGACTGCCGCCGATGGCCGCCGAGAACCGCGAGAGCATGAGCACCGCCTTCACCGTCTCGATCGAGGCGAAGGAAGGCGTCACGACCGGCATCTCGGCCGCCGACCGCGCGCGCACGGTGCAGGTCGCGTCCGACCCCAGCCGGGGCGTCGACGACATCGTCTCGCCCGGTCACGTCTTCCCGCTGGTCGCGCGCGACGGCGGCGTGCTGGTCCGCACCGGCCACACCGAGGCGGCCGTGGACATCAGCCGCATGGCCGGCCTGACGCCCGCCGGGGTGATCTGCGAGATCATGAACGACGACGGCACCATGGCGCGGATGCCCGACCTGGTCGCCTTCGCCCAGTTGCACGGACTGAAGATCGGCACCATCGCCGACCTGATCGCCTACCGCCGGCGAACCGAACGTTTCGTCGAGCGGATCATGGATACGCCCTTCGACAGCGTCCACGGCGGCCCGTTCCGCCTGATGCTCTACAAGAACACCATCGAAGGCGCCGAACACGTCGCCCTGGTCCACGGGCGGATCGAACCGGGCAAGCCGACGCTGGTGCGCATGCACCAGGTGGATTTCGCCTGCGACCTGCTGGGCCATGTCGAGCAGCGGCAGGACTATGTGCCCAAGGCCCTGAGACAGATCACCGACCATGACGGACCGGGCGTGGTCGTCTTCCTGCGCGACCCGACGCTGCATTCGCTGGCCGAGCGCCTGGCGGGGGCGGACAAGCCGGCGGCCCTGGATCGCTCGCTGAAGGCTTACGGCGTCGGCGCGCAGATCCTGCTGGATCTCGGCGTGCGCGACATGATCGTGATGAGCTCGACGCGGCCTGAGCCGACGGCGCTGGAGGGCTATGGCCTGCGCATCGTCGGCTGGCGCGACATGGACGGAGAAGACAAGAAGTGAAAGACGCCCCGCGCATCCTGATCGTCGAGGCGCGCTTCTACGACGAACTGGCCGACGCCCTGCTCGAGGGCGCCAAGGAGACCCTGAAGGCGCACGGCGCCGACTTCGACGTGGTCACGGTCCCGGGCGCCCTGGAAGTCCCCACGGCCATCGCCCTGGCCGACGAGGCCGGGCGCTATCCGACCGCCCCGCGTTACGACGGCTATGTCGCCCTCGGCTGCATAATCCGCGGCGAGACCTATCATTTCGAGATCGTCTCGGATCAGTCCGCCGCCGGCATCACGCAGTTGGGCGTCAGGGGCCTGGCCATCGGCAACGGCATCCTGACGACCGAGGACGAGGACCAGGCCTGGGCCCGCGCCCGGCTGTCCGAAGGCGACAAGGGCGGCGGCGCGGCGAAAGCCTGCCTCGACCTCATTGCATTGCGTCGTCGGTTGCGCTTAGGCCTCGGCGCATGACCGAACCGAACAGCCTGAAATCCGTCCTCGAACAGTTGGCCGAGGCAGAGCGGCAACGCGCCGAACCTCAGCTCACCTCCAGGCAGCGTCGCGCCCGCACCGTGGCGCGCCTGGCCGCCGTCCAGGCCCTCTACCAGATGGAGCTGGCCGGCGAGGGCGTGGAGACGGTGATTTCCGAGTTCTCGAACCACCGCTTCGACGCCGACATCGAAGGCGAGGCCCTGGCCGAGGCGGACGAGACCTACTTCGCCGAGATCGTGCGCGGCGTCGTGACCGAGCAGCGCGAGTTGGACGCCGCCGTAAAGGCGCGGCTGGCGTCGAACTGGCGGCTTGAGCGGCTGGACGCCACCCTGCGCGCCCTGCTGCGCTCGGGCGCCTGGGAACTGCTGAAGCAGCCGGAAACCCCGCGTGAGGTGGTGATCGACGAATACGTGGAACTGGCCAAGGCCTTCTTCGACGACGCCGAGGCCCGGTTCGTCAACGCCGCCCTGGATGGTGTCGCCCGCGACGCCCGCGCCTGATGCCCGCCCTCGACGTCGCGGGCGAGTTCGAGACGATCGACAAGCTCCTGGCGCCGCTGGCCCATCCCGAATGGGCGCGGGGCCTTCGTGACGACGTGGCCGCCCTGCCCGCCCGGGCCGGCTTCGACCTGGTTCTGACCAAGGACGCCATCGTCGAGGGCGTCCACTTCCTGCCCGACGACCCGCTGGACACCGTGGCCCGCAAGCTGTTGCGGGTGAACCTGTCGGATCTGGCCGCGAAGGGGGCCGACCCCTTCGGCTACCTGCTGGCCTGCCAGTGGTCCGAGCGTTGCGGCTGGCCGGAACGGGAAGCCTTCGCCGCCGGCCTGGCCGCCGACCAGGCGACCTTCGGCGTTCACCTGCTGGGCGGCGACACCGTGACCACCCCTGGCCCTGCCTCCTTCTCCCTTACGGCCCTGGGCTGGACGCCCACGGGCCGGACTGTGCCGCGCTCCGGCGCCCGTCCCGGCGACCGGGTCTTCGTCACCGGCCATATCGGCGACGGGAGACTGGGGCTGAGGGCCGCGCGCGGCGAGCTGTCATTGGGTCAGGAGCGCCTGGACGCGCTGATCGCCCACTATCGCACGCCCGTTCCGCGCCTGGACTTCGCGGAGGTCGTGCGGGACTACGCCACCGCCTCCGTCGACGTCTCCGACGGCCTGGCGGCGGACCTGACCCACATCGCGCGCGCCAGCCGCGTCCAGGTGGGGCTGAACCTGAACGTCCTGCCCCTGTCGGCCGCCGCCCAGGCCTGGTTCGCCGAACGCGTCGATCCGCAGCTGTCGCTGGAGGAGCTGGCGGCCGGGGGCGACGACTATGAGATTGCCTTCACCGCCGACCCTCGCCATGAGGACCTGTTGCGCCGCGAGGCCGAGCGACGCCTGGTGCGCCTGACCCTGATCGGCGAGGTGTCGACCGGCCAGGGTCTGGCCGTCACCTACGATGGCCGCCCCGTCGCCCTCGCACGGGGGGGCTGGACCCACGGCTGAGCGGAAAGGGAATCCTAACCGCGCCGTGACACAGGGTTCTCATGAACCGCCGCGCCCTCATCGCCGCCGGAGGCCTGGCCCTGGCCGCCGCCCCCGCTCAAGCCTCCGCGCCCAAGGCCCAGTCGGCCGAGGCGCCAACCCTCGGCATCGCCGGGGTCGGCCTGCCGGTGATCGAAGGCGGCCGCCTGCGCAACTACGTCTTCGTCTCGCTGCGGCTCCACCTGGGCGCCGGCAAGACCGTCGAACAGATGCGGCCCAAGGAGGCCTTCTTCCGCGACGCCCTGGTCAAGGCGGCCCACCGCACCCCCTTCACGGTGCCCGGCGACTGGACACGGCTGGACGCGCGCGCCCTGTCGAACGCGCTCGTCGCGGCGGCGAACGGCATTTCAGGGCGCGGATCCGTGACCCGCGTCGAGATCATCGCCCAGAACCCGCGCCGCCGCTCGGGCATGCCGACGGCGCGCTGAGGCCGTCAGCCCGGCTTGCGGAAGCGATAGACGAACTGGTCCGTGCGCCCGCGGATGCCCGCGTCGAAGACGTTCAGGCTGTGGTCGTCGGCGGGGTTGGCGACGGCGCGACTTTCACCCTCGAACACGAACCCGGCCGCCTCGACCTCGCGCCGCAGATAGTCCCCCTCGATGCGGTGAAGCGTCGATACGGCCGAGATTCCCGTGCCCGGCGCGGCCTCATGGTCGATGACGACGTAGCGCCCGCCTGGCTTCAGGGCCGCGAACACCGCCGCGTTCATGCGCGCCACGTCGGTCTCGAATCCGGGGATGTGGAAGTCGTGGTACTCCTGGCTCATGAAGACCAGGTCCAGCGGTTCTTGGAAGGTCATGGCGTCGAGCGCCCCGTTGACCCGGCTGACGTTTGAATAGGTCTGGGCCAGGGCGTCGCCGCCGGCGTTCTCGCGGGCGGCGGTGCGGTTCGGGATGAAGGCGTAGACGTGGCCGTTTGGACCGGCGACCGAAGAGAACAGCCGGGTGAAATAGCCGGCGCCCGGCCGGATGTCGGCGATCTTGTCGCCCGGCGCGACTTCGGCGAAGGCCAGGATGTCCAGCGGGTGGCGCAAGGCGTCGCGCGCCGTCTCTTCGGCCGGGCGCCGCGCATCGGCGACCGCATCCTGGTACAGGGCGGCGAAGCTGGCCGCGGGGGCCGCGACGGGCTCGGCGGTCCACGACGCGGCCGGGGTGACGACGGTCCGTTCGCCGCCTTCGGAATCGATGATGATGCACCCCGAGAGCAGCGCGCCGAGCGCCACTGCCGACGCCGCCGCCGCAAACCGCCTGATCATATCGTCTCTCCTCGCTCGCGCGTTCAGCGCGCCCTGTCCTATATCCGCAGATTGTCGAGGTAACGATCCGACGCAAGACGCGATTTGCGCGAAAGTCCGCCGGGCGTTAGTCCGACGCGTCCGGTTCCGAGGTTCCCATGCTTGCCTATCCGCCCGCCCCCTTCCCGCTTGCCCGGCCTCGCCGTCTGCGGTCCAGCCCCTGGGTGCGTCGGCTGGTGGCCGAGACGACCCTGACGCCATCCGACCTGATCTGGCCGCTGATCGTCCATGACGGCGCCGAGGACCGCCAGCCGGTCGCCTCCATGCCTGGCGTCTTCCGCCTGTCGCCAAAGGCCGCCGCCGCGGCGGCCGTGGAGGCGCGCGACCTGGGCATCCCCGCCGTCGCCCTGTTCCCCAACGTCGACGGCGCGATCAAGGACGGGGTCGGAACCGGCGCCACCGATCCGGACGGCCTGATCCCCGACTGCATCCGCGCCATCAAGGACGCCGCGCCGGAGATCGGCGTCATGACCGACGTGGCGCTGGACTGCTACACCGACCACGGCCACGACGGCGTGCTGGAGGACGGTCGGGTTCTGAACGACGCGACGGTGGAGCGGCTGGCCGAACAGGCCTTCATCCACGCCCACGCCGGCGCCGACATCGTCGCGCCGTCGGACATGATGGACGGCCGGATCCAGGCCGTCCGCGAGGCGCTGGAGGCCAATGGCTTCCAGGACACGCTGATCCTGGCCTATGCGGCCAAATACGCCTCGTGCTTCTACGGCCCCTATCGCGACGCCGTCGGCTCGGCGCGCTCGCTGACGGGCGACAAGAAGACCTATCAGATGGACTACGCCAACTCCGACGAAGCCCTGAAGGAGGTCGCCATGGATCTGGCGGAAGGCGCCGACGCCGTCATGGTCAAGCCCGGCATGCCGTACCTGGATATCGTCCAGCGGGTGTCAGAGACCTTCCGCGTGCCCACCTTCGCCTATCAGGTGTCCGGGGAGTACGCGATGATGCAGGCCTCGATCGCCAACGGCTGGCTGGACGAGGACCGCGCCATCCTCGAGACGCTGCACGGCTTCAAGCGCGCGGGCTGCGCGGGCGTGCTGAGCTATTTCGCCCCCAAGGCGGCGCGACTGCTCGGCGCCTGATCCATGAAAGTCCGGCCGCTGACCGACGCGGACTGGCCGGGCCTGTGGCCGATCATCGAAGCCGTCACGCGTGAAGGCGAGACCTACACCTATCCGCTCGACATGACCGAGGCGGCCGCGCGCGCCATGTGGACGCCCGCCCCGCCTGGCGGAACCCTGGTCGCGGTGGAGGATGGCGGCATCCTCGGCGCCGCCAAGATCGTCCCGAACCAGCAGGGCAACGGCGCGCACGTCGCCAACGGCAGCTTCATGGTCAGTTCGAAGGCGCGCGGACGCGGCGTCGCTCGTCGGCTGGGTCAAGCCGCGCTGGACTTCGCCCGCGCCGCCGGTTTCCGATCCATGCAGTTCAACGCCGTGGTCGAGACCAACGCCCACGCCGTCGCCCTGTGGCGCTCGCTGGGCTTCGAGATCGTCGGCACGGTCCCCGAGACGTTCGACCATCCGAGGCACGGCCTCGTCGGCCTGCACGTGATGTATCGGCGGCTTTAGCGCGGGGATTGAAGCCGCGCCGCCAGGCTGGAGGTGTCCCAGCGATTGCCGCCCATGGCCTGCACCTCGGCGTAGAACTGGTCGACCAGCGCCGTCAGCGACAGCCGCGCGCCGTTCGCCCGCGCCTCGTCCAGCACCAGGCCCAGATCCTTGCGCATCCAGTCGACGGCGAAGCCGAACTCGAACTGCCCCTTGGCCGCCGTCTTCCAGCGGTTGTCCATCTGCCAGCTCTGGGCGGCGCCCTTGGACACGGCGTCGTAGACGGCGTCGGTGTCCAGTCCCGCGGCCTGGGCGAAATGCACCGCCTCGGCCAGTCCCTGGACCACGCCCGCGATGGCGATCTGGTTGACCATTTTGGTCAGCTGGCCCGCGCCGGACGGCCCCATGTGCTTTATCGCCTTGGAATAGGCCCTCAGCGCCGGTTCCGCTCGCGCCAGGGCGGCGGCGTCGCCGCCCGCCATGACGCTGAGCTGGCCGTTCTCGGCGCCCGCCTGGCCTCCAGAGACCGGGGCGTCGATGAAGAACCGCCCTTGTCCCTGCGCCAGTTCGGCCATCTCCCGCGCGACCTTGGCCGATGTCGTGGTGTGGTCGACAACGACAGCCCCCGGGGCGAGATGCGGCAGGGCTTCGGTCGTCACGGCGCGCACGTCGTCGTCGTTACCGACACACAGGACGAACAGTTCGGAGCCGTCCGCCGCCTCCGTGACCGTCGCCGCGAAACGCCCGCCGGTCGACTGAGCCCAGGCCTGCACCTTGCCCGGCGAGCGGTTGAAGCCCGCGACCTCGTGCCCGGCGTTCACCAGGTGTCGCGCCATCGGCGCGCCCATCACGCCCAGGCCGGCGAATGCGATCTTCATGGCGGTGCTCCTATGCTCGCCGTCGCACTAGGACCCCTGTCCGGCGGGGGCAAGGGAAAGGACGCCTTAACCTTATCTGGCGCACAATCGGGCACAGACTCCAGGGGTTGCGTCCATGGCCGTGAGCGATCGCCCGATCCTCATCAAGAAGGTGAAGAAGAGCGGGGGCCACGGCCACCACGGCGGCGCGTGGAAGGTCGCCTATGCGGACTTCGTCACCGCGATGATGGCCTTCTTCCTCCTGATGTGGCTGATCAACACGACCGACCCGGAACAGAAGAAGGGCATCGCCGAATATTTCGCCCCCGCCAGCGTGTCGGAGACCACCTCCGGCTCGGGCGGCATTCTGGGCGGCACGGCGCTGGGTGACGACGGTCCCAAGAGCTCCGGCTCCATGGCGGTGATCGAACAGCTGGCGCCCGAGGCTCCGCCTAACGCTGCCGAGACCGGTCCCAGCTCCAATCTGTCCTCGGCCAGCGACGCCGCGCTGGAGGCCGAAATGCGCCGGCGCGAGGCCGAAGAGTTCGCCAGCGCGGCCGAATCCCTGCGTCAGGCCATGCAGTCGATGCCGGAACTGGCCGAACTCTCCAAGCAGCTGATCGTGGACCAGACGCCCGAGGGACTGCGCATCCAGTTGGTCGACCAGGAAGGCCGGTCGATGTTCGACAACAACTCGGCGCGCCCCAATGCACGCGCCCAGGTGCTGCTGCGCGCGGTCGCCAGGGTCATCAACCAGCTGCCGAACCGCATCTCGATCACCGGCCACACCAGCGCCACGGCCGGCTCCGGCCGCGCCAGCGCCGCCGGCGACTGGACCCTGTCGTCCGAGCGCGCCAACGCCTCGCGTCTGGTGCTGCAGGGCGCGGGCGTGGATGCAGACCGGGTCTATTCCGTCGCGGGCAAGGCGGGCTCGGATCCGCTCTACCCTGACGATCCCAGCCTGGCCGGGAATCGCCGCATCGCCATCGTGCTGCTGCGCGAGGCGCCGGTGCTGCCGATGGACACCTCGCTGTGATGGCGGCCGGCTGTGGCGCCCCTGCGCTTGCGGCCGGATGGTTAATGCCGCCAAATCGCGCCATGCGCGTTGCACCGTCGCAATATTGGCAAGATTGGATGCGGACCTGAAACCGTGACGCAGCACGTACCGACACGGCAGCTTCGGTTCTTCATGACCTCGGTGGCCCCGTGCCCCTATCTGCCGGGCCGGACCGAGCGCAAGGTCTTCGCCAACCTGCCCTTCTCGGACGGCGCCCACGTCAATGACGAACTGACGATCGCCGGCTTCCGCCGCAGCCAGAACATCGCCTATCGCCCGGCGTGCGAGGCCTGCGACGCCTGTCTGTCGGTTCGCCTGCCCGTGCCCGACTTCGTGTTCAGCCGCTCGCAGCGCAAGGTCCTGAGCCGCAACGGCGACCTGTCCTGCAGCCTGGTCGAGGCCGAAGCCACGACCGAGCAGTTCCAGCTGCTGCGCCGCTATCTGACCGCGCGTCACCCCCAGGGCGGCATGAGCGACATGGGCTGGCTCGACTATGTCGCCATGGTCGAGGACACGGCCGTGCGCACCCATCTCATCGAGTACCGCCTGCCCTCGCAGGACGGCGGCCCCGGCGACCTGGTGGCCGTCACCCTGACCGACCTGCTGCGCGACGGCCTGTCCATGGTCTACAGCTTCTATGACCCGACCATGGTCCGCCGCAGCCTCGGACGGTTCGCCATTCTCGACCACGTCCGGCAGGCGGCCCTGGTCGGCCTGCCCTTCGTCTACCTGGGCTACTGGGTCCAGGGCTCCGAGAAGATGGACTACAAGGCCGACTTCCGCCCGATGGAGGTTCTGCGTCCGCTTGGCTGGACGCGGCTGGAGGATTAGGCGGCCGCCGGCCGCCTATCGGAACTTCCTCATCCCCCGCGGCCCCTGACGCCCCGCGCCCGCGCGCTTGCCCAGCCAGTCCTTCCAGTCGGGCCAGTTGCGACGGCGGCCGCCGCCGTCCGCCCACTCCGGCCCGGCCTCGGCGTTGAACACGGTCACGTCCGCCAGGCCGCCCTGTTTGAAGGATTGCAGCTTCACGCCCTTGCCGCGCCCCATCTCGGGCAGTTCGGCCAGCGGGAAGATCAGCGTCTTGATGTTCTCGCCGATGGTCGCGACGTGGTCGCCGCCGATCCGCAGCATGGCCAGCATGTCGCCGTTCAGCACCTGCTTGCCGCCCCGCTTCTGGGCCAGGGTGTCGTCTTCGGGCGCGATGAAGCCATAGCCCGCCTTCGACGCGATCAGCAGCTTGCCGCCCGGCTGGTGCGCCAGCACGTTGATGATCTCGGCCTTCTCGTCCAGGTCGATCATCAGGCGCAGCGGCTCGCCGTGGCCGCGCCCAGACGCCAGCTTGTCCGCGCCGATGGTGAAGATGCGTCCGTCGGACGCGCCGACCAGCAGCTTGTCCGTCGTATAGGCGGGCACGAGGAAGGCCAGTTGGTCGCCTTCCTTGAACTTCAGTTCCGACGGATCCTCCACCTTGCCCTTGGCGGCGCGGATCCAGCCGCGTTCCGACAGGATGACGGTGATGGCCTCGCGCGGGATGAAGGCTTCCGGCGCCACGAAGGCCGAGCTGTCGACGGCCTCGGCGATCGTGGTTCGGCGCGGCGAGACCAGCGCCTTGCGCACCGCCTCAAGTTCCTTGGAGATCGCCTTCCACTGCTTGCCTTCCGATGAGGTCAGCGCCTTCAGGCCGGCCAGTTCCTCCGAGAGTTCGTTGAACTCCTTCTCGATCGTCATCTCCTCCAGACGCGCCAGCTGGCGCAGCCGGGTGTCGAGGATGAAGTCGGCCTGGACTTCGGTCAGGCCGAAACGCGCGATCAGCACCGCCTTGGGCTGTTCCTCCTCGCGAACGATGCGGATCACCTCGTCCAGGTTCAGGAAGACGATGCGCAGGCCTTCCAGCAGATGAAGCCGCTTCTCGACCCTTTCGATCCGCCATTGCGAGCGGCGGTTCAGCACCTCGCGGCGGTGATCCAGGAACGCACGCAGGCAGTCCTTCAGCCCCATGACGCGCGGCGTGCCACTGGCGTCCAGCACGTTCATGTTGATCGGAAAGCGGACTTCCAGATCCGAGAGTTTGAACAGGCTCTCCATCAGCATCTCGGGCTCGATGGTGCGGTTCTTGGGCTCCAGGATCAGGCGGATGTCGTCGGCCGACTCATCGCGCACATCGCCCAGCAGCGGCGCCTTCTTTTGCTCGATCAGGTCCGCCAGCGCCTCGATCAGGCGCGACTTCTGCACCTGATAGGGCATCTCGGTGACCACGATCCGCCAGACGCCGCGTCCCAGGTCCTCGGTTTCCCAGCGCGCCCGCAGGCGCACGCCGCCCCGGCCGGTTTCGTAGGCGTCCAGGATCGCCGCATGCCCTTCGACCGCCACGCCGCCGGTCGGGAAGTCTGGGCCAGGCACGATCTGCGCCAGGTCTTCGGTCGTCGCCTCGGGCCGCTCCAGCAGCAGTTGGCAGGCGTCGATCAGTTCGCCCACATTGTGCGGCGGGATGGAGGTCGCCATGCCCACGGCGATGCCGGAAGAACCGTTGGCCAGCAGGTTGGGGAAGCCGGCCGGCAGGACGACCGGCTCCTCGTCCTGGTCGTCGTAGGTGGCGCGGAAGTCGACGGCGTTCTGGTCGATGCCCTCCAGCAGCAGGACGGCGGCAGGCGTCAGCTTGCACTCGGTGTAGCGCATGGCCGCGGCGCTATCGCCGTCGATGTTGCCGAAGTTCCCCTGCCCATCGACCAGCGGATAACGCTGGGCGAAATCCTGCGCCAGGCGCACCAGGGCCTCGTAGATCGAGGCGTCGCCGTGCGGGTGATAGCCGCCCATCACCTCGCCCACGACCTTGGCGCACTTGCGCGCCGCCGCCTGCGGGTTCAGCCGCATCTGGTGCATGGCGTACAGGATGCGCCGGTGCACGGGCTTGAAGCCGTCGCGCACGTCCGGCAGGGCGCGATTTGTGATAGTCGACAGGGCGTAGGCCAGATAGCGGCGGCTGAGCGCCGTCTCCATCGGCTCGTCGATGATGCGGCCGCCTTCCGGCGGCGGAGCGTGGATCGTCATGGGCCAGCGAATCAGGGAACGGGAACCGGAAGTCTAGCCCGAAGTGACCTCTAAGTCGGGGATAGTCCCCGCGACGCAAACCGAAGATGCAGCCAGCAAGAGCGCCGACGGCTTCCGACAATCGTGCGCGGCGAACCGACCATATCGCGCGCAAGGGTAACCCAAACCCGTCGCCCGTCGTATCTAGGGACATAGTCGAGGACGCGAAGCGATGATCCTGTTCCTGCTTTCCTATCTGGCCGGCGTCCTGACGATCGTCAGCCCATGCATCCTGCCGGTGCTTCCGTTCGTCTTTGCGCGCGCCGAACGCCCCTTCATCCGCAACGGCTTTCCGCTGCTGGTCGGCATGGCGGTGACCTTTGCGGGCGTGGCGACCCTGGCGGCGCTGGGCGGCGGATGGGCGGTGCGGGCCAACGAGGCCGGACGGTGGATCGCCCTGGCCGTCATGGCGGTGCTGGGCCTCAGCCTGCTGCTGCCCGCCGTGGGAGACCGGCTGATGCGGCCGTTCGTGGCCCTGGGCTCCTGGCTGACCGAACGCGCGGAAAAGCGGTCGCGCGACGAGGGCGACGTGCGGGCCTCCCTTCTGCTGGGCGTCGCCACGGGCCTGCTGTGGGCGCCGTGCGCTGGACCGATCCTGGGCCTGATCCTGACCGGCGCGGCGCTGCAGGGGGCGGGCGTGGGCACGACCGTGCTGCTTCTGGCCTATGCTGCGGGGGCCGCGACCTCGCTGGCGCTGGCCCTGCTGGTCGGCGGGCGGGTGTTCCGGGCCATGAAGGGCGCGCTCGGAGCCGGCGAATGGATCCGGCGCGGCCTGGGGGCCCTGGTGCTGGTCGGGGTGGTCGCAATCGCCCTGGGCCTCGACACCGGCCTGCTGACCCGCGTCTCGGCGGGCAGCACGGCCCGGATCGAACAGGCGCTGCTGAGCCGGATCGGCGCGGGCGTGCCGACCAACGCCGCGCCCGCCGACCTCGCCAACCTGCCGGTCGAGGGGGTCATGCCTCCGCTTACGGGCGCGACGACCTGGCTGAACACCCCGCCCCTCACGACCGAGCAGTTGCGCGGCAAGGTGGTGGTGGTCGACTTCTGGACCTACTCCTGCATCAACTGCCTGCGCTCCATCCCCTACGTCAAAGCCTGGGCCGAGAAGTACAAGGACCAGGGCCTGGTCGTGATCGGCGTGCACACGCCGGAGTTCGCCTTCGAGAAGTCCGAGGCGAATGTCCGCCAGAACGTCCGGCGCCTCGGGCTGACCTATCCCGTCGCCATGGACAACGATTTCGCCGTCTGGCGAGCGTTCCGGAACCAGTACTGGCCCGCCCACTATTTCGTCGACGCCCAGGGCCGCATCCGCCATCACCATTTCGGCGAAGGCGACTACGAAGGCTCCGAACGGGTCATCCAGCAGTTGCTGAAGGAGGCGGGCGTGCAGGTCGACGGACGCACGGTCCAGGTCGACGCCAGGGGCGCCGAAGTCGCCGCCGACTTCGCCCAGGTGGATTCGCCCGAGACCTATGTCGGCTATGCGCGGGCCGAGAACTTCCGCTCGCCCGGCGGCCTGGCCCGCGACACGATCAAGACCTACGCAGCCGCGCCCCTGCAGTTGAACGGCTGGAGCCTGTCCGGTCGCTGGCGGGTGACGCGCGAACACGCCGACCTGCAGGATGCGGGCGGCAAGGTCGCCTTCCGCTTCAAGGCGCGCGACCTGCACCTGGTGATGGGCTCCGGCAGGGCCGGAACCACGCCCCGCTTCCGGGTGCGGATCGACGGCCAGGCGCCGGGCGCCGACGCCGGCATGGACATCGACGCACAGGGCATGGGCCGGGTCGACGGCGAGCGCCTGTATCAGTTGGTGCGTCAGGCCGGCCCGGTGCGCGAACGCACGTTCGAGATCGAATTCCTCGACCCCGGCGCCCAGGTCTTCGCCTTCACCTTCGGCTAAAGGAAAAGGGCGCGGTCGAAACGACCGCGCCCTGAAACCCTCGCGTTCGGCGGCCGGTCAGGCGGCGCCGTCGGCCTTCTTCTTGGACGCTTCCGAATAGATCAGCAGCGGCTGGGCCTTGCCGTCGATCACCTCGGCGTTGACCACCACCTCCTCGACGCCTTCGAAGGTCGGCAGTTCAAACATGGTCTCCAGCAGGATGCCTTCCAGGATGGAACGCAGACCCCGCGCGCCGGTCTTGCGCGTGATGGCCTTCTTGGCGACGGCGGTCAGCGCGTCGTCGGTGAAGGTCAGTTCGACATTCTCCATCTCGAACAGGCGCTTGTACTGCTTGACCAGGGCGTTCTTGGGCTCGGTCAGGATGGTGACCAGCGCCGCCTCGTCCAGATCTTCCAGCGTCGCCAGCACGGGCAGGCGGCCGATGAATTCGGGGATCAGGCCGAACCGCATCAGGTCATCCGGCTCGACGTTCTTCAGGATCTCGCCGGTGCGGCGCTCGTCGATCTCCTTGACCTTGGCGCCGAAGCCGATCGAGGCCCCCTCGCCGCGCGCCGAGATAACCTTCTCCAAACCGGCGAAGGCGCCGCCGACGATGAACAGGATGTTGGCGGTGTCGACCTGCAGGAACTCCTGCTGCGGGTGCTTGCGGCCGCCCTGCGGAGGCACGGAGGCGACGGTGCCTTCCATGATCTTCAGCAGCGCCTGTTGCACGCCCTCGCCCGAGACGTCGCGGGTGATCGACGGGTTGTCGGACTTGCGCGAAATCTTGTCGATCTCGTCGATGTAGACGATGCCGCGCTGGGCCCGCTCGACGTTGTAGTCCGACGCCTGCAGCAGCTTCAGGATGATGTTCTCGACGTCCTCGCCCACGTAACCGGCTTCGGTCAGGGTGGTGGCGTCGGCCATGGTGAAGGGCACGTCGATGATCCGCGCCAGCGTCTGGGCCAGCAGCGTCTTGCCCGAGCCGGTCGGCCCGATCAGCATGATGTTGGACTTGGCCAGCTCGACGTCGTTGTTCTTCGTCGCGTGGTTCAGGCGCTTGTAGTGGTTGTGAACCGCGACCGAGAGCACCTTCTTGGCGTGCGACTGGCCGATGACGTAATCGTCCAGGACGTCGCGGATTTCCTTCGGCGAAGGAACGCCATCGGTCGTCTTCTTGAAGCCGATCTTGTGCTCTTCACGGATGATGTCCATGCACAGTTCGACGCATTCATCACAGATGAACACCGTCGGGCCGGCGATGAGCTTGCGCACTTCATGCTGGCTCTTGCCGCAGAAGGAACAGTACAGGGTGCTCTTGGCGTCGGTGCCGGCTGCTTTGGTCATAGACCCTTCTCACTCTCGCGGTCCGCCCCGACATGAGGCGAAACGCGCTTCCCTCGCGTTGATTCGACGATCATGAACGCGAAGGTTTTCAAAAAATGACAATCACCCATCCCTCGTTCCACCACAACCCCGTTGAAGACGTGGGATTGAGACGGCGCGGGGATGTTTCAGTTTCAATGTGGATCACGGCGAATGTCTGACATGGGTAGTCTGCAGGATTTTCGCCAGTCCGGCCCGCCCGAGGGGCGACCGATCGTCGCGTTCGATTTCGACGGCACCCTGACGATTCGCGACAGCTTCACCGAATTCCTGCGCTGGCGGGCCGGCTCCGGCGGCTGGGCGCTGGGTCTTGTGCGCATGGCCCCGGCGGTGGCGGCCTATGCGCGCGATCGCGACCGGGGGCGGATCAAGGCGGCGTCGGTGAAGGAATTCCTTCTGGGCGTTGATCGTGCGACGCTGGAGGCGGACGCCGAACGGTTCGCCGACAGGGTCTGGACCCGTTTCATGCGGCCCGACGCGCTGGAGGTCTGGAACGACTGGGGCGACCGCGGCGCGCATCGCGTCATCGTGACCGCCTCGCCCGAGACGACCGTCGCCCCGTTCGCCCGACGGCTGGGCGCCGAAAGCCTGCTGGGAACGCATCTGGCGTTCGATTCGCAGGACCGCGTGACGGGCGCCTTCGCCACGGCCAACTGCCGGGGCGAGGAAAAGGTGCGCCGTCTTCACGCCGCCTACGGACCCGGGCTCCGCCTGGCCGCCGCGTACGGCGACACTTCCGGGGACACGGAAATGCTGGCCATCGCCGACCAGCCCGGTTTCCGCGTCTTCACGCGCCGCCCCTGAACGGCAAGAAGGCCCGGCGACGATCGCCGGGCCTCCCGCTTCTGCTCTCGCTGATCAGACGGTCTTGACGCCGTCCGCATCGGCCTGGTCGCGCTTGTCGTAGACGTGATCGACGATGCCCCAGGCCTTGGCTTCCTCGGCGCTCATGAAATGGTCGCGGTCCAGGGTGTTCTCGACCTCTTCCAGCGTGCGCCCGGTGTGGTGGACGTAGATCTCGTTCAGCCGACGCTTGGTGTAGCGGATGTCCTCGGCATGGCGCTCGATGTCCGAGGCCTGACCGCGGAAGCCGCCCGAGGGCTGGTGCACCATGACCCGGGCGTTCGGCAGGGCGATCCGCTGGCCGGCCTCCCCGGCCGTCAGGATCAGCGAGCCGGCCGAGGCGGCCATGCCCATCACCACGGTCGAGACCGGGCTCTTGATGTATTGCATGGTGTCATAGATCGCGAGCGCCGAGGTCACCTGACCGCCGGGGCTGTTGATGTACATGCTGATTTCCTTCTTCGGGTTTTCCGATTCCAGGAACAGCAGCTGGGCGCAGATCAGCGAGGCCATGCCGTCCTCGAAGGGCCCGGTCAGGAAGATGATCCGCTCGCGCAGCAGTCGCGAGAAAATGTCGAACGACCGTTCGCCCCGGCTGGATTGCTCCACGACCATGGGAACGAGGTTGGATTGCAGATAGTCGATGGGATCGCGCATTCGGGCCTTCTCGAGATGCCTAAGGGCGGACACGACTCGAAAGCCACGTCTCGTTGTCTTCCATATCGCGTTCCCGCGAACGCCCCGCAAGGCCGACGGCGTAATGAAAAAGGCGGCCGTCGCAGCGACCGCCTTTCATCGTCTCTGGGAGAAAGGCGCTTACGCCTCGTCTTCTTCCTTGAGCAGCTCTTCCTTGCTGATCGGCTTGTCGGTGACCTCGGCGACGCCGACGATCAGGTCGACCACCTTTTCCTCATAGATCGGCGCGCGCATCTGGGCGGCGGCGTTCGGGTTCTGGCGATAGAAGTTCAGCACCGCCTGCTCCTGGCCCGGATAGTTGCGGGCTTCCTGCAGGATGGCGGCGTTCAGCTCCTGGTCGGTGACCTGGACGTTGTTGGCGCGACCGATCTCGGCCAGCACCAGACCCAGGCGCACGCGGCGCTCGGCGATCTTGCGGTATTCGGTCTTCAGCTCGTCGTCGGACTTCTTGGCGTCCTCTTCCGGCAGGCGGCCGGCGGCCTTGTCGGCCTCGACCTGCTGCCAGATGCCGTCGAACTCGGCCTCGACCATCTTGGGCGGCAGCGGGAAGTCATGCGCTTCGTCCAGCTGGTCCAGCAGGGCGCGCTTCAGCTTGAAGCGGGCGGCGCCGGCGTACTGCTGGTTCAGGTTCTGGCTCAGCAGTTCCTTCAGCTTGTCCAGCGACTCCAGGCCGATGCGCTTGGCGAACTCGTCGTCCACCTTGGATTCGGCCTCGGCCTTGATGGCCTTCACCTTGATGTCGAAGGTGGCCTTCTTCCCGGCCAGATGGGCGGCCTGATAGTTCTCGGGAAAGGTGACCTCGATGGTCTTTTCTTCACCGACCTTGGCGCCCGTCAGCTGCTCTTCGAATCCGGGGATGAAGCGGCCCGAGCCGATCACCAGGTCCGCGTCCTCGGCGGCGCCGCCTTCGAAGGGCTCGCCGTCCAGCTTGCCCAGGAAGTCGATCGTCAGCTGGTCGCCCTCGGCGGCCTTGACGGTCTTGCCCTTCTTGTCCTCGTAGGTCTTGGCCTGACCGGCCAGTTCCGTCAGCGCCTCGTCCAGATCGGCGTCGGACGCCTCATAGGTCGGGCGCTCCAGCTTCAGGGTCTTGGGATCGACCGGGGTGAAGTCCGGCATGATCTCCAGGGACATCTCATAGGCCAGGTCTTCCTCGCCCTTGATGACCTTGTCCATGTCGCTGGTCAGCTTCATCTCGGCCGGGGCGGCCGGACGGACCTTGGCCTCGTCCAGGGCCTTCTGGCTGGATTCGTTCAGCTCGGCGTTGATGATCTCGCCCATGAAGTCGCGGCCGAAGGTCTTCTTGACGTGCGCGACCGGCACCTTGCCCGGACGGAAGCCCTTCAGCTTCACCTGCGGCGCGACTTCCTTGACGCGGGCGTCGAGCTTCTCGTTCAGCTCCGCGACGGGAATGGTGACCGCGATCACGCGGCTGAGGCCTTCGTTCGACTTTTCGACGACTTGCATGGTCGGGATTCTGACGCTCTGGGGCGCTTGGCCTGGAGGACGGCCGGCGCGGAATGGATAAAGCAAGAAGGCCGCCCCTTGCGGAGCGGCGCCTCGAAGCCCGCCCTTATGTCGAGAAGGGCGTCAAAGGTCAACGTGGGCCCGCGCCGCGCGGCCGGATTACAGACGTCCGGCCTCGGACAGGCGGTCCAGCATCCACACCCGCGCGGGCGGCAGGGGCCGGTTCTGGGGGTGGAAGACGAACTGTTCCAGGAAATGGCCGGTCAGGTCGAAACCGGCCCGCACGTCGCCGTCGACCAGTCCGGCCTGGGCGCCCAGAAGAAACGGCGGCAGGGCCAGCATCTTGTCGGCGTAGGGCGCGCCGGCCTCGCGGCTGACGGCGCGGCCCGTGCGGGGACTGACGTAGATCAGGTCGTCGCTAGAGCCGGTGGCCGCGCACTTCGACAGGTCCAGTCCGAAACCGAGATCGTCCAGCAGCCCCATTTCGAACCGTACGAAGATGGCGGGCCAGACCTCCGGCAGGGCGAAGGCGGACATCAGCGCCTCGAACGCCAGGAAGACGCCGGGGTGCGCCTCCCGCTCCGGCAAGGCGCCCTGCGCCACCGCGGCGGCGCCCGCCAGCCCGACAAGCGCCAGGGGATCGTCGAACAGGGCGCTGGGCCCCTCCCCCATCGGCTCCAGACGGGCCGAGCCGAGGTGGTCCGCCGTCCGGGCGCGGTAGTCGGCCACGACGCGCGCCCCGGCCTGCAGGAAGGGCCGCATCTTTCGCGACGCGCCGCCGGCGACATAGGCCGAACGCCGCCCATGCCCCTCGGTCAGCAGATCGACAACCGCCCCGGTGTCGCCGTGCGCGCGCGCCGACAGGACGAAGGCCTCCTCGTGAAAATCCATCAGCGGGCGGGTTCGGCCTGGATCAGATCGACAACGGCCCGCGCCTTGTCGTTCGGTATGGGCATGGACAGGACATACTGCTCGATCTTCCAGCCATCGGCCGTCAGCCGCAGCACGCCCGACCCGCGCGTCAGCCCATAGGCGTCATTGTCCAGCAGTTCGTCGAACCAGACGACACAGCGACAGTCGCCGGGCGCTAGGGTCGCGACCCGGTCGTGCGGCCGATAGGTCCATCCCTGGCCGCGCGAGAAATGCGGCTGGGCGTAGGCCTTGAACGCATCCAGGGTCCATCGCTCTGTCGCGTCGGTGCCGATGAAGCGCGCGTCGGGCGTGAACAGCGCGAAATACGCCGGCCCGTCCGCCCGCGCCGCGGCGGCGTGCATGCGGTCGATCACCGCCTCCGCTTCCGATACGGGATCGAGGGCCGGCTGCGTCGAGGCCAGCGCGAGGGCGAGAAGGGCGGCGATCATGCCGCCGTTCTAGTCCTGTTCTCAGCTTTCGGGAACAGGATAGGTGTCCGGCCTCAACACCTTGGCCAGGGCCAACAGGTTCCGCGCAGCGTTGCGCCCCACGCGGTCGGAGTAGTCGTGGCCCTGGTCCGTCTTGACGTAGTCCGGCCCGGGCCCGGGGCCCAGGTGCCAATAGGTCCAGCTCTGCGCCGGAATGGTGAAGCCCATGTCGATCAGGGCCTGGGACACGGTGGCGACGATGTGGTGCGCGCCGTCCTCGTTTCCGGTGATGACGATCCCGGCCACCTTGCCGAAGGCGACCGGACGGCCGCTGTCGTCGGTTTCCTCGAACAGGGCGTCCATCCGCTCCAGCGCGCGCATGCAGACGCTGGACATCTGACCGACCCAGGTCGGGGTGGCGAACACCACGATGTCGGCGGCCATGATCTTGGCGTGAACGCCGGGCCACTCGTCGCCCTCGCCTTCATCCGTCTTCACGCCGGGCTTGATGTTCAGATCGACCAGACGAACCAGCTCGGTCTCCGCCCCGCCCTTCTCCAGTTCCGCCATCACGACCCTTGCCAGCGCTTCGGTGCTCGACGTTTCCGGCGACGGCTTGAGGGTCAGGTTCAGGATCAGGGCTTTCATTGCGGGTCCTCTCGTTCGGTCTTTGGGCTAACCGCTGCCCCGCTGGCCCGTTCCCGCAGGACCGTATTTAACCGAACGGTTGACAACAAGGCGTCGAGCGGCGCATTTAACCGATCAGTTACACATGAAGCCGCCATGCAGACCGATCCCCTGTCCGTCCAGTTCGCCGCTTTGGCCGACCCCACGCGTCGGGCGATCCTGGCGCGTCTGGCGCAGGGCGAAGCGTCGGTGGGAGACCTTGCCGCCCCCTTCGACATGAGCCTGCCGGCCGTGTCGAAACACCTGAAGGTGCTGGAAAGGGCCGGCCTGATCAGCCGCGGCCGCGAGGCCCAGTGGCGCCCCGCCCGGCTGGAGCCGATGGCCATGCGCAGCATCGCGGAATGGCTGGAAACCTATCGCCGGTTCTGGGACGGCGGGTTCGACCGCCTGGACGGCTACCTGCGCAAGATTCAGACCGGAGACGACAATGGCCCAAGAAGTTGAGAACAACCCCTGCGACACCGACGGCGTCGCCCACGCCTTCGATCTTGTGCTGGAGCGCGTGATCGACGCCTCGCCCGAGAAGATCTACCGCGCCTATACCGACCCCGCGATTCTCAGCCAGTGGTTCGCGCCGAAGCCCTGGCGCATCACCGACGCGGTGATCGAGCCCAAGGTCGGCGGTCGCTTCGACTTCGTCATGCATGGCCCCGAGGGCGAGCGGTTTCCGAACTCGGGCGTCTTCCTGGAGGTCGTGCCGAACCGCCGCCTGATCTCGACCGACGCCTTCACGCCCGATTGGAAGCCGGCCGGCCAGCCCTTCATGGTCGCGCGCATCGAGCTGGAGCCGACCGGCGACGGCAGGACGAAATACACCGCCACCGCCAGCCACTGGACCGCGGCGGCCATGAAGCAGCACGAGGACATGGGCTTCCACGACGGCTGGGGCCAGGTCGCCGACCAGTTGGCCGAGATCGTGAAGACCCTCTGACGCCTTCCGCCGAACACCGACTTCCCGGGATCGAACCATGACCCTCGCCGAAGACCTCGACAGCCGGCCCACCCTGCGCATGCGGCGGACCTTCGATGCGCCCCGCGGCCTGGTCTGGCGTGCATGGAGCCGGCCGGAGATCCTGGTCCTCTGGATGGGGCCGGTCGAATGGCCCGCCTTCAGCGTGACCAGCGACTTCCGCGTCGGCGGCGCCTGGCGCATCGGGCTGAAATCGCCCGGCGCCGGAGAGGAGCTATGGCAGGGCGGCGTCTATCGCGAGATCGTGGAGCCGGAACGTCTGGTCTTCACCTTCAAGTGGGAGGGCGACAACCACGAGGACGGGCCGGCGGTGGACACCCTCGTCACCGTCCAGCTCAGCGAGACGCCCGATGGCCGAACCCAGATGGACTTCACCCAGGAGGGCCTGAAGAACGCCCGCAGCCTGACCGGACACGCGCACGGCTGGACGTCGACGGCCGACCGCCTGGAGGCCTGGCTGGCGGCCAACCCCGACTGAACCAGAACCGGAGGAGACGACCATGAAGATCGTGACCAGCCTGAGTTTTCAGGGCCAGTGCCGCGAAGCGTTCGACCTGTACGCCCGAATCCTGGGCGGCAAGGTCACCGCCGCCTTTCCGTTCGGCGACGGCCCGCCCGACATGCCGGTCGATCCCAAGTACAAGGACTGGCTGATGCACGCCTGGCTCGACGTCGGCGACCAGTCGATCATGGGCGCGGACCTGCCGCCCGAGTTCGCGCCGAACATCGACAAGCCCAAGAACGGTTTCGACGTCACCTACCATACCGAAGACGCCGTCGAGGCGAGGCGGGTCTTCGACGCCCTGGCCGAGGGCGGAACGGTCGGCATGGCCTTCGGCGAAACCTTCTGGTCGCCCGGCTACGGCAGTCTGACCGACCGCTTCGGCGTCCCGTGGATGGTGAACACAATACCGGCCGAAGGCTGGACGCCCGAGCAGACCTGAATGCCCGGGGGCGGTCCGGCGCCGCCCCACCCTGCCCTTTTACAATGGAGATCGAACCATGAAGGCCTCGCCCATGGTGTGGACCGGCCGCGTCCTCAGCGCGCTGTTCGTCCTGTTCATGCTCGGCGCGTCCGTCGCGCCCAAGTTTCTGATGCCGGACGCGAATCTGGACTACTTCCGCTCGCTCAACATCGATCCGGCGGATGTGCCGCTGATCGGCGTCGTCGAGCTGACCGGAACCCTGCTCTACGCCTGGCGGCGCAGCAGCCTGCTGGGCGCGGTGATCATGACCGGCCTGCTGGGCGGCGCCATCGCCACCCACCTGCACGTCGACAGCCCGCTGTTCAGCCACACCCTGTTCGGCGTCTACCTGGGCCTGATCATGTGGGCCGGCCTGTGGCTGCGCGACGCCCAGGTGCGCGCCGTCCTCCCCTTTCTTCCTTCGACGAGGGCGTCATGACCATCGCCGATGCCATTCCGGTCTAGGACCGAGCGCTGCCTGTTCGAAACCGCCCACGTCGTGACGTTCGAAGAAGACGGCGACCGCACCGTCGTCACCCTGGACGCGAAGGTGGTTTTCGCCCAGGCGGGCGCGGCCGGGCCCCTGTCCGGCATGGTCCAGGGCTGGGCCATGGGCCTGGATCAACTGGCCGAAGTGGTCGCCGACCGGGCCTAGCGGTCCAGCTGGGTCGGGAATTCCCGGCCCAGCGCCTCGGCCATCGCCTGCTCCGCGATCATGAAGACCTGGTCACGCAGGTGATAGTTGTTCGACAGCACGATCACCGAGACGTCCGCCTCCGGCTGATAGAGCATCAGGTTGCGGAACCCGCCCCAGCTGCCGGTGTGGTAGATTTGGCGGTCCTCGAACGACGGCTTCACCTGCTCGCCCAGGCGTTTGGAGAAGATGCCGTAGCCCCAGTCCCGGTGCTCGCGCCCGCGCTCCTTGGGCGTGTCGGCCGGCGAATGGTCCGTCAGCATCTGCTGATAGCTGAACGGCTTGAGCAGTTCGCCGCGATGCAGCGCCCTCTGCCAGACCAGCAGGTCGTCCAGGGTCGAATAGACCGCGCCGGCGCCCGCCACGATCGAGGTGTTGGCGTTCGGCTGCGCCGCCAGGCCGCCGGGGAAGTTGGCGTAACCCATGACGACGCCATGGTCGCCGCCGTCCAGGTCCAGCCCGGTGTCCGCCATGCCCAGGGGCTGGAAGAAGCTTTCGCGCATATAGGCGTCGAACGGTCGCCCGCTGGCCTTTTCGACGATGGCGGCGGCCAGGTTGAAGCCCGCGTTGTTGTACCGGACCTTGGACCCCGGCTCGAACTGCAGCCCGAAGCCCTTGGAGTCCTCCGTCAGCTCGTCCAGCGTCGCTGGCGTCACCCGCCGCAGGCCCCAGCCGCCCCGCGCCATCAGGTCCGGAATGCCCGAGGTGTGGGACAGCAGATGGTGGATGCGGACGGGCGCCCAGGCGTCCGGACAGGGCTGGATCCACTTGCAGACCGGATCGCCGATCGTCAGCCGACCCTCGTCCTGCAGCTTCAGGATCGCCGCCGCGGTGAACTGCTTGGACACGGACGCCAGTCGGAAGCGCGAATCCAGCGCCAGCGGCTGGTCGGTCTCGTAATTCGCCTTGCCATACACCTGGCGGAACAGGACCCGGTCGCCCTTGGCAACCAGCACCGCCCCCATGAAGCCGCGCGACGCCGCCGCGCGATCCAGCCGTTCGGCCAGTTGCGGCAGGTCCTGCACCACCACGAGGGGCGGGCGTGGCGGAACCGCCGGTCGCAGGGCAGCCAGAACCGCCTCTCGCGGCGGACGGGTCGCGGTGGCCACGCCGGCCCAGACCGCCCCGCCGACAGCGAGGGCGATCAAAAGACCGATCACGGTGCGGGGGTGGCCCCCGGCGGTACGCGGCACTTCGAACACGACGCGATCAGACGTCGAAATCGAGGCCGAACTGAGCGTAGAGCGCCCGCGAATCCTGCCACTTCGGATCCACCTTCACCGTCAGGAACAGGTGCACCGGCCGCCCGAGGATCTCGGTCAGCTCCTCGCGCGCCTTCTGGCCGATCCACTTCAGCGTCTGCCCGCCCTTGCCCAGGACGATAGGCCGCTGGCTCTCGCGTTCGACATAGATGGTCTGCTCGACCCGGGCCGAGCCGTCGGCGCGGTCCTCGAAGCTGGTCGTCTCCACCGCCGCGGAATAGGGCAGTTCCTCGTGGACGCGCAGATAGACCTTCTCGCGCGTGATCTCGGCGGCCAGAACCCGCACCGGCACGTCGGCGGCCTGGTCCTCGGGATACAGCCACGGCCCCTCGGGCATGGAGCGCGCCAGTCGCTGCTTCAGGTCCTCGACCCCGTCGCCGGTCGCGGCGGAGATCATATAGACCTCCTCATAGACGCCGCTCTCGAACAGCTTCTGCGACAACGCCAGCAGGGTGTCGCGCCGCATTCCGTCGATCTTGTTCAGCGCCAGCACGACCTTGGTCCCGGTGGCCTGCAGATTTGCGATGATGGTCTCGGTGTCCTCGGCCGAGCGACGGTCCGCCGCCGCGCCGTCGCGGCCTTCGGCGGCGATGTGCGACTGGGCGTCGATCAGGTGAACGACGATGTCGGCGTCCTCGGCGCCGCCCCAGGCCGAAGCGACCATGGCCCGGTCCAGCCGCCGACGCGGGGTGAAGATGCCGGGGGTGTCGACCAGGACGATCTGGGCGTCGCCTTCCATGGCGATGCCACGCACGGGGAACCGGGTGGTCTGGACCTTCTGGGTGACGATGGAGACCTTCGATCCCGTCAGCCGGTTCACCAGGGTGGACTTGCCGGCGTTGGGCGCGCCGATGATGGCGGCGAAGCCGGCGCGCTGTGCGGGGTTGGGGGTCTCGGTCAAATCACGCCTTCACGTTTCAGGAGCGCCGTCGCGGCGGCCTTCTCCGCCTCCTGACGCGAACGGCCCTGTGCGGTCAAGGGTTCGACGCCCTCGACGACGACTTCGACCGTGAAGGTCGGGGCATGGTCCGAGCCGGTGCGCTCGACGATGCGATAGGTCGGCAGGGGGCGTCCGCGCCCCTGCGCCCACTCCTGCAGCGCCGACTTCGGATTGGTGGCGGCGCGCGGCGGCGGTGCCGCCAGATCGCCGGCCCAGCCGCGTTCGAAGGCGCCCCGCGCCGCGTCCAGGCCCGCGTCCAGATAGACCGCCGCCAGGATCGCCTCGACCGCATCGGCGATGACGCCGGCCTTCTTGCGGCCGCCGGTCTTGGTCTCGCCCGGCGACAGGCGCAGCGCCGCGCCTACGCCCCAGGCCTCGCCCACGCGGGCGCAGGCGGTCTTGTCCACCAGGGCGTGAAGCGTCGAGGACAACTGCCCTTCGTCGGCCAGCGGAAAATCGCGGAACAGCCGTTCGGCGGTCAGCAGCCCCAGGATACGGTCGCCCAGAAACTCCAGCCGCTCGTTGTCGCGCGGACCGTGCGCGCCTGGAGGCGCCCCCTCGCCCACGCTGGCGTGGGTCAGGGCGCGCTCCAGCAGGGCCTTGTCGCGGAAATCGTGGCCGATGCGCTGCTCCAGCGCGGCGACCGCCTCGGCGCGACTGTTCGCCATCAGTGAAGAACGGTGAAGAAGCGGTCCAGCCGCACGCGGAACCAGCTGGCCGGGTTCCACAGCGAAGAGCCCGGCTCCCACGAGAACAGGATCATCTGCGCCTTGCCGACCAGGTTCTCGGCCGGAACCATGCCGACGCCGTTCAGCGGGTCGACCCGGCTGTCGATCGAGTTGTCGCGGTTGTCGCCCATCATGAAGTAGTGGCCGGCGGGCACCTCATAGACCGGCGTGTCGTCCAGGTCGCCGCCGGCGCCGAAGTCCTGGGTCATGAAGGCCTTGCCGTTCGGCAGGGTCTCGCGGACCTTGGTGATCGGGCGCGGGCCGAAGATGTCCTGCATCTCGGTCTGGCTGACCACCACGTCCTGCACCGGCTGGCCGTTGATGTAGAGCTTGTTGGCGATCATCTGCACCCGGTCGCCCGGCAGGCCGATCACGCGCTTGATGAAGTCGGTCTTGTTGTCCCGGGGCAGCTTGAAGACGACGATGTCGCCGCGCGCCGGGGCGCCGGCCGGGATGCGGCCGTCGAACAGCGGCGGGCTGAACGGGATCGAGTGCTTCGAATAGCCGTACGACCACTTGGACACGACGATGTAGTCGCCCTCGTAAAGGTTGGGCTCCATCGACGCCGACGGGATGGTGAAGGGCTGAAACAGGAAGATGCGCAGCACCATGGCGATCAGCAGCGCAAAGACGATGGTCTTGACGACCTCGACCGTCTCGTTGCCCGCCGATTTCGCCCTGCCCCTTTCCGGAGCGCCGGACGCGTAGACCGGACCGTTGCCGGCCGTCCTGGAGGTCTCGACCGCAGGCTCGTGGTGCGGCTTTTCGGTTTCGCTCATGCGATCAGGCATCCCTTGCCGCGGGGTCGCGGTCGTCAGCGGACGGGTATAGCGCGATTACGCCACCGGCAAGGCTTCGATGACGACAAAAGCCAGCGCATACGGATGTTCGTCGCTCAGCGTCAGATGGATCTTCGCCTCATGTCCCGGCGGGGTCAGACGCGCCAGATGCTCCGCCGCGTGGCCGGTCAGCGCCATGGTCGGCTGGCCTGACCGCAGGTTCACCACCCCCATGTCGCGCCAGTAGACGTCGGCCCGCATCCCGGTGCCCAGCGCCTTGGCGCAGGCCTCCTTGGCCGCGAACCGCTTGGCGTAGCTCCAGGCCGGATCGGGCTTGCGATCCGAGCGGGTCCGCTCCAGTTCGGTGAAGCAGCGCTGTTTGAAACGGTCGCCGAACCGATCCAGCGACGTCTGGATGCGCCGGATGTCCGACAGGTCCGCGCCCACCCCGATGATCATGCGGCGTCCATCGCCGCGCGCATCCGCCGGATGGCGGCGTCCAGGCCGATGAAGATCGATTCGCCGATCAGGAAGTGCCCGATGTTCAGCTCCCGCACCTCCGGAATGGCCAGCAGGCGCGGCGCCGTGTCGTAGTCCAGCCCATGCCCGGCGTGCACTTCCAGACCCAGGATGTCGGCCTGGGCGGCGGCGGCGGCCAGGCGTTCGAACTCCACTTCCCGCTCGCCGGGATCGGTCAGGTGGCAATAGCGGCCCGTGTGGAACTCGACCACCTGCGCGCCCACGGCGGCGGCGGCCTCGACCTGATCCTCGGCCGGTTCGATGAACAGCGACACCCGCACCCCGGCGTCGGCCAGGGCCTTCACCACCGGCGCGATGCGCGCCTCGTGCCCGGCCACGGCCAGACCGCCCTCGGTCGTCACTTCCTCGCGCCGCTCGGGCACCAGACAGGCGGCGTGCGGACGGTGCCGCAGGGCGATGTCCAGCATCTCCTCGGTCACCGCCATCTCCAGGTTCAGCGGCTTGCCGGCCCGCGCGCAAAGGGCGCTCAGCACGTCGATGTCGGCGTCGGTGATGTGGCGGCGATCTTCCCGCAGGTGGGCGGTGATCCCGTCCGCGCCCGCCGCCAGCGCCGCCTCGGCCGCGCGAACCGGATCGGGATGCGCGCCACCCCGCGCGTTCCGCACGGTGGCCACGTGGTCGATGTTGACCCCCAGCCTGACCCGATCGCGCCTCATCCTATTTCGCCAACCGACGGCTGCCCGGATCCTCGACCGGGATAGCCGCCAGTTCCGGCGGCAGGGCGTCGGCCGGATAGGCGGGCACTTCCAGCGAGGCCAGGGCGATCAGCGGCACGCCGACATCCGCCTTGCCGCCGGACCGATCGACGATGCAGGCCGCCGCGACGACCTCGCCGCCCGCCGCCTGGATGGCCGCGATGCACTCGCGCGAACTCAGGCCGGTGGTGACGATGTCCTCGACCATCACCACCTTTTCGCCCGGCTCGACCGAAAAGCCGCGGCGCAGCCTGAACTGGCCGCCGTCGCGCTCGACATACATCGAACGGACCTTCAGGTGCCTGGCGGTCTCATAGCCGGGGATGATGCCGCCCACGGCCGGCGAAATGGCGACGTCGACCGCGCCGACCGCGGCCGTGATCTTCTCGGCCAGCGCCTTGCACAGCCGCTCGCACCGGGCCCCATCCATGAAGACCAGGTTCTTCTGCAGGAAGACCGGGCTGTGCAGCCCGGACGACAGGACGAAATGGCCTTCGCGCAGGGCGCCGGCGTCACGGAACTCGTTGAGGACGTCTTGGGTGTTCATGCGCCGTCTCTAAACCCGGAACACGCGCGGATGAAGCCTCCAGCGTCGCTATTCGATATCCTCATGCGGTCTCAGCCCCCGACGCAGCAGTTCGGCCCAGACGCCCTCGGCGTCCTCGGCGAAGCCCATCAGGTCCAGATGCCTGTCGGCGATCATGCCGTGCCGGGCCAGGGCGTCGAAGTTGATGATCTCTGTCCAATAGCTTTTGTCGAACAGGACGATGGGTATGGGCGGCGCCTTGCCTGTCTGGCGCAGGGTCAGAAGTTCGAACAGTTCGTCGAAGGTGCCGAACCCGCCGGGAAACACCACCAGCGCATTGGCCCGCATGGCCAGGTGCATCTTCCGCATCGCGAAATAATGGAAGCGGAAGGTCAGCTCCGGCGTGGAATAGGCGTTGGGCTCCTGCTCGTGCGGCAGGGTGATGTTGAAGCCGACCGACGGCGCCCCGGCGTCGACGGCGCCGCGATTGGCCGCCTCCATGATTCCCGGACCGCCCCCCGTGGCGATGACGTTGTCGCGCGGCTCGCCGACCGATCCCCGCAAGGCGCCGCCCCGCTCCGACGCCAGGCGGCCGAAGGCGCGCGCCTGATCATACCAGCGCTGGCCTTCGCGGATGCGGGCGCTGCCGAATACGACGATGGTCGAGCGCACGCCCCAGGCCCTCAGCGCCTCCTCCGCCTTGGCGTATTCCATCAGGAACCGCACGCCGCGCATGGAATCGCCCAGCAGGAAGTCCTGGTCCATGGCCGCCAGGCGATAAGACGGCGACGCCATCTGGCCGGCGTTCATCTTCGCGTTGTCCTTCATTCGCCCCGGGCGCGCTCGACGTTGTCGACCGACGGATTGGCGCGCAGGGCGGCCATGATCATGGTCGCGTGCTTGGCGTCCTCGACCTCGACGTCCACGTCCACGTCGAAGAAGTCCTGCTGCCGGTGCGCCATGGACAGGTTGATGATGTTGCCGCCCGCCTCGCCGATCAGCGTCGTCACCTGCCCCAGCACGCCGGGCGCATTGCGGATCGTGGCGCGGATGCGCGCGGCGGCGACGGCCCGCTGCTCGGCCTCCGGCGTCCACTGAAGGTCATGCCAGACCGAATCGTCGTCGGCGTAGTCGGCCAGGGTCTGGCAGTCGATCGTGTGCACCGTCAGCCCGACCTCGGGCTCCAGAATGCCAACGATGCGGTCGCCCGGCACCGGCGTGCAGCACTGGCCGAAATGGACGCTGACGCCCGGCGTCAGGCCCCCGCCGCGCACGAACAGCCGCGCCTTGTCGTCCTTGATCCGCTGCTTCTCCGGCCCGGCCTTCAGCCGACCCTTCAGGGACGGGAACAGCGTTTCGGCCACCACGGTCGGCGACACCCGGCCGCGCCCCAGCGCCTCGAACAGATCGTCGTCGGCGGCGACCGCAAAGGTCTCCAGCACCGGCTTCAGCGACACGTCCGCCAGCGCCTTCTCCACCCGCGTCAGGGTGTGCTCCAGCGCCGTGCGGCCCAGCTTGATGAACTCTTCCCGCTCGGTCGTGCGGATATGACGGCGGATGGCCGAGCGCGCACGTCCGGTGACCGTCAGGCTGCGCCAGTCCGCAGGCACCTCGCGCTTGGTCCCGGTGATCACCTCGACCACGTCGCCGTTCTGCAGCGGCGTGCGCATGGGCTTCAGTTCGCCGTTGATCTTGACGCCCACGGCGGTGTCGCCGACCTCAGTATGGACGGCGTAGGCGAAGTCCAGCGGCATGCCGCCGCGCGGCAGGGTCACCAGGCGGCCCTTGGGCGTGAAGACGAAGACCTGGTCCAGGTACATCTCCAGCTTGGCGTGCTCGACCCAGTCCTCCCCGCCCTCGCCGTGTTCGATCACCTGCACCAGGTGGCGCAGGTTCTGCAGGGGGTCGCGGCCCCCGCCTTTCTCCATCGCCTCGTGATCGAAACCGTAGGACTGGTTCTTGTAGCGCCAGTGCGCCGCCACCCCGTCCTCGGCCACCCGGTCCATGTCCTCGGTGCGGATCTGCATCTCGATCCGCAGGCCGCGGGGCCCCACCACCGTCGTGTGCAGCGAGCGGTAGTTGTTGGACTTGGGCGTGGAGATGAAGTCCTTGAAACGCTCCGGCACCATCGGCCAGGCGCGGTGCAGCACCCCCAGGGCGCGGTAGCAGTCGTCCTCCGCCTCCACGATCACGCGGAAGCCGTAGATGTCCGACAGCGACGAGAAGCCCACGGACTTGCGCTGCAGCTTGCGCCAGATCGAATAGGGTGTCTTCTGACGACCGAACACCCGCGCGGGCATGCCCGCCTCGGCCAGCACCCGCTCGATCTCGACCGAGACGCCCTCGATGGCGCGCCCGTGCTCCAGCTTCAGCGCCTCCAGCCGCCGCTCGATGGCGGTCTTGGCGGTCGGGTTCAAATGGGTGAAGGCCAGTTCTTCCAGCTCGGAAGCGATCGAGTGGATGCCGATCGACCGGCCCAGCGGCGCATAGACCTCCAGCGTCTCGCGGCTGATGCGCTCGCGCTTCTCCGGCTTGACGTACTGGAGGGTGCGCATGTTGTGCAGCCGGTCGGCCAGCTTGACCAGCAGCACCCGCACGTCCCGGCTGATGGCCAGGATGAACTTGCGCAGGTTCTCGGCCTGGCGCGTATGCTCGGCCTGCAGCTCCAGGCGCGACAGCTTGGTCACGCCCTCGACCAGGACAGCGACCTCCTCGCCGAACATGCCCGCGATATCGTCGCGCGTCGCCGAGGTGTCCTCGACCACGTCGTGCAGCAGGGCGGTGACGATGGTGGCCGTGTCCAGCCGATAGTCGGTCAGAATGCCCGCGACCTGGATCGGATGGGCGAAATAGGGATCGCCCGAGGCCCGCAGCTGCGAGCCGTGCATCTTCATCGCATAGACGTAGGCGCGGTTCAGCAGCGCTTCGTCGGCGGTGGGGTCATAGGCCTTGACCGCCTCGATCAGCTCGAACTGGCGCATGATCGGCGCACGCTTCGGCGCCGGCGTCTCTTTCGATGGCGCGGGAACGGGCTCGTTTCGGTTTGCAGCTTGGGGCGCCGGCGGAACCGCTTCGGTCCGCGCCGGCAGGATAGTGACGCCAGGGGCTCCCTCGGGCGTCAGTACCGCTCCTCCTGACCGCCGTCACGGTCGCTTTGCAGGGCGCGGATCAGCTCGGCCTCGGCCATGTTCATGTGCTGCGGCTCGGCCAGCAGGGCGACGGTCTCGGCCTCGTCCTCGGCTTCGGTGCGCTCGTCGACGCGTTGCAGCGTCGTGATGATGTTCTCGCGCAGTTCTTCCGGCTTAACCGTGTCCTCGGCGACTTCGCGCAGGGCCACGACCGGGTTCTTGTCGTTGTCGCGGTCGAGCGTCAGGGCGGCGCCGTTGGCGATGTTGCGGGCGCGGTGACCCGCCAGCAGCACCAGACCAAAGCGGTTCGGAACCTTCTCGATGCAGTCTTCGACGGTGACGCGGGCCATGAAATTCCTCGAACGCGGGGGAGAACCGCGTCAAATACAGATGGGGACGGCTTTTTGCAACGCCACAGGGGCGGAAGTTAGGCGTCAGGTCGGATGCGCGTCGCGGGCCACGGCCGCCCCGCGCGCCAGATCGGCGGCGGCGGCGCCGGTGACGGGATGGCTCCAGTCCGGCGCGATCTCGGCCAGCGGCCCCATGACGAACCGCCGCTCGGCGGCGCGCGGATGCGGCAGGATCAGGCCGTCCAGGTCGCCGCTCAGCCGCCCGTAGGCGATCAGATCCAGATCCAGGGTGCGGGGCGCGTTGCGCAGCGACCGCTGCCTCCCAAAGGCGTCCTCGATGCGGCCCAGCGCGGCCATCAGGGCGTGCGGATCATGCTCGGTGCGCACGATCACGACGCCGTTGAGGAACGGCGGGTCCGTCGGATCGGGCCAGGCCAGCGACGACCACCAGGCCGACCGCGCCACCACATCAATCCCCTCGCACCGGAAACGGGCCAGCGCGGCCTCCAGCGCCTCCCGGCACGATGACCACGCCCCCTTGTCATTGCAGCCCAAGGCCACGATGACTGCGGCGTCCAGATCAAGGTCGTCGTCGATTCCGACGTCCGGCCGGACGCCATTTTCTTCATCGCTTTCGACGGCCTCGACCATGTTTCATTCCAACGACCGCCTGGCGGTCTTCATCGACGGTTCGAACCTCTACTCGGCCGCCCGGGCCCTGCAGTACGACCTGGACTTCCGGCGGATGCTGGAGTGGTTCCGCGAGAAATCCATCCTGACGCGCGCCTATTATTACACGGCGGTGATCGAGGGCGAAGAGTTCTCGCCGGTGAAGCCCCTGGTCGACTGGCTGGACTACAACGGCTTCTCCGTGGTGACCAAGCCGGTCAAGCGGTTCACCGACGGACAGGGTCACAGCCGCATCAAGGGCAACATGGACATCGAGATCGCGGTGGACATGCTGGAGCTCGCGCCCCGGCTGGACCATGTCGTGCTGTTCTCCGGCGACGGCGACTTCCGCCGGCTGGTGCAGGCGGTCCAGAACAGGGGCGTCCGCGTCACCGTCATATCCACCCAGAAGACTCAGCCGCCGCACATCGCCGACGAACTGCGCCGCCAGGCCGACGCCTTCCTGGACCTGAACGACCTGATGGCCGACTTCGGCCGACCGAAGGCCGCGCAATGAGCCTGACGCCCGAACCGCCCCGCGACTGCCCCCGCTGCCCGCGCCTGGTCGCCTATCGCCAGGAGAATGCGCGCCAGAACCCCGACTGGTGGAACGGCCCGGCGCCGTCGTTCGGCGATCCGAACGCCCGCCTGCTGGTGGCGGGCCTGGCGCCCGGCCGCACCGGCGCCAACCGCACCGGCCGGCCCTTCACCGGCGACCACGCCGGCTGGCTGCTCTATGACACGCTGAAGAAGGCGGGGTTCGCGAGCGGGACCTACGACCCCGACGGCGACGACGATCTGACGCTGACCGACTGCATGATCACCAATGCGGTGCGCTGCGCCCCGCCGGGCAACAAGCCCCTGCCGATCGAGGAGACGACCTGCCGCCCCTTCCTGATCGATCGTCTCAAGCTGCTGCCGAACCTGAAGGTGATCGTCACCCTGGGCGACGTGTCCCGCCGCAACATCCTGAAGGCGTTCGGACGCCCCGGAACGGCCATGCCCGCCGGCCACGGCGCCGAGGGCGAGGCCGGCGGCTATGTCATCCTGAACAGCTATCACTGCTCGCGGCTGAACACGAACACCGGTCGCCTGACGCCGGCGATGTTCGAAGCCATCTTCGCGCGCGCCCGGACGCTGATCGAGGCGTAGGACCAGCCGAACAGCCTCGCAGCCCCCGGGATCGTCATTCCGGGGCTGAGCGAAGCGAAGAACCTGGAACCCACGCCCGCGCTCACGCGCGCCGGAAACATCAACGCCGGATGCAAGTCTCCTGGGTTCCGGGTTCGTCCTGCGGACGCCCCGGAATGACGGCTGAGACTGAACGCCGCGCGGTTCTAGCCTTCAGCCCTTGTCGCGCATCAGGCGGGCCTTGTCCCGCTGCCAGTCGCGCTCGGCCGAGGCCTCGCGCTTGTCATGCAGCTTCTTGCCCTTGGCCAGGGCGATCTCCAGCTTCGCCTTGCCGGCCTCGTTCAGATAGAGGCGCAAGGGAATGATCGTCTGGCCGTCGCGCTGGACCGCGCCGATCAGCTTGTCGATCTGCTTCCTGTGCAGCAGCAGCTTCCGGTGCCGGCGCGGCTCGTGGTTGAACCGGTTGGCCTGCTTGTAGGGCGGGATGTCGGCGTTGATCAGCATGATCTCGCGCCCTTCCACCGCCGCATAGCTCTCGGCGATGTTGGCCCGGCCGTCGCGCAGCGCCTTGATCTCGGTGCCCAGCAGCTGGATTCCGGCTTCCAGATTGTCGGTCAGGAAATAGTCGAACTTCGCCCGGCGGTTCTCCGCCAGCACCTTCATCTTGGGCTTTTCGGCGGCCATCAGGTCAGGCCCGCCGCGGCCATGGCGCGGTCGATGGACGGGCGCACCGCCTCGGCCGTCGGCGCCAAGGGCAGCCGCACCTCTTCGCCGCACATGCCCAGCCGCGACAGGGCGTACTTCGCCGGCGACGGCGAACTGTCCAGAAACAGCGCCTGATGCAGGCCGATCAGGCGATCCTGCCACGAGCGGGCCGTCGCCAGATCGCCGGCCACGATGGCGTCGTGCATGGCGACCATGGCCTCGGGCGCGACGTTGGACGTCACCGAGATCACCCCATGCCCGCCGTGCGCGGCGTAGCCCAGCCAGCTGGCGTCGTCGCCCGACAGATAGGCGAACGGCGCGGGGACGGCGGCGTGCATCCAGCTGATGCGCCCCATGTCGCCGGTCGCGTCCTTCAGCCCCACGATGTTCGGATGCTCCGCCAGCGCCGCCACGGTCTCGTTGGCGAGGTCCGAACCCGTACGGCCCGGCACATTGTAGAGCACCAGCGGAATCTGCACCGCCTCGGCGATGGCGCGGAAATGCGCCGTCATCCCCGCCTGCGAGGGCCGGTTGTAATAGGGCGTGACCACCAGGACGCCGTCCGCCCCGACCGCCTTGGCGTGAGCGGCCATTTCGATGGCCTTGTCGGTGGCCGAGGATCCCGCGCCGGCGATCACCCTGGTCCGGCCCGCGGACACCGAAACCGCCAGTTCCACCACCCGCTTGTGCTCGTCCGGATGCAGGGTCGCGCTTTCGCCCGTCGTGCCCATGGGGACGACGCCGTGGACCCCTGCGGCGATCTGGCGCTCCAGCAATTTGACGAAAGCGGCCTCGTCCACGTTTCCGTCACGAAGTGGTGTGATCAGGGCGGTGATCACACCCTTGAACAAGGGAGCGGTCATGGGACTAGCTTGGCCTGCGCGGGAATGGGCGACATCGATCGTCGCGAAATGAGCGCGGGAAGTTAGGTCGCCGACGGCCTTGCCGCAACTGGATTGAATGGGAACAGGAAAGATCATGATCGGAACCAGCCTGGCGGCGATGCTTGCGGTGCTTGCTCCCAATCCGCAGGACGTAACCTCCGGCCCCGTTCCCTATACGGCGGTCCAGTCCACGCCCGCCTATGCGCCGACCTATCAGGGACCGCGCGTGCTGAACGATCAGGACACGGCGCTTTTCCGCCAGGGCCTGGCCGCCGCCCGGGCGCGGGACGTCTCCGGGACCCAGGCCGTGATGGCCCAGATCGGCGACCCGGCGGCCCGCAAGCTGGTCGAGTGGGCCTTGATCGACACGTCGGGCGAGCAGTTGTCCTACGCCCAGCTGGCCCAGGCTCAGACCAGCATGGCCGGCTGGCCCCGGGCCGAATCGCGCCGAGCGGCCGCCGAGAAGGTGCTGGACCGTTCCGGCATGGGCGCCGACGCCGCCCTGGCCCTGTTCGCCGACCAGCCGCCCACGACCGTAGAGGGCGCCATCGCCCTGGCGTCCGCCTATGAACAGCGCGGCCGCACCGACGAGGCCCGCGCCCTGGTTCGCGACTGGTGGACCACGCGATCCTTCGACCAGGCGCCGCAGTCCCGCATCCTGGCCCGCTGGGGCGGCTGGCTGACCCAGGCCGACCACGACGCCCGCCTCAGCATGCTGCTGCTTGGGCCGCACGGCCCGGCCACGCGCGCGATGATGGACCTCGTCTCGCCTGAGCGCGCCGTCGTCGGCAATGCGGTGATGGCGCTGCGCACCGCCTACAGCCCCGACGCCGTCGTCGCCGGCCTCAGCCCCGCCCAGGCCGCCGATCCCGCGGTCGTGCTGGAGCGTGTCCGCATCCTCCGTTCCCAGAACCGCCAGTCCGAAGCCTTCCCCATCCTGGCCTATCTGCCGCCCGCGCCGTCGCACGACAGCGGCCAGAACACCCTGTGGAGCGAACGCCGCAACTATTTCCTGGACGCCCTGCAGCAGGGAAACTGGCGCGCCGCCTACGATGCGATGAATGGCCACGGCTTCGCCTCGGGCGACCGCATGGTGGACGCCGATTTCTTCGCCGGCTGGGTCGCCCTGACCAAGCTGAACCAGCCCGAGGTCGCCGCCCGCCATTTCGAGGCGCTGCGCGGCGCCTCCTCGACGCCGATCACCCAGGGCCGCGCCTACTACTGGCTGGGCCGAGCGGCCGAGGCCCGCGGCGAGCGCGACGCCGCCCAGACCTATTACCGCAACGGCGCCCAGCACTGGCAGACTTTCTACGGCCAGCTGGCGGCCGAGAAGGCCGGCCTGACCACCCTGGCCCTGCCGGGCGAGCCCGCACCCGATCAGGCCGCCGTCGCCGCCTTCGAGCGTAATGAAATCGTGCGCGCCACGCGCATCCTCGGCGAAACCGGCGAAACGACCCTGCTGCGCGTCTTCGCCTATCAGCTGGACAACGACCTGCCGACGATCGAGGACCTGGCCCTGCTGATGGACCTGTCCCGCGGTTACGGCGAGGGCTTCACCGCCATGATGGTTGGACGCGCCGCCAGCCAGCGCGGCTTCGTCCTGCCCGAGCGGATGTATCCGATCCGCATCCCGCCTTCGGTCAACGGGGCGGCGCCCCTGCCCTTCACCCTGGCCATCACCCGCCAGGAATCCAGCTTCGACCCGCGCGCCCGGTCCCACGCGGATGCGCGCGGCATGATGCAGTTCCTGCCCGCCACCGCCTCCGGCGTCGCCCGTCGCCTGGGCATGAGCTATTCCGCCGAACAGCTTTGGGATCCGGACTACAACATGACCCTGGGCAGCTATCACCTGGGCGAGCTGATGGCGGCCAACAACGGCTCCATGCTGCTGGCGACGGTGGGCTACAACGCCGGTCCGGCGCGGCCGAACCAGTGGATCGCGCGCTGCGGCGATCCGCGTGGCGATGCGAACGCCACCATCGACTTCATCGAATGCGCGCCCTTCACCGAGACGCGCAACTACATGATGCGGGTGATGGAGAACATGGCCGTCTACAAGGCGCGGCTGAACGGCGGCTCGGCGCCGCTGACGCCGTCGGCCGACATCTCGGCCGGGGCCGCCGCCGGTCCCCGTCCCTACACGGGCTACTGAACGCGCCGGGCCGCCAGCAGCGGCCCGTCCGGCCCGTCGATCCACCGGCCGTCCAGCCCGAACGTCCGCCTCAGCACGGCGGGCGACAGCGCCTCCAGCGGCGGGCCGTCCGCGACGACCCGGCCGGCGTCCAGCACCACGATGCGATCCGCGAAGGCCGCCGCCAGCGTCAGGTCGTGCAGGCTGACCAGCACGCCCTGCCCGGCGTCCGCGCGCG
>NZ_JAYRPA010000024.1:0-14972 GCF_041911375.1 Brevundimonas sp. | reverse complement strand
GACGTCATGGCCGCGGCGACCCCGATCGAGGCGGCCGAGGTCCAGATGCGATACGCCCTGGGCTGGTGGGGCCGCGCTGGCGCCCAGTGGCTGGCCCTGAACGCCGACATGACCCGCGCCCAGGCCGCCGCCGTCGCGCCGATCCATGCGGCCGCCGTCGCCAACGCCCGTCGGCTGCGCAAGCGCTAGCCCGCCCCTTCCCCCGCGCGCCCCCGGCGCCTAGATGTGCGGCCCAGAAAGGCCCTCCCGCATGGAAAAGACCCCTGTCACCGTCCTGACCGGCTATCTCGGCGCCGGCAAGACCACGCTTCTGAACCGCATCCTCACCGAGGACCACGGCAAGCGCTACGCCGTGATCGTCAACGAGTTCGGCGAGATCGGCATCGACAACGACCTGGTGGTCGGCACCGACGAGGACGTGTTCGAGATGAACAACGGCTGCGTCTGCTGCACGGTGCGCGGCGACCTGATCCGCGTCGTCTCCGGCCTGATGAAGCGCCAGCGCCCAGGCAAGCCCGCCTTCGACGCCATCATCGTCGAGACCACGGGCCTCGCCGACCCTGGCCCGGTGGCCCAGACCTTCTTCGTCGACGAGGACGTCAAGGCCAAGACCCAGCTGGACAGCGTCACCGCCCTGGTCGACGCCAAGCACGTCATGGCGCGTCTGGACGACAGCAAGGAGGCGCGCGAGCAGGTCGCCTTCGCCGACCGCATCATCCTGAACAAGGTCGACCTGGCCCCGGCCGAGGAGCTGGACGCCGTCGAAGCCCGCCTGCGCGCCCTGAACCCGCTGGCCCCCATCGTGCGCGCCGAACGCTCGAACGTGCCGCTGGACCAGGTGCTGGGCGTCCACGCCTTCGACCTGGACCGCATCCTGGAGGTCAAGCCGGACTGGGTGAACCCGCCCCACGGCGCCGACGGCCACGTCCATGACGAACACTGCGGCCACGACCACGACCACGACCATCACGGCCACGATCACGACCACCACGATCACGGCCATGACCACGCTCACGGCCCGCGCGGTCACGCCCACCAGGACGACATCAAGGGGATCGCCCTGTCGCTGGACCGGCCGATCGACGGCCAGAAGTTCACCGCCTGGCTGGACCGTCTGCTGGGCGAGCAGGGCCAGAACATCCTGCGCGCCAAGGGCATCATCGATGTGAAGGGCGAGGACCGCCGCCTGGTCTTCCAGGCCGTCCACATGATCCTGGAGGGCGACCTGCAGCGCGAATGGGGCGCCGCCGAGCGCCGCTGGAGCCGCGCCGTCTTCATCGGCCGCGATCTGGACGAGGCCGAACTGCGCCGCGGCTTCGAGGCCTGCGCGGCCTGATGGTGGCGGTCGATCCCACGCGTGAGGCGATGGCGGCCTTCGCCGCCCTGCCGCAGGATCAGCCGATCGCCATGATCAATCTGCTGCGCTTCCGCGCGCGGGCCGACTATCCCGCCGGCCATCCGCTGCACGCGGCTGAGACCAGCGGCGCGGAGGCCTACGCCGCCTATGGTCGCGCCGCCGCTGCGCCCTTCGCGCGGGCGGGCGGATCGCAGGTCTGGCTGGGGCGGCCGACATCGACCCTGATCGGGCCGACCGACGAACAGTGGGACCTGGCCTTCATCGCCGAATATCCCAGCGCGACGGCGTTCCTGGCCATGCTCCGGGATGAGGACTACCGCGCCGCAGTGATCCACCGTCAGGCGGCGGTCCTGGATTCGCGGCTGATCCGCTGCGACCCGATGCAGCGGCCCGCTTGAGGCTAGAGCCCTTCGCGCGCCTTCAGCTCCTGCCGCTGCTGGGCCACGGCGGCGTCGACGGCGCGACGCTGTTCGGCCGCCTGGGCCTCCAGCTGGATCAGCTCGCGGTTCTTGGCGTCGGAGGCCTCGGCGCGGCTGACGCCGGCCGGGCGGCCGGTGATGTCCGGCAGATAGATCGGCGTGGCGCAGGTGCGCGTCTCGATGTCGTACCAGTCGCCGCGCGCCTCGCACCGCTCGCCGGGGCTGACCCACACGGCCTGCAGCACGAAGATGCCCGCCAGCATCACGCCGAACACGCCCAGGAAGATCATGCTCAGGCGCGGAAAGCTCAGGAAACGCTTCATCTCTCGGTCCGTTAGGGTCGCTCGGGCCAGGAAACCTGACGCCGCGTTACGTTGACAGGCCTTCTCGACCGCTCCATGTCCTGCCCTCACATTCAGGCGATTTCACGGATAGACCCATGAAGGTTCTCGTCCCCGTCAAACGGGTGATCGACTATAACGTCAAGGCCCGCGTGAAGGCGGACCAGTCGGGCGTCGACCTGGCCAACGTCAAGATGAGCATGAACCCCTTCGACGAGATCGCCGTCGAAGAGGCCGTTCGTCTGAAGGAAGGCAAGGAACACCACGCCGCCGGCACGGCCTCGGAGATCGTCGTGGTCTCCATCGGCGTGGCTCAGGCGCAAGAGACGATCCGCACCGCCCTGGCCATGGGCGCCGACCGCGGCGTCCTGATCCAGTCCGACACCGACCTCGAGCCGCTCGCCGTCGCCAAGCTGCTGAAGGCCGTGGTCGACGAGGAGAAGCCGGACCTGGTGCTGATGGGCAAGCAGTCCATCGACGGCGACAACAACGCCGTGGGCCAGATGCTGGCCGCCCTGCTGGACTGGCCCCAGGCCACCTTCGCCGGCAAGCTGGAGATCGCCGACGGCAAGGCGACGGTGACGCGCGAGGTCGACGGCGGCCTGCAGGCCGTGGCGGCCCAGCTGCCGGCGGTGGTGACCGTGGACCTGCGCCTGAACACGCCGCGCTATGCGTCCCTGCCCAACATCATGAAGGCCAAGAAGAAGGAGATCGCCATGAAGGCGGTCGCCGACTACGGCGTCGACACCGCCGACCGTCTGAAAATCCTGAAGGTCACCGAGCCGCCCAAGCGCTCGGCCGGCGTCAAGGTCGAGAGCGCCGCCGAACTGGTCGAAACCCTCAAGTCTGCGGGAGTGCTGTAAATGGCCGTCCTCGTCATCGCCGATCACGACGGCTCGGCCGTCCGCGACACCACCAACAAGACCGTGACCGCCGCCCTGGCCCTGTCGTCCGACGTGGACGTGCTGGTCGTGGGCGAGAACGCCCAGGGCGTGGCCGACGCCGCCGCCAAGATTTCGGGCGTGCGCAAGGTGCTGCTGGCCCAGAGCGCGGGTCTGGGCAAGGCGCTGGCCGAGGCGGTGGAGGCGACCGTGCTTCCGCTGGCCGGCGGCTATGACGCCGTCCTTGCCCCCGCCACCACGGACGGCAAGAACTACGCCCCGCGCATCGCCGCCAAGCTGGACGTCGCCCCGATCTCGGACATCATCGAGGTCGTGTCGGCCGACACCTTCGTGCGCCCGATCTACGCCGGCAACGCCCTGGAGACGATCCAGTCGTCGGACGCCAAAAAGGTGATCACCGTGCGTCCGACCGCCTTCGACGCGGCCGCGAACGACGGTTCGGCCTCGGTCGAGACGGTGGCCGGCGCCGATGCGCCCAAGACCACGTTCGTCTCCGAGGAGATGGTCAAGTCGGATCGCCCCGAACTGGGCGCCGCCAAGATCGTCGTCTCGGGCGGCCGCGCCCTGGGCTCGGCCGAGGAGTTCCACGCCGTGATGGATCCGCTGGCCGACAAGCTGGGCGCCGCCGTGGGCGCCAGCCGGGCCGCCGTCGACGCCGGCTACGCCCCCAATGACTATCAGGTCGGCCAGACCGGCAAGGTCGTCGCGCCCCAGCTCTACATCGCCATTGGCATCTCGGGCGCGATCCAGCACCTGGCCGGGATGAAGGACTCCAAGACGATCGTCGCCATCAACAAGGACGCCGACGCCCCCATCTTCCAGGTCGCCGACTACGGCCTGGTCGCGGACTACAAGACCGCCGTGCCCGAGCTGATGGCCGCCCTGGGCTGACCCTCGGCCTGACGACAGGCTGTGCGCCCGTCCCGGTTCGCCGGGGCGGGCGTCTTCATAAGGGGTTGCACCCATCCCCCTTGGGTCTTATGCGCGCGCTCAATCTCCCCGAACGCCCGCGAAAGAGCCGCCATGTCCGCCCCCGCCGACAAGCCCGTAAAGAAGGTCGTCCTCGCCTATTCCGGCGGTCTCGACACCTCGATCATCCTCAAGTGGCTGCAGACCGAATACAACGCCGAGGTCGTCACCTTCACCGCCGACCTGGGTCAGGGCGAGGAGCTTGGCCCGGCGCGCGAAAAGGCGCTGAAGCTGGGCATCAAGCCCGAGAACATCTTCATCGACGACCTGCGCGAGGAGTTCGTGCGCGACTTCGTCTTCCCGATGTTCCGCGCCAATGCGCAATATGAAGGCGACTATCTGCTGGGCACCTCGATCGCCCGGCCGCTGATCTCCAAGCGCCAGATCGAGATCGCCCGCCAGGTCGGCGCCGACGCCGTCTGTCACGGCGCGACCGGCAAGGGCAACGACCAGGTCCGCTTCGAGATCGGCTACTACGCCCTGGAGCCCGACATCCGCGTCATCGCCCCCTGGCGCGAATGGGAGTTCCGCAGCCGCGAGGCGCTGCTGGACTTCGCCGAGAAGAACCAAATCCCGATCGCCAAGGACAAGCGCGGCGAGGCGCCCTTCAGCGTCGACGCCAACCTTCTGCACTCCTCCTCCGAGGGCAAGGTGCTGGAAGACCCGGCGGTCGAGGCGCCCGAGTTCGTCCACCAGCGCACCATCTCGCCGGAAGACGCACCGGACAAGGCCACCGTCATCGAGATCGGCTTCGAGAAGGGCGACGCCGTGTCGATCAACGGCGAGGCCATGAGCCCGGCCACCATCCTGACCGCCCTGAACCAATACGGCCACGACAACGGGATCGGCCGGCTGGACCTGGTCGAGAACCGCTTCGTCGGCATGAAGTCGCGCGGCGTCTATGAAACCCCCGGGGGGACCATCCTGATCGCGGCCCACCGCGGCATCGAAAGCATCACCCTGGACGGCGGCTCCATGCACCTGAAGGACCAGCTGATGCCGAAGTACGCCGAGCTGATCTACAACGGCTTCTGGTTCTCGCCCGAGCGCGAGATGCTGCAGGCCGCCATCGACAAGTCCCAGGAGAAGGTCACCGGCACGGTCCGGGTCAAGCTGTATAAGGGTAATGTCTCGGTCATCGGCCGCGAAAGCCCCTACAGCCTGTACGATCAGGACCTGGTCACCTTCGAGGAAGGCGTCCAGGCCTATGACCACAAGGACGCGGCCGGCTTCATCAAGCTGAATGCGCTGCGCCTGCGTGTGCTGGCCAAGCGCGACGCGCGCGACGCCTAGGGCGATACTCAAGCTCCGCTTGCCGTCGCCCTGATCCTCGGTCAGGGTGACGGCCTCTTATTTGGAGTTTTCCGATGCGTGCTCTGACCCCGCTGGCCGCCGCAGCCGCCCTGGCGTTCGTCGCCCCCGCCGTGGCCCCCGCCTTGGCCCAGGAGGCGGCTCCCGCCGCCGCACCGCAGGCTCCCGCCGCCGCGGCCCCGGAGGCCAAGAGCCCCGAAGAGGCCGCCTTCGAGGCCAAGGCCGAGGCTTTCGGCGCCCAGGTCGAGGCCATGACCGTCGAAATGCAGACCGCCGCCAGCCAGGCCGACAAGGCCAAGGCCAAGACCGACCTGGACACCATCCAGGCGCGCTACCAGCCGCAGGTCGACGCCTTCGTGGCCGATTTCGAGGCCTTCGCCGCCGCCCAGACGGCCGCCTCGGGCCAGGACGCCTCGGCCCAGATCGCCGCGGCCGCGCAGCAGATCAGGGGCCTGCCGGCGTTGGCCCGCGCCCAGGTCGAGGCGGCGGCGAACGCCTCCGCCGCGCCTGCCGCCACCCCGCAGTAGGCCGCCTTACCGCGATTTCACTTGAGGCCGAGGGGCCTCGGGGCGACCCTGCGCGCGTCATCCACGGGAGCTTTCCCATGATCCGCGCGCTCACCCTGACCGCCGCCCTGGCCCTTCTTCCCCTCTCCTCGGCGCTCGCCCAGGACGGGGCGCAGGAGGCGTCGCCCGCCCCCGACTCTTCCGAGGCCCGCCTCGAGGCCGCGTCCAAATCCTTCGAAGCCCGCATGGAGGACTTCGCCCAACGCGCCGAAGCCCTCTCCGAGGACGAGAGCCTGACCGACGAGGAAAAGGGCGTCCGGATCTCCGCCCTCTGGGCCGAATACTCGCCGGAAGTCACGGCCTTCACCGCCGAGGCCACCCGCATGGCCTCCTCGATCGCGGCCGAGGCGCTGAAGGACATCGACGTCGACGCCCTGGTGGCGGACGCCCTGAACGATTCGGCGGTCAAGCAGGCGATGGAGGACGGGGTCGCCGCCGGAACCGGCATCGTCCGCAACAGCGCCTGGACCAACCCCGACCCCGACCAGCTCGAAACCTACGGCCTCATCGCCCAGTATGCGCTGGATCAGGCCGAGGACGCCGTCGACATGGCCGAAGGGCTGGATGCGCCCGAACCGCCGCAAGCCCCGGAACCGCCCCAGGCGCCCGAGACGCCCGAACCCGACGCCTGAGGTCTCTGCGGCCCAGGCCGCTTGACGGCCGGCGCGACGCGGCCGACATCGCGGCCCCATGTCCGCCCTGCCCGTCGACCCGCACCTCTATTCGACCTTCCTCGGCGTCATGGCGGTGATGGCCGTCACGCCCGGACCGGCCAATCTGTTCGCCGTCGCCACGGGGGTGGAGAAGGGCCGCGCCTCGGCCCTGGTCGGCGTGGTCGGCATGAACGCCGCCACCCTGGTCTGGTTCGGCGCGGCGGCGCTTGGCCTGGGCGCCCTGGTCAAGGCCTTCCCCGAGGCGTTCCGGCTGATCGCCGTTCTGGGCGCCGCCTATGTGGCCTGGCTGGGCCTGAAGGCCCTGCGCGGCGCCTTCGCCACGGCCGCCGATCCCGATCATGTCGAGGTTCGCCGGGGCCGCAGCGCCCTGATCGACGGCTTCATGGTGCAGATCGCCAATCCCAAGGCGGTGCTGTTCTTCACCGCCGTCCTGCCGCCGTTCCTGGACGTCAACCGGCCGGTCGCGCCGCAGCTGGTCCTGTTCGCCGCCGCCGTGATCGGCATGGATATGCTGTCGATGAGCGCCTACGCCCTGTCCGGCGCCGCCCTGTCGCGCCGCATGCGCCAGCCCCGCTTTCGGCGCGGCTTCGGCGTTTTCGTGGGCGTCCTTTTGCTGACGGCGGCCGTATTGATCGTCATCAGGCTGTAGATGCGCCGGCTTGACCTTGCATTCGACGGGAACAGGGCCGTTCATGCGTCGTTCAGCAGCCGGCGCGCTTAGATCGGCCATCAAGGAGTTGAATTCATGAAAGCCCCCTCCCTCAAGACCTTGGCGATGACCGCGGTCGCCGGGCTGACTCTGGCCGCCTGCGCCACGGCCACGCCGTATCAGCCGGCCGGCTACAACGGCCAGCGCGGCGGCTACGCCGAACAGCGGCTGGAAAGCGACCGCTACCGCGTCACCTTCGCCGGCAACTCTCTGACCTCGCGCGAGCAGGTCGAGATGTCGCTGCTGCTGCGTTCGGCCGAACTGACGGTCGAAAGCGGCTACGACTGGTTCGCCACTGTCAACCGCGCCACCGATCGCGACACCCGCTTCGTCGGTTCGCCCGACCCGTTCTACTCGCGCTACAACAGCTTCTACGGCCCGTACTGGGGCCCCTCGTGGCGTTACTACAGCCGCGGCTTCTGGAGCCCGTGGGACCGCTGGGGCGGCATCGACGACTTCGACGTCCGGCAGGTCGATCGCTACGAGGCCAACGCCGAGATCATCATGGGTCGCGGTCCCAAGCCGGCCGGCGATCCCAACGCCTTCGACGCCCGCGAGGTGATCCAGAACATCGGCTCGCGCGTCCCCCGTCCGACGTCCTGATCAACCACGGCCTCAAGCAGCGCGAAGCGCGTTAGGTCCAATATCTGGCCTCAAGCAGCGCGAAGCGCGTTAGGCCAACAGACAAAGCGCGTGGGCGTCAGCCCACGCGCGGCGTCTTCAGCCGGCGCTTGTTGATGTGGCTGGCCGGCGCCGTGCCCAGGTCCTCGGGCAGTTCGCCCTTGAAGTAATACCGCTGCCACGCCTCCTTGGCCGCGTCCGGATCGCCGCCGGCCAGGCGCTGGTTGAAGTCGGTGCGGGCCCGATTCCAGGCCTCGAACTGGCCATGCATGACCGGGTTCGATTCCAGCGTCCGGATCACCGGCTGGAACTGCTCGACCTTCTTGTGCTCGACCAGATTGATGAAGCAGAAGGGCTCGCCCTTCTCGAACTTCACCCGGCCCGGCCGCGTGAAGATCCAGTTCATCGTGAAGGGAAACGGCAGCCAGTCCGTCTCGATCAGGCCGACCAGCGGCTGGATCCCGTCCTTCACATGGTTGGGCGACCCCGAACACATCATCCCCCAGCCCGGCGGCGTGCGGAACAGATATTGCGGATGCATGGTCAGCACCCCGCGCGAGAAGTGCGAGGTGACGAAATGCTTCATGTCATGCTGCGGCCGGTCCGGCGTGATGACGATGTCGGCCTGCGACGGGCCGCCGTTCCATTCGGCCGCGAAGCCGAACGGGCACAGGATCTCCCACCCCGTCGTATTGGCCATGTTCAGCGGCAGGCAGCGATAGGGGTGGCGGCTGGCGAAGGCGTCCATCCAGTTGCGCGACTGCCGGCCGGGCACCAGGTCCGGCGGCCGGGGCGTCATCGGATAGCATTCCAGTTCCAGCGGGCGCGTCTGCACGGTATCGACCATGGCAACCTCAGTATCGCGACGCACATGACCGCTCAACCTGCCTTCGACCGCGACCGCCTCCTGGCCTGGATGGCCGAACAGGGAATCGAGCACGTCACCCACGACCATCCGGCCGTCTTCCGCGTCGAGGAGGGGCTGGAGCTGAAGGCCGCCCTGCCCGGCGCCCACACCAAGAACCTGTTCCTGAAGGACAAGAAGGGCCGGCTGTGGCTGATCTCGGCCCGTCAGGACACGGTCATCGACCTGAAGCGCGCGCCCGCGTCCATCGGCTCGGACCGCCTGTCCTTCGGTAACGAGACGCTGATGTGGGAGACCTTGGGCGTCCGTCCCGGCTCGGTCACGGCGCTGGGCCTGATCAACGACCTCGACCGCCGCGTGACCTTCGTCCTGGATCGCCGTCTGTGGGACGCCGACACCGTCAACTTCCATCCGCTGACCAACACGGCGACCACCGCGCTGGACCAGGCGGCGTTCCGGCGGGTTCTGGCGCTGCTGGAGCGAGAGCCGCTGGTGGTGGACTTCGAGACGCTGGCGGGGTGACGTCGGCTTTCGAACAAGCCGTCAACCACCGCAGGCGACCCGTTGGGACAGGCGCCTGTTTCCCGAAGTCGAAGACTGGGTCATCATGGCTTATGCGTTCGATCCTTCTCGCCGCTCTCGCCTTCTTCATCCTCGTCGGGCAAGCGACGAGCCAAGAGCGCACCGACCAGGAACGACGCAGCGTTCGGACCTGGCTTGATCCAGACTTGGGGCAGGCCCTAATCGAAGGCGCCGGAACGCCTCAACACCTTTGGATCCGTGGCGCATCCAAGAAAGTTGTCCGCTTCGATCGCGAGACCGGCGAGCGTTCGGTCGCAGCCGAGAACGTCATCGACATTCTGGCGGACGGCCCTCGCCTTTGGGCGTTGATCGCGCTCAATGAAAACCAGAGCGTCGTCAGGGACCTTCGGCGGCCCGACGTGGCCGAACGACGCATCTACTCCGGGGGCAGCCCTGTCGCGCTGTTTGCGACGGACGCAGGTCCTGGCGTTCTCACGACGACGCAAGCATTGCTGCCCACGACCACCGGCTGGTCCCGTCGGCTCATCGCCGGATCCCTGGATCAGCATGCGCGGGTTTCCGCTCTGCGGGGTGACGCGCTGTTCGTGGGCTACAACAAGGGCGAGTGGGGAGGCGGGCTTCGGCGCGTCGACACATCCACCGGCGCTATTTCCTTCGTGCGGGAGCCAGGCGGCGATCCCTGCCAAGGCCGCTTGAACCCCGATTGCGCCCCGATCGTGGGCGTCATTTCCGACCCTGAGCGTGAAGGGTGTGTCCTGGTCGGCGCCAGCTTGGCTCACTTGAGCGGTCGGTACGGCGAGGTTTTGCGGGTCTGCGGCGGCGTCATCACGCCGGTCTTCGCGGACCCGCTGCCAGTCATCCCAAACTCTTTGGAGTTCCGCGCTGGACAGACCTGGCCGTTCGACAGCCTCGTCGGGGTCAAAGAGGGCTGGGTCGCGGTCGGGCAAGACCGATTCGCTCGATCCGCGAAGGGGGTGGTGGCGATGCACGACACGCCCTCGCTCCAAGCATGGGCGGGTTTGCAGATCTCCGATGAGATCGATGATGTCATTTTTGTCGAAGCAGCCTGTTGCTGGGGCTCGGAGACCTCCATCCGGTATCGCGTGATCGCGATCCCGATAGGCGATTGATGACGTAGCCGCCTCGCTCGGTTCGCAAAGAGCGGCGTCACCGTCGAACCTATTTCCTGGTGAGCCGGGCGAGCGCAATGTCCGTCTCCCACCCGCTTGCTGAAGCGCCGTGGGCTCGCTCCCGCTTGATACCGGAAGTCGGCGTCCTATCTCGTCTCGTCAGGACGCTCTGGCGCGGCCGAGAGGCGATTTCAGACGATTCACACTATTCAGACGGTGTTTTTCCGGAACGGAGTCCAGATCCCTTCGATCCCGCCCCGCTTCGCTCGACTCAATGCTTGATGCCGGCGCATCCCGACGCCATCTGAGCCGTTAGATCCCATCGAGCCCCAAGACGGACCCGACCATGACCTTCGCCGACCCGACGACCCAGCCCGACGACCTGATCAAGGAAGGCTCCGACGCCGCCTTCATGACCGACGTGGTCGAGGCCTCGAAGCATCAGCCGGTCATCGTCGACTTCTGGGCCACCTGGTGCGGCCCGTGCCGCACCCTGGGCCCGGCGCTGGAGAAGGCCGTGCGCGCCGCCAAGGGGGCGGTGAAGATGGTCAAGATCGACGTGGACAAGAACCCGGCCTATGCGGGTCAGCTGCGGGTCCAGTCGATCCCGACGGTCTACGCCTTCGTCAACGGCCAGCCGGTCGACGGCTTCCAGGGCGCCATTCCCGACAGCCAGATCAAGGCCTTCATCGACAAGCTGACCGGCGGCCAGGGCGGATCGACCGAAACCGCGCAACTGCTGGAGCTGGGCGAGGAATCGCTGGGCCTCAACGACTTCGGCGGCGCGGCCCAGGCCTTCGCCCACGTCCTGTCGATCGAGCCCGAGAACGAAAAGGCCATCGCCGGGATGGCGCGCGTCTATCTGGCCGGCGGCGACCGCGACCAGGCGCTGCAGACCATCGCCATGGCGCCCCAGGACTCCAAGGAGCCGGCGGTGCAGAGCGTGCGCGCGCAGCTGGCCCTGTCCGCCAACGCCCCCGCCGGCGCCGCGGCGGAACTGGAAGCCAAGGTCGCTGCCGATCCGAACGACCACCAGGCCCGTTTCGACCTGGCCGAGGCCCAGAGCGCGGCCGGCGACTTCAAGGGCGCCGTCGACAATTTGCTGCACATCGTCAAGGCCGACCGCGAATGGAACGAGCAGGCCGCGCGCAAGCAGCTGCTGACCATCTTCGAGGCGGCCGGGCTCAGCTCCGACGTCGCCAAGGACGGGCGGCGCCGGCTGTCGTCCATACTGTTTTCCTAACCGGCCTGACGCAGCGCCAGAAAGAAGGACGTTTCATGCCGCAGGGCTATGTTCGAGCGCTGGACCTGCCGCAGGTGATCCCGGTCTTTCCGCTGGCCGGGGCGGTGGTCCTGCCGCGCGGCCAGCTGCCGCTGAACATCTTCGAGCCGCGCTATCTGAACATGGTCGACGACGCCATGGCCGGCGACCGGATCATCGGCATGGTCCAGCCGCTCGGCGGGTCGGCGACCCTGCCGGGCCTGGCGCGCGTCGGCTGCGCGGGGCGGATCACCAGCTTCGCCGAAACCTCGGACGGGCGTTACCTGATCACCCTGACAGGCGTGTCGCGGTTCCGGATCGCCACCGAACTGCCGGTCAAGACCCCCTATCGCCAGGTGCGCGCGGCCTTCGACGCCTATGACGCCGACCTGATCGCGCCGCTGGAAACCGGCGAGTTCGACCGCCACGCCTTCCTGGACGCCCTGCGCGGCTATCTGGCCAACCGGTCGCTGGACATCGACTGGGAGACCGCCGAGTCCGCGCCGATGGAGGCGCTGGTCAACAGCCTGTCGATGGCCCTGCCGTTCGATCCGCCGGAGAAGCAGGCGCTGCTGGAATGCCTGACGCTGGACGACCGCGCCGACGCCCTGACCGCCCTGATGCGCATCGACGCCGCCGACGGCGGCGAAGACAGCGCCCCCCATTCGATGCAGTAAGGAACATCCGCCGGACTTGGCGCGCCCCCAAACGGTCGCCTAGAACCGGCCTCAAGCAGCCCAACGGGCGATAGGCCAACGAACAATGAGCGACGCCTTCAACACCCCCGTCTCGGTCGATCCCCGCCTGCTGGAGGTGTTGGTCTGCCCAGTTACGCGCGGCCGCCTGACCTACGACCGCGAGGCGGGCGAACTGATCTCCGCCGGCGCCAAGCTGGCCTATCCGATCCGCGAGGGCGTGCCGATCATGCTGCCCGAGGAAGCGCGCCCGCTCGACTGAGCGGCCGCTGAAATCGAACCCTTTCCCGGGCCCAAGGCGAGTGCGCCTAACGGCCTCAAGCAGCGCGAAGCGCGATAGGCCAAGCAAGATGACACTCAAGGTCGCCATCCAGATGGACCCGATCGAGGCGGTCAACATCGCCTCGGACACCACCTTCCTGATGGCCATGACCGGCCAGGAGCGGGGCCACCGCCTCTGGGTCTATGACTTCCGCACCCTGGCGCTGGGAGAGGGCCGCCTGTACTGCCGCGCCCGCGCCGTGACCCTGCGCCGGACGGTCGGCGACCACGTGACCTTCGGCGACTGGGAAAGGCTGGACCTGGGCGAAGACGTCGACGTGATCCTGATGCGCCAGGACCCGCCGTTCGACATGGCCTATGTCACCGCCACCTATCTGCTGGAGACGGTCCATCCGAAGACCCTGGTGGTCAACGACCCGGCCGAGGTCCGGTCGGCGCCGGAGAAGCTGCTGGTCACGCGCTTCCCCGACCTGACGCCGCCGACGCTGGTCTCCTCGGACCCCGTCGCCCTGGTCGCCTTCCACGAAAAGCACGGCGACGTGGTGCTCAAGCCCCTGCACGGCGCGGCCGGTTCGGGCGTGGTTCGGCTGAAGGCGGGGGATCCCAACCTCGAGGCCCTGATCGAGATTCACGCCACCGGCAGCCGCGATCCGCTGGTGATCCAGAAATTCCTCCCCGCCGTCTCGGCCGGGGACAAGCGCATCCTGCTGGTCGACGGCGAACCGGTCGGCGCCATCAACCGCATCCCGGCCAAGGACCAGGTCCGCTCCAACCTGCGGGTCGGCGGCACGGCGGCGCCGGTCCAGCTGACGCCGCGCGACCTGGAGATCTGCAAGGCCATCGGCCCGACCCTGAGGGAACGCGGCCTGATCTTCGTCGGCATCGACGTGATCGGCGACTGGCTGACCGAGATCAACGTCACCTCGCCGACCGGCGCCCAGCAGCTGAAGACCTTCTCCGGCGTCGACGCCACTGCGGCCATGTGGGAGGTGATCGAAAGGAAGCGCGCCGCCTGAGTTGTCGACGCGCCACTTGCGCGGGATGTCAGTTCATGGTTCGTTCCTGCTGAAAGCAGGAGAACGCCATGGTCGCGCGGGTCGTCACGGTCGCCTTCGACGGGGTTGAAGCCCGGCGCGTGGACGTCGAGGTCCAGCTGGTCGGCAATGACGGACCGACGGTGTTCAACATCGTCGGCCTGCCGGACAAGGCGGTGGCCGAGAGCCGGGAACGGGTGCGCGGGGCCTTCGCCGGCATTGGCCTGGCCCTGCCGGCCAAGCGGATCATCGCCAATCTGGCGCCGGCGGACCTGCCCAAGGAGGGCAGCCATTTCGACCTGCCGCTGGCCCTGGCGCTGATGGCGGCCATGGGGGTCATCGCGCCGGACGCCCTGGACGGCTGGGCCGCCATCGGGGAGTTGGGGCTGGACGGGCAGATCGCCCGCGTCGGCGGGGCCCTGCCGGCCGCCGTCGCCGCCGACGCCATGGGGCTGGGCCTGATCTGTCCCGAAGCGACGGGCCCGGAGGCCGCCTGGGCCGGCGGGGCGCGCATCCTGGCCCCACGCTCGCTGATCGGCCTGGTCAATCATTTCAAGGGGACGCAGGTCCTGCGCGCGCCCGAGCCGGGGCCGCTGGCCAGCGGCGGGGTCGCGCCCGACCTGCGCGAGGTCAAAGGTCAGGAAAGCGCCAAGCGCGCGCTGGAGATCGCGGCGGCGGGCGGCCACAATCTGCTGTTCATCGGACCGCCGGGTTCGGGCAAGTCGATGATGGCCCAGCGCCTGCCCGGCCTGCTGCCGCCGCTGACGTCGCAGGAGCTGCTGGAGACCTCCATGGTCTGGTCGGTGGCCGGGCTGATCGAGCGCGGCGCCCTGACCCGCGATCGGCCGTTCCGCAGCCCTCACCATTCCGCCTCCATGGCCGCCCTGACCGGCGGCGGCCTGCGCGCCAAGCCGGGCGAGGCGTCGCTGGCCCACAACGGGGTGCTGTTCCTCGACGAGCTTCCCGAATACTCGGCCCAGGCGCTGGATTCCCTGCGCGCGCCGCTGGAGACGGGCGAGATCGTCGTCGCGCGCGCCAACGCCCACGTCCGCTATCCGGCGCGCTTCCAGCTGGTGGCGGCCATGAATCCGTGTCGTTGCGGCCTGGGCGGGGCCGGGCGCGGCGCGTGCGGCAAGGCCCCGCGCTGTCAGCGCGACTATCAGAACCGCGTCTCCGGCCCGATGTTCGACCGCATCGACCTGACGGTGGAGACCCCGCCGGTCACCGCCGCCGACATGGCCCTGCCGCCGCCGGCCGAGGGCACGGCCGAGGCGCGGGCGCGCGTCGCCGCCG
>NZ_JAYRPA010000023.1:0-1060 GCF_041911375.1 Brevundimonas sp. | reverse complement strand
CCGCCCGCTGAAGATCGTCATGGACTGCGGCAACGGCGTCGCCGGCGCGGTCGCCCCCGAACTGTTCCGGCGCCTCGGCTGCGAGATCGTCCCGCTCTACTGCGAGGTCGATGGCAACTTCCCCAACCATCACCCGGACCCGTCGAAGCCGGAAAACCTCGCCGATGTCATCAAGGCCCTCCAGGAAACCGATGCCGAGATCGGCATCGCCTTCGACGGCGACGGTGACCGCCTCGGCGTCGTCACCAAGGACGGCGAGATCATCTACCCCGACCGCCAGCTGATGCTCTTCGCCGCCGACGTGCTTTCCCGCGTACCGGGCGGCCAGATCATCTACGACGTCAAGTGCACCCGCCTGCTCGCCCCGTGGATCAAAAAGCACGGCGGCGTGCCGCTGATGTGGAACACCGGCCACGCACTGGTCAAGGCCAAGCTCAAGGAAACCGGCGCCCCCCTGGCCGGCGAGATGTCCGGCCACACCTTCTTCAAGGAGCGCTGGTACGGCTTCGACGACGGCCTGTATACCGGCGCCCGCCTGCTGGAAATCCTGTCGCGTGCAACCGACGTCAATGCGCCGCTGAAGGCGCTGCCGAATTCGCCGTCGACCCCGGAGCTCAACATCAAGATGGCCGAAGGCGAACCCTTCGCGCTGATCGACAAGCTCAAGGCCCAAGGCAGTTTTGCCGGCGCCGCCGAGATCATCACCATCGATGGCGTCCGTGTCGAATACGCCGACGGCTTCGGCCTCGCCCGCCCGTCGAACACGACGCCGGTCGTCGTGCTGCGCTTCGAGGCCGACGACGCCGCCGCGCTGGAACGCATCCAGGCCGGCTTCCGCCAGGCATTGACCGCCGTCTGGCCGGGCATCCAGCTGCCGTTCTGACGTCCGCCGCGTTACAAAACAACGACAGTCGCGCCACAATCGGTCGGCGCGACTGTCGCTAGAATGGGTATGCTGCAATCGGGACACACATTCGGGAAAGCGATGAACACGTCTGAAGAATCACTGAAATTCCGCCAGTTCCACACCAGCCTCGGCGGCCCGCCGCCGGGTCCGTTG
>NZ_JAYRPA010000022.1:0-130881 GCF_041911375.1 Brevundimonas sp. | reverse complement strand
GTCGCGGCCTTGGCCGAGCCCTTGGTGATCGGAATCTCGTCGCCCGGGAACTGGTAGCTGCTCAGCAGCTCGCGCACTTCCATCTCGACCAGTTCCAGCAGCTCTTCGTCGTCGACCAGGTCGACCTTGTTCATGAAGACCACCAGGGCCGGCACGCCGACCTGACGGGCCAGCAGGATGTGCTCGCGGGTCTGCGGCATCGGGCCGTCAGCGGCCGAAACCACCAGGATCGCGCCGTCCATCTGCGCCGCGCCGGTGATCATGTTCTTCACATAGTCGGCGTGGCCCGGGCAGTCGACGTGCGCATAGTGACGGTTCGCCGTCTCATATTCCACGTGCGCCGTGTTGATCGTGATGCCGCGCGCCTTCTCTTCCGGCGCCGCGTCGATGTCGGCGTAGTTCATCGCCTTCGCCCCGCCAGCCTTCGCCAGCGTCATCGTGATCGCAGCCGTCAGCGTCGTCTTGCCGTGGTCAACGTGACCAATCGTGCCGATGTTGCAGTGCGGCTTCGTGCGTTCGAACTTTTCCTTGGCCATTCTCTAGCTCCTAAGGTCCCCGAACCGGGGGTTCCTGCAGTTTGGGGGTTAAGGACGCCCGACCTCGTGGGCCGGGCGCTTTTAGGTCCGCTTTCCGAAAAGGGAAAGCTTAGGCGTACTTCTTGATCACTTCGTCGGCGACGTGTTGCGGCACCGGCTCGTAGTGGTCGTACTGCATCGTGAACTGGGCGCGGCCCTGCGACATGCCGCGAAGCGTGTTCACATAGCCGAACATGTTGGCCAGCGGCACGAAGGCGTTCACCACCGTGGCGTTGCCGCGCATGTCCTGCCCCTGGATCATGCCGCGACGACCGTTCAGGTCGCCGATGACCGAGCCCAGGTATTCTTCCGGCGTGACGACTTCCACCGCCATGATCGGCTCGAGCAGCTTGGGGCCGCCCTTTTCACGCAGTTCCTTGAAGGCCGCGCGCGAGGCGATTTCGAAGGCCAGGACCGAGGAGTCGACGTCGTGGAAGGCGCCGTCGACCAGGGTGGCCTTGACGTCGATGACCGGGAAGCCGGCCAGCAGGCCGTTGTCCTTGGCCGACTTCAGACCCTTTTCGACGCCAGGGATGTATTCCTTGGGCACCGCGCCGCCGACGATGGCGGATTCGAAGACGAAGTCCGTGCCCGGCTCGCCCGGCTCGAACACCAGCTTGACGCGGGCGAACTGGCCCGTACCGCCGGTCTGCTTCTTGTGGGTGTAGTCGATCTCGGCCTTGCGGCTGATGGACTCACGATAGGCCACCTGCGGCGCGCCGATGTTGGCCTCGACCTTGTAGGTGCGCTTCAGGATGTCGATCTTGATGTCCAGGTGCAGCTCGCCCATGCCCTTCAGGATCGTCTGGCCCGACTCGTGGTCGGTCGAGACGGTGAAGGACGGGTCTTCCGAGGCCAGCTTGGCCAGGGCGACGCCCAGCTTCTCCTGGTCGGCCTTCGACTTGGGCTCCACCGCGATCTCGATCACCGGGGCCGGGAACTCCATGCGCTCCAGGATGACCGGCGACTTGATCGGGTCGCACAGGGTGTCGCCGGTGCGGGTGTCCTTCAGGCCGGCCAGGGCGACGATGTCGCCGGCGTAGGCTTCCTTGATGTCCTCGCGGTTGTTCGAGTGCATCAGCAGCATGCGCCCCACCCGCTCCTTCTTGTCGCGGGTCGAGTTCAGCAGGCCCATGCCCGTTTCCATCTTGCCCGAGTACAGACGGCAGAAGGTCAGCGAGCCGACGAAGGGGTCGTCCATGATCTTGAACGCCAGGACGGACAGGGGCTCGTCGTCCGAGGCCTTGCGCTCGATCGGCTCTTCCGTCTTGAAGTCGATGCCTTGCGTCGGCGGGATGTCGATCGGCGACGGCAGATAGTCGACCACGGCGTCCAGCAGCGTCTGCACGCCCTTGTTCTTGAAGGCCGAGCCGCACAGGATCGGGTAGAAGGCGCCGGTCAGCACCGCCTTGCGGATGCACTTCTTGATGGTCTCTTCCGACGGCTCCTCGCCGCCCAGGTAGGCTTCCATCGCCTCGTCGTCGAGTTCGACGGCGTTGTCGATCAGGTACTGACGGGCTTCGTTGGCCTTCTCGACCAGATCGGCGGGGATTTCTTCGTCGCGGAAGTTGGCGCCCAGGGCGTCGTTGTCCCAGACCACGGCCTTCATGCGAACCAGGTCGACCAGGCCCGACAGGTTGGACTCGGCGCCGATCGGGAACTGGATCGGCACAGCCTTGGCGCCCAGACGGTCGCGGATCGATTCGACCGACTTGTCGAAGTCGGCGCCGATCTTGTCCATCTTGTTGACGAAGACGATGCGCGGAACCTTGTACTTGTCGGCCTGGCGCCAGACGGTTTCCGTCTGCGGCTCGACGCCGGCGTTGCCGTCCAGAACGGTCACGGCGCCGTCGAGGACGCGCAGGCTGCGCTCGACCTCGATGGTGAAGTCCACGTGGCCGGGGGTGTCGATGATGTTGAGGCGCTTCTCTTTCCAGAAGGCGGTCGTCGCGGCGGACGTGATGGTGATGCCGCGTTCCTGCTCCTGGTCCATCCAGTCCATGGTGGCGGCGCCGTCGTGGACTTCGCCGATCTTGTGGGACTTGCCAGTGTAATACAGGATCCGCTCAGTCGTCGTCGTCTTGCCCGCGTCGATGTGGGCCATGATGCCGAAGTTGCGGTAGTCTTCGATTTTATGCGTGCGGGGCATTGGAGCGTCCCTTGGGGGCTTTGGCGGACGCCTGAGCGCCCTCGGAAATGTCGGATATGACGGCGCGGGCGATTTAGCTCAAACCGCCCGCGCCGGATAGTCTCAGATAGTCATCGCAGACGACGCTTTGAAGGCGTTACCAGCGATAGTGGCTGAAGGCGCGGTTCGCCTCGGCCATCTTGTGGGTGTCTTCGCGCTTCTTGACCGCGGTGCCGCGGTTGTTCGAGGCGTCCAGCAGCTCGGCGGCCAGCTTTTCCGTCATGGTGTTCTCGCCACGCTTGCGCGCGGCGTTGACCAGCCAGCGGATGGCCAGGGCGCGACGACGGTCCGGACGGACTTCGACCGGCACCTGGTAGGTGGCGCCGCCGACGCGACGCGACCGGACTTCGACCGACGGAGCGACATTGTCGAGCGCCGAGTGGAAGGTCTCGACCGCGGTCTGGTCCTTCTTCTTCTCGGTCAGGATGTCGAAGGCGCCGTAGACGATGTTCTCGGCGACGGCCTTCTTACCTTCGTACATGACGTAGTTCATGAACTTGGTGACGACCAGGTCGCCGAACTTGGGATCCGGCAGGACTTCACGCTTCTGGGCGCGGTGACGACGGGACATGGATGTATCCTCTTAAATCTGGACTGGGCGCTTGGCTTACTTCGGACGCTTGGCGCCGTAGTGCGAACGGCGCTGCTTGCGGTCCTTGACGCCTTGCGTGTCCAGCACGCCGCGCAGGATGTGGTAGCGAACGCCCGGCAAGTCCTTCACGCGGCCGCCGCGGATCAGCACGACGGAGTGTTCTTGCAGGTTGTGGCCTTCGCCGGGGATGTAGCACACGGCTTCGTAGCCGTTCTTGGCCAGGCGCACCTTGGCGACCTTACGCAGAGCCGAGTTCGGCTTCTTCGGGGTCGTGGTGTACACGCGGGTGCAGACGCCGCGACGCTGGGGCGAACCCTCCAGGGCCGGCACCTTGTTACGGACGGGCTTGGGCTTGCGCGGCTTGCGGATCAGCTGGTTGATCGTGGGCATCGGGACTGGTCTCGACTTCTGTGGGGGGCGTGTGTCTTTCGACCGAGGCGCCCCTCGCCTTCTTCTGTGAACGGGGGACCATTCCCCCGCCCGGGTGTCATCGAGACCGAGCCGTGACCGCAAACAGAAAAACCGGAACGCGCGCTTTGGGCGTTCCGGCGGCGCACAGGCCGTCCGTTCGAATGTCACCGTCTCAGCGACCGGAACCGGCCACGCCTCGAAAGTGCGCGGCTTCTACGCGCGATGGGGCGCGGGGTCAAGGGCGGCGCGACCGCAAGCTCGTTCGATGGAGGGCGCACAGCCTCGACGCGAACAAGTCGCCGCTCCGCCCGAAAGCCGCCACGCTTGCCGCCCAGCTTCGCCCGGAACGGGAGGACGGGCTTGACGGCCGACGGGCGCATCAACTCCAGCCGCAAAGCCGCGTTGGCCCTCGCGTCGGTCGGGGTCAACGCAGGCCTCATCCTGGCGCTGTCATTGAACGCGATCGGCCAAAGGCCGGTCGAGCGATCGGATCTCCCGCTGATACTGGTTGAGATCGAGCCTCGCCCGCTGTTGCGGGACGAGCGGCCTCGCCCACCCCTGACGGCGCCCCAGCCGGACGTGGTGATCCGGAGCCGGACGCGGGAAGACATCGCCCCGGCGCCGCGCCGCCGCGACCCGGCGTTTGAAGGCCGCTCCACTCCCGTCCAGCCGCGTCTGGCTGTTCAGACGCCCGCCGGCGCCCCTGCCCCGGAGGCGGCCTGGCGGGTCGATTCGACCGATCGGCGCGGCGCAATGTCTCGTAGCCTGCGGCTGGGCGCGACTGGCTGCGCCTCCCCCGAGTTGCTGAACGAGGCCGAGCGCCGCCGCTGCCGCGACCGGTTCGGGGAGCGGACCGCCGCCGCCCCGCAAATCACCGGCTCGGGCGACGCCGAGCGCGACGCCGTCTTCGCCCGTCAGGGCGCGCGCCGCCTAGCGGCCTGGGAGGCGCAAAGGAGGTCGCCTGCACGGGGCGACCCTCCCTGCGAAACACCTCATTCCATGGCAGGATGCGAGGGTGTGAACATCCAGGTGGACCTATTCTCCAGCCGCGACGGCTTCCTGCCCAATCAGAGAAAGGGTCGAGAATGACGACCGCGCCGGCCCTCTCCCCCCTCGAACGCCTGGACTGGCGCAAGGCCGGGCTGGCTACGGCGTCGGTGGCCATCAACCTGGCCCTGCTCGCCGCCCTTTCCTTCACCGCCCTGGGCGTGGGCGACGGGGACAGGGTCGTCATCCCGTCGCCGGTCTATCTCGACATCGAACCTCGCCCCCTGCTGCCGGACGAGCGCCCCCGCGAGCCGGTTCCGGCTGTCTCGGCCAGCCCGGCGCAGGCGGCGCGCGACGCCGGACCGACCGAGGGCGCGGCGACAGCCGCCAATCCGGAGGCGGACCGCCCTTCCCCGCCCCGTCCGCGTCTCTCGGCTCCCGCGCCGCAAGGTGTCCCGACGCCGGACGATCCCTGGCGGGTCGATCCCGACGACCGACGCGCCGGCATGGCGCGCGCCCTGCGCCAGGGCGCCTTCGGCTGCGCCTCGCCCGAATTGCTGAATGAGCTGGAACGCCGCCACTGCCGCGATCGGTTTGGCGAGCGCGCCGCCGTCGCGCCCCCCATCACCGGCTCTGGGAACCCGGCACGCGACGCCGCTTTCGCGCGGCAAGGCGCTCGTCGTCTTGCGGAATGGGAGATGATGAACCGCCCACTAGCGGGAGGCGTCGGCGTCGTCGGTCCGGCAGACTGCATCGGCTCCAACTTCGGCACAGGCTGCGCCGGGGCGCATCTGCCCGACGTATCCGGTGTCGATATGCGCCAGGGCGGCCGCACGACCCACAACGGCGGAGAGCGGCGCCCGCAGGGTTTCTCCGCCAGCATCGGCGGCATCCGGATCGGCGGCGACGACGATTGAAAAAGGGCGGCGCCGTCGCCGGCGCCGCCCCCTTCAGGTCTTCGCTTCAGAAACCCGAGATCAGCTTTCGCTGCTCTCCAGCTCCAGCTGCAGGTCGGCCGGCAGCGGCTCGATCGCGTCTTCGCGGGCCTGGGTCAGTTCGGCGTCGCGCTCGTTGGCGATCTTCTGCAGCGACCGCAGATAGGCGCCCGTACCGGCCGGGATCAGGCGGCCGACGATGACGTTCTCCTTCAGGCCTTCCAGCATGTCCTTCTTGCCGTGGACCGAGGCGTCGGTGAGGACGCGGGTGGTCTCCTGGAAGGACGCCGCCGAGATGAAGCTGCGGGTCTGCAGCGACGCCTTGGTGATGCCCAGCAGGACCGGCTGGGTCGTCGCCAGACGGCCGCCGCGCTTCTCGACCTTCTGGTTTTCCAGAACGGCCTCGGCGACTTCGACGGTGTCGCCCTTGATCAGGGTGGTTTCACCCGGATCCAGGACTTCGACCTTCTGCAGCATCTGCCGGACGATGACCTCGATGTGCTTGTCGTTGATCGGCACGCCTTGCAGGCGATAGACCTCCTGCACCTCGTTCACCAGATACTCGGCCAGCGCCTCGACGCCCTGGATGCGCAGCAGATCGTGCGGATCCGGGTTGCCGTCGATGATGTAGTCGCCCTTCTGGATCAGATCGCCGTCGTGGACGGAGATGTGCTTGCCCTTCGGGATCAGGAACTCGACCGGTTCGCCCTGGACGCCGTCGGCATTGACTTCCGGGGTGATCTTGATCCGGCGCTTGTTCTTGTAGTCGCGACCGAATTCGACGCGGCCGTCCATCTCGGCGATGACCGCGCAGTCCTTGGGACGACGGGCTTCGAACAGCTCGGCCACCCGCGGCAGACCGCCGGTGATGTCGCGGGTCTTGGCGCCTTCGGTCGGAACACGGGCGACGATCTCGCCCGGCTTGACCTCGTCGCCGTTCGCAACGGACAGAACCGCGCCCACCGGCAGCAGGTAGCGGGCGTCAGAGCCCGAGGCCAGCTTGGCGTAGCCTTCGCCCTGCGTCACGCCCAGGGCCGGACGCAGGTCCGAGCCGCGCGGGCTGGCGCGCCAGTCGGTGACGACGCGCTGGGCGATGCCCGTCGCTTCGTCGGTTTCTTCCTTGACCGACAGGCCTTCGACCAGGTCCTCGAAGCGCACGACGCCGCCGACTTCCGTCAGGATCGGGGTGGTGTAGGGGTCCCACTCCGCCAGGCGTTGGCCCTTCTTGACCTCGCCGCCGTCCTTGACCCGGATGCGGGCGCCGTACGGAGCCTTGTGCGTCTCGCGATCCTTGCCGTCCACGACCACGGTCACGATGACGTTGCGGCTCATCGCCACCAGGTCGCCGTGGGCGGCGGTGACGGTCGGGCCGGTGATCTTGGCGGTGCCGGCGTTGGTCGCCTCCATGAAGGAGGTTTCCGCCACCTGGGCCGTGCCGCCGATGTGGAAGGTCCGCATGGTCAGCTGCGTGCCCGGCTCGCCGATCGACTGGGCGGCGATGACGCCGACCGCTTCACCGATGTTGACGTTGGTGCCGCGCGCCAGGTCACGGCCGTAGCAGTGACCGCAGATGCCGGCTTCCGCCTCGCAGGTCAGGGCCGAACGGACTTTGACCGACTGGACGCCCGCGGCCTCGACCGCTTCCACGACCTCTTCCACCAGATAGGTGTCGGCGGGGAACAGCACGGTGTCCGTGCCAGGCTCCTTGATGTCCTCGGCCGCGTAACGGCCCAGGATGCGCTGGCCCAGCGAGACCAGGACGTCGCCGCCTTCCATGACCGCGCGCAGGGTGATGCCGCGCGTCGAGCCGCAGTCGTCCTCGGTGACGATGGAATCCTGCGCCACGTCCACCAGACGACGGGTCAGGTAACCCGAGTTGGCGGTCTTCAGCGCGGTGTCGGCCAGACCCTTGCGGGCTCCGTGGGTCGAGTTGAAGTACTCAAGGACGGTCAGGCCTTCCTTGAAGTTCGAGGTGATCGGCGTCTCGATGATCTCGCCGGAAGGCTTGGCCATCAGGCCGCGCATGCCGCCCAGCTGCTTCATCTGCGCCTGCGAGCCGCGGGCGCCCGAGTTAGCCATCATGAAGACCGAGTTGATGTCGGGGTTCTCCCCCTCGATCAGCACGCGCGGCTGCGCGATCTCGCCCATCATCGCGTCGGCGATCCGGTCCGTGGCCTTGGCCCAGGCGTCGACGACCTTGTTGTACTTCTCGCCGCGCGTGATCAGGCCGTCGGCGTACTGTTGCTCGTACTCCTCGACCTGGGTGCGGGTTTCGGCGACCAGTTCGGCCTTCTTGGCCGGGATGACGATGTCGTCCTTGCCGAACGAAATGCCCGCCTTGGCGGCCTCGCGGAAGCCCAGGCCCATCATCTGGTCGGCGAAGATCACCGTCGCCTTCTGACCGCAGTGGCGATAGACCACGTCGATCAGATTGCCGATTTCCTTCTTGGTCAGGTTCTTCTCGAGCAGGCGATAGCCGACGTTCGGGTTGCGTGGCAGCAACGCCCCCAGCTTCATGCGGCCCGGCGTGGTGTCGATGACCTTGGTCACCTCCTTGCCTTCGGCGTCCAGCTCGGTCCAGCGCGCCTTGATGCGGCTGTGCAGGGTGACGACCTTGGCGTCCAGCGCCGCGTCGATCTCGCCCATGTTGGCGAACAGCTTGCCCTCGCCCGGCTCGCCGTCCTTGACCAGCGACAGGTAGTAGAGGCCGAGCACGATGTCCTGCGACGGCACGATGATCGGCTTGCCGTTGGCGGGCGACAGGATGTTGTTCGTCGACATCATCAGGACGCGCGCTTCCAGCTGGGCCTCGAGGCTCAGCGGCACGTGCACGGCCATCTGGTCGCCGTCGAAGTCCGCGTTGAAGGCGGTGCAGACCAGCGGGTGCAGGCGGATGGCCTTGCCCTCGATCAGCTTCGGCTCGAACGCCTGGATGCCCAGACGGTGCAGCGTCGGCGCGCGGTTCAGCAGGACCGGGTGCTCGCGGATCACCTCATCCAGGATGTCCCAGACCTGCGGCTGCTCGCGCTCGACCATGCGCTTGGACTGCTTGACGGTGCCCGACAGGCCCTTGGCGTCCAGGCGCGCATAGATGAACGGCTTGAACAGCTCCAGCGCCATCTTCTTGGGCAGGCCGCACTCGTGCAGCTTCAGTTCCGGGCCCACGGTGATGACCGAGCGGCCCGAATAATCGACGCGCTTGCCCAGCAGGTTCTGACGGAAGCGGCCCTGCTTGCCCTTCAGCATGTCGGCCAGCGACTTCAGCGGACGCTTGTTGGCGCCCGTGATGACGCGGCCGCGACGGCCGTTGTCGAACAGGGCGTCGACCGATTCCTGCAGCATCCGCTTTTCGTTGCGGATGATGATGTCCGGCGCCCGCAGCTCCATCAGGCGCTTCAGGCGGTTGTTCCGGTTGATGACGCGGCGATACAGGTCGTTCAGGTCCGACGTCGCGAAGCGGCCGCCGTCCAGCGGCACCAGCGGACGCAGTTCCGGCGGGATGACCGGCACGATGGTCAGGATCATCCACTCGGGCTTGTTGCCCGATTCCAGGAAGGCCTCGATCAGCTTCAGGCGCTTGGACGCCTTCTTGGCCTTCATTTCCGACGGGTTGTCGGCCAGCTCGGCGCGGTGCTTTTCGGCTTCCGCGTGCAGGTCGATGCCCATCAGCAGGTTGCGGACGGCCTCGGCGCCGATCTCGGCGGTGAAGCCGTCGTCGCCGTACTCTTCCTGGTAGCGGTAGAATTCGTCTTCCGTCAGCAGCTGGTTCTGCTTCAGCGGGGTCAGGCCCGGCTCGGTGACGATGTAGTTCTCGAAATACAGGACGCGCTCGACGTCCTTCAGCGCCATGTCGAGCATCAGCGAGATGCGCGACGGCAGCGACTTCAGGAACCAGATGTGAGCGACCGGGGCGGCCAGGTCGATGTGACCCATGCGCTCGCGACGGACGCGGGCCAGGGTGACCTCGACGCCGCACTTCTCGCAGATGATGCCCTTGTACTTCATGCGCTTGTACTTGCCGCACAGGCATTCGTAGTCCTTGGTCGGACCAAAGATACGGGCGCAGAACAGGCCGTCACGTTCGGGCTTGAACGTACGATAGTTGATGGTTTCCGGCTTCTTGATCTCGCCGAACGACCACGAGCGGATCTTTTCCGGCGAAGCCAGGGCGATCTTGATCTGGTCAAAGGTCGGGGTGACCGGGACCGGGTTGAAGATGTTCAGGACTTCCTGGTTCATCTTTATTCCTTCTGCGGGAGAGACCCGCGAAAATTTCAAAGGTTGGAGCACTCTCCTCCCCCTTCATGGGGAGGTGGCGGCGAAGCCGACGGAGGGGGTCTTTCGACCGCGCCGAAGGTTCCCCCTCCGGCCCTCCGGGCCGCCTCCCCCAGAAGGGGGAGGAGACCGTTGCTTCGCTTATGAGTTCTCCAGCTCCACGTTCAGACCCAGCGAACGCATTTCCTTGATGAGCACGTTGAAGCTCTCGGGAATGCCGGCCTCGAAGCTGTCGTCGCCGCGGACGATGGCCTCGTAGACCTTGGTCCGGCCGGCCACGTCGTCGGACTTCACCGTCAGCATTTCCTGCAGGGTGTAGGCCGCGCCGTAGGCTTCCAGGGCCCACACTTCCATTTCCCCGAAGCGCTGACCGCCGAACTGCGCCTTGCCGCCCAGCGGCTGCTGGGTGACCAGCGAGTACGGGCCGATGGAGCGGGCGTGGATCTTGTCGTCGACCAGGTGGTGCAGCTTCAGCATGTAGATGTAGCCGACCGTGACCGGGCGCTTGAACTGCTCGCCGGTCTGACCGTCGTACAGGATCGACTGGGCCGACTTGTTCAGGCCGGCTTCCTCGAGCAGGCGCTCGATGTCGCCGATGTGCGCGCCGTCGAAGACCGGGGTCGCGAAGGGCACGCCCTTGGACAGGTTCTTCGCCAGTTCGATCAGCTCTTCCTCATCCTGCGGCAGGGGGGTGTCCTCGCCGTAGATGTGCGTGAGCCGATCGATCAGAGCCTGCTTCTGACCGCCCGACTGCCAGGCTTCCAGCAGACCGGAGATCTGCTTGCCCAGGCCCGCCGCCGCCCAACCCAGGTGGGTCTCGAAGATCTGACCGATGTTCATGCGCGACGGCACGCCCAGCGGGTTCAGCACGATGTCGACGTGGGTGCCGTCTTCCAGGTGCGGCATGTCCTCGATCGGCAGGATCTTGGAGATGACGCCCTTGTTGCCGTGACGGCCGGCCATCTTGTCGCCGGGCTGAAGCTTGCGCTTCACGGCCACGAAGACCTTGACCATCTTCATCACGCCGGGGGGCAGTTCGTCGCCGCGCTGCAGCTTCTCGACCTTGTCCTCGAAGCGACGGTCCAGCGCCTTGCGGGCGTCCTCGAACTGGCGCTTCATGGCCTCCAGTTCGCCCATGGCCTTTTCGTCGTCCAGGGCGATCTGCCACCACAGGCCGCGGCTGACCTCGGCCAGCTTCTCTTCGGTCAGCTCGCCGCGGCCGATGCCCTTCGGGCCCGACACGGCGTTCTTGCCCAGGATCAGCGGCTTCAGGCGGCCATAGACGTTGCGCTCAAGGATCTTGAGCTCGTCGTCGCGGTCCTTGCCCAGACGTTCGATCTCGGCGCGTTCGATGGCCAGGGCGCGTTCGTCCTTGTCCACGCCGTGACGGTTGAACACGCGCACATCGACGATGGTGCCGGCCACGCCGGGCGGCAGGCGCAAGGACGTGTCGCGGACGTCCGAAGCCTTCTCGCCGAAGATGGCGCGCAGCAGCTTCTCTTCCGGAGTCATCGGGCTTTCGCCCTTCGGCGTCACCTTGCCGACCAGGATGTCGCCCGGCTGGACCTCGGCGCCGATCGCCACGATGCCCGCTTCGTCGAGGTTGCGCAGGGCTTCCTCGCCGACGTTGGGGATGTCGCGGGTGATTTCTTCCGGTCCCAGCTTGGTGTCGCGGGCCGCAACCTCGAACTCCTCCAGGTGGATGGAGGTGAAAACGTCGTCGCGCACGATGCGCTCGGAGATCAGGATCGAGTCTTCGAAGTTGTAGCCGTTCCACGGCATGAAGGCGACCAGGGCGTTGCGGCCCAGCGCCAGTTCGCCCAGATCCGTCGACGGGCCGTCGGCGATCACGTCGCCGGCCTTCACCTGGTCGCCCACGCGCACGATCGGGCGCTGGTTTATGCAGGTCGACTGGTTGGAACGCTGGAACTTCGACAGGCGGTAGATGTCGACGCCCGAACGGGCGGCGTCCACATCGCCGGTGGCGCGCACGACGATCCGGGTGCCGTCGATCTGTTCGACGACGCCTTCACGACGGGCGACCACGACGGCGCCGGAGTCCACGGCCACGACCGCTTCCATGCCCGTGCCGACCAGCGGCGCGTCGGACTGCACCAGCGGCACGGCCTGACGTTGCATGTTGGCGCCCATCAGCGCCCGGTTGGCGTCGTCGTTTTCCAGGAACGGGATCAGGGCGGCGGCGACCGAAACGACCTGCTTCGGCGACACGTCCATCATGTCCACAGCGTCCTTGTTCAGGAGCTGGGATTCACCGTTGATCCGGCCGGGGACCAGGTCCTCGACGATCTGGCCGGCCTTCAGTTCGATGTTGGCCTGGGCGATCGTGTACTTCGACTCTTCCATCGCCGAGATGTAGACCACCTCGTTCTGGGCCTGGCCGTCCTTCACGCGGCGATACGGGCTCTCGATGAAGCCGTACTTGTTGACCCGCGCGTGGGTGGCCAGCGAGTTGATCAGGCCGATGTTCGGGCCTTCCGGCGTTTCGATCGGGCAGATGCGGCCGTAGTGGGTCGGGTGCACGTCGCGCACCTCGAAGCCCGCGCGCTCACGCGTCAGACCGCCCGGGCCAAGCGCCGACAGACGACGCTTGTGGGTGATTTCTGACAGCGGGTTCGTCTGGTCCATGAACTGCGACAGCTGCGACGAACCGAAGAACTCGCGAACCGCGGCGGCGGCCGGCTTGGCGTTGATCAGGTCGTGCGGCATGACCGTGTCGATATCGACCGAGCTCATGCGCTCCTTGATGGCGCGCTCCATCCGCAGCAGGCCGACGCGGTACTGGTTTTCCAGCAGCTCGCCGACCGAACGGACCCGGCGGTTGCCCAGGTTGTCGATGTCGTCGATCTCGCCCCGGCCGTCCTTCAGGCCGACCAGGATCTGCAGGACCTTCAGCACGTCTTCCTTGCGCAGGACGCGGATCTCGTCGGAGACCTCGGGGGTCTCCAGACGCATGTTCATCTTGACCCGACCGACGGCCGACAGGTCGTAGCGTTCGCTGTCGAAGAACAGCGAGTTGAACATGGCCTCGGCGGCTTCCAGCGTCGGGGGCTCGCCCGGACGCATCACGCGATAGACGTCGAACAGGGCGTCCTCGCGGTTGTCGTTCTTGTCGACCCGCAGGGTGTTGCGGACGTAGGCGCCGACCGTGACGTGGTCGATGTCCAGCACTTCGATGGTGGTGAAGCCGTTTTGCTCCAGCACTTCGATGGTGGGGGCGTCCAGCTCGTCGCCCGCCTCGGCGAAGATTTCGCCGGTCTCGAAGTTGACGGCGTCATTGGCCAGATACTTGGTGACCAGGGCGTCGGCGGCCAGCGACAGCGACGTCGTGGTGTCGCCCAGCTTCTTGGCGGCGCGCGCGCTGATCTTCTGGCCGGCCTGGGCGATCACTTCGCCGGTGTCGGCGTCGACCAGGTCGAACTCCGGCTTCACCCCGCGCCAGCGCTCGGCCTTGTACGGCGTGACCCAGCCCTCGCCGCGCTTCTCGTAGGGCACGGTCTCGTAGAAGGTCTTCAGGATTTCTTCGCCGTCCATGCCCAGACCCATCAGGAAGGTCGTGGCCGGCAGCTTGCGGCGGCGATCGATGCGAACGTAGACGATGTCCTTGGCGTCGAACTCGAAGTCCAGCCACGAGCCGCGGTAGGGGATCACGCGGGCGGCGAACAGCAGCTTGCCCGAGCTGTGCGTCTTGCCCTTGTCGTGGTCGAAGAACACACCCGGCGAACGGTGCATCTGCGAGACGATGACCCGCTCCGTCCCGTTGACGATGAAGGTGCCCTTGTCCGTCATGAGCGGGATGTCGCCCATGTAGACGTCCTGCTCCTTGATGTCCTTGACCGAACGGGCGCCCGTTTCCTCGTCGGTCTCGAACACGATCAGGCGCAGCTTGACCTTCAGAGGCGCGGCATAGGTCATGTCGCGCTGGATGCACTCCTCGACGTCGTACTTCGGCTCTTCGAACTCGTACGAGACGTATTCCAGGATGGCGCGCTCGTTGAAGTCCTTGATCGGGAACACCGACTTGAAGACCGCCTCGATGCCTTGCTCCTTGCGCTGGCCCGGCCGGACCTCGCGCTGCAGGAACTGTTCGTAGGAGGCGCGCTGGACCTCGATCAGGTTCGGCATCTGGATCGCTTCGGGGATACGCCCGAAGGACTTGCGGATGCGCTTCTTGCCGGTGAACGAAGTGGCGGAGGCGACCTGACCGTTGATGGCGAGATCGTGGGCGACGTCAGTCATTCAGTGTTTCCCAATCGCACGATCCGGGAAATCGTGCGTCAAATGCGGCAGCCACGGCTCGCCTTTCGGCGTCCGCAGCCAGTGTTCTCGGCGCCCACCCTCGGCCCTTGCGGGCCAGGACGCCTGAAATCATGGGGCTCCCTTGGGAAGGAGCCACGCCTTCGCTCCGGTCGGAGGGCGACGGACCGGGCCTCGGCGCTTTACGCGCAGACTCATGCGGAGTGTTGCGGAAGGCGGACATATACGCGCTTCCGCGGCGAAATAAAGACCGGAAGCCGACGTTTGGCGTCTTTTCCGAAATTGTTCCGTCGCGCGGCGCCATCACGATATGGGAACGACAAGGAGACCTGAACATGGATCGAACAAAGATGCGCGCCATCGCCGTCCAGAACGGCAAGGGTCCTGCCGAGGCGCTGAACCTGATTGAGGCGGACCGGCCCAACCCGACGAACGGCCAGATGCTGATCCGCGTCCGGGCGGCAGGCGTGAACCGCCCGGACCTGCTGCAACGCCGCGGTCTCTACCCGCCTCCGCCGGGCGCGCCGGACACCCTGGGTCTGGAGGTCGCGGGCGAGGTCGTGTCGGACGCGGGTCGCTGGCGCGCCGGCGACCGGGTCGTCGCCCTGCTGGGCGGGGGCGGATACGCCGAGTACGCCGCAGCGGACCCGCGACACGCCCTGCCCCTGCCCGCCGCCCTGTCGTTCGAGCAGGGCGCCGGCCTGCCGGAGACCGTCTTCACCGTCTTCGCAAACGTCTTCGAGCACGGACGACTGACGGCCGGCGAGACGCTGCTGGTCCACGGCGCCAACTCCGGCATCGGGGTGACGGCGATCCAGATGGGCAAGGCCGCCGGCGCACGGGTGATCGGGACGTGCCGAGGCCCGGCGCGAGCCGAGGCGCTGCGCGCGCTCGGGGCGGATATGGTGATCGACGTCCAAGCCGACGACTTCGGCGAGGCGGTGCGAGCCGCCGGCGGGGCCGACGTCGTCCTCGACATGATCGGCGGGGCCTATCTGCAGCGGAACCTGACGGCGCTGAATATGGACGGCCGGATCGTCTACATCGCAGCCCTTGACGGCGGGGTGCTGGAGGTCCCGGTGATGGCGCTGATGCAGAAACGTGCGACCCTGACGGGATCGACCTTGCGCAGCCGCCCGGCTGACGAAAAGGCCCGGCTGGCCCGTCGCATCGAGGAGGTGGTCTGGCCGTGGATCGAGGCCGGACGGTTCCGGCCCATGATCGACGCGGTCTTCCCGCTGGCCGATGCGGCCGCCGCCCATGCGAGGCTGGAGGCCGGCGCGCACCTCGGAAAAATCATCCTGACCGCCTGATCGCCTTTCACTCAGGCGACGGAAGTAAAAACATCGATCCCTGCGGAACCGGCCGGGATTCCGAGCGGTTGAACCCCCACAAGCGCAACAGCAGCGGAAGGGACAACAGATGGAAGGTCAGCCGACGCGAGGCTCGGGCGTATCGAAGCGAGGATTTGCTTCGATGGATCCGGAACGTCAGCGCGAGATAGCGCGAAAGGGCGGCGCCAGCGTGCCAAGCGAGAAGCGGAGCTTCTCTCAGGACCGCAGCCTGGCCGCCCAGGCGGGTCGAAAAGGCGGCGAGGCCTCGCACGGCTCGCGCAAGGACCCTGCCGCCTCCCAGGAATAGTCTATCGCCAGACTTGAACGGGCGGCGCCGCCAGGCGCCGCCCTTTCCAATTCCGCCACCTTTCAGGACGACAGCAGGGCCAGGGCGACGCTGGGCTCGGCCGAAACGTCGAACCGCTCCAACCGCCAGCCCGATCGGGACGCCAGGGCCTCGACCGCCTCGCGCGTGAACTTGCGAGAGCTTTCCGTGTGGATGGTCTCGCCCGCCATGAAGCGGAAGGTGCGCCCGGCGACCCGCGCCGTGGTCGGTTCGGTCGCCTCCAGATGCATTTCGATGCGCGAGAGCTCGGCGTTCCACACCGCCCGATGAACGAAGGCGTCCAGATCGAAGTCGGCGTCCAGCTCGGCGTTCGCGCGCACTAGGACGTTCCGGTTGAAGGCCGCCGTCACGCCCTGGCTGTCGTCATAGGCGCGTATCAGAACCCCCGGATCCTTGACCAGATCGACGCCTAGAATGAACAGCGCCCCCTCGCCCAGCATGCGGCGCGCAGCGGCCAGGAAACGGGCCGCGTCCTCCGGCTCCAGGTTGCCGATAGTCGAACCCGGGAAGAAGCCCACGCGCCGGCCCGACCGCAGATCGTCGGGCAGCGGCGCCAGATGCTCGAAATCCCCCAGCACGGGCCGAATCTCGAGGCGGGGATAGCCCAGCTTCAGACGTTCGGCGGCGTCCAGCAGCGCCGACTCGCTGATATCCAGAGGCACATAGGCGGCAAGGTCAGGGGCGGCGTCCAGCAGGATGCGGGTCTTTTCGCTGGCGCCCGAGCCGAACTCGACCATCACCGCGTCCGGGCCGAAGGCGGCGGCCAGCTCACCAGCCCGCTCTCGCAGCAGCGCCGTTTCCTGCCGGGTCGGATAGTATTCCGGCAGCTCGGTGATCGCCTCGAACAGGCGTGATCCCTCCGCGTCATAGAACCACTTGGGCGGCAGCGCCTTCTGCGGCCGTGACAGCCCCGCCAGAAGATCCGCACGGAACGCCTGCGTCGCGGCGTCGTCGGTCCGGACGTCGCGCGGCGCGTCCTCGGCCAGTCTCAAGCCCATGAAGGCCCACCTCTGAAAGGGATAGAAGAAGTTGCGATAGGTCGGCCGCCGGTGATCCTCCGGCGTGGCGAACGCGCCGCCGCGCAGCACCATCTGATTGGCCATGAACTTGCCGTTGTACTCGGCCGCTGTCCCCTCGGTCGGCTGGAAACCGGGATAGGGAGCATAGGAACTGGACGTCCATTGCCAGACCTCGCCTGATAGGTTCGAAAAGGCCTCGGGCGCGACGGTCGCCGCATGCTCCCACTCGCTTTCGCTGGGCAGGCGCTTTCCCGCCCAGCGGGCATAGGCGTCGGCCTCGTAGAAGCTGACATGGCGCACGGGCGACGCCGGATCGACCGGCCGGCGGCCGGTCAGGGTCATGACCGACCAGCCCGCGTCTTCGCGCCGCCAGTACAGCGGCGCCGTCCAGCCCTCGGCCTTGACCGTCGCCCAGCCGTCCGACAGCCACAGTTCCGGCCGCCCATAGCCGCCGTCGGCGATGAAGGCGATCCAGTCGCCGTTGGTCACCAGGTCGTGGTCCAGGGCGAACGGCTCAAGCCACACCCGGTGCGACGGGCCCTCGTTGTCGAAGGCGAAACCGGCGCCGTCATGGCCTATCGACACCAGTCCGCCTTCGAACCGGGTCGCGCCGCCCTGGCCCGCTTCGACGGGACGCGGGCGCGGCTCCTCGGCGTAGGCTGCGGGATCGAGCGGCGACCGCGACATCAGATGCAGCAGATCCATCAGGAACAGCTCCTGATGCTGCTGGTCATGGTGCAGGCCCAGCTCGAACAGATAACGCGCCTGCCCGTCCGTCGACGCCCCGGCCAGCCAGTCGGCCATCCGGCGGTCGACCTCACGCCGATAGGCCAGCACCTCGTTCAGGGACGGCCGGGTCATCAGCCCGCGCTCGGGCCGCGCCACGCGCTCGCCAAGGGCTTCGTAGTAGGAGTTGAACAGCTGCTGGAAGCGCGGATCGACCGGAACATATTCCGGGTCGGCCGCCAGGATCATCGCCTCGAAGAACCAGCTGGTATGCGCCAGGTGCCATTTGCCGGGGCTGCAGTCCGCCATGGACTGCGCCGACAGATCCTCCGCCGACAGCCCGTCGGCCAGGGCGGGCATGGCCGAACGGACTTCACGGAACCGCGCCAGATCCGTCGCGCCCCGCGTACCGGGCTCGAACCGTGCATTCATTGATCTGGTTTCCGTCGCGCGCCTGTCGTCCCGGGAAGCGAACGTGACGAAAAGGCTCAGGTTCCACTGAAAACGCAGGCCGCAGCCCGGCCGACGCCGTCAACGCACGGGTTTGCCGCCATGTTTGGCGTACTCAAGCCGGGCGATGGTGCGATTGTGAACCTCGTCGGGCCCGTCGGCGATCCGCAGGGTGCGCACGCCGGCGTAGAGTTCCGCAAGCGGCGTGTCGCCCGAAACGCCCGCCCCGCCGAACGCCTGGATGGCGTCGTCGATGACCTGCAGCGCCATCTTCGGCGCCGCCACCTTGATCTGGGCGATCTCGGAACGGGCGTTCTTGGCGCCCGCCTCGTCCATCATCCAGGCGGCCTTCAGCACCAGCAGGCGGCACATCTCGATATTGGTGCGGGCGTCGGCGACGCGCTGCTCCCACACGGAATGTTCAGCCAGCTGTTTCCTGAAGGCGGTGCGGTTCAGCAGCCGCTCGACCATCAGCTCCAGCGCCCGCTCGGCCGCGCCGATCACGCGCATGCAGTGATGGATGCGGCCTGGCCCCAGGCGCCCTTGCGCGATCTCGAACCCCCTGCCCTCGCCGGCGATCAGGTTCTCGACCGGCACGCGCACGTTCTCCAGCACCACCTCGGCATGGCCGATCGGCTTTTCGTCATAGCCGAACACCGACAGCATCCGCTCCACGCGGAAGCCGGGCGTGTCGACGGGCACGATCACCTGCGACTGCTGGGCGTGGGTGGCGGCGTCGAAGTCGGTCTTGCCCATGACGATGGTCATGGCGACGTTCGGATGGCCCATGTTGGTCGACCACCATTTGCGGCCGTTGATGACATAGTGGTCGCCGTCGCGCTCGATCCGGGTCTGGATGTTGGTGGCGTCGGACGAGGCGACCTCGGGCTCGGTCATCAGGAAGGCCGAGCGGATTTCGCCGGCCATCAGCGGCTTCAGCCAGCGCGCCTGCTGCTCGGCGTTTCCGTACATGTGCAGCACTTCCATGTTGCCGGTGTCCGGGGCGTTGCAGTTGAACACCTCGGCCGACCACAGGTGGCGGCCCATCAGCTCGGCCAGCGGCGCGTATTCCAGGTTGGTCAGACCCGCGCCGTGCTCTCCGGGCAGGAACATGTTCCACAGTCCGGCGGCGCGCGCGGCGGCCTTCATTTCCTCCATGGCCGGCGGCTGGCGTGTCGAATCCTCGCGCACCTGGGCGAAATACTCGTGCTCGCGCGGGATGACCTGCTCATCGAGGAAGCGCCGCACGCGCGCGTGCCAGTCCAGGGCGCGATCGGAATGTTTGAAATCCATGTCGTTTCCTCTTTCGTCGTCGCGCCTCTGCGGGCGCTGGATACGAAAACGGCGCGGCCCCGGAAGGAGCCGCGCCGCCATCGATCGTGCCTCAGGCCGGCATCAGCGCTTCAGCAGCGGGGCCAGCTTCTGGGCGATCATCATGTCGCCGGCGATCTTCAGCTTGCCCTGCATGAAGGCCATCATCGGGTCCAGCTTGCCTTCCGACAGGGCCATGAAGTCATCCCACTTCATCGAGACCGTGGCGTCGGCCGGCTTGTCTTCGTTGGTGACGGTGTTCGGCACCGACGCGCCGTCGATGAAGATCTTGCCTTCGTCGCCGAGGTCGAGCTTCACGGTCTTGCCCAGACCGGAGTTGTCGCCGACGGCGCCGCGGATGTGTTCGGTGACTTGAGCCAGATCAGGCATGGAAACGTCTCCTCAGGAGGTTGAACCGACGGCGTAGCCCGCATCGGGCAAGGCGCCAAGATCACGTCGGGTAAAGCTCGCGTCACTTATCGGGATCGCCGTCCCTGAAACGCCACTTCATGACCAGAACCCAGCTGGCCATGACCAGGGCGCAGCTGTTGGCGACGGTGACGGGCCAGGCCTGCGTCATCACGCCGTACACGACCCACAAGGCGAAACAGGTGACGGTCAGCGAATAGGTCTTCAGGCTGACGGACGACGCGTCCCGCTCCTTCCAGATCTTGATCGCCTGAGGGGCGAAGCTGGTGACCGAACAGACGGCGGCGGCCGAGCCGAAGATGTTGGCGACAAGATCGCTCATGAAGACTCCCAGCAACGGCCCGAGTGCCGCCGCGCCCGTCCTCAAGCCGGGACGGACTGCATGGTTCCTCAGTGCGAAACCGCGCCCGGCGGGCGGCGGGCCTGTGTCGCCTGTTCGAAGGCGTAGCCCAGCGACAGGATGCGCGCGTCCTGCCACTTGCCGCCGATAAAGCTCAGCCCCACGGGCATGCCCTGGTCGAATCCCATGGGCACGGTCAGGTGCGGATAGCCGGCGACGGCGGCCAACTGGCTGGCCGAGCCCTGCATGTCGTCCTCGTCCTTGGGATCGTTGGTCCAGGCGCGCGAGGTGGTCGGCGCGACCAGGGCCACCACGGCGTTGTCCCGCATCAGCCGGTCGATCCCTTCGACGCCCGCCAGGCGCAGCGACAGGGCGCGCGCCTCGACATAGTCTGGGTCGTCCAGCCCCGTCGTGGCTTCGGCCTGCTCGAACAGGTCCTGACCGAACAGGGCCGTCTCGCGCGGCACGGCGGCGTTGAAGGCGATGACGTCGGCCAGGGTCCGGGTCTTCACCTGCGCTGGGTCGGTCGAGGCCAGATAGGCGTTCAGGTCGTGCTTCAGCTCGTACAGCAGCACCCGGATTTCCGCCGCCCCGATCGCCCGACGGTCAGGCCCCTCAGTCAGGTCGACCAGAACCGCTCCCGCATCGCGCAAGGCCTGCAGGTTCTGTTCGAACACCGCCCGGGTCTGCGGCGAATAGCCGGGCAGGAAGCGCATCACCCCGATGCGCGCGCCGCGTAGCGCCCCGGCGTCCAGGGCGGCGGCGTAGTCGACCTTGCGCGCATCGGCCTCCGCCGTCGCCGGGTCGGCCGGATCGGAGCCTGCGATCACCGTCAGCACCCGTGCGGCGTCGCGCACCGTGGCGGCCATGGGTCCGGCGGTGTCCTGCGAATGGCTGATCGGCACGATGTGGGAGCGCGACACCAGTCCAACCGTCGGCTTGAAGCCGACCACCCCGTTGACCGAGGCCGGGCAGGTGATCGAGCCGTCGGTCTCCGTCCCGATCGCCACCGGGACCAGTCCCAGCGCCACCGCCGCCCCGCTGCCCGAGGAAGAGCCGCACGGCGTCCGCGCCGGATCATAGGGGTTCAGCGTCTGGCCCCCGACCGCGCTCCAGCCGCTGATCGAGTCCGATGAGCGGATGTTGGCCCATTCCGACAGATTGGTCTTGCCGACGATGACCGCCCCGCCCGCGCGCAGACGCGCGACCAGCGGCGCATCGCGACCCGGCGCATTGTTTTCCAGCGCCAGGGAACCGGCGGTGGTCGGCATGTCCGCCGTCTCGATGTTGTCCTTCAGCAGGATCGGCATGCCCGCCAGGGGCCCGCGCATCGGCGCCGCCGTCGCGTCGTTCCAACGGAGGACGGCGTGCGCCGTGTCGGCTACGCGGCCGGCCTCGACAACCGTCGCCGGCGCCGGATAGCCGCCCTGCCCGGCCGCGCAGCCCGAAAGGGCCAGCGCGGCCGCGAGCGCGATCAGTCGGTTTGGGAGGCCGAACGCGCGCCGATCGTGCGGTCCAGGAAATCGAGATAGGTTCGCCATTGTTGCAACTGCCTGGGATCGCCGCGGACGCCGTGCCGCTGGCCGGGATAGAGCATCATTTCGAACGGCGCGCTCTTGGCCTGCAGGGCGTCGATGACCCGGGTGGCGTTGCCGAAGATGACGTTGTCATCGGCCATGCCGTGCAGGATCAACAGCCGGCCGGTCAGGTCGTCCAGGCGCGGCAGGATGTCCGTCTCGGCATAGCCTTCCGGGTTATCCTGCGGCGTGGACATGTACCGTTCGGTGTAATGGGTGTCGTACAGGCTCCACTCGGTCGGGGCCGCGCCGGCCAGGGCCGAGGCCAGCCCGGCCTCCGGCTCGGTCAGGGCCAGCAGGCTGAGGAAGCCGCCGAAGCTCCAGCCCATCATCGCGATCCGGTCGGGATCGACAAAGGGCTGTTCCTTCAACCATTTCGCCGCCAGCGTCTGATCCTCGACGGCGGCCAGGCCCAGGCGTCGATAGATGCTGGTCTCGAAGCGCTGCGATCGGTCGCCCTCGCCTCGGTTGTCCAGGCGGAAGACGACATAGCCCGCGTCGGTCAGCAATTGATTGGTCAGCGGCTGCCAGCTCTTCTGAACGCCCGCCCCGGTGCCCGGACCGCCGTAGACCTGCATCACCACCGGATATTTCTTCGAGGGATCGAATCCGGGCGGCGTGGTCATGCGCCACACCAGCGTCTCGCCATGGCTTTGCAGCGTACCGTATTCGGGCGTCGGCAGATGCGAGACATAGGGGCTGAACGGGTGGCTCTCGTCCAGCCGGTTCTCCTCGATCCAGCGGATGCGCTGGCCGTCGATGCTGTACAGGGCCGACTGCGGCGGCGTCTTCGGATCGGAGTAGTTGCCGACATAGGCTGTCGCCGGCCCATTGACCGACACGTTCCACCAGCCGCCCGCCGGCGTCACCGCCACCGGATCGATCGTGCGGTTCAGGCTGGCGCGGAACATCTGCTGCTCGATCGGCAGTTCCTTGCCGTCGCGCATCGAGGCGGTGAAGAAGACGTCGCAGGTCGTCTCGTCCACCCCGTCCAGATGCTTGACGGGATAGTCGCCGCGCGTGATCGGCCGAACGAGTCGACCATTGCGGTCGTACAGATAAAGGTGCCGCCAGCCGGAATCCTCGTTCGACCACAGGAAGCGGCCGTCCTTCAGCACGCGGAAGTCGTTGTTCAGATCTACCCAGGCGTCGGCCTTCTGGCTGAGGATCACCCGCGAGGCGCCCGTCGCCGGGTCGACGCTCAGCAGGTCCAGCGTCTTCTGGTCGCGCGAATGGCGCTGGACGTACACGGTCTTTCCGTCGCCGGCCCAGTCGACCCGCGCCAGGTAGATGTCAGTGTTCGCGCCCAGATCGACCTTCACGCGCCGACCGCTCTGCCGGTCCTGCACATACAGCTCGACGAGGGCGTTGGGCCGCCCGGCGCGGGGATAGCGCTGCTGCACCACCGTCGCGCCGTCGCCGGTGATCTCGAACCGGGGCACCACGTCCACGGGGCTTTCGTCAACGCGGGTCAGGGCGATGTAGCGCTCGTCCGGGCTCCACCAGTAGCCGGTGTCGCGGTCCATCTCCTCCTGGGCGATGAACTCGGCCGTGGCCCAGGTGATCAGGCCGTCGCCGTCCGTCGTGACGGGCGTTTCCCCGCCGCTGGCCAAGTCATAGACGACCAGGTCCTGCTCGCGGACGTAGGAGACGAAGTTGCCCAGCGGCGAGACCTTGGCGTCGATCTCGTCGGCTTCGGTTTCGGTCAGGCGGCGCACCGAACCGTCCGCGCGCGTGGCCAGGAAGATGTCGCCTTCCAGCGGAGCCAGGATGTAGCGACCCTGCTTGTCCCAGGAATACTCCACCACGCCGCGCGCGCTGATCCGCATCCGCTCGCGCCGCGCCTTCTCCGCCTCCGACAGTTCGCCCGCGTCCGGGACCAAGGCGCGGGAATCGATCAGCTTGTAGGCCTCGCCCGGCCCGACCGGAGCAGCCCACAGGTCCTGGACGTCGTTGTCGTCCTCTCGCGGACGCAGGAAGGCGACCAGTTGTCCGTCCGGCGAAAGACTGACCCCGCGCGCCACAGGGCCGTTCAGGCCGGGGCTGGAGAATACGCGCTCGGGCGTCAGGATCGAGGGATCGACCGCCTCCTGCGCCTGTGTCTGAGCTTGGACCGAACCGGCCGACAGAAGGATCGTTGAGGCAAGCAGGATGTGACGCATGTCTGCAAGCTAGCGGCGGCGCTTACAGCCGTCACGAGGAAATCTCGATGCGGCGGCCTCGGCTTTTCCTTCCCTGCGAAGGGTTCTCACATTAGATAGCGCGCGATGACCGACGCCGCCCTCTCCCCCGCTCCCGTCAAGGCCAGCCCTTTTCACGAACTGGAAGTCCTGTGGGTCCGCCACTGGACCGACAGCCTGTTCAGCTTTGGCATCCGGCGTCCCGACGACTTCCGCTTTCGCTCGGGCGAGTTCGTGATGATCGGCTTGCCGGGCGAGGACGGGGGCAAGCCCGTCCTTCGCGCCTATTCCATCGCCAGCCCCTGCTGGGCCGAGGAGCTGGAGTTCTTCTCGATCAAGGTCGCCGACGGCCCCCTCACCTCGCGCCTGCAGAAGATCGTCGCGGGCGACACGGTGCTGATGGGCAAGAAGCCGACCGGCACCCTGGTTCTGGACGCCCTGACCGGCGGCGAACGGCTGTTCCTGATCGGCACCGGAACGGGTCTGGCGCCCTGGCTCAGCGTGGCGCGCGATCCCGAGACCTACTCACGCTTCGGCCGCGTCTATGTCATCCACACCGTCCGCAACGTCGCCGACCTGGCCTATCGCGACTTCTTCACCCGCGAGATCCACGACGACCCGCTGGTCGGTGATGAGGCCAAGGCCCAGCTGACCTACTACCCCACCGTCACGCGCGAGGAATTCCACACGCCTGGCCGCATCACCGACCGGATCAAGTCGGGCGACTTCTTCCGCGACCTGGGCCTGCCCGAAGGCTTCGACCCGGCCAAAGACCGCGCCATGCTGTGCGGCTCCATGGCCATGATCAAGGAAGCCGGCGAACTGCTGGAGACCTACGGCCTCAAGGAAGGCTCCAACGCCGAACCCGCCGACTATGTGCTGGAACGCGCCTTCGTCGGCTAGTCTCCGCTGAGCGCTTGGCTTCCGCCGGCTGACGGGCTAACCCGCCGCCATGTCGAAGCCTGCCCTAGTCGCCGTCGATCCCCGGATCGATCCCGCCGAATGCCAGACGATGGCCGAGGTTCGTCAGGGCGTCGATGCCCTGGATCGCGCCCTGGTCGCCCTGATCGCCGAGCGCCAGCGCTACATGGACGCCGCCGCCCGCATCAAGCCGGACCGCGACGCCGTCTTTGACCAAGCGCGTATCGACGACGTGGTCGCCAAGGTCCTGGTCGCGGCCGAGGCGCACCGCCTGTCGCCCGATATCGCCGAGCCGGTCTGGCGCCTGCTGATCGACCGCTGCATCGCCCACGAGTTCGCGACCTACGACCGCACGCGCAGCTGACGTCGCTTCCGCTTCCGTGGCGATCTAGGCCCTCAACCCCTTGAGCATCAGCTCGTGACGGTAGGCCGCCACGTCCGCCAGAGCCGCGTCCAGCGCCGTCCTGACCCGCTCCAGCGCGGGCGCGGCCAGAGACTGTTCGGCTCCCTCGGCCGCCGCGCACACCTTCGCCAGTTCGCCGGCGCCTATGCCCGCCGCCGCGCCGCGGATGGTGTGGACGCCGTCACGCCAGCCCTGGGCTTTCGGGTCCAGCATGGCCGACCACAGCGCCGCCTGCTCGACGAAAAGGCCCAGCACCTCTTCGGAAATCGCCGCATCGCCCCCGGTCATGCTCTCCAGCACGGCGAAGTCGACGGCGCCGGACAGGTCGCGACGCGCCATCAGGCCGCCTCTTCCTCGCCCTTGGCCAGCCGGGAATTGCGCGAGGACCAGATCAGATAGATGGCCACGCCGATCAGGTTCCAGATCAGGAAGCCCATCTGGGTGTTCGCCTTCAGGCTAAAGAAGAAGACGATGCAGCCGATGACCGTGATCGCGCCCACCAACGGCCACAGTGGGGCCTTGAACACGCGAGGACGCTCCGGCTCCCGCAGGCGCAGCACCACCAGGCTGACCCCCACGGCGCAGAAGGCCGCCAGCGTGCCGGCGTTGGCCAGCGACGCCAGTTCGTCCAGCGGCAGCAGGCCGGCCAGGATCGCCACCACCACCGCCGTGAACAGGGTCACCACGGCGGGCACCCCGCGCGCCGACACCCGCGCCAGCCGGCGCGGCAGCAGCCCGTCTCGCGCCATGCCCAGGAAGATGCGGCTCTGGCCGAACAGGAAGGCCAGCAGCACCGTCGGCAGGGCGATCACCGCCGCCGCCGCGATCCATTGCGCCGCCGTCCCCTGCCCCAGTTCACGCAGGATCAGCGCCAGCGGCTCGGGGCTGTCGGCGAAACTGGCGACCGGCCGGGCGCCGATCGCGGCCGCTGCGACCAGCAGGTAAAGCGCCGTGCAGATCAGCATGGAGCCGACGATGCCGATGGCCAGGTCGCGCTCGGGCTTCTTGGTTTCCTCCGCCGCCGTCGAAATGGCGTCGAACCCATAGAAGGCGAAGAAGATGATGGCGGCCGCCGCCATGACTCCGGTCTGGACGAACGGGGCGCCGAAGCCGTTGGGCATGAAGGGCGTGAAGTTCTCGGCCTCGAAGGCCGGCAGGGCGATAGCCACAAAGACCGCCAGCGCCGCGATCTTGATGACCACCAGCACGGCGTTCAGCGTCGCGCTTTCCTTGGTTCCCAGCAGCAGCAGCCCGGTCACCACGCCGATGATGGCCACCGCCGGCAGATTGATGATCCCGCCCGCATGGGGCCCGGCGGTCAGCGCGGTGGGCAGATCGACACCCAGTCCGCTCAGGAAGCCGACCGCATACCCCGACCAGCCCACAGCCACGGCGCTGACCACCAGCGAATATTCAAGGATCAGGCTCCAGCCCACCACCCAGGCGATCATCTCGCCCAGCACCGCATAGGAATAGGTGTAGGCGCTGCCCGCCGCCGGCATCATCGTCGACAGTTCGGCATAGGCCAAGGCCGCACAGGCGCAGACCGCGCCCGCCAGGACGAAGGACACCAGCACCGCCGGCCCCGCCAGCCCCGCGCCGACGCCGATCAGCGTCAATATGCCGGTGCCGACGATGGCGCCGACGCCCAGCGCCATCAGATGCGGCCAGCTGAGCGTCGCCTTCAGCCGAGGACCGTCGTGCGGCTTGAGCATGGCGTCGATCGAGCGTCGCCGGTTCCAGAAGGCCATATCGTCCCACTCCCCCGCCGCGTTCCCGCGGCTGATTCCGACGCGACCATAGACCGGGTAAGAAAGTTTGCGAAAGCGCTTGCCAACCCCGGATCGTCTGGGTAGTAGGAGCGCCCTTCGCCGAGGCGTCTCGCCCCGACGAAGCCAAGACGACCGGTCGGGTGATTAGCTCAGTTGGTAGAGCAGCTGACTCTTAATCAGCGGGTCCACAGTTCGAACCTGTGATCACCCACCATCGTCTTCCTTCATTAAATCATAGACTTAGCCGATCAGGCGACCCTCCTTTCAGACGAGCCGTCAGACTCGTCAGACTGAGCGCCGTCAGACTCCTTGCCGATCAGCCCCCGCTTCCGCTGCGCATTTTCAGCCACGCGCGAATCGCGCGGCAGGTAGCGCTGCAGGATGTTGTGGGCGCTCGCCAGCGTGTGCCCAGTGATGGAGACGATCTCTGGAATCTCTGCGCCGGATCGCGCCAGATCGACCACGCATGAGTGCCGGAGCCACTTCAGCTTGAGGCTTCGACCGCCGTGCTCGATCGCCACGCGGCGGGCCATCGCGAAAACCTTGGCGGCGGCGATGTCGTCCGCCTCGATGCGAGCGCCGATGCGCCGGATGTAGGGACGATCGAACCGCGCGTCCTCGAACAGGTACTCCTTGCCGGGGCGGCGGTTCGCGGCGAGCAGCCCCTGCAGGCGCGCGCTGACGGGAAAACTGACGCGCTCCTCGGTCTTCGACTGTTCGAAGGCGAACCGGCCGCCGGCGTACTCCTCGCCGTATCGGAAGAGGTAGCAGTCCGTCAGGCGCTGGCCGATCTCCCATTGGGTGTAGAGCAGCGCGGCCATGTCGGGCTGACCGATGGCGAGGCAGGCCCAGGCGTAAAGATCCACGTCGGCGGCTTCCCAGATCCCGACGCGCGTCTTCGGCATGGCGGACTTGATCTTGGCGACCGGGTTATCCGATCGCCAGCCCAGGTCGATCGCCTGATCCATGACCATCTTCAGCACGACCTTCACCATGCGGCGCGTCGTCGGGCGATCATCGAAGTCGGCGAGGAAGTTCTCGACCGCGGCCTTCTTCATCTTCGTCGGGTCAGGCTGTCCCTTGGCCTTGCTCCAGGCCTCGATGTAGCGGACGGTCTTCTCGTAGCCGCGCTGCGTGCGGGGCTTGAGGGCCTTGTACGCTTGCGTGCGGCGCCACTGACGCAGGAGCGTCGCGAACGTCCGTGCGCTGTCGCTCGTGACCCGCTGCCCTCGCTCCTCGTCCAGGCGACGGTTCAGCACCTGGGCGTCGTCCATCACTCGCAGCTGCTCGTCAGGGTGCCGGGCGAAGTCCCCCGTGCGCGGCGTATCGAGCGGCAAGGCGATGGTCGGCGGCCATCCTGCAGGGCGGAGGCGGGCCGGCACCTCGAACAGGGCGCGCATCGTCCCGTCCTTGCGCGGACGCAGGATCACATACTTCCCGAGATCGTGCTGGATCGACTTCACTCTGTCACATCCAGGGGTCGTCGTCCGTCGACGGCGACCGAGCGCTGTCGACCTGACCGAACGCGCGCAGCACGTCGGCGCGATTGAAAAGCATCTGGCGCCCGCGGTCGCAGGGAGAGAGGTCGATGGCGCCCGACTTGCGCCGGCGCGTCAGGGTCTCGGGCGTGATACGGCGCCAGGCGCAGATCTCGCGCGTCGTCAGCACATCGCGGTTGGGGAGGTCGCTCACGGCTGTTCCTCCGGTTGGGGGTGGGGCCGTTCGAGCGCCGATGCGATGCGGTGCAGACCAAGCGCGCAAAGCATCAGGCCACATCCCGCGAACCACATTCCAAGCTGTGCCAGGGTTTCCATCACCCCTCCCCCGTATGGGCTGCTCGGGCGGTCAGGTTGGCGATCTGACGGCAGCGTTCGACAGCGCGCCAGTTGTCGCATCCCGGCTTGACGTGCCCCTCTGTCGCCATCTGATGGACCCTCGAAAGCAGTTCCGCGTCACGTCGTGCAGAGGCGATCAGGTCGAGGATGGTGGCGGACGCTTGCCGACCGATCTCCATGTTCTCCTCATCCCAGCCGCACGAGCAGGCGTAGTTTCGTCCTTCACAGCCGCGTTCGTGATCCGTGGTAGCGATACCCTCTAGGCGTTCACACAGCGCTTCGATCTCAGTCATGGTCGCGCTCCTTGGGGTGATCCTCGGGCTTGGAGACGATCCAGATGCGCTCTCCGCTGCGGTATTGAAGATAAACTTCCTCCCCAGCCTTGATGCGGTCGAAGATGCTTTCGAGGTTGCTCTGGTAGTGATCGCGCTCCTTTCGCAGCACGTCGATCTCAGCCTTGAGCTTTCCGACTTCAAGCATTTCGCGCCAGACGCCTGAGTTCCCATTGGGGTCGCTGATGTTCATGTGGCTCATTCCCCATCTCCTTCCGACGCGGGGCCGGGCTGCGGGGAGAGGGCGGCGGCCAAAGCACGTTGAAGGTTCGGCCCGGTAGCTATCCGGTCGAGGGCGAAGTAGTCGCGCTGGTGGATCAACTCATGTTCTGGTCCCTCGCATTTGAGGGCGTCGCGGGCCGCCTCAGCCGCACGACGAATGGCCTCCGAACCCTGGGCGGGCGGATGGGCTAGGGCGGCGAGGGTCTGCTTGATGGCAAATAGCGAGCGGTCGATCTTATCTATCGCACCGTCACAGCCGCCCTTTCGCTTGGCCCACATCTTCGCGGTCGAAAGGGCATCGCGGGCCATTCGCAGGGCCTCCACCGCCCGGGCGAGTTTGGCTTCGGCGGCGCTGGCGCGGCGGTATTGTTTATCACCGTGCCCGCGTTCGATGGTCAGCTTAGCGACAACCGCGTCATAGGATTGACGAAGTTCTGAATAGTCTCGCTCGGTCTTCAGCAGTTGATCGACCAACTCCCTGATCCTCGCCTCTGCGGGTTCGGCTGGGGCGGTGTAGAGCGCGATTACGTTCCGGGTGGTTTTCGGGTTCGGAGGAGTCCTTGTGAACGTGGCGGGCCACCATTCCGGCGGGGCGCACCATCCAGCACCCGGAGCGAAGGTCTCATATATCCAGCCGTAGGGTTCCAGCCCGCCGGTCATCGCTCGCCTCCTGGCTGGAGGGCGGGAACCTCAGTCCAAGGCATCCAGGCAATCGGCTCGAACGGCTGGACGACCGGCTGACCGCAGAACGAAGCCAGCGTCCCGTCGCGGTTATAGGCGCACCGCGAAGCGTCGCCGCACTCGTCCACCGCCAAGAAATGCGTTCCATCCCTCGGAGCCGTCTCAATCGGCATCCACCCACCCCCAGCATCGGGCGCGGCGGGGCGGAGAAGGGAGAGGATGCGGAGAACATCAGCAATGCGGACCAATGCGACTGCCGACGCGCGCTCTGCGGATTCCACTGACGACCAACCGGCGCACAGCCTCTCCAACCGCGCCACCGCTTCCCGTTCCCCTACCCCAGCGGGGCGGGAGACAGGCTCTGCGGGAGGGGTGAGGGCGGCAAAGCGCTCTGCGATCTTCTTCTTCATGGCGGCAGGGCTGGGCATGTGCCGGTCTGGATCGCCTTCGGTGCAGAAGCGATATTCGCCATCGCCACCTGTCAGGCGATCAACGTCCGCCACGGCTTCTGCATATCCTTCGCGCTTTCCGATTTCGTATGCTTCGTTCTCCACCCCATCGCCGGGGCGGGAGACAGGGGCGTGGGGGCGGTAGAAGTAGTCGCGGTAGGTGCGGTCGCAGTCGTCCTCTACTGTGCCGATGAAGTTCGGATACTGGCAGGCGGTCGGACTGATGGGGTTAGAGGCGCCATCGCGGGTGGAAATAGCGAGACTGCCGGGCGGCACATCCATGCCGTTGAAGGCGCGGATGTCGTTGCTCTCGCCCTCGTCCACAATCCGCCAGCCACGCGGCCGGTTGCCGGTGGCGTTCGGATCAAGGCCGAAAATGCGCTTCACATCCGCCTCGGATAGCGGTTGGCCTGGGGTGGGGGTGGTCATGCGGCGAGCCTTTCGGATTGGATGATTGCGTCCACGGCGGCTATGCGCTGGCCGATCCAGGCCATCACAGGGACGGCCATGGAGTTGCCGAGCGCCTTGTATCGAGGGCCGTCAGCGGCCATGCCCTTGCGGTAGGGGATGAGGGTGTAGTCGTCGGGGAAGCCCTGGAGCCGCTCGCACTCGCGGGGCGTCAGGCGGCGGACGGCGGAGCCGCCTCGGATGTAACTGGTCTGCTTCATGCCAGGATCAGCAGCTAGGGCGCCGACGTAGGGCATCTCGCGGACCTCATCGCGGGTGTTCTGAGCGAACGCCACGTAGTCACGGCTGGACCCGCCCGAGGCCGCGCGCAGAGCTCCTGCTCGCTCGCCGTGACCTTCGATCTCAGGCATAGCGCCGCCGTCTCTACCGCGTAGAGCAAAGGCAACCGCCGTGGGCTGTCCGCCGCCCGACTTCGATGGGATGGTCAGGGTAGGCGATAGATCAGAAGCCCATTTCGGCTCCTGCTGCGTTGACAGGCCGAACGGTACTAGGCTCTCGCCAATATTGTCCCGGCTCCAATCGCCAGAGCTCGCTCCAATGGTAGGGGCAGCGCCTTCCCCCGCTTCTCGGCGCGGCGCAAGATGCCCCGACAGGCTGTGGCGCTCAAATAGAACCGCTGCGGCACATCGCCAGTCTCCAAGGTGTCCGACAACGAACACACGACGGCGTCGCTGGGCCACTCCGAAGAACTGAGCGTCAAGCACTCGGTAGGCGAACCCGTACCCGAGTTCGACCATGCCCCCGAGAATGGCTCCAAAGTCCCGTCCGCCGTTCGATGACAGGACGCCGGGGACGTTCTCCCAAACCAGCCATCGGGGCCGCAGTCGGTCAGCCAGCCTAAGATATTCGAGCGCCAGGTTGCCGCGGTCGTCATCCAGTCCGCCTCTGAGGCCGGCGACGCTGAAAGACTGGCAAGGTGTTCCTCCGACCAGAAGGTCGATTGGCTCGTATTGATCGGCTGCGATCGTCGTGAAGTCGCCATGAAGCGGCACCTCGGGGTAATGGTGGGACAGGACCGCGCGCGGGAACGCCTCGATCTCGGATAGGAACGAGGCGCGCCACCCCAGCGGATGCCAGGCGACGGACGCGGCTTCGATGCCAGAACAGACGGACCCGTAGATCACCCTCCCCGCTCCTGTTCAGAAGCGCGAAGGATCGCAGCGCATAGAGCTAAGGCGGGGGTGGAGGCGTGGGCCGCAGCGAAGAAGCCGTAGTCGTACCGGCCGTCAGTCGTAACAAGCCGGACCCAGCCAGTTCCGGTGTTCATCTGAACCCGAGCATCCGGCAGCACCCGCTCCGCCAGCGCCAGGGCGGCGTCGAGCGAGGTGGTGTAGTGGCCTACGTCTGCCTCAAACTGTTCGTCGCCAACGAAGTCGGCATGGCTTCCGGGGCCGTCGCAGGTGATGAGCGGGTCGAACACATCTTCGATCAGCGCATCGAGTTCCCTCGACCCTTCCCCCGCTTCTTCCAGTTTGGTGATGAGGTCGGTCGCCATCTACGCCCCCTCTTGGGTGGGGCGGGCGGCGCATTCAGCGGGCCACGCGAGGATCCCGAGGCCCGCGCGGTTGGCGTTCTGAAGCGCGCGGACGCCGAGCGCGCCGGCAGCCCACAGGGCCGTCCCGTTGGATGGCGATTTGCCGATCGAGCCGTCCGGCCGAAGGAAGCGGATCTTGGGCGTGAACATCACCGCATCCGCCCGCATCCAGGCCTTCCGAAACCACGGCGCAGAGGTGCGATCAGGCGTCAGGGCAACGCCGTTGCCGTGAGCAAAGAACCGATCCAGCCAGGGCTCAAGGCCGTTGCGTCCACCGAAGGGCGGGTTCATCCAGACGAAGCCGTCCCAAGGCAGTTCCAGCCCGTCCGACCAATAGTGGCGCGCGGCGGGAACGTGCGTCGTCAGTCCGTTCGGATGCGCCACGTCAAGATCGAACCGGACCGCGAGCGCCTCGAACACGTGCGGCGGCGTGTACCATTCGTCGGATTTCCCGGCGGTGTCCCAATAGCCCATCACGCCTCTCCCCGATTAGAGGGGCGGGCGGCCTTCTCAGCGGCTTGACGGAGGGCGGCGACGACTTCGGCTTGAGTGCGGTAAGCGTTGTCGTTCCACTTGGCAGTGTCCTGCCCAATGTGGGTCTCGAACACCTGGAACACGGGAATAGCCGCGTCGAAGTTCCAACGGCATATTTCGTTGATCGCACCCACCGTGCACCGACAGGTCACGTCAGGCTCGCCGCCGTTTCGCCACTCGCCGTTCGGACCCGCGTAGCTGGTTCCCTGCGTCCACGCCCCCGGCTTCTCCAGCAGATCAGCCGCCGCGTTCAGGATTTCCGGGACCGTCTGCTTAGGGGAATGGGTCACTTGGGTTGCTCCAGGTGAGGGCGGCTCCCGAGGGACGAGGCCGAAGCCCCGCCCCTCTTCTGCAGCCGAAAGGAAAACAGCGACCCCCTGCCCGTCCATTCGAAGGCCGGGCCGGACTTGACGGCGCCGCGGTGCGCGTTCGCGAACAGCGGGCAGGCGCGGGTGAACGGGTCGGCCGCGGTCACGCTGCAATCTCCATGTCCGCAAACCGCTGGCGCACATTGCGCTCGACGACCAGGCGACCCTGCGCCGCCATGATGTCGATCGCCGACAGGCCGGCGAGCGTCTCGTCCGGTTCGCGATCCTCGATCGACGCCAGCGACAGCTCGTGGATGCCGTCCTGCAGGACGTTGATCTTTGCCGTCAGTCGCTTGATCGCGGTCTGCTGCGGCAACTGCTGGGACTGTTCAATCCAGCGCTCGGCGGCTTGCGCCAGAGCCAGTTGATTAGGGTGCGGCACGCCAATGCCTCCTCTGTTGGTGAGGAGCAGGCTATTACGACGTTTCGTATCCCGTCAAGAGATTTTACGAAACTTCCTAACGCGGCCGCATCTGCGTGACCTTCGCGGCCCAGCGAACGGGCACGTCCAGGATCGGCGGTTCAGTGTTCGAGAACAGGTGGAACAGGCCGGGCTCCTTGCTGGGGCGTAGCTGCTTCACCAGCACGCGATCGTCGTACAGCGACACGACGCATACCTCGCCATAGAGGTCCGGCGTGACCGGCGAGCGCATGTCGTCCCAGAACAGCAGCCAGCCGTCGAACATGGCCCCCATGCTCGAGCCTTCGATCCGCCCGGCGACCGTGGAATCTGACGCATCTTCTGGCGCGTCAACAAAATCAAAGGGTTCCTGATCGGGCAGCGCGTACACGGTGGCCCCAGCTCCGACGTGATAGACGACGGGCACCGTTCTGGCGGGTCGCTCACCCCCGAACATCTCTTCCACTGAAACGCCAAAAGCGGTCGCAATGGGATTCGACGTGCGGTCCAACAGGCTGGCGCTCTTCCCTCCCAGGTAGCTGTAAAGCGTCGTCGCGCTGACCTTCGCCTTGCGCGCGACGGAGGCCACTCCCCCACGCGCTTCCACGAAGGTCCGGAATGCTTCTCTTCGCTGGTCGATCTCGTCCGACATGCTCAGGGCATGGGGAGGTTCGCGGATAAGGGAAACAACGGAGTTTCGTAAAACCCCTTGCGGTTTCCACGAAACATCGTAAAGTCGTTCTTCATGGACCCGATCGAAGCCGTCATCGAGAACGTCAAAACAGCGGCCGAGACGCATGGTTTGGCCGCTTTGGCTCGCGCTGCGGACCTCCCGTACACCACGGTCAAGTCGTTCTCCGACCGCGATTGGTCTCACAAGAATCTCGAAACGATCCGCGCGCTTAACAGCGCAGCGGAGAAACTCTCAGCAGAGGCCGCGTCATGACCTCTCTTTTTGAAGCCGGTCCCGAGGCGTTGGCGCGCCCCGGTTCCGTATCCCCGCAGTTCGTTCCGGTTGGCGCCGGACGCCTGCATCTTCGCTCTCACACTTCGCGCCGTCGCAGCGCCTTCCAACGAGGTTCACTGTGATGGATGCGAAGATGGAAAGCTGCCCCTTCGGCACGGAAAACCAACCCTTGCAGTACGGACTGCGCGAGGCCTTCGCGGAGGTCATGCGCCATCGATACCGCAACGAGGTCAATGTGCAGGGCATGGTGGTTCGCGACTTCGGCCTGTCGGTCGACGCCGCGAAGGGCCTGATCCAGGGGCGGACATCCATCAGGACGATGGAAGAAGTCCTGCAACATAAAAACGGCGGCTGGAAGATCGGGCTCGCGGTGCTGAGCCGCGTCATCAATCACCGGATCGCCGACTATTTCGCATCCGAGAAACAGAGGCTGAACCATGAGGCCGAGCAACGGCGCCGAAAGGCCGCCCTGCTGGAAGAAGCCGAGTCGTTCCTACACGCCGCTGACCTGGAGCATCCTGCTCCTCGTCGTGGGTCCGATCTGGATCCTGGCGCGCGTGCTGGGATGGCTCTTTGCGCTTCCTGAGCAGGCCGCTTTCCAGACAAGGGTGTGGTCGGCCCGCCTGATCGGGTCCGCACTCCAGCACATCCGCGAGGGCCGGTCATGATCGGTTCTCCCAAGCAACTCGCCGAAGCCATCGCGACAGTCGCGAGCGGCGGCGCCCGACGCATCAGCGCGCCCGGTCATTGGGTCGTGTGGCGTGTCGAAGGTCAGGCCAAGCCGCGCCTGCGCGTGTTCGCATGACCGCCCTTGCCGTTTCCCCTCTCATCGCCGACGCCGACGGTGAGGTTCGCCAGCAGGCGGGTGCGTCTCGCGCCGTGCCCGCCTGCACCTATCTGGTCCTGCCCGCGCCGCCGAGCGCGAACAAGATCTGGCGGTCCACGCCAGGGTCCACGAAGCCGCGCCGGTCGAAGGAATATCTCGACTGGCTCAATCAGGCCGGATGGATGGTTCGCGAACAAATGGCGCGCGATGGATGCGACCCCGTACCCGGGCGCGTGCTGATCCTTCTGGGCGTCGAACGCGACAGCCCGCTCAGCGACATCGACAACCGCTGCAAGGCCACGCTGGACCTGCTGGTGAAGCAGAAGGTCATCGACGACGACCGATATGTGACCGGCATCGCCCTGTCCTGGACGCCGCGCGGACGCCGCAACGCCGCCGAGTGCCGCGTCGGCATCGTGCCGGTCAGCCCCCTTTCAATCACCTTCCACCCCTCACCGGACGGCGCGACGGGCGGGTGGTTCATAGACGCGCCAGACGGAGAAGATGAATGACCGAACGAGAAGAAAACGCTCGAATTGTGGCGCTCGACCAGGCCTGCAACCTCGTCGCTCACGGCAATCCGATCGGCATCGCGCATCCCGAAGATGTCGTCGCGATGGCGCAAGAGTTCCTCGCCTTCCTGCTGCCCGCCACCATCGCGGAGGCCGCATAATGGCGATCTCCCTCGCTTCCCTCCGCAAGGTGCGCGCCGACCAACCGCCGCGCCTGCTGATCTACGGCCCCGAGAAGATGGGCAAGACCACCCTGGCGTCCGAGTTCCCGGCGCCGGTCTTCCTCCAGACCGAGCGCGGCGAAAGCGGCGACCTGGAGCTGGACAGCTTCGGCCACCTGACGAGCTATGAGCAGGTGATCGAGGCGATGGGCGTGCTCGCGACCGAGGACCACACCTTCCAGACGATCGTGCTGGATTCGGTTTCGGCGCTGCAGAAGCTGATCTGGGACAAGGTCTGCCGCGACAGCAACGTGAAGTCGATCGAACTCGCCGGCGGCGGATACGGCAAGGGCTACATCGAGGCCGACAACCTCTGGCTGGAGGTGCTCGACGCCCTGAACTACCTGCGCAACGACCGCGGCATGGCGGTGGTGCTGGTGGGCCACGCCATCATCAGCCGCTTCGACGACCCCGAAACGCAGTCCTACAGCCGCTACGACATCGACCTGCACAAGCGGGCCGAGGCGCTGCTGAAGCGCGAGGTCGACGCCATCCTGCTCGTCAAGAAGGACGTGACGATCAAGACCGAGGGCAAGGGCGAGCGCGCCCGCGCCGATGGCGGCGACACCCGCTGGATCTACACCGAGGGCAAGCCCGCGTTCACGGCCGGCAATCGGTACAACATGCCCGCGCGCATCATCTACCAGAAGGGTCAGGGCTTCAGCGCCCTGGCGCCCTTCTTCCCCGCTGGGGGCGCGGCCCCGGCCAATCAAGCGACCGCCGAGGCGGCGTAACCACGGAGAACGAATATGGCTGCTCTCACCCCCTTCAACCCCGATGACGTGCAGGACGATCGCGAGATCATCCCGGCCGGCAACTACACCGCCCAGATCATCGAATCCTCGCTGGCCGCGACCAAAAGCGGCGGCGACATGCTCAAGCTGACCTGGGAAATCATCGACGGCCCGCTGGCCAAGCGCCGCGTCTGGGAAAACCTGAACATCCGGAACCAGAACCAGCAGGCGCAGGAGATCGCGGAGCGCTCGCTGAAGCGCATCTGCGGCGCTGTCGGCTACGTCGGCACGCTGACCGACAGCGAGCACCTGCACTTCAAGCCGTGCGAGATCACCGTGGCGATCAAGCCGGCCGAAGGCCAGTACGGCGAGCAGAACATCGTCAAGGGCTACAAGGCCCTGGGCGGCGGATCGGCGAACCAGCAGCAGGCCGCCGTTGGCGCGGCGCCCGCTGCCGGCGCCCGTCCGTGGGGCAAGTCGGCTGCCTAACACTCCAGACGCCCGGCGGATCTAGCTCTCACCCCAGTCCCGCCGGGCGCCTCTCTTTCAACGCTCTCAGGAGCATCGCAGGAGCACCCTGACGATGGACGATCAACTGCGTCCTGTCGAGGCTGGCGTTGGCGCGCCGCTCGACCCCCACCCCTTCCAGCACGAGCGCGAGGCGCTGTGCGAAGTCGACAAGATCATCACCCGCGCCCGGGCCGAGTACCACGCCGGATGCCCGATCGCCGCCAGGCTGGAGATCAGCCGGGCGATCAGCGCCCTGACTGCGGTCATGCGCGGGGAGGCGGTTTGATGACCTTCATCTACGCCGTTTCAATCTGGCTTTGCGCCTGGTGTGCTGACCAATCATTCCGCGAACGCCGCTACGTCTGGGCTGTTGCCTGCGCGGCTATGTCAGCTTTCTCGTTCTTCATGTGGGCGAGGGCAATCCTGTGACCGGCCGCCGCTTTTCCGCAGTCATGACGCCAGAAGAGGCGGACGACTGGATCGCCGAACATGGCGTCGGCAGCAGCCCCACGCAGGTCTGGAACGACGCCCACGACAACCGCGACGACGAAGACGAGCGCGACCACACCGGGGAGGACGGATGATGGCCGCCCTGCCCGAGACCACCCCGCGCACGGTCGGCAACATCTATGCGGCGCTGGAAGCCCAGAACCGCACCGACCTGCATCCGCGCCTGTCGGCCTCCCAACTCGGCGGCGAATGCGACCGCCAGCTGTGGGACGCCTTTCGCTGGCTGTTCCCGCCTGAGCGCCACGACGGCCGCAAGCTGTCGATCTTCCGCACCGGCGAGGTGTGGGAAGAACGCATCGTCGACATGCTTCGCGCGGCAGGGGTCGAGGTTGACGCCGTCGATCCCGCGACCGGCGAGCAGTTTCGCATCGAGTTCGCCGGCGGTCACGCTTCCGGCCGCACGGACGGCAAGGCGCGCAACGTGCCCGAGGCGCCCAAGACCGAGCATGTGCTGGAGGTCAAGTCGCACAACGACAAGTCCTTCAAGGCCCTGCTGAAGGACGGCGTCGCCAAGGCCAAGCCCGCGCACCACGTCCAGATGCAGCTCTACATGCATCACCAGCACCTGACCCGGGCGCTGTACGTCGCGGTCAACAAGAACGACGACACGCTCTATTCGGAGCGGGTCGAGTACGACGCGACGACCGCGCTCAAGATGGTCGCGAAGGCCGAGCGCCTGGCGACGCAGGACCGGCGCCCAGACTGCACCTGCCCGCCCTACTTCCTCAAAGCCGGCTACGGCTGCGCGCCGAACGAGGGCCTGATGCCGGCGCGGAATTGCCGGACGTGCCTGCACGTGTCGTTCCATCTGGACGGCGACGCGCGCGTCTCGTGCGCCCGCCATCAGCGCGACTTGACGATCGACGAGCAGCGCGCCGGGTGCGCTCACCACCTGTTCAACCCGACCCTGGTGCCGGGCGAGCAGTACGACGCCGACGAGGCGGGCGAATGGGTGATGTACCGGCTCGCGGACGGCTCGGTCTGGAAAGACGGGGGTGTGGGATGCTGAGTCTCCGCCCCTATCAGCAGCACGCCGTCGACGCCGTTCTCAACTACTGGCGCCAGGGCGGCGGCAATCCGCTCGTCGATATGGCGACCGGGCTCGGCAAATCCGTGACGATCGCCACACTGACCCAGGATCTGCTGACGACCTATCCCGACATGCGCGCGCTCATGCTCGTCCATGTCAAGGAGCTGGTTCAGCAGAATGCCGCGGCCCTGCTGCGGCTGTGGCCCGGCGCGCCGGTCGGCATCTACGCCGCCGGTCTGGGCCGTCGCGACACGTCGCAGCGGATCATCTTCGCCTCGATCCAGTCCGTCTATAAGCGCGCGGCCGAGCTGGGCGCCTTCGATCTGGTGATGATCGACGAGGCCCATCTGGTGCCGAACGCCGGCGAGGGCATGTATCGGGCGCTGTTGTCTCGTTTGCGCGAGCAGCGGCCCGATCTGCGCGTCGTCGGCTTCACCGCCACGCCGTTCCGCATGGACAGCGGGCGGCTCGACGCCGGGGACGACCGGCTGTTCGACGAGGTCGTCTATTCCTACGGCATCGGCAAGGGCATCGACGACGGATGGCTGTCGCCGCTCGTCTCCAAGATGGGCGCGACCGAAATCGACGTGTCCGGCGTGGCCAAGCGCGGCGGTGAGTTCGTCGCGGGCGCCCTGGAAGCCGCGGCGGATGACGACGCGATCACCCAGGCGGCGGTCAGCGAGATCATGCAGTACGGCGCCACCCGGCGTTCGTGGCTGGTCTTCTGCGCCGGCGTGAAGCACGCGCACCACGTCCGCGACGAGTTCCGGCGGCAGGGCATCCACGCCGAGACGATCACCGGCGACACCGACGCGGGCAACCGCGCGCGGTTCATCGAAGACTTCCGATCGGGCCGCCTCCGGGTGCTTACGAACGCCAACGTCCTGACGACCGGCTTTGACGCACCGGGCACGGACCTGATCGCGCTGCTGCGGCCCACGCTCTCGCCCGGCCTGTTCGTGCAGATGGCGGGTCGCGGCACGCGGCTGGCGGACGGCAAGGACAACTGCCTTTTCCTCGACTTCACCGGCACGGCGCGGCGCCTCGGCCCCGTCGACACGATCACCATCGATCGGCGCGCCGGAGAGAAGAAGGCTCCTGACGCCGCCAAGGTCTCGGACATCCGCGCCAAGGAATGCCCGACCTGCAAGACGCTGGCGGCGCTGAACGCCCGCATCTGCACCTTCTGTGGTCACGAGTGGACCCTGGACCGGGCGCGTCACGAGGCCGAGGCCGACGACGTGGCGATCCTGTCGCGCGACCTGAAGCGTCAGGCGCCGGAGGAAATCGCCGTCGTCGCCTGGACCGCGCGTCGTCACCAGAAGCAGGGCAGTCCCGACAGTCTGCGCGTCTCCTATTCGGCCGGCCTGATGGCCTATCCGGAATGGGTGCTGTTCGAACATAGCGGCCCGATGCGGTTCCGCGCCGAACAGTGGTGGCGCCGTCACGGCGGGGCCGAGCCCGCGCCGGACACCGTCGAACAGGCCCTTGTGCGTTGGCCCGAGCTGACGCCCCCCGCCTTCATTCAAGTCAGGAAGAACGGCAAGTGGTTCGACATCGTCGGTCGCCGCTTCGCCGAGCCCCAGGAGCAAGCGGCATGAACCGCGTTGAACAACTCGAAATCGAGAACGAAGTCCTGCGTCAGAAGCTGAACCAACTGACCGGCGGCGTGGAATTGGAGATCCTGCGTGGAACGCTGGGCCTCTCAGGCCAAATGGCCGGCGTCCTGGCGCTGCTGCTGAAGCGCCCCTACCCCGTCAACCGCGACACCATCTACCAGCAGGTGTTCGAGCGGCCCGATGGCAGCGGCCCGATCATTAAGACGATCGCGGTGCAGATCTGCAAGCTGCGCGCGCGGCTCGCGACGGCCGGCGCGCCCGGCAACATCGTCTGCGCCTACGGGACCGAATCCTACGCTCTGACGCCGGACCTGCGCGCCTGGCTGAAGGCCATCGTCCAGCCGATGGAGATGGCGGCGTGAAAATCTGGGAACCTCAGAACCCCGCCGTCGTCGACGAACTGACTGCGATGTGGAAGGACGGAAAGAGCGCCACCGAGATCGCGGCCGTATTCGACGGCGCGACCCGAAACTCTGTGATCGGCAAAATTCATCGCCTTGGCCTCGGCCGTCCACGCCGGGCCGCTCGGGCGTCGCTGGCGAACCCACGCGTCAAGAAGCCGAGGGCGATACGAGCGCCCAAGCCGAGGCCCGTCGCTGCGCCTCGACCGGCTCCAAAGCCCGCGGTCGTCATCGACATCAGCCACGCGCGCCCCTGGATCGAACGCTCCGCGCGACAATGCGCCTACCTGCTGGACGACGACCGCGCCTGCTGCGCCGCCATCAAGCCCGGCAGCTCGTACTGCGCCGGCCACCACTCCCTGATTTATCGCCCGACCAGCAGCGCTGACGATCTGGCCCGTTCGCTGAGGAAATACGCATGACCCGCTTCAACGCCACCGTGCAGGGCGGCTTCACCAACCGCGCCGGCGAGTTCGTGCATTGGGTTCTGCCCGACCGGGCGAAGCAACCCGTGCAGGTCAAATACTGGACGCCCCTGGAAGAGGGCAAGCGCGTGGTCCTCGAGGCCGGTCAGATTGTGGGGGTGCAGTGATGCCCCGCTTCATCGTCCGCAACAATCACTTCTTCTACCGCGCCGTGTGGGTCGACCGCACGCCGCGCGGCTTCCCGCGCGTGCAGCGCAACGAAATCGGTCCCTTCGCGACGCTCGACGCCGCCTGGGCTGCGAGGTTTGGATCATGAGCGAGATGCTTGAACGTGCTGCGAGGGCGGCAAGGGCCTACATGGAGTCGGTGAACCCCGATGAACACACGGGCGACGAACTGACCCTCGGCGTAGCCCGCGCCGTGCTGATGGCCGTGCGGGGATTGCCTGAGGAAGAGGCTGTGGTGTTTGTTGGGCGTGATGCTGCGGATGCGTCTGGGTTCGACGGTTCTCGCAAGTACGGCGCGGCCTTCACCGCCATGATCGACGCCATCCTGAACGGGGGCGATCAATGACCCCCTACCTGACCCGCGACGACGTGCGCCGCGCCGGTGACATCGCCGGCGCCTACCTGGACAGCCTCAAAAAGACCGATCTCGCCGCCCTTTCCGCCGACGAATACCTGACCTTCTGCCTGACCCTCGTCAACGAGGCCAACAAGGCGGCCGGAGACCGGATCGTGGCGGCCTGGACCGTGCCTGTGGGGGCGGAGGGATGATTCATCCGTGGACCCGCATCACAGTCGAGGAACACCTAGCAGCGAAAGCTCGACTGGAATCGAACACCTATCGCACGATCTGGATCGGCGGCGAGCCGTTCAAGATGATCATGGGTATGGTCGACATTGACGACTACACCCGCCGCGACGGACACGTCGTCGTCATGTGGTTTGCCGGCAGCCAACCACGCGATCGCTTTGGGTGGCCCGAGGGGCACGAGCAAAGCCCAGCGAGGCTGTACGACGCATGAGCCCATTCTCCATCGCACACGAGCAGCTGGCGCCGCTCGGCTATCACCTCCTGCCCGTCATCCCGCATGACGCGCCCCACGGCGGCAAGGGCAAGTCCCCCGGCTCCTATCGCGGCGGCTGGCAGGGCATGTCGAAATGGCAGCGCTATCGCGACGAGACCCTGTCGGGCTTCCTGCTGACCCAGGCCCTGCAATGGCCGGACGCCAATGCGGGTCTGGTCTGCGGCTCTCAGGTCGGCAAGGATCTGCACGTCGTGGTTCTCGACTTCGACGCCGTCGATCCGGATGCGCTCGACGCGCTGCTGTCGGTCGCGCCTGCGTCACCCATGGTCAAGCGCGGCGCCAAGGGCGAAAGCCGGTTCTATCTCGCGCCCAAGGGGCTGAAGACGCGGTCGTATGACGGGCCGGAGGGCCGCCTGCTTGACGTGCTGACCGGCTTCGACACGCGCCAGACGGTGGTTCCACCCAGCATCCACCCCGACACGCACCAGCCTTATGCCTGGCTGCGCGGCCCGGTGCCGGCCGCAGACCTGCCGGTTCTGACTGAGGACGACATCGCGGCGCTCGAGGAGGCTCTGGAGCAATGCGGCTGGGATCGCGAGCGGCGGGGCGTTGCTTCCGATCGGCCTCGCAAGCCCGCGCCGGTCGACATCAACCCCGACGACATCTGGTCCGAGACCAAGGCCGCGGCGCTCTCCAACCTGGACGCCTGGGTTCCGGCGCTTGGCCTCTACGGCTGTCGTCCTGCACGCGGCGGTTACGAAGCCGTGGCGACGTGGCGAGCGTCCTCGACCGGGCGGCCGATCCCGGAGCGCAAGCTGAACCTGTCGATCCAGCGCGACGGGATCAAGGACTTCGGGACGAACGACACCTATTCAGCGATCGATCTCGTCATGGTCGCGCGCGACTGCGATCAGGCCGAGGCGACCGACTGGCTGCGTGAGCGGCTGGGACTGAAGGGCGACGGCGGCGTGGTGATCGCGTTGGCCGAGGTCGGATTTCCGACCTCGGACCCATACCACGACCTGCCCGAGCCGCTGCGTCCGAAAGCCTCGGCGCCGAAAATGCGGGAAAATCTCGCAATAGAGCCGCAACCCCCCGCCACGCCTGCGTTTGAGGTCGGCGCCGAACCTGGACCTGCAGATTCAACAGGTCCAGACTCCGAACTTCCGGACCACCTGACGCGCGTCCCCGGGCTCGTCGGGGAGATCACGGACTGGATCGCGGATTCGGCGCGCAAGCCTCAGCGCGGCGGCGCTCTGCTGGCGGCCCTGGAGCTGGTCGGCACGGCGGCGGGTCGCAAGTTCGCCGGCCCGACGCTGACCGGAACGCACCTCTACGGCCTGTTCCTGGCGCCGTCCGGTGCGGCGAAGGACCATCCGCTGAAGTGCATCGGCCGGGTGCTCCACGCCTGCACCATGGGGCACCACTACGGCCCGGGCGGCTTCATGTCCCTGTCCGCAGTCATCAACCGGCTGACGCGCCAGCCGCTGACGCTGACCTGCATCGACGAGTTCGGGGCCTTCCTCGGGCGGATCAACGGTCGCAAGGCCTCAACGCACGAGAAGGCGATCACCGGCATCCTGCGTTCTGCGTGGGGGTCCAGCTTCGACACCATGGCCATGCCGGAATGGGCGGGTCGCGTCGGCGATCCGGTGCATGCGCCGGCGCTCAGCCTCTACGGCGTGTCGACGCACGAAGAGTTCTTCGAAAACCTGGAAGGCGGCGACGTTTTCAACGGCTTCCTGAACCGCTTCCTGATCGTCTCGACGCAGCAGCGTGTCGAGGAGCGCGAGCCGCTGGCGGACAAGATGGCGGTTCCGGCGGGCGTCATCGACGCCATGCTGGCGGTCTATGAGGCCGGCAATCCGCTGACGCGGGCTACGTCTCATTCGTCGATCGCCGATGCGCCGATGATCGTCGTCCCCTGGGAGGATGGGCCGGGGAGCCACGCGCACCGCGCCTACATGGCCCTGTCCGAGAAGATCGGGCGCATGGAGCAGGATCAGGTGTTCTTCACCCGCACGGCCGAGATGGCGCAGCGCCTGGCGGTCATCCGGGCTATCGGGATCAATCCGAAGGCGCCTCGGGTCACGCTGGAGGACATGGACTGGGGCGCCGAGCTGGCGATGTGGTCCGCTCGCCAGGTGCTGGAGATGGCCGGCAGCTACATGGCCGAGACCCAGCACCAGGGCGAGGCGCAGCGGGTTATGCGGGTCCTGAGGCGTCGCGAATGGATGCCTTACAGGGCGGTGGCGCAGGCCATGAAGAACCGGATCCGCGCGAAAGACCTCAAGGACGTGCTGGACGGGCTGGTGGACAGCGGCGCGGTCGAGATCGAGGAACGGACGCCTGAGGCAGGCGGTCACAAGGTCAAGTGGTACCGGCGGGGCGGCTAACCCATCGCCCAGCCGACGACCGCGACAACCAGCAAGGTCGCGAGAACCACCACGCCGACCACATAGGGACGGAGCATGCGGGCGCGGGCCTGCATCTCCTTCACCTCGCGGGCGTCGCCGTATCGGGGCTCGTCGTTCAGGCGCATAGCTCCAAGATGCACGAAAAAGGGGCCGGCGTGAAGCCGACCCCATTCTGCGTCGTCAGTCCGGGCTAATCAGCCGCCCTTGATCGCCCTTGCCAACGTTGAGCACTGCCCGGCCCTGTTCTCCAGGTGCTGGGCCAGCTCGAGCATGGCGCCCGGTGCGATCCGGTATTCCTCGCCCTTCTCGGCTGCGGCCTTGATGCGCTGGACGGTGCGGTTCTGGCCCTTGTCGTCCACCGGCCAGCCCAGCAGTTCGGCAGTGGGCTGTTGCCAGCGTTCCCCGAAGAGAGCGCGGCCGGCGTCGGCGAAGAGCTGGGCGTTGGTGTGGGTCATCGGGCGGGCTCCTTGGGGCCGATCACGTCGTCCAGCCTCGACTGAAAACGCCAGCCGTGCCAGTCGGGGTTTTTAGGCATGTCCACGCGCCAGAAGGCAAGAGGCCCCTCCACGGCCGTCAGCACAGCATCAAACGACCCGCCCATGCCGCTTTTGACGACGTAAACATTGCCGACCTGCAGTCGGTCGCCAATGGCGTCGTGCTCTCCCCACTTTCCCAGCTTGGCGGTCGCAGGATCGAACCATGCGAACTCACCGCCGAACACGCCCAAGTGCGGCTGATCCTCATAGACCCACTGAGGGACGATCCCAAAAGAACGCGGGCCGGAGCCGTGCTGGCGAACATCATTGCGGACCCAGCGGCGTCCGGCGCCAACCTCAACGGGACCATGAGCATTCGCCACGGCTTGAGCCTGGTCGCGGGTTCCAATCTGATAGGTCATTGTCGGTCTCTCCGATGTGACGCCCGAACCATTCCGGGCGTTGAGCCTGATCGCTCAATAGGCGGGCCGCGACATGCACGGCCGGCCGATGAGGGGTCAGCGCTTGTCCGTGATCGTCAGCAGGGCGACGGCCGCGGCAGGAATGATGACGGTGATCAGAATGGCGGTGAACATCTCGGTCTCTCCGATCATCAGGCCGAACCATTCCGGCCCTCGATGACGTAGTTCTACGACAGTCGTAATTCTACGTCAATACCCCATCTGAACACCCCTTCTCAACGGCTAACAAACTACTAAGGCGAGTGGGATGAAGTCATCCCCACTCGACATCCCCACTCGATCGAAACAGGTCGAGCGAGGACTCGAGTGGGATGGTTAAAATCCCACTCGGTTTCCCTTATATATCAATAGAATATACCCTAAAAATCGATCGAGTGGGATAGGGGGGGGTATGCATATTTCATATCGATAGTCGATATAGGGTAGATATAGGGGGGGGTCATCCTCACTCGCTCGATTTCGAGCCTGTTTCCTTTGCACTTCCTTAGCCATCGTCCCGCACCTTCATTCCCAGGTTTTGGCGAACCTCATCACCGCGTCGGCTCCGCTCAGGAGCTGATATGCAACCGATCATAGTGACCAGCGAGGCGGACACCGTTCGCATCCTGGCGGAGCGCCGTAAGGCGTTGGGACTGACCGTCCTCGAACTAGACGCCAAGGCCGGCTTCCAGGAGCAGTATTCCGGAAAGCTGGAGCACCCCGAACAGCATTGGGGCCGTGGCTCCATCTCCATCAGCGGCATGGCCGAGATCTGGCTCGAGGCTCTCGGAATGCGCCTCGTGCTCATGACCGAAGAGGACGCCGAGCGGATCGGAGCCGTCGTCCCGCCTCGCAAGCCACGCTCCAAAGCAGAACCCAAGCGACCGATCGGACGGCCCGTCGTCTTCCAGCGTCGCTACGTCCGTCCCGTCATCGGAGCCTCCGCCCATGCCTAAGCCCCTCGCCCTCCCCAACGTCACGCCCGACGCCATCGCTATCGAGGCCTACCGCCTCTTCGGCGCTGACCTCGAGTTCAAGGCCGAACAGCTCCGGTTCGAGCAGACCAAGCGCGAAGTCGCCGAGAACGGCGTCGATCCGCAGGAACTGCTCGCACTCCTCCGCGAAGCGTCCGCCGACCAGACCGACCGCCTCATCCGCGAGCGGACTCGCGCCCAGTACGCCGATATCCTCCGATCGCCCGTCCGCTACGGAGCCGGCTACGGCGACCTGCTGGAAGAGGAACCCGCGCCGGAGACGGAAGGCGAACGAACCGCTCGGATCCAGGATGAGGGCTTCTGGGCCTTTATCACGCATCAGCCGACAACCGCATGCCCGTATGAGCCGCTCAAAGACGACGCCGACTGGGAAGCGTGGATGTCCGGCTTCCACCGCGCTCGCGAGCTGATCGGGGTGAGCGATTGACTACCGAACTCACCGACAGGGATGGCGAAGTCGTCCGCAAGGGCCGCATAAGCCCCGCGCTACGCACCGCTATCACCCTCATCATTCATGAGGGCCTGACAGTTCGCGAGGCCGCTATAAGGGCAGGTTATCAATACGAGAGCCTGCAAAAGGCTTTGCTTAAACCGCACGTCCGGGCGTTCAGGGCAGATGTCAAACGCGCATGGCTCGACTCTCAAACAGAGCGAGCCTGGATCGTCGCGGCCCAGCTGCAGATGCAGAGCGCCTCCGATGACGTGCGCTTGAAGGCGGCCAAGGTCTTCATCGAGGCGGACAAGGAGGCGTCGTCGAAGATGCCGGCCGAGGTCCGTCAGACCGTCCAGATCGTCACGAACAACGTCAACATGGGCGTGCAGCCGACGCACAATCAGCTGTCAGGCGTCATAGAAGCTGAGCCTTTTCATCCACTTCCGCCCCGAACGTCAGACTGTCTGCCAGTCAGACGGGCTGAATCCGAGGACGATGAGGATGAATAGCCCCCTAGTGGCCCCGGCTGAAGCGGCATCGATTGCTGGCCACGCATCGCTGAACGGCATCCGGTCGGCCGCCCTCGGATCGGGGCGTAATTCCGCGCCAGGCCGGGGTGCCGGGGGCGGGGTAAAATCGCGGGGCCGCGGCTCCGTTGGGGTGTCCCGCCGCTATTTTTCCCGCCCCAGACCCCTTTCTGAGAATTTTTCGCAACAACCGAAACCCTCGCATGCCGACTGCGTGGGTGGGGCCAATCGTCGGCTGGAGAAGTGAGATGTACCCTTCCACCACCTATTACTCGCCTGCTGAAACCCCCGACCAGCCTGTCCTCGATCGCATCGCCGATCGGGTGCGTGGGTTGGTCAACATCCTGGCGAACGCGAACGACAGCCACGACCTCACGGTGTCCCGCCTGTTCACGGATGGATCGAAGCCTGCCAGCGGCAACCTCGCTGCCGTCCCGCCGCAGATGCCGGGCGCGGTCGGCGCCGTTCACGCCGCGCTGGATGCCCTTGAGGCCGAGGTGAGCCGCGCTTCCGGCTTCGCCGGCGACTTCTCGCGTCTCTGAAACCCGATGGCCCCGTCGAGAGGCGGGGCCGCAACTGGAGAAACTGTCATGATGCGATCGATTGGGCGTTTTGTCGTGGCCTGGGCCGGCGCCGCCGCTCTCGTCACGGTCGGCGCGTGTGACGACCTGCCGTGGTGGGGAGGCGCGGGACTCGTGTTTGTGGGGCTGATGCTGCTGCGCTGGTGGGCACAAGATGAGTTGAAGTCGTCATGACCCGCCCCACTGTCCGCCCCGGCGTCCCGGCGAAGCTGCCGGCGCAGGCCAACGACGAGGTTCGTCGGCTGTCCCGCACGATCAAGCAGGTCCGGGACATGCTGGCGTCGGAGCCGCAGCCGCCTGAGGAGCCGAAGACGTGAGGGCGTGCGTTGAGGCTGCAGGGGCGTGCTGGCGTGGTGCGGGCATGAAGCGCACGAACACGACCGTGATTGAGGCCGATAGCGGCCTTGGGCTCACCGCCTGATGGCCCGCGCGCCCTCCATGGCCGGCTTGCAGCGCGAGGTTGATCGCGTCGACGCCAAGGTGAACCTGCACGAGGCGGAGTGCGCGCTGCGGTATCAGCAGATCAATGAGAAGCTGGACGGGTTCAAGGAGACGCTGGACAGCAATCATCGCCGCTCGGGCCGGGTCGAGCTTGCCGCCTGGAGCCTGCTGGTCGCGATCATCATGCTGCTGCTGGGCGTGATGGCGAAGGGAGGGCTGGCGTGACTCTCCATCTCGACACCCTTTTCGCCTACCTACGCCGCGCGCCGTTCGGCGGGCGCCTGACCAAGCTGCAGGTCGAGGGCGTAGAGCGCCTGATCGGCGCTTGGGATCGTCACGGCAGCAAGGACGATCGGCAGCTGGCCTATCTGCTGGCGACGATCTTCCACGAGACAGGCGGCCGGATGCAGCCAGTCCGAGAGACGTTCGCCACAAGCGACGCTCAGGCCATTCGCCGCCTGGATGCCGCGATGGCCGCCGGGCGCCTGCGTCAGGTTTCGAAGCCCTACTGGCGCGACGGCTGGTTCGGCCGCGGCGACGTGCAGACGACCCATGAGCGCAACTACCGCAAGGTCGGCGAGGCCATCGGCGTCGATTTGGTCGCTGATCCCGGCAAGCTGCTGAACCCCGATGTCAGCGCCAAGGCCGCCATCGTCGGGATGCTGCAGGGCGTCTTCGTCCCCGGACACGACCTGGATCGCTATTTCAACCCGGATCGCGAGGATCCGGAGGGCGCGCGCCGGATCATCAACGGCACGGACAAGGCGAGCCTGATCGCCGGATACTACCGCAACTTCCTGGACTCGATCCAGGCGGCGCGGAAGGAGGCGATGCGTTCAGCGCAGGTCGTCCTGCCAGACTCCAATCCGGTCTCGCCTGCTGTTGTCGCGGCGGCCAAGCCGGACGGCGCGGACCTGAAGAAAGACACCACGGCCATCGGCGGCGCGCTCGCCGGTCTCGGCGGAATCGGGGGCGCGGCCGCGATCCTCAAGCCGGTGCTGGAGGGCGTGCAGTCGCCCTGGGCGCTCGCCGCCTTTGTCGTCGTGCTGATCGCTGCCGGCCTGGTTCTGACTGGGCGCGTCCAGCTCAAGGCAAGGGGGGGCGTGTGACCGCCCTCCTCGACCATGCCGCGTTCATCGCCGGCGCCATAGCCGCCATCGGCCTGCTCTACCTGAGCTTCCGCCTGTTCGGAACCAAGGGGCTGCTGGCGGCCATCGGCGCCCTGTTTCTGCTGCTGATCTATCGAAAGGGCCGCGAAGACGGCTCGGACACATTCATCGAGAAGGAGCGTTCCGATGCGGACGACGCCGTTCGAAAAGCGGATGCGGCGCGCATTGACGCTGGGGTGCGCGATGCTGACCCTGAGCGCCTGCGCGAGTCTGACGGGTTCCGGCGCGACTGAACCGCCGAAGCCTGAGCCCGGCGCCGACACCTTCTGTCGGATCGCCAAGCCGATCACCTGGTCCAGCCGCGACACGGACCAGACGATCCGGGAGGTGAAGGCGCACAACAGCACGGGCATCGCCCTGTGCGGGTGGTCGGCGTGACCCTGAAATTCGTTCCGGTCGATACGCCGGAGATCGACGAGGGCCTGGCGCGGTACGCCACGCCCGTGCAGTTGCGATACCTGCAGGCTGTGGCCAAGCACGGGTCGGGCCGCAAGGCCGCCGCGGCGCTCGGCGTCGCGAACAACGCCGTCAACGAGGCGATCGCCCGCCTGAAGGCCAAGGCCGCCGCGCAGGGCTGGGCGCCGGAATACGATCTGAAGCACCGCGTCCCTGAGCCCTTCGTCGCCAAGGGCCACTCGACGCTCTACGGCGCGGACGGCGAGGTGAAGCTGCAATGGGTCAAGACGAAGATCGATGACGATCGGCGTCTCGAACTGATCCGGGAAGCGGTCGCGGCTCTGGTCGAGGACGTGCGCCCGGCCGAACCCATGCCGGCGCCGACGCAGACCGCCGACCATCTGTGCAACCTCTACACCCTGACGGACGCCCACGTCGGAATGCTGGCCTGGCGCAAGGAGGGCGGCGCGGATTGGGACCTGACGATCGCGGAGGAAACGCTGACGCGCTGCTTCGCCCAGATGGTCCAGAGCGCGCCGGACGCCACGACCTGCGTCGTGAACCAGCTCGGCGACTGGCTGCACAGCGACGGCCTGCTGCCGGTGACGCCCACCTCGGGCCACGTGCTGGACCAGGACGGGCGGTTCTCCAAGATGGTCGGCGCCGCGATCCGCATCCTGCGCCGCGTGATAGACATGGCGCTGTCGAAGCACCAGACGGTGTTCGTCGTCATGGCCGAGGGCAATCACGACCTGGCCTCGTCCGTCTGGCTGCGCATGATGTTTTCGGCGCTGTACGAGAACGAGCCGCGCGTGAAGGTCGTGGATTCGGAACTGCCGTACTACGTCCACAAGCATGGCGACGTCATGCTGGCCTTCCACCACGGGCACCTGAAGAAGAACGCCGATCTGCCGCTGCTGTTCGCCGCGCAATATCCGCGGATCTGGGGCGCGACCAGCAAGCGATATGCCCACACGGGTCACAGACATCACGAGGAGGTCAAGGAGCACAGCGGGATGAAGGTCGTCCAGCACTCGACCCTGGCGGCGCGCGACGCCTACGCGGCCCGGGGCGGCTGGATGTCGGAGCGCCAGGCCACCGCCTACACCTATCACGCGCGGTGGGGTCAGGTCGGCAGCGTCACGGTCACGCCGGAGATGATCGCGCTGTGACCACGATCGCCTATCGCGACGGCGTGCTGGCGGCGGATACGCTGGCGACCTGGGGCGATTCCAGGGATGGCCGCATCAGCAAGATTGTGAAGCGCGGTCCGATCCTGGCATGCGCCGGCGGCGCCGTCGCTGGCGGCCAGCGCTTCCTCGACTGGGTCCGTACCGGCATGCAGGGCGACCCGCCAGAAAGCACTACCGGAGACGGCGAGTGGTACGGTTACATCATCACGCCCGACGATCAGTTTTGCCTTTGGGGGCCGCGTGGCTGGGAACGGTGTCGAGGTGAGACCCTGACGCTCGGATCCGGCTCCGAGTACGCCAAGGGTGCGATGAGCATGGGCGCGGACGCGGTGCGCGCGGTCGAGGTCGCTATTCTCCATGACACCAAGAGCGGCGGCCCGATCGAGGTGTTGCGGAGGTAGCCGTGCGTTGAGGCCGACCGCCTCCTGACCCGACCCTTCCCATCAGGAGGGGCGCATGCTCAAACCCGCACTGTTCGCCGTATTGCTCGCCATGGCCGGCCCCTCCGCTGCCTTGGGCGAGCTGCCGTACTATCCGGCGCCCTCGCCCGACATCGTCGACGCCGCGCCGCCTGAGTATTGGTCGCCGCCTGACGCGCCGGCGGTGATCCTGTTCGGATCGCCCGCCGAGGTCGACACGGTTTGCCGCACCGGCGCGACCGTGCCGGAGGGCTACGTGATCCTGGCCTGCACGTCCGACACCCGCCGGGTGATGCTGATGCCGAACCCGTGCCTGTATCAGCACGAGTATTACGCCAAGCTGATGTGTCACGAGCAGGCGCACCTGGGCCGCGGCGGGCTGTCGGGGTGGAAGCACTAAGCGTGCGTTGAGGCGCATCGCCTCCCCCGGCTCCATGCCGCAATGCCCCTGCCCGATTTCAAGGTCGCCGTTGTCGACGAGGTCGCCTCGCCGAGGCCCGATTATCGGGTCGCCGTCGTGGCTGAAGATGCTGGTCCGCGACCGGCGTTCACCATGGAAGAACAGGAAGACGGCGTCCTGCCCGACTATCGGGTGGCGATCGTCGACGAGAACGCCGTCCCCCTTCCCGACTTTCGGGTGACGGGCTTGACCGGCGGTCCAACGCCGCCGACCGGCGAGCCGCGTCTTGCTGAGATAACCCAGGCTTATGGAGCGCGCACGATCGCGCCACCTCAGACTTATTACGACCGCCGCGCGCTGAAGTCGCAGGACGTCAACATCACCTTCCCGTCCTTCACGCATGTCGCGACGAAGAGCGGGCTGTGGTCCGATCCGACCGTCTGGAGCGCGGGAACTGTTCCCGGCAACGACGCAGTCGTGGATGTCGGCAACTACACCGTGACCTATGATGTCTCCAGCGATGCGCGCATCTGGGGCATCCGGGTCGGAGGGAGCGGAACCTTCCAGCGCTCCACGTCGGTTGAGACCCGCTTGGTCGTCTATACGGTCCTGAACTACGGCGCCGACTTCTGGGAAGACACCCAGCCGTCAGCGACGACGGGCAAGGCGCGCCACGAACTGCTGTTCTGGTTCCCGGAGAGCCCCGGCGCCACGGCGAAGGGCGGGTATATCTGCGCGGGCGCAACCCGCTGGAGGGGGCAGAAGAAGTCCCGACGCCTGACAATGGCCGATGCGGCGGCCGGCGCGACGACCCTGACCCTGGACCGTGTGCCGGAGAACTGGCGCGTCGGGGACAGCATCCTGATCGGGGCCATGACAACCCCGGCCCGCGCGGCCTCAGATGCGCAATACACCGGCCCGACGAGCGCCTATCTGCCGATCAACAACAGCTTCGGCGTTCGGACGAACAGCTACGGCTATGCGCAGAGCCATGACGAGGTCCGCACCATCGCGGCCATCGACGGCGCGACGATCACGCTGAACGCCGCCCTGACGAACAACCACCTCGCCTATGAGGACGAGGTTCCGCTGCCCCCGACCGGCTTTGCCAGCGGGGTGCCCGCTTCGACCACAATCACGCTCAAGCCGTTTGTGGTGATGCTGTCCAGCAATCTCATGATGCGGACGCTGGGCGGGGAAGCTGGCGATACGACCATCTGGTCCGGCGCGGACCTGGCGAACACCCAGAAGCGCGCGCACGTCCTGTTCTCGGAAGTCGAAGGCGGCGATGTTCGCTATGTCGAGCTGCGAGACATGGGGCGGACGGACCTGAACCCGACCCTGACCGGCCCTGACGGCTTCCAGGTGCGGGCCACCAGCGGCGGGACGATCCTGTCGGTCTCGATCAACGTCAACGAGCGCTACGCCTTCCAGGTGCGGGGCAACCCGCCGCACTTCTCGGGCCAGCCCTTCATCGCGGAGGGCGTGTCGGTCTGGGCCAAGACCGCGCAAGTCCCCTGCCCCGGCAAGGGTATCGTCATGAACGACGCGCGGGTCCATATCGAGGACTGCGTCGTCTATAACGTCCGAGGCTCCTGCTATGCGAGCGAGACCGGCGACGAAATCGGTCAGGTCATCCGCAGCACCGCTTCCTGGGCGCGGGGGGATGGTTTCGCGCGGGATTGGGGCGACCGCCATGAACTGATCCAGGGCCACAACGGGCACTCGGGCAACGGCTTCGACATGCAGGCCCGTCAGGTGCTCCTGCACGGCAACATCGTCACCTCGTGCAGCCACGCCTACCCCTATCACCAGCAGACCACGGGCGCGGACAGCGGCACCGGCGGCTCCCTGCCGCAGGCTTTCCTGGAGAAGATGCCGCGCGACGTGGACTTGCGGTTCTTCGACCCGATCACCCAAGGCGGCGACGGCGGTATCTGGGTAAATGCGCTGGACTACTATGGTCCGCGCCAGCCTCAGATCCCGGACTTCGTCGGCAACCGCGCCTACGGCTGCGATGTCGGCATGTACGTCGCGCACCGTGGCCCGGATCGGCAGGATTCGACGCCGATGATCTCGCGCGGCTTCCACTGCCTGAAGGTGCGCCGTCCGGTCCAGTTGCTGAACTACACGAACACCTATTACTGGTATGACAGCCTTTGGGTCGGGCAGAGCACCGCGGCCGGCAACGTGGGCGCCCTGTTCGGCAACGTCATGTGGCGGATGATGCTCGTCAACATGAAGCTGAAGGACTTCGCGGTCGGGGTCCAGGATGCGGGCCTGCTGACGAACTACGACGGCTTCTTCATCCACGTGGAGATGGAAAACGTCACCACGCCGTTCCAGAACGACTACCAGAACCTCAGCCAGGCGGCGGCGACGCACCCGGCGAATGGCGTCATGGGGCCATGGACCATCGATGGCAGCAACCCGAACCGCGCCATCGTGCGGACCTGGGCTTCGATCACGGACGCGGACCTCCCCCAGCCCTATCCGCTGGCGCCGTTCGGCCTGCATCTGGACGGAAGCCATCCCGCCGTGGACGTGGGAGACACGCCGTATTTCGTGCTCGACGGGTCGTCCGACACGACGATGGCGATGGGCAATACCCGCAACCAGATCACCATCGTCGGTGTGATCCGGGACAGCGTCGGGGATCGGCGTCTGGGGGACTGGCAGTCGAACGAAAACGCGCTCGACAACATGTCGGTCAAGGGGCCTCGCCGGTCCTACAACATGACCGCCGAACAGTGCATCGTGCGCAACGGCTGCTGGAATGACGCCGGGACGTGGAAGTCGCGCTGCTGGTTCACCGATGCCGATCGGCGCACCGGCGCGTATTTCCACTACTACATCGACATGACGATCACGGGCGTGACGGCCGGCCATGCGGCGTTCATGGCGGCGAACACCGTCGATCCGAACGTGGCCCCGCCCTTCCCGACCTTCCCGGAAGTGATCCAGCCGCCGCGTCCCTATGTGGCGGACACGACGGCCCCGACCATCACGTCTCCAACGACGGCCAGCGTCCGTGAAAACAGCAAGCTCGCCCTGCCCTTGAAGTGCAACGAGGTGCGTCCGACGTGGACGATCACGGGCGGCGCGGATGCGGCTCGCTTCGAGATCGCGCTCGTCAATGCGCAACCCACGTTGCGGTGGTTGGGCGATGGAACGCAAGACTTCGAAGCGCCGACCGATGCCGGAGCGAACAATGTCTATGACGTGACGGTCTCGGTTGCTGATCCTCGCGGCAATACGTCGTCTGCGCCGCATGTCATCACCGTGACCGACGAGTTCGACGCCGTAGTTTCGCCGTTCACCGACAACTTCAACCGGGCCGATCAGTTTCTTGACGCCAGCACCTTCTACTCGTTCGCTGGCGGCGATCCGAACGGGCTTGGCGTCGCGTCGAGCGTCCTGCGGTCCTATGGCACTTCGGCGGCCTTCCGGTCGGGCTATTTCTGCCCGAGGCCGGGAAGCAACAATCACTATATCCAGGCGAAGAAAAAGACCGGCTTCGGCGGCACCTTCCTGTGCGTGTCGATGACCGATCACCAGAACTGGATCGGTGTCCTGTCTAACAACGGTTCCAGCCTTCGCCTGACGAAGTGCATCGGTGGTGTTCAGACGCTAATTCAGAACATCGCTGTAACCTTCACCACAGACCACGTGCTGCGGATCGAGATCAGCGGCGGTGTGGTGACGGTGCTCAACAACGGCGTCTCGGTCTATTCCGCCACGCCGGCCGGTCCTCTCCCGCCCGTTTCCAATCGGGTCGGCCTGCTGGCGACGGACAACGCCCGCACGTCGGAATACGACGACCTCCAATGCGGAGCCCTTTAAGCTCAGCTTAACCTCTTGTGCACAGTCCGGGGTTGAGGCAGAATTCGTTCATGCCGATGCCCCGCGTGCTCAAGGACACCTTCATCGACACCGGCCTGTACGGTGCGGCGCGGCGGTTCAGACGACGGATGACACCCGCCGCCCACGCCCGGTTTCTGGCTGAGGTTGCGTTCTACGCCGAGTTCATCAAGCCCGGCGATCTGGTGTTCGATGTCGGCGCCAATATCGGCGCGAAGACGGAGGTGTTCCGCAAGATCGGCGCACAGGTCGTGGCGTTCGAACCGCAACCGGCCTGTCGTCGGGAAATGATTGCTCGGTGCGGGCCGGCAGGGATCACGCTGGTTCCGGCCGCCGTTGGATCTGAACCGGGCCGGGCGTCGCTGTTTCTGAACGACAACAGCGGCATGGCGTCGCTGAACCCTGAATGGTTCGCGGAAGGGCGGGCCGGATCGATCGACGTGCCGGTGACGACGCTGGACGCGGAGATCAAGGCGCACGGCCTGCCGACGTTCTGCAAGATCGACGTCGAGGGCTTCGAGCTTGAGGTGCTGAAGGGGCTGAGCCACAGAATCCCACTGTTCAGCCTGGAATACCATCTGGATGCCGATCAGGTGGCGAACACCTTCGCCTGCCTCGACCTATTGAAGCGGTTCGGGCCGCTCTCCATCAACATCACCTTCGCCGAGGAACCGGGCTTCGTCTGGTCCGAATGGCTGACCCTGGACCAGTTCAGGTCCGACTTCCCGTCCAAGGCTCCGCGCACAGAAGCCTTCGACTACGGGGACATCTTCATCCGCATAGGCTGAAGGGCGCATTAGCCGCCGTGCGTTGAGCGAAACCGCCCCGCGATCACCTTCGCGGCATGGCCCGCAAGGCATCCACCGCCCCCAAGGAGCCGATCAGGTTCGAGCCTGACGGCCAAATCCTCTCCGCCTTCCTGATGTCGGACGCCGATTTCGACCTGATCCAGGGTCCGATCGGTTCCGGCAAGACGGACTGCGCGATCATGCGCCTGTTCCGGCACGCCAGCCAGCAGCCGCGCCAGCGTGACGGCAAGCGCCGCAGCCGCTTCGCCATCGTCCGGCAGACCTTCCCGGAACTGAAGACGACGACGATCCCGAGCTTCACCGGCCTGTTCCCGGAGGGCAACGAAGCCGAGGGCGGGTTCGGCGAGATGAGCTGGTCGCCGCCGTTCACCTATTACATGCGCCACGGCGACATCGAGGCGGACTTCATCTTCCTGGCCCTGGACAAGGACGAGGACGTGAAGAAGCTACGGTCGCTGCAGTTGACCGGCATCTACTTCAACGAGACGCAGTACATCAGCCTGTTGATGGTGACGGAGGGCCTGTCCCGCTGCGGTCGCTATCCGAAGGTCAAGGACGGCGGCTGCACCTGGTCCGGCGGCATCGCCGACATGAACGCGCCGGAGAGCCTGCACTGGGCGCCGATCATGTTCGGCAAGGCCCCGATGCCGGACTACTTCACGCCGGACGACGTACGCCGGCACAAGCGCCCGCCGGGCTGGAATCTGTTCGTTCAGCCCCCCGCCCTGCTGGTCCTGGACGAGGACATGAAGCTGTCGGGCGATCCGCGCCTGGCGCCGCTGAACCCCGGCGAAGAGGTCGAGTACTGCGTCAACCCGAAGGCCGAGAACCTGCGCTGGTTGCCGAAGGACTACTACCCGAAGAAGATCCACGGCGTGACGCGCCAGTGGATCGACGCCAACTGTCGCAACATCGCCGCGTCGATCATGCGCGGCAAGGCGGTGCACCCGCTGTTCCGCAGCGAGAACGAGCGCAACAGCCACGTCGCCTCGGGGCCGATTCCCTTCCGCACCGAGCTGGATCTGTATTGCGGGCTAGATTTCGGCCTCACCCCTGCGGCCGTCTTCTGCCAGACGGTGCGCGGCCGGGTGTTCGTGATCGCGGAGCTGTACGCCGAGGACGTGGGCGCGGTGACGTTCGCGCCCTTCGTCAAGGCCGAGATCATCCGCCGCTTCCCGGGGCTGGACCCCAGCCGCGTCAAGTTCTTTGGCGACCCCGGCGGCGACATTCGAGGGCAGGCCGAGGAGAAGACGGCCTTCGACATCTTCCGCCAGAACGGCATGCCGGTGATGCGCGCGCCGGGCGCCAACCGCTTCCTGGGCAAGGGCGGGCGCAAGGAGGTGATCGACAACCTGCTGCAGCGCCAGGTCGACGGCTATCAGGCGTTCCTGGTCGGCAACGACTGCCGGATGATCGTGCAGGGGCTGGGCGGCGGGTATCAGTTCAAGGTCACGAACACCTCGGCCGGCAAGTTCACCTCGAGCGACATCGTCAAGAACGCCTACAGCCACCCGTGCGAGGCGCTGGGCTACGCCTGCCTTGGCATGGGCGAAGGGGCGGAACTGCTGTTCGGCGGCGTCCAGGATCGCAAGCCGGTCGAGACGAAGGTCAAGGCGCGGGTGTTCGACCGCGGGCCGCGGCATAGCCTGTTCCGGAGGCGCGCGTGACTGGAGACCAGCCGACGCCGGGATGCCCTGCCGGATGGTATGTCGCCTTCTTCGACGGCGACCGGCCGAAATGGTGGTGGCGGCTGTGCCGGCCCGGGTTCCGTCATGTCTGCGCGTTCGGCTTCGCGGCCGAGGAATGCGTTTGGCTGGTCTATGACGTGACGCTCAAGCGCACCTTCGTGCACGCGCTGTCGCCGGTCGCGTTCGATCGCTGGTACGCCGCCCTGCCCGCGCACAGGACGGTCCTGCACTACCTGCCGGAAAAAGCCGACCCGCCGGCGTGGCGGTTCGGCTTTTGGTGCACCATCGCGGTCGCCCATCTGCTGGCGCTGCGGACCCGTGCGTTGAGGCCCCAGGCGCTTTACGCCGATCTGATCGCTCACGGCGCACGTCCAGCGTTCGAGAGCGAGGCCGCATGAGGACCCCCAAAGTCACCCTGCCGAAGGAAGATCCGGCCGTCACCGCCGCGCGTCAGCGGGAAGAGGCGCGCGTCGAGGCGGCGCGCACGGAAGAAACCCAGGCGCTGCTGACCGGCGCCACCGTGCGCCGTCTGCGCCGGTTCGGCCGTGTCAGCAGCGGCAGTGGCGGCTCGGTGCCGATCTATCGCCCGCCCTCGACCGGCGGCAGCAGCGGCGGAGGGATGCCGACCAGCGGCGGAAGCGTGTCGTCCGGCGGCAGCTTCGGCGGCTCGGGTAACGCTGGGCGGGACCTGGCGGTTCTCTACTGATGGCCGGCGGCGACATCATCCGCCGGATCCAGGCGGCGAAGGAAGACCGGACCCGTCACGAGTGGTGGATCAACGAGACCCTGCGCCTGGCGCTCCCGACCTATCGGCGTGTCAGCGAGACGCTGGACCCTGAGCAGCGCGCCGAAGAGCAGGACGATCAGTTCGACAACGAGCTGGAGATCGTGGCCGAGGATTTCGCCTCGGACATGATCTCGACCTTCACGCCGCAGCATGAGCGCTGGGTTCGGTTCGAGCCGGTCCAGACGCTGACCGAGGGTCAGCGCCGCGAGATCGGCCCGCTGCTGAAGGCGTATGAGGATGCGATCTTCGCGGAGATCGAGCGGTCGAACTATTACGACGCCGCCCAGGAGTGTTTCGCCTTCTGGGGCGTGTCGGCGATGGCCGTCGCCGTGTCCGACATGGGGCCGCTGAACCCGCTGCATTTCCAGCCGATCGAGATTCCCGACCTGCTGATGGAGCGCGGCCCTGACGGCAGCGTGACCGGCAAGTGGCGCGAGCTGTCGCTGACGGCGATCGAACAGCACTTCCTCTGGGGCGCGAACTTCCCGGCGCAGTTCCCGATGCCGAACGGCGGATCGGGCAAGCGCAAGGAGGTCGTGTACGAAGGGTGCGACCGCGATTGGTCGATGCCGGGAACGGAGCGCTGGAACTATCGCATCATCGTCGGCAACAAGGAACGGCTCAAGCTGACCTTCGACGGCGCCGGTTCCGCGCCGATCATCGCCTGCCGGTTCCGCCAGCAGGCCGATTCCGCCTGGGGGCCGGGCCCGTTCAAGAAGGCGACGCCGCGCGCTCGCGTGCTGGACGAGCTGGGCTATCTGAACCTGAAGGGGCTGGGCCGGTCGATCGATCCGCCGTTCTCCTATGAGGAGGACGGTCTGGCGAACTTCGACGGCGGCATGGAGCCCGGCAAGGGCTTCGCGCGCGCGCCGAACAGCAAGGCGCCCGAGGCCTTCCTGCCGGACGTTCGGTTCGACGCGTCGTTCTTCGCCGCGGACGAGATGCGCAAGGGCATCAAGCGGTCGTGCTATCAGGACCGGCCCGAGCAGCCGGGCGATACGCCGCCGACTCTGGGTCAGTGGATGGACGAGAAGGCGTGGAACACGCGCCGCAAGGAACTGCCGCGTGATCGCTGCGTCCGTGAATGGGTGCTGCCGATCATCGAGCGCGTGGCCTGGATCCTGCAGCAGCGCGCCGCCCTGCCGGAACTGAAGCTGAAGGGCGGAACCGTCGTCAGCGTGCGGCCGATCAGCCCCTTGTCCAAGGCGAAGGATCTGGAGGACATCAGCATCACCGGGCAGGTGCTGAGCATGGCGCGCGGCATCGGCGAGGCCCTGCAGGTCGGCGTGCCGATCGACCCAAAGGCCACGATGGAAGCGCTGATCGACACGGCGAAGGAGCGGCACATCCGCATGAAGCCGGACGAGCAGATCGCGATGGAGATGGCGGCCGAGGCCGCAGCCCAGGGAGGCATGGATGGCGGCGCGGAAATGGGCTGATCTTCGCCCACACAACGGCGTCGTCGAGGCCGGCGACGAAGACATGCCGGAGCGCGTCGTTCAGCGCCTGTGCATCGGTCGTGATGGACAGCTATTCCTGGCCTGGCTGAAGGAGCAGGCGCGCGCGCCGCAACCCGGCGCTACGGACGCCATGCTGCGCGAGGCCGAGGGCCGCCGCCAGTTCATCGACAGGCTGGTGGACTGGGCGGAGTCCTAGTCGGCTTTCATTTCCCTGTGCGTTGAGACGATGACGCCCGCGCCGCACGGTCGGCGTCATGACGGAACCCGCCGCCAATTCTGAACCCGCCGCGACCGAAGCGCCGCAGACCGCCGTGCCCGTCACGCCGGACGCGAGCCTGATCGCCGCCCCCGCCCCTGAAGCCGCATCCGCGCCCGCTGCTCCCGCCGCGCCGTCGCGGCCCGAGGGCCTGCCGGACGCCTATTGGGACGAAGCGAACGGCGTCAAGCCGGAAGCCTACGCCCGTTTGGCGGAGCTGGAAGCCGCCGAAGCGGCCCGGGCCGAGGGCGTGCCGGAGAAGGCCGAGGACTACAGGCTGGAGCCGACCGAACCCGTGCTGGGTGAGGACGGCAAGCCGGTGGCCCTGGACACCTCCGACCCGCTGGCCCAGGCCGCGCTGGGCGTGTTCGTCAAGCACAAGCTGCCGCAGGCGGCTGTTTCCGACCTGATGCAGGCCTTCGTGCAGTCCGAGATCGAGGGCGCCAAGGCGGTCGCGGCCGAGCAGTCCGAACGGCGCGCGGCCGAGATCAAGAAGCTGGGCGCGACGGAGGATGCGGTGAAGACCCGCACGGCCGCCGTGCACGGTCAGTTGGTGGGCGCTCTGGGCGCGGAACACGCCGAGGCGATCCGGTCGGTGATGACCAACGCCTCCGCCTTCCTGGCGCTGGAAGCGCTCGTTTCGAAACTTCAGGGACCGGCGATCACCGCCGCCCCGCTCGCCGGCAAGGTCGATCCCGACCACGCCTCCATTCTCTACCCGTCGTCGGTCAACTAAGGGGCGTCACGACACATGGCTGTTCTCGGCAATACCTTCCTGAACCTGCTGGATGTTCACCGCGGCACCGAACCGGGCGCCGTGCTGGAGATCCTGTCCCAAACCGCTGCGATCGCGCAGGACGCCTTCATCGGCGAAGCGAACCGCGGCACCTATCACGAACACTCGATCCGCACCGGCCTGCCTTCGGTCGCGTGGGGCGCCCTCTATCAGGGCATCCCGCAGTCGAAGGGCCACACGCAGGTCGTCAAGGACACGACCGGCTTCGTCGAGGCCCTGTCGTCCATCGACGAGCGCCTGCTGCAGATCGAGCCCGAGAAGGCCGGTCAGGTCCGTCTCGCCGAAGCGTCGGGCTTCCTGGAAGCCATGTCGCAGGAGTGGGAGAGCGGCGTCTTCTACCATGACACCGCCACCGCGCCCGAGAAGTTCAAGGGCCTGTCGGCGCGCTACAACAGCACCGCCAACCCGAACGTGGTTTCGGCCGGCGGCTCGGGCTCGGACAACACTTCCGTGTGGTTCGTGACCTGGGGCGAGTCGTTCACCAGCCTGATCCACCCGAAGGGCACCCCTGGCGGCATCGTCCGCGAGGACAAGGGCTCGCAGCGGATCACGGACGCCAGCGGCAATCCGTACTACGTCAAGGAAGAGCTGTTCCGCCTGCACACCGGCGTGTCGGTCGGCGACTGGCGCTACAACGCCCGCGTCTGCAACATCGACGTGTCCGATCTGGCCGCCGGCAACGTCGACATCTACCGCCAGCTGACGAAGGCGTACTATCGCCTGCAGGGGCGGAAGGTCGCGCGTCCGGGCAACCAGATCATGGGCGGCAAGCCCGCCCCGCGGACGGTCATGTACTGCAACCGCAACGTCCTGGAAGCTCTGGACGTGATCGCCACCAACAAGGGCGCCTCGGACAACTTCGTCCGTCTGCGTCCGATGGAGGTCGAGGGTCAGGAAGTCCTGACCTGGCGCGGCATCCCCATCCGGGAAACCGACGCCCTCCTGAACACCGAAGCCGCCGTCTCGTAAGGAGCCGCACAGATGATCTTCGACGCTCAAACCCGGTTCTCGAACGCCCAGGCCGTCACCTCGACGGCCGCCTCGACGAACACCATCGACCTGCTGGCGGCCGGTATTCCCTACGGCGCCTCGGCCGCTGTGGCGCGCGACCAAGGGGTGTTCGGCATTCCGCTGCACATCCAGGTCGTCGAGTCCTTCGCGACCCTGACCAGCCTGACCGTGTCGGTGCAGACCGACGACAACGACGCCTTCTCCTCGGCCACCACGGTGATCGCCACCCAGGCGATCCCGGCCGCGGACCTGACGGCGGGCTACGTCTTCAACATCGGCGAGATCCCGCTGAAGACCCGCGAACGCTACCTGCGCCTGAACTATACCGTCGCCGGCTCGAGCGCCACGGCGGGCAAGATCACCGCCGGCATCGTCGCGGCTTCGCAGCGCAACCCGCTGAGCGCCGCGAGCTGATCTGATGCCGAAGTACGCAGCATCCGAACCCGTTTTCGTGAATGGCGCCGTGATCGGGGCCGGATGCGAGTTCGAATCCGACGCCGTTCCGGGTCGGGCCTGGCTTCCTCGCGACAAGGACGCCAAGGCGGCGATCCGGGCGCGCGAGGAAGCGGCTCGAGCCAAGCTTGAACCGGCTCCGGTCGAGGCCGATCCGCGCGTCGCCGAGCTGGAGGCCAAGCTGGCGGAAGCCGACGAACTGGCCAAGCTGCGCGACGATGAGAACGCCGCGCTGAAGGCCAGAGCCGAAGCCGCCGAGGCCGCGCTGGCGAAGTTCGACGGCGACCAGGACGGCAAGCCCGGCGGCTCCAAGCCCAAGGCCGACTAACTCTCCTCCTCCGTGCTGTGACCTAGGCCCCGCTTCGGCGGGGTCTTTTTTGCCGTGCGTTGAGCGCGGCCAGCCCTCCCGCAATCTGGCGTCATGCCCGCCTACGCCACCCCGATCGAGGTCGTTCAAGCGGCGTTGCACCGCATCGGCGAGGAGGAAATCTCCACGCTGGACGAGGACAGCAGCGCCGCGCGCGTCGCCGCGTCGAACTATGAGGGCATTGTTCGATCGGTCTTCGCCCGGCACGCCTGGACCTTCGCCCGCAAGACGCTGGACCTGACCTATCAGGAAGAGGTCGAGCTTGGGCCGTGGCGTCATGCCTGGGTCTGGGATTCGGAAGTCCAGAACATCAGCGCCGTGTACGTCGAGGGGCGTCGTCTCCGCGCCGGCGACTACGCCGTGCAGGACGGGCGACTGCTGACCCGTTGCCGGTTCGAGAACGAGACGGTTCAGATCCTGGCGACGGTTCGCGCCGAAGAGTCCGATTGGCCGGGCGATGTCAGCGAGGCCGTGGTCGTGCGGATGCAGGCGCTGTTCCTGGAGGCGCTGTGCGACAAGCCGCAGGATGCGCGCCTGCTGAAGCGGGACGCGGAAGCCCTTCTGCGCGACGCCATCATCCGGGACAAGCGCCAGGAACCGGGCCTTGAGGCCGAGTTTGTGCCGCTGGCGGAGGCGTGGACCGGCCGCGGCTATCGTCGGAGCCGGGCGCCCGGCTGATGGCCCGCTCCTTCCCGTTCATCACAAGCCTGGCCGCCGGGGAACTGGCGGAAGAGTTCACGCTGCGGACCGACCTGCAGGTGCGCAACGAAGGCGCGCTGCGGTTCCGGAACGCCCTGCTGCTGGCCGGCGGCGGGTTTCGTCGGCGCTGGGGCACGGCCCATGTGACGGACCTGCCGGGCCTGTCGCGGCTGGAAACCTATGGCGTCGGCGAGGGGGACGAGCGACTGCTGGTCTTTTCGGCCGGACGCATGGAGGTGCGCGAACTGGACGGCACGTTCGTCCAGTCGGTCACGGGCGCGCCGTGGGCGGACGATGATCTGTTCATCATGCAGGTGGCGATTGAAGACGGAAAGATCGTCGTCTGCAGCAACGCCTTCCAGCCGCAGCTGCTGACCCTGAGCGCCGGCACGTGGTCGCTGGGCGCGCTGACCTTCGCCGATGGCCTGAACGGATCGAAGCTGCAGCCCTACTGGCGGTTCGCGGAGCGTGGCGTCACCCTGTCGCCGAGCGGCTACAGCGGGTCGATCACCCTGGGGACCAGCGCCGCGTTCTTCACGGCCGATCACGTCGGGGTGCGGGTGCGCTATACCGGCATCGAGGTCGAGATCACGGCCGTGACCGATGCGGTGACGGCCACAGGCACGGTGATCGGATCGCTGTACCCCACGGTCACAGTCACGGTCGCCTCGTCCGCCGGCTTCGTCGTCGGTCAAGAGGTCCAGGGCGAGGACAGCCAAATCCGCGGCGTCGTGTCGGCGGTGCCCAGCGGCACGACGGTTCGGGTGCAGCTGATCGACGGCTACACCTATCCCGACGCGACCGAGGCCCTGATCGGCCCGACCGCGAAGTCCGACATCAGCGCGGTCGTCGCCTATTCGACGCCTGCCCCGACGACGGATTGGGACGAGGCGATGATCTCGACCGCGCGCGGCTGGCCTTCGGCGTGCGCCCTGCACCGCAATCGGCTGCTGATCGGCGGCTTCCCCCAGGCGCAAAGCGCGATGGCGGCGAGCGCGACAGGCGACATCACCGACTTCAGCACCGGCTCCGGTCTGGAGACGGACGCCATTCTGGAGCGGGTCGGGCGCGAGAGCAGCCTTGGCCTGCGCCACTTCGGATCGACCGAGCAGCTGCTGCTGTTCACCGAGGGTGGCGTCTATTACGTGCCGGAGCAGGTCGCGGCGCCGCTGTCGCCGACCAATTACGAGATCCTGAAGATCGGCCCCGAGTCCGCCAGCACGCCGCAGCCGCTGCTGGTGAGCGAGGGCATGATGTTCGTCGAGCGGGATTCCGGACGGCTGATGATCTGCCTTCCGACCGGCAACGTGCGCCGGTCGTGGGATGTCGCTGATCTGTCCGAACTGGCCTACCACCTGATGGGCACGCCGGCCGAGAGCGAGCTTCTGGCGGCCGGGACGGAGAGTGACCGGATCGTGACGCTGTTGCGGTCGGACGGGAAGATCGCCGCCCTCACCTATCGCCGCGCCGCGACCTTCAGCGCCTGGGGCCTGTGGTCCACGACGGGGGCCTGGCGCAGTCTCGTCGCCGTCAGCGGCGACCTGTTCGCTGTGTCGGAGCGGGAGATCGACGGCGAGACCGCCTATCGCCTGGAGCGGTTCTCGCCGACCTGCTGGGCGGACGGGATGATTTCGCTGCCTTCGCTGGACACCGCCGTGCCGGAGTATGCCGGTCATACCGTGGGCGTCTGGGACGGGGCTTCCAAGCTGGGCGAGTTCGCAGTGGACGACGACGGCCTGCTGGTCGGCGTGGACGACAGCTTTTCCGCAGTTCAGGTCGGGCTCGATTTCCCGGTGACGGTCGAGACGATGCCGCCGGTCGACGGGGAGCGCGGCCTGCGGCCGAACTACAAGATCACCCGCGTCGATGTCGATTGCATCGGCAGCGTCGGATTCAAGGGCAATGGCCGCGACCCGTCCGGCTGGTCCGGCGCCACGATCGGCGGCGCGGTCGAGCCGCAGACGGGTGTGCGTCGATTCCGGCCGCTGGGCCGGTCCAAATACCCGACTTTCACCATCACCCAGGACGTGGGCGGGCCGCTGGAAATCCGCACGATCACCATGGAGGTCACGAGCTGATGGGTACCGCCGCCGCCATCGGCGCAACTGCGCTGAGCGCCACGTCCTCGATCATGTCCGGTCGCGCGCAGGCGAGGCAACTGGGCATGGAGGCCGCGCTGAACGAGCGCCAGGCCAAGGACGTGGACCTGCAGGGGAAGCAGATGAGCGAGGTCCGTCGCGAGCAACTGCGCGCCGGTCTCGCCTCCGTGCAGGCGCTGTTCGCCCAGCAGAACCGCAATCTCGACAGCCCGACCGCCGTCGCTATCGAGCGAGAGCTGCGGAAGCAGTCCGTGCGCGACGAGGGCGCCGAGCGGCTGGGCTTCATGAACCAGGCCTACGCCCTGCGAACCAGCGCCTATTCCAAGCGGCGCGCCGCGAGCACGGCGAACACGCTGGGCTACATCAATGCGGCCGGCAGCATCATGCAGGGATACAGCGACATTCAGGCGAGCATGGCTTCCGGCGCCGCTAAAGCCGGCGCAGGAGGCGGCTGATGGCGACCGGATCGAACATCCAGCCCCGCCGCGACGTGGGCGTGACGAACATCACGCCCGGCATCGACTTCCGCAACGGCGACGCCGAGGCGTGGGAAGCAGCCGGGCGCGTCGCGGATCGCCTGTGGGACGCCGCCAAGCCGAACCTGCTGATGCGGGCGAAGGCGCGCGGCGCAGAGATCGGCGACGAGATCGCGGCCGGCGAGCGTGAGTACAAGGCGCCGCGTCTGGTGCTGGGCGAGGTCGCCGCCGCGCGCGAGCAGGCCATCGTCACCGCCTATGACGCGCGCATCCGGTCGGACATCGACAATCGCGAGCGCGAGCTGCGTCAGCAGTTCCGGCTTGATCCGCAGGGGTATGAGGCCGCGTGGGGCGCCGCGCAGTCCGGCTTCATCCAGGCCGCGCCGCCTGAGTTCGCCGTGGCGGTCGAGACCTATGCCCGCACCCGCGGGCAGGACGGCCTGGGCGCCGTGTCCGCCGCACGCGTGGATGCGGATCAGCGCGAGGCGTCGCAGGCCCTGGGCGTCCGTATCGCCACGCTGGACGAGCGCCTGATCGCGCTTGCGTCCCGTCCCGGCGGATTGGAGAGCCCGGAATACGCCGAAGCGCTGAGCGAGCGCCAAGGGCTGCAGGACCAGCGGATGTCCAATCCCGCGATCCTGTATTCGGAGGCGCAGCGGGCCGTCGACGACGACAAGCTGGCGGACGGCGTGACGAGCGCCAACGTCACGCGGCTGGCGATCGAGCAGTACACCGCCGGCGGCAAGGGCCTGGCGGGCGTTGCCGCGGCGACGCGCTTCCTGAACGAGGAGGTGCTGCAGGGCGAGGCGTTCAGCGACCTGTCGCCGGATCGGCTTCAGCGCATCTATCGCGACGCTGTGAGCCAGGTTCGCGACTTCTCGGCCGTGGACCGTGAAGAGACGCGGCTGGAGGAGGCGCGCGAGCGCGAGGAACGCGCGGCGCGGCGTGAGCTGGTCGGCGACTATCGCCTGCGGATTCTGATGGGCGAGGCGACCGAGGACCAGATTCAGGCCGATGCGTCGCTGACCGACGCGGACAAGGCCGGGCTGATCGCCAGCGCGCGGGCGCAGGCGCGGCGCGCGGCGACCGAGGCGCGCACCGAAGTGACGTTGGGGCGCGTGGCGGCCTACAACGAACTGTCGACGCAGGCTTTCGCGGGCGGACTGACGAACGGCGAGATCGCCGACGCGCTGAACGCCGGCACGATCACCGGGACGCAGGCGAGCACGCTGCGCAGCCTGAACAACCGCACGATCAAGCCTATCGTGGATGATGTGCTGGCGCCGGTGCGTGACGCGACGCGCGGCCCGGGGCGCTCCGGACGGCCGAACGCCGAGAAGATGGCCGAGGCGGAACGGCACGCCGCGAACTGGGCCAGCGCCAATCCCGACAGCACGATCCAGGAGCGGGTCGAGTTCGGCCGGTTCATCGCGCAGACCGTGTTCGGCGGTGGGGCTTCGGGCGCCGGTCGTCCGCAGGGCGCGCAGGCCGCGGCGCAGGGGCGTCAGGCCGAACTTCGTGCGTTGGAAGCCGAGCGTGCGACGCGCCAACGTCAGGGCCGGGCCATGCCTCAGGCCGAGTACAACCGTCGCAGGAACGAGATCATCAATGGCGGATAGGGCCGAAATCGAAGCCTATGCCCGGCAGCGCGCGCAGCAGGCGGGGCTGAGCCCCGATCTGGTCGTCCGCCAGATCGAGCAGGAATCCGGCTTCAACCCGAGCGCCGTCTCTCCGGCCGGCGCGCGCGGCGTCATGCAATTGATGCCTGGCACCGCACGCGACCTGGGCGTGAACCCCGATGACTGGCGCCAGAACGTCGACGGCGGCGTTCGCTATCTGGCGCAGCAGGTGAAGGATTTCGGCGGCGACACGGAACTGGCGCTGGCGGCCTACAACGCCGGCCCGGGCAATGCCCGCGCGCGCGGCAAGAACTGGAGCCGATACGCGCCGGAGACGCGCAACTATGTGCGCAGCATCCTGGGCGGCGGCGGGTCCGGCACGGATTACCGCGTCGTGCGCAGCGAAGACTTGGCGCCGGAGGACACGCCCGAAAGCCTGAGGGCGCAGGGCTATGAGATCGACCCGACGACGAACACCTGGGCGCGGACGGTCGGGACCGAGGCGCCTCCCTTCCCTCTGTTCGAAGCCTATGCGCGTCGGCAGGAGGAGCGGGAAGGCCTGGCGCTGGATCAGGAGCAAGCCGAACTGGAGGCCGTCGCACAGCCGGTGCAGGCGGGGTTCGGCGTCACCGACGAAATGGCCGGCGCCGTGCTGGGCGACATCACCCGGGGGGTGTTCGTCGAGGGCGGGCAAGCCGCGCTGTCGGGCGTCAAGCGCGGCTTCAACGCGGCGATGGACCTGATCGACGAAACCGGCGACTTCATCGAGCGCTTCGTTCCCGGGACGATCGCCTGGGAAGGTCTGGACGGCGACGCCACGACCCCGTTCCGGCTTAGGCTGACGACGCAGAACGAGGCGCAGGCGCAGCAGGAGGGCGCGCAATACGGTCAACGGTCTTGGCTGCAACGCCTCGGCGCGGCGGCTGTCCGTGCGCCGACGAACGAAGAGGAGCGGCCAGAGACCGTGACCGGCCGCATGATCGAGGGCGTGACGCAGTTCGCCACCGGCTGGGCGGCCGGCGGATCGGCGCTGCGTGGCTGGCAGGCGGCTGGCCGCGCAGGTCAGATCGGCAAGGCGCTGGCGCAAGGCGCGCTGGCGGACTTCACCGCCTTCGACGGGCAGGAAGCCCGGCTGTCGAACTTGCTGGCGGAGAATGCGCCGGCCGCGCTCGCGCCTGCGTTCGACCTGCTGGCGGCGAAGGAAGACGACCCTGAACTTGTCGGGCGCCTGAAGAACGCGCTGGAGGGCGCGGCCCTGGGCGTTGCGACCGATCTGATTATCGGCGGCGTGCGTTCGCTGCGTCAGGTTCGTCAGGTGCGCGAGGCCGTGCGCGCGGATGCGGCGGCGAAGGGCTATCAGGTTCCGCCCGACATCCCGGAGGCTGAGGTCGCTGCGCTGGGTCAGGAAGCGCTTGACGAAGTGCGCGCGAAGCTGGGCAATCCGGCGGGGCCGCGGTTCACGACCAAGATCGACGCGGCAATGAGCCGGACAGCCGGAACGGCGCCCGCCGATCTGACCGCTTCCCAGGCCAATGTCTTCGACATCAACCTGGCGCGCATCGAGACGCCGGAGGACGTGCAGAGCGTCATCGTCGGCATGGCCGATCGGTTCGCCAAGGACGCCGATCTGGCGCGTCGTGCGACGCGTTCCTGGGAGCAGACGCGCGAGGCGGCCCAGGGCGTCGATTGGGTGCAGTCGATGGCCGCGCGTCGCCCGGGCGATGCGGTGAACGCCGAGACGGCGTTGGCCTACCGGCAGGCGCTGAACAGCTCGGCCGGCAAGCTGCTGGATCTGGCGCGCGAGGTGCAGGCGAACCCGACCGTCGCGAACCAGTACGCGTTCCGCCGCGCGACCGCCGCGCACTATGCGATCCAGAACGAACTGCTCGGCGCGCGCGCCGAGGCGGGCCGGGCGCTCAACGCCTTCAAGATTCCCGCGGGCACGCCGGCGAACAGCCTGCGCCAGATCGACGATATCCTGGCGGACGCGGGCGGCGCGAACAGCGCGCAGGAACTGGCGCGCAAGGTGCTGGACGCGGCTGAGAACGGCGACGCGGCGCTGAACGATCTGGTGCGTGGCGGCGCGCTGGCGCGATCGCGCGAGCTGGTGAAGCTGGTCTATACAAACAGCCTGTTGTCGGGCGTCGGCACGCCGATCATCAACGCCCTTGGCAACGGCGGCATGCTGCTGCTGAACGTCGCGTCGCGCGCCGTGTCGCCGCGCCTGGCGCGCGCGTTCGGCGGAGAGGGTTCGACGCAGATCGGCGAGGCCGCCGCGCTGGTGCACGGCTATCAGCAGGCGATCCGTGACGTGTTCCGCCTGAACCCGATGGAAGCGGCCGAGCGCATCGGCGCCAACGCCGGCGAAGCGTTGCGTCGGGACGGCATCTTCCGCGGCATGGCGCCGGGGCTGGACGAAGCCGCGCCTCCGGGCATCAGCCTGCGCGCCGAGCGCGAAGAGGCGGGTATGACGACCGGCCGGCCGCTGTCCGCGGCGGCGTGGCGCGTGTCGGAGGACTCGGTGCTGGGTCGCTTCCTCGACATCGGGCAGATGATCGTCGATGCGCCGTCCAACCTGAACGCCCTGACCGACGACTTCTTCAAGACCATCGCGGCGCGCGGCGAGTTGCACGCCCAGGCGTTCCGCCGCGTCGCGGCCGAGGGGCTTGATGGCGACGCGGCGCGGGCGCGGTTCGCCGCCCTGCTGGAGACGCCGGACGACGCCATGCTGGAGGCGGCCGAGCGGGAGATGCACGACCTGACGTTCACGCGTCAGACGCCGGGCGCCGCCCAGGCGTTCAGCGATCTTCGCCGCGCGATGGACAACAACCCCACGCCCCTGCCGATCGGCAGCATGACGCTGCCGTTCATCCGCACGCCGGCCAATCTGGTCAGCCTGGGCATGCGCTACTCGCCGCTGGCGCCGCTGTCTCGTCGCTTCCGTGACGCGATCCAGGCGGGCGGGGCCGAGGCGGAGACCGCCAAGGCGCAGATGGCGGTCGGCGCGGCCCTGTGGTCCGTGTGGATGGGCATGGCGATGGACGGGCAGATCACCGGCGCCGGACCCGGCAACCGCGGCCAGAAGGAAGCCATGCTGCGATCTGACGAGTTCGGCGGCAGCGTGTTCCAACCCTATAGCGTGCGCTTCGGCGACCGCTGGTACAGCTTCGAGCGCGCCGATCCGCTGGGCCAGGGCCTGGGCCTGATCGCCGACATGGCCGAGCTGCTCAAGAACAGCGACTGGGATTCGGACCAGAACGGCGAATGGGACGAGATCAGCGCGCACGCCATCATGGCGCTGGGTCAGGCGTTCTTCGACAAGACCATGCTGCGTTCGGCGACCGAGGCCACGAGCGCCCTGCTGGACGGGACGCAGGGTCAGGCCGAGCGGTTCCTGCAGCAGCGGGCAAGCGCCACCCTGCCCGGCTCGTCGCTTCTGCGCATGGTCCGGCGCGGCGAAGACCCGTATCTGCGCGAGACCGCGAGCGTGGTCGACGCGATCCGCAACACGACGCCCGGCTTCTCGGACGATCTGCCGGTGCAGCGCGATCTGTGGGGCAAGCCGCGCACCTATCAGACGGGCCTTGGCACGGTCTATGACGCCATCGTGCCGGTTCATACCAGGCGCGGCGGCGGTTCGGCGATCGATCTGGAGATCCTCAACAACGGCGTGTCGGTGACGATGCCGAACCGGTCGATCAGTGCGTTCGGCGAGAACATTAGCCTGAAGAACCGGCCCGACATCTACAGCGAGTTCGTGCGCCTGGCGGGCGAGCCGGCCTATGAGCAGCTGAACGCCGTGGTGACGGGGCAGCACGCCGACAGCGAATTCTATTTCAGCCTGTCGGACGGTCCGGACGGCGGCAAGGCCGACTACATCAAGGACGTGATCTCGGCCTATCGGCGCGACGCTCGGGCGCAGGTGATCGAGGAATATGCATCCGACCTGCAGCAGCTGGCGGCCACGCGGCAGATGCGGCGGGAGCAAGCGCGCGCGGACGCATACTGACCGTGCGTTGAGGGGAATTGGGTCCACCGCAATCTGGCGGCATGGCCCGTCTCACGATCCCCGACGAACCCACATCCGTCGCGTTCACCGTAACGACGGCGGAAGACACCTTTCCGATCAGCTTCTCGCTGTTCGAGAAGGCGAACCTGCGGGTGTTCGTTGATCTCGAGGAACTGGATCAATCCGACTTCACGTTCTCGGGTACGCTGCTGGAGGGCGGCGGGTATGAGGGCGGAACGGTCGTCCTGAACGATGCCGTCGAAAACACGACGGTGCGGATCAAGCGCCGCGTGAAGCCCATCCGCACGGACAACTTCGCGCCGGCAGGCAATGTGCCGGTCCGAGCCGTGGACATGGCGATGAACCGGCTGGTTGCTCAGCAGCAGGACATCGTCAACATGGTTGGCGATCTCGACGTGGAGGGACTCGAGCAAGCCTCCGCGGACGCGATTGAAGCGGCCGGCGCGGCAGAAGCGGCGCGGGATCAGGTGCTGGAAGAATCGGCCAGCCTCCTGAAAAAGGACGGCTCCAACATTCCTCCTGCGACGGTGGCTGATCCATCCGGTGCCCTCGCGCTCCGGACGGCGCAAAACCTGTTCTTCGTCACGCCCGAGGACTTCGGCGCAGTGCCGGACGATCCCGCCACGGACAACTCTGCCGCCATAGCCCGCGCCGAGGCCTTCCTCGCTGCGCTGCCTTATCGCGGCGAGCTGCGCTTTGCGGACGGCAGAGACTACTACTTCAAGTCGACCCTGAACATGAACCGCCCTGCAGGGGTGTGGCGCGGATCGCTCACGCGGCTAATCTATAACGGTGCCTCCACAACGACTGACCTGGTCGTGTTCGGTTCCACCGCTGCAATCAATGTGGCGACCGAGCTGAAGGACGCTCTGATGCAGGGCTTCCAGATTCTTTCGGTCACTCAAATGACCGGCGGAACGGCGTTGCGCGCTCGCAAGGCTGTCGAGAGCAATTTCCAGGACGTGGAGCTGCAAACGCAGCGAGGCTACGAAACGCTCGGAAACAACCTGTGGCACGGCTTCTGGCTGGAATGGGGATCGACCGTCGCAATCTCGGGGATCGCGTATGTCTGCCAGGGAGACGCAATCCGAGTGAACGGCGCGCCTGCTGGGTACAGCGGCGGCAAGTCGGACCTGTTCATCAACGTCAACAAGATTTCCGGCGCTCAGGTCGGCCTTCACCTGGGGGGCGCGTTCGGCGGGGTTTATTGCTCCCCCGACACGACCTTCATCTCGAACACGATCCACCTTCTTGAAGACAACAAAATCAACAACGTGGAGTTCTCGTGGGGGTCAGAAGCCAACCGCGAGTTCTTCGCTGACGGTTCGGTGTTCGACTTCACCGCCGACAATCCCGACTTTGCTCCCGGTTCAGGCGGGGCGAACATCCAGATTGACGGGCCGGGCGAATGCCTGTTCACGTTCTCCGGCTGCTGGATCGCAGGCGGCAAGGGCGCGAACGTCTGGATCAATTCCACGTCGGGAGCCAAGGTAAACTTTACCGGATGCCGCTTCTTCGACGCCCAACCTCACGCGACGAATGGCCTGCTGGGGGACGGTGTGCTGGTTGACGGCACCAGCGCCTTCGTCAACATCACCGGCGGGTCGATCCACGGCTACCGTGGCTACGGCATCAACCCTCGCACCAACGGTCACGGTGTGATGTGGAACGGCTTGCTGATCTACTCGGGCGAGCCTGGGTCGCAGCCGATCAACCGAACGACCACGACGAACGCCATCGCGGACTTCGGGAACATCAGGGCGCGCAGCCTTCAGAGCCTCGGCAATGTCACCATCGCCGATGGCCAAGCCCTATTCATCGGCACTTCCGCGATGGGTTTCTACACGACAGGAACCATCCGTTACCACGAGTTCAACCCGAACGCCTTCATCAGCTACGCCACCACGGACCCGGAATACACCTTCGCCCTTCCGGGCAGCTCGAACGCCTTGAAGCTTCATCCGGCCGGGCTTTCCCTACTAGGTCAGCCGTATATCGCCTGGAAGGTCGTGAGCGGCACGACCAGCGCGGGAGGGGCCGGCAGCGCGGTGCATGGCATCCCCTCCCTTCCGGCGCGCGTCATGGTCGCCCAAGCGCACGTGACTGAGACGGGAGGCGATACAACGCCGTATCAGATGAAGACTGACGGCACTAGCCTCGGCTTTTCTGGCGCGTCGCCCAATCGCCCTTGGAAGGGGTTCGTCATTTATCTCCGCGACGCGATGTAAAGCAGAATTAACAACGACACCTAGACCCGCGTGTTGACCCAGATCTGTTCGCCGTCGACGGGGTAGTGGAACGACAGGTCTGGGTTCTGAACGGCGCGGGTCGGAACCTCGTATTCCAGATACCAGCCATTGCTGGAGAACAGCTCGATCAGGGCCGCATCGATCGCCCGGGAGTGGCAACCGACGACCGCCCTATGCACGAACTCGTTCATCTCGCCGATGGCCGATTCCAGCACCGCTTGCTCGTGACCCTGGATGTCGATGTGAAGCAGATCGACGCGCCCTTCCTGCCGGATGAGGTTCGCGAGCCCAACGCATTCGATCCGCTCCAGGCGCCCCCGCACCTCGGCAGAGTCCCGCTCGCCCTCGTCGAAGACCGCGCCGGCGCCGTAGTCTGAACGCGGGTCGTGGAGAACAGGAAACTCCGCGAAGCCATCTTCGACGCCGACGATCGCGTGGCGCAGGAGGTGCGCGCTCGGATCGAGCCCATTGTCAAGGAAGTTCTGAACCAGGAACTCATAGTGGTGGGGGTCCGCCTCGACGCCGATCAGGCGAAGGTCGGTGATGCCACGCAGCTCGGCCGCCTTGGCGCAGCTCATCAGCCACGGCCCCCAGCCGGCGCCCAGCTCCATCATCACGAACCGGTCCTTGGCCTCCAGAACAGAGCGGAGGGAGCCGACCCACTCCCCGATACCGTGCAGGCTCGGGTTCAGGTGACTGGGGATAGGCTCGACCGTTCCATCCTTCCACGCCAAGTCAGGGTGCAGGAACGCAACGCGCGTCTTGGCGCCGAGGAAGTTCGTGCAGAACGCCTTCGTCGGCTTGACCTCCGGCAGGGGCGCCAGGGATCGGAACGTGCTGAGATCGGACAGGAACAGCGCGTCTGGGCTGCGGGCCTCGAACTCCCGGCTGCGGAAGACTGACCGCAAGTCCTTCACGCTGGCCATGCTCGGCGCATGCATCGCGACCTCTTCGTCGGACAGCTCGCGACGCAGACCAAGGCGACTGGACCAGCGCACGCCTTGCGCGAAGTCCAGGCCTTCCTCGTCGGCGTCGTCGGGGCGGGACGCCGCCCACATCGGCCACTGCTGAAGCTCGGGCAGGGCCAGGAAGCGCGACCGCAATTCCTCGGCGTTGCTGCATCCCTCCCAGATCGGCGCGTCGGCTTCGGTCGGCCGGCGCCCCAAGAGCATGCGAATGCCCCACTCCCCTCCTTCGCGCATATTGATCGCCGCACCTGCCTCTTGGCCTACCAGCGCTTTCACGTCGTCCATCATAACCCCTCACTTCCTCGTTGTATTTTGCACATCACGAATTGACTGTCACGGCCCGCCCAGAACGTCAGACTGATTTCCAGATGCCAATCAAAACAGCCGTTTAGCATCCGTAAATTTTCAGGGGTGAAAACAAGAACGTTCTTTGTTTTCAAAGGGCGGCAAGCGACTCTTAATCAGCGGGTCCACAGTTCGAACCTGTGATCACCCACCATCGTCTTCCTTCTCTTCAGCAGGTATTCGATTTCCCGCCGCCTTGAGGGCGTCGTCAGGCGTTCGGCGGGAGTTTTGCGCCCAGCGACAGGCGCGCCGCCTCCGATTCTGCCAGCAGGCTCGCGCGTCTGGCTTCGCCGAAACCGTCCAGGGTCCGATACGGCATGGCCAGGCGGTGATTGCCGGAGAGGCGCGCCCGGTTGCGTTCGAGGAAACCCCAGTAAAGCCGGTTGAACGGGCACGCGCCCTCTCCGGCGGCGGCCTTCACGTCGTAGCGGCAGGGCCCGCAATAGTTGCTCATGCGATTGATGTACGACCCTGACGCCGCATAGGGTTTCGAGCCCACGACGCCGCCGTCCGCAAAGGTCGCCATGCCGCGCGTGTTGGGCATTTCGACCCACTCATAGGCGTCGGCGTAGACCGTCATGTACCAGTCGTCGACGGCGTCCGGATGGACGCCCAGCAGCATGGCCAGATTGCCGGTGATCATCAGCCGCTGGATGTGGTGGGCGTAGGCGTTGGTTCGGCTGGTGGCCACGACGTCCGCGACGCAAGCCATGTCGGTCTCGCCTGACCAGTAGAACCACGGCAGTTCGCGATCCGCATCCAGGGCGTTGTGATGCCGGTACTCAGGCGCCTTGAGCCAGTAGACGCCGCGCATGTACTCCCGCCACCCCAGGATCTGGCGAATGAATCCCTCGACCGCGTTCAGGGGCGCCCGTCCGGCGCGATACGCCGCCTCGGCGCGGCGACAGATGTCCAGGGCGTCAAGCAGGCCGAGGTTGATCGAGGTCGAGATCAGCCCATGCCACATCCACGGCTCGCCCTCGGCCATGGCGTCCTGCCATTCGCCGAAGCCCGGCAAGATGTTTTGGAGGAAGTCCTCAAGCACGACCTCGGCCTCGGCCGCCGTCGTAGGCCAGCTGAAACCCTCCAGGTCGCCGAAATGATCGGAAAACAGCCGCGCCACGTCCTCGATCGCTTCAAGGGTGATCGGTGATGGCGCAGTCCGCAGACGGTTCGGCGGACGAACCCCTCTGGCCAGCTTGCGCCGGTTCTCGGCGTCATAGTTCCAGCGCCCGCCCTCGGGCTGGTCGCCGTCCATCAACAGTCCGGTCTGCCGGCGCATCTCCCGATAGAAGAATTCCATCCGAAGCTCGCGCTTGTCCTTCGCCCACCGCCGGAACCGATCGTGCGAGCAGATGAAGCGCCGATCCTCCCGGATTTCGACGGAGACCGGCGAGACTCCGGCGAAAGCCTCAAACGCCTGAGCCAGCCGCCACTCGCCGGCCTCCGTCAGGACGACCGCATCGAAACGTCCCGCCTCGATCGCGCGGTGAAGCTCACCGGCTATGGAATGGCTGTTTTCCGGGTCGTCGATCCGGACATAGCGCACCGCGACGCCCCGAGCGGTCAGTTCGGACGCGAAGGCGCGCATGGCGGCGAAAACCAGCGCGATCTTCTGCTTGTGATGACGGACGTAGGTCGCCTCATCGCGAACCTCCGCCATAAGCACGACGTCGCGGCGAGAATCGAGATCTTCAAGGGCTGCGACATTGCTGGACAGCTGGTCGCCGAGCACAAGCCGGAGGACGGACGTGTTCCCATCGCTCATGATTTGAACCGCACCGTCTCATCCATGATGGACTGATACGCCGGCCAAATCCCGTTGGACTTCACCTCCTTGAGTCCCTGATCTCCTTGGGCAAGGCCCTTGGGCGTCAGACTCGCTCGGTGCGATCCTGGCATGGCAGCGAGACGCGGGCGTTCCGAGTACAGACCGCCCGCCATGACTGTCCCGCCGCGCAAGACGCCCCCGTCCGGCCCCTAGATGGACCGCGCTGCGCGTCCTGGATGGCTGACCTCGTGATTGTATTGAGCCGCTCCGGATTCGGGAACAGACTCCAGCGTGCGATCGCTGATGAGGGCCCACTGGGACGCGATCTGGTCGGCGGCGTCCGGGGCGTCACCGACATAGATGCCTTGCGTCATGGTGATGTGCGCCTGTTCGAAGGCGCCGGCGCCGGCCAGCAGGATGGTGCGGGTAGGGGCGTTTTCGCTCGCCAGGGCGACGACGCCCGGACTGACCAGATCGGTGGACAATCCCCGCAAGTCCTCCTCCGAGTACAGTCCCTCGGTCATCCGCGTCGCCGCGCTCGGCGCCAGGCAGTTGACGTGAATGCCGGACTTCTGGCCCTCCAGAGCCAGGGTCTGCATCAGACCGACCAGCGCCATCTTGGCCGCGCCATAGTTGGACTGGCCGAAATTGCCGTACAGGCCGGACGAGGAGGTGGTGAAGATCACCCGGCCGTAGCCCTTGTTGCGCATGTGCGGCCAGGCCGCCTTGGTCAGGTTGACCGACCCCATCAGATGCACGTCCAGCACCAGGGCGAAATCGTCGAGATCCATCTTGGCGAAGGTCTTGTCACGCAGGATGCCCGCATTGTTGACCAGGATGTCGACCCCGCCCCAACGCTCGACCACGCCTTCCACCATGGCGAAGACGGCGTCCCGGTCGGTCACGCTGCAGGTCCAGGGCATGGCCTCGCCGCCCGCCGCGCGGATCTCCTCGGCGACGGCCTCGCAGGCGGCGGACGCCAGGTCGTTGACCACCACCCGGGCGCCATGGCGCGCCAGCGCCAACGCGTGGCTGCGGCCCAAGCCGCCGCCGGCGCCCGTGACAATGGCCACACGGCCTGAAAGATCGATGCTCATCCTGTTTCCCCTGTTCCGGTCATTGCCGATAGGCCCGCCTTCGGGCGGGGCGCACTCTGATGATCCTGGCCGAAAGGTCAACATTCACTCGCCGGCTAGTGAATGTTGACGGTGCAGGAAATCGGTGCGACCTTGGCTTCACGGCGCCGACAGAGCGTCCGAGGAAACATCGTGGGAGGAAGACCATGGGCCGCAAGCTCTGGCTGACGACATCCGCCGCCCTGCTGTGGGCGAGCGCCGCACAGGCGCAGGACGCCGCGCCGCAACAGACCAACGACGACCAGGAGGCGACCGTCGTGGGTGAGGTGCTCGTCACCGCCGAACGCCGCACCACCAACCTTCAGGAAACCGCCGTCGCCGCCACCGTGCTCTCTGGCGAGAGCCTGGACGACCGCGGGGTCTTCTCGCTGGAGCAACTGCAGTTCGTGGCGCCGTCCACGACCGTCCAGAACTTCGGCCAGGGCAACTTCTTCAACGTGCGCGGCATCGGCAAGTCGGAGCCCACGACGGCCATCGGCGTGGGCGTGACCACCTATCGTGACGGCGTTCCGGTCTTCCCCGGCTATTTCCAGACCGAGCCCTATTACGACATCGGCAGCGTGGAACTGCTGCGCGGCCCGCAGGGCACCTTCGCCGGCACCAACGCCACGGGCGGCGCGGTCTTCATCACTTCGCGCAATCCCGACTTCACGGGCATCAACGGCTATGTGATGGGCCAGGTTGGCAACTACGACAACGTCAAGGTCCAGGGGGCGGTCAACCTGCCGCTCAGCGACACCCTCGCCGCGCGCTTCGCCATCAACAGCGAGAAGCGCAGCAGTTTCCACGACATCACGGGCCCCTATCGCGGCAGCCCCGGCGACGTGGACATGAACAGCGTCCGCGCCAGCTTCCTGTGGACGCCGACGACGGCCCTGCGGGTTCTGTTGAAGGCCGACTACAACAAGCTGGACTTCGGCGGCTATCCGGCCGACCCCGTCCTGTCGACCAACGATCCGTTCGAGATCACCGCCAACGGTCCGCACTCGGGCATCGACGAGACGGCCCGGGTTTCGCTGAACGTCAGCTATGTGTTCGACAACGGCGTCACGCTGCGCTCGATCACCGGCTATCAGGACGGGATCAGCGAGTTCTCGACCGACCTGGACGGCACCAGCGCGCTGAACAACACCTTCTATGACCGCGTCGAGGAAGACGTCTGGTCCCAGGAGATCAACCTGGTGTCGCCCGACAACCAGCGCCTGACCTGGCTGCTGGGCGCCTTCTGGCAGCAGGACAACGTCACCTTCCCCGTCACCACCTTCCCCGAAGGCGCCTATCACGTCGGCTTCCCCGAAGGCGTCCTCGACTACTACATCTTCGGCGAGACGCCCAAGGAGACCAAGGCCGTCTTTGGTCAGGTCAGCTACGATCTCTCCGACCGGCTGCAGGTGCAACTGGGCGCCCGGTGGTCGGAAAGCACCTCGCGCAACGAGAATGTCTATACGACCTACCCCGCGCTGGGCCTGCAACTGCTCCAGAATGACGAGGTCACGGCCGAAAAGACCACCGGCAAGCTGAGCATCAACTACAAGATCGACGACAACAACTTCGTCTACGGCTTCGTGGCGAACGGCTTCAAGATGGGCGGGCTGAACGCGCCGAACTTCTATGCGCCAGCGAGCGCGTTCGGCCCGGAGGACGTGGTCGATTACGAACTGGGCTGGAAGTCCACGATGTTCGGCGGTCAGGTCCGCACCCAGCTCGGCGCCTACTACATGACCTATGAAGGGTTCCAGGTGGTCGTCGGCGATCCGGCCGTTCCGCTGTTCAGCTCGATCGTCAACGTCGCGGACGAGACGGTCCTGATGGGCTTGGAGGCCTCGGCGCAGGTGCGCCTGGACGCCTGGACCGTGGACGTCGGCGCCGCCGTCTCAAACTCCGAACTGGGCCAGTTCTACGCCGCCGATCCCCGCGTCGCCCGCAGCGGAACCTGCGACGCCGACACAGGACCGGAAACGGCCAACTGCCTGAACCTCGACGGCAACACTCAGGGCTATGCGCCCGAGCTGACCTTCAACATCGGGGTCCAGTACGACTTCGCCCTGCCCAACGGCTCGACCCTCTCGCCGCGCATCGACTACGCGCACATCGGCGAGTCCTGGACCAGCATCTTCAACAACGCAGCCTTGGGCGACCGCCTGGAGGCGCGCAACCTGGTCAACCTGCTGCTCAGCTACAAGACCGGCGACTGGACGCTGGCGGCCTATGCGCTGAACGCGACGGACCAGACCTACATCGCCGCCGTCAACTCGCGCCTGCGCTATGCGGGCGCCCCCCGACAGTTCGGCGTCAATCTGACGAAGACCTTCTGATCCTGACAGGGCGGCGGCCCGCCGGCCGCCGCCCTCTTCGCTCGCCGCCCTTCCGGCTCCCGTAACCGTCTGGACTTTCGCTCAAGGATGATCGGCTCCTCTCCCGGCTTCATGCAGGACTACGCCCTGACCGTGGACCGCTTCCTGGATCACGGCGCCAAATGGCACGGGTCCGCGCAGGTGGTGACCGCCGGCGCGGAGACCGATCAGGGCCTCGGCTATGCGGAGCTACGCCCCCGCGCCAATCGCCTGTCCGGCGCCCTGCTGGACTTCGGCCTGAAGCCTGGCGACCGCATCGCCACCCTGGCCTGGAACACCCAGCATCATGTCGAGGTCTGGTACGCCGCCATGGGCGTGGGCCTGGTCTGTCACACCCTGAACCCCCGGCTGACCGTCGCGCATCTGGCGGCCATGGTCGCCAAGGCGGACGACCGGGTCCTGGCCGTGGGCGCCGGCCTGCGCGACATGGCCGAGGCCCTGCTGGACGCCTGTCCTTCGCTTGAGCGGCTGATCCTCCTGGATGGAGAGACGCCCGAGGCTGGACGCCCCGAGATCTCGGACCTGGAGGGCTTGCTGGCTGCAAGGGGCCGCGCCGTTCCCTGGGGCCAATTCGACGAAGGCGCACTGGCCGGCCTGTGCTTCACCTCGGGCACCACCGGCGCGCCGAAGGGCGTCGCCTACACCCACCGATCCAACTACCTGCACACTCTTCGCGCGCTTCAGGCGGACTCCATCGCCCTGACCGCCCAGGACACCGTCCTGGTCGCCGTGCCGATGTTTCACGCCAACGCCTGGGGGCTGCCGTTCGCGGCGCCCGCCGTTGGGGCGCAGCTGGTTTTGCCGGGTCGCGCGACCGACGGCGCCAGTCTCGCCCGGCTGATCGACCGCCATCAGGTCACCGTCGCCGTCGGCGTGCCCACCGTCTGGCTGGGCCTGCTGGATCACCTCGACGCGGCCGGCGGCGAGACTCCCAGTCTCGAACGCATCATCATCGGCGGTTCCAGCTGTCCCGACAGCCTGCTCAGGCGGATGGAGACGCGCTTCGGCGCCACGGTCCAGACCAGCTGGGGCATGACGGAGCTGTCGCCTCTGGGCGCCATCTCGCCCCGCAGTGACACGCCAGGCGCCGCGCGGGGCTCGGGCCGTCCGCCGATGGGCCTGGACCTGCTGCTCACCGACGCGGACGGCGTCCCCCTGCCCGATCAGCGCAACACCGTCGGCCACCTGAAGGTGAAGGGGCAGAGCGTGGTGAAGACCTATTTCGGCGCCAGCAGGCCCGCTGTCGACGCCGACGGCTGGTTCGACACCGGCGACCTGGCGCAGCTGGACGACGCCGGCAACCTGACGCTGGCGGGCCGCTCCAAGGACCTGATCAAGTCCGGCGGCGAATGGATCAATCCGGTCGAGATCGAGGAGATCATCGGCGCCCTGCCCGCCGTCGGACTGGTGGCCGTGATCGGCCGGGCCGATCCGAAATGGGGGGAACGGCCCCTGATGGTGATCGAACCCGCCCGCGACCAGGCGGTCAGCGACGAAGGCCTGAAGGCGGCGCTGAAGGGCCAGGTCGCCGACTGGTGGATCCCCGAACGGATCGTGCGGGTCCAGGCCATGCCCCTGGCCGCCACGGGCAAGATCAACAAGGCGTTGCTTCGCGCCACTTATGGAGGCGCTTAGGATGGCCGCCGTCTTCTTCATCGAGTCGGCGCCCCGTCTGCAGCAGGGGCCAGAACGCCCCGAGGCCCAGACCATGACCACGCCCGTCCGTAAGCCCCGCCGCAAGGCCGAGCAGCGCGCCGAAACCCTGGAGCAGTTGCTCGACGCGGCCGAGGAGCTGTTCTCGCGCCACGGCTTCTACGGCGTGACGATCAAGGACATCGCCGACAAGGTGGGCGTCCACAAGTCGTTGATCCACTACTACTTCACCGACAAGCAGCAGGTGTTCGACAAGGTCATGGCGCGCCGCGCGCCGGTGACCAGCGGGCGCCGGATGGAAGCGTTGGACGCCTATGAGGCGGCCGCCGGCGGCAAGCCGACGGTCGAAGGGGCGCTGCGCGCCTTCCTCGACACGGACCTCGACACCTATTCGACGGGCGGCGACGGCTGGCGGCACTTTGGCGCCCTCAGCGCCCAGATCAACAACACCCCCGCCTGGGGCGCCGAGGTGATGGATCGCCTCTACGACCCCGTCGTCCTGCGCCTGATCGACCTGCTGAAACAGGCCCTGCCAGAAGCCGCCGAGGAAGACATCTTCTGGGGCTACCATTTCGTCACCGGCGCCCTGACCCTCAGCCTGGCTCGGACGGGCCGGATCGACCACCTGTCCGGCGGAAAGTGCCGGTCCGACGACTTCGAGGCGATCAAGGCGCGAATGGCCGCCTTCATGGCCCACGGCTTCATCGGCGTCTGCCGCGACCGGGCCGAGGAACGGCGAAAGCAGGCGCGCGAATGACCGCCGGCGGCCTTCCCTTCGCGTCGAGCCCCGAGGCCCTCGGCTTCGACTCCCGCCGCCTCGCCGATCTCGACGGCTATATGTCGGGCATGGTCCATGCGGGGCAGGTTGCGGGAACGTCCACCCTGCTGATGCGCCACGGGCAGATCGCCGCCTTCACCACATTCGGCCACGCGCGTCTGGGCGATGACGCGCCCCTGGCCCGCGACGCCATCTTCCGCATCTATTCCATGACCAAGCCCGTGACCGGCGTGGCCATGATGATCCTGTTCGAACAGGGCCTGTGGCGCCTGGACGACCCGATCACCGACCACCTGCCGGAGTTCAAGGGCCAAAAGGTCTACGCCGGCCTCGCCGACGACGGGACGATGCGGACGGTTCAGGCCGACCGTCCGCCGACGATGCGGGAGCTGATGAGCCATACCGCCGGCTTCGGCTACGGCCTGTTCGACATCCATCCGATCGAGCGCGCCTATCGCGAGGCCGGCGTGATGACGGCCGACAGCCATCAGCAGCTTGTCGAACGGGCGGCCCGCATTCCACTGATGTTCCAGCCGGGAACCGAGTGGTTCTATTCCATCGCCACGGACCTGCAGGCGGTGGTGGTCGAGCGGCTGTCCGGCATGGCCTTCGGCGACTTCCTGCGCACCCGCATCTTCGCCCCGCTGGGCATGGTCGACACCGGCTTTCAGGTTCCCGCGGATCAGGTCCATCGCCTGGCCGAGATGTATTCGGATGACGGTGCGGGCGGGCTGAAGGTCACGACGCTGGCCTTCGACATGCCGATCAATGACTACACCCGCCCGCCCCGGTTCGAGGGCGGCGGCGGCGGTCTGGTCTCCACGGCCATCGACTACGCCCGCTTCTGTCAGATGGTGCTGAACAGGGGCCAGCTGGACGGCGTCCGCATCATTAAGCCCGAGACGGTCGAGCTGATGGCCACCAACGTGGTCGCGGAGGCCGTGCTCAACTCCTCCAACCCTCTGCGCCTGCTGCCCTTCAATGCGGCCCTGACCTTCGGGCTGGACTTCGCCATCACCGAGGACCCTCAGCGGCTCGGCCTGTCCGAGGGCAGGGGCACGCTCAGCTGGGGCGGCGGCGGCGGCACATGGTTCTGGATCGATCCCGAGAACGACGTGGTCTTCGTCGGCCTGATCCAGCGCATGGCGGATCCCGTCAGCAACGAATTCCGCGCCAAGGCGCGCACCTACACCTACGCGGCGCTGACCCATCCCGAAAAATAGACGGGCCGCCGGGCCCGCAGCCGAGGAAACGACATGAGTGCAACCCCGATCGAATCCGGAGGCCCGCCCGCCGCCAAACCCTCGGTGGGCGGACGCGCTTGGGTCGCCCTGGGCGTCCTGTGGTTCATCTATGTGCTGAACTTCCTGGACCGGCAGCTGCTGTCGATCCTCGCCAAGCCGATCCAGGATGCGCTCCACATCACCGACGGCCAGCTGGGCCTGCTCGGCGGACTGTATTTCGCGTTCTTCTACTGCTTCATCGCCATACCGGTGGGGTGGCTGGCCGATCGCACCAATCGCGTGGCCGTCGTCTCCATCGCCTGCGGCGTCTGGAGCGCCGCCACCATCGCCTGCGGCCTGTCGCGAAACTTCGGCCAGCTGGCGGTGTCGCGCATGACCGTGGGCTTCGGCGAGGCGGGCGGCGTGCCCCCGTCCTACGCCATCATCACCGACTACTTTCCGCCCGGCCGTCGCGGCATGGCGCTGGGGATCTACAACCTCGGCCCGCCTGTCGGCGCCGCCCTGGGCATCGCCTTCGGCGCCTCGGTGGCCGCCGCCTTCAGCTGGCGCGACGCCTTCATCGCCATAGGCGTCGTCGGCCTGATCGTCGCCGCGGTCACGCCTTTCCTGGTCAAGGAGCCCCGGCGCGGCGGCTTGGACAAGGCCGCCACCGGCGCCGCTTCCGCCGCGCCCGCCCGTGCCGGCTTCTGGGCCACGGTGAAGATGTTCTTCTCCACCCCCACGCTGGTGCTGGCCGCGCTGGGCAGCGGCGTGACCCAGATCGTCACCTACGGCCTGGGCAACTTCGCCGTGCTGTTCCTGATGCGCGAGAAGGGCATGACCCTGAACGACGTGGCCCTGTGGTACGCCCTGGTCGTGGCCGTCGGCATGGGCGGCGGCATCTTCGCCTCGGGCTGGCTGATCGACCGCTACACCCGGCGGTCGAAGAAGGCCTACGCCCTGCTGCCGGCGATGTCGCTGGCCCTGGCCCTGCCGTTCTACATCGCCTTCGTCTGGGCCCCGTCGTGGCCGCTGGCGCTGGCCCTCATGCTGGGGCCGAACTTCCTGAACTACTTCTACCTGTCGTCCTCGGTGGCGCTGGTGCAGGAAGAGGTCAGGCCGAACCAGCGCGTCATGGCCGGCGCCCTGCTGCTGCTGGTGATGAACTTCATCGGCATGGGCGTGGGGCCGACCTATGTCGGCGCCGCCAGCGACTTTTTCCGCGCGACGCACCCGGACAACTCGCTGCAGATCGCGCTCTACACCCTGATCCCCGTCTATCTGGCCGCCATCGGCCTCTTTCTGTGGCTGGCCCGCGTGCTGGGCCGCGACACCTCGAGAGCGGAGACTGTTCGATGATCGCCAAACTGCTCGGCGCCGGAGCCGCCCTGACCCTGCTCGCCAGCGCGGCCGCTGCATCGTCGTCTCCCGTCGTGACCGCCCCGGCCGGCGCCGTTCGCGGCTTGGCCGAAGGCGAGATCGCCAGCTTCAAGGGCATACCCTACGCCGCCCCGCCCGTCGGTCAGATGCGCTGGCGCCCGCCCGCCCCCGCCCCCGTCTGGACCGGCGTCCGCGACGCGGCCCAGTTCGGCCCCGCCTGCATCCAGCCGACGCCCCTCGTCCAGTCGATCTATTCCGCCGACCTCGGCCGAACCAGCGAGGACTGTCTGACCCTCAACGTCTGGACCCCGGACCTCGCCGGCAAGGCGCCGGTCATGGTTTGGATCCACGGCGGCGCCCTGGTGACCGGCTCCAGCAAGGAGACGCTCTACGACGGCGCCCGACTGGCGCGGGAAGGCGTGGTGGTGGTGTCGATCAACTACCGCCTCGGCGTCCTTGGCTGGCTGTCCCATCCCGACCTCAGCGCCGAAAGTCCGGCGAACGTTTCCGGCAATTACGGCCTGCTGGATCAGGTCGCCGCGCTGGAATGGATCAAGCGCAACATCGCCAGTTTCGGCGGCGACCCGGACAAGGTCACCATCGCCGGCGAGTCCGCGGGCGGCCTCAGCGTGCTGTATCTGATGAGCTCGCCGCTCGCCCGGGGCCTCTTCGACCGGGCCATCGCCCAGAGCGCCTACATGATCTCCACGCCCGAGCTGAAGCAGGCGCGGCACGGCGCGCCTGCGGCGGAGGCGGCGGGCGTCGCCCTGGCCCGCACGCTGCAGGCGCCCAGCCTGCGCGTGCTGCGCGGCCTGGATCCCCAGGACCTGACGGATCGCGCCGCGCGGGGCGGCTTCGCCAGCTTCGGCGTCGTCGACGGCGTGGTCCTCCCACGACAGATCGTCGAAGTGTTCGACCGGGGCGAGCAGGCCAAGGTTCCCGTGCTCGCCGGCTTCAACAGCGGCGAGATCCGATCCCTGCGCATGCTGGCGCCGCCCGTGCCGAGCAGCGTCGCCGACTATGAACGCACGATCCGCGACCGGTACGGCGATCTGGCCGACGAATTCCTGCGTCTCTATCCGTCCTCGGACATGGGGGAAAGCATCCTCGCCGCCAGCCGCGACGGCCTTTACGGCTGGACCTCCGAGCGCCTGGTCCGGTCCCAGACCGCCGCCGGCCAGCCCTCGTTCCTGTATCTGTTCGACCACGGCTATCCCGCTGCGGACACGTCCGGGCTCCACGCCTTCCACGCCAGCGAACTGCCCTACATGTTCGGCAATCTGAAGCGGACGCCGCCCCGCTGGCCCGCGATCCCGGAGACGTCCGCGGAGACGCGGCTCAGCGATGCGATAGTCGCCTACTGGACCGGCTTCGTCCGCGACGGCCAGCCCGGCGGCGCCGCTTCGCCGGCCTGGGTGCCCTATGGCGACCAGGGCGCCTTCATGCACTTCGAAGACGCCCCCGTGCCGGGCGCGGACCTACTTCCCGGCATGTTCGAACTGCACGAAGCCGCCGTCCAGCGCCGTCGCGCTGCGGGCGACCAGCCCTGGAACTGGAACACCGGCCTGGCATCCCCTCGCCTGTCGCCCTGATCCGAACGGTGCGGGCGCCGACGGCTTGCTCCTCTGGGGCCTCGCGTCACGCTTCAGCGTCCTGGTTCAGTCGAGTGCACAGGCGTCGATTTCCCCCGCAACGACGCGTCCGCCCTTGATCACTGTGCGCGGAGCTCGCAGAGGCGAGAGCCCCTCGGTCGGATCGCCCTCGACGGCGACGAGATCGGCGAAGGCGCGCGGTCGAACGACGCCCAGCCCGTCGTCGCCCAGCAGCCGGCCCGCCTCCCACGTCGCCGATTGCAGCGCCTGGGTCGGCGTCAGCCCCGCCTCGACATAGCCGTCCAGGGTCGCCCGCGATCCGGCCCCACGGCCCGGCCCATAGGGAAAGTAGAGGTCGGATCCTAGCGCAATCCGGACGCCCGCGCGGCGGGCCCGCATCAGGCGGTCTCGGCCGCCCTGCAGGTGGCCTTCGACCTCTTCGCGCGGGGGCTGCTGCGGCCAGCTGCGGGTGAACTCCAGCGCCATCTCCAACGACGGATCGGTCGGCGCCAGCCAGACGCCCTTGCGCGCCATCAGCTGGAGGGTTTCGTCCGAGACGTCGTAGGCGTGCTCGATGGAGGTGACGCCGGCCTCGACGGCTTCACGGATCGAGGCGTCGCTGGTGGCGTGGGCGGCGACGGGAACGCCGTGCCGGCTCGCTTCGCTGACGATGGCCCTGATCTCCTCGACCGACAGGCGGGTGCGCTGGGGCGTGGCCTCCGGATACATCTTGATGACTTCCGCCCCGCGGGCGATCGCCTCGCGGACGGCGGCGCGGGCGTCCTCCACCCCGGTCACGATGCGGTACTCGCCATTGACCAGATCGTGAGGATCATTGGGCATGGGCTCCATCTGGCCGCCCGCCGGCGCCAGCCCGGGACCCGACGCATAGATGCGCGGCCCGACGAGCCGCCCGTCGTCTATCGCCCGCTCGAGGACCAGGTCCAGGAACCGGCCCGAGTTGCCGAGGTCGCGCACGGTCGTGAATCCGGCCTCCACATACTCGCGCGCGCGGCCGGCCGCGGTCAGGGCGCGATAGACGTCGCCTTGCACGACGTGATCGCGCGCGGCGACGTCCGACAGGCCCTCGCCGCCTTTCTGCTCAAGCAGCAGGTGGGTATGGGCGTCGATCAGCCCGGGGATCACCGAGCAACGACGCAGATCGATGGTCGTCGCCCCCTCCGGCGTCGCCAGCGCCTCTCCGACCTCTGCGATCCGCTCGCCCCGGATCAGGATGTCACGCGGCCCGACCATGCGGCCGGCCTCCGAGTCGAACAGATTTCCGGCGCGCACCAGCACCACCGGCTGCGGCGCCCTTTGGGCCTGGGCGAGGGTTGGCGAGGCGACGGCGACAAGCGTCAGGGCGGCGGCGAAAAGGCGGGATTTCATGAGGTCTCCAGGACTTTCCCGTCAGAGGCTCGACTTGAGCTGTTCGGATGCGGCCTGACGCGTGAATTCGGCGTAATCTCGCCGTGATCCGGGCATCGTCCCGGGAGACCGGCTGCGCCGACAGCGGATTTTGCGTCCACACCACAAGCAGACGTCCCCCGCCGTCGGCGCTGACCGCCTAGAATTTGCGGCTCACCCCCACCGACGCCACCCAGGGATCAAGGTCGACACTGGACTTCAGGGCGCCGTCATTGACGCTGGCCTCGGTGTTGAACCAGACCTTCTTGACGTCCAGGTTCACGCTCCAGCGCCCCTGGACGCCGATGTCGGCGCCCGCCTGCAGGGCGTAGCCAAAGCCATCCTCAAGATCGACCTTGAAGCTGTTCCTGTCCTTGCCGTCATAGAACAGCATGTAATTCACCCCGGCCCCGACATAGGGGCTGACGCGGCCCTGGGTCAGGGGGCGATATTGCAGGGTCACGACCGGCGGCAGGACCCAGGTCTCGTGCACGGCCACATCGGTTGACCCGCCCTGGGCGCGGATCTCGTGCCGGGTCGTCCCCAGGATCGCCTCGACCGCCAGGTGGTCGGTCAGGAAATAGGTGAAGCCCAGGGTTGGCATGATGCTGTCGCCGACATCCACCTTCAGGCCGGAATCGGCGCCGGCGGCGGTGACGATGGCGTCGTCGGCTTGGGAAAACACGTCCGTGATACGGCCCGTCAGCAGGAAGTCACCCTTCCGGGGCGCCTCCCACGCGACGGAGGCCACGCTCGCGCTCTGGGCCGCAGCCAAGGTCGGCGCAGCGACGGCGGCCAATGCGACGGCGGCAAGAAACAGGATCTTGGTCTTCATCTTCTCGTCCCCGACGCCCCGGCCGCCTCTTGCGACCTTCTGAAGGCGTCTGGGAGGCGTGATGCGCCACGCCGCGGGCGCCGCCCTTGATCCAGCGCAAAGCAGGACGGGCATGGACAATCTGTCCAGTCAGACCACCCGCGCGTGCCGTTGCTGGATATCGGCGGCGTCGGGATCGAACGCGGCGCACACCGCCCGCACAAAGGGCTTGCCCAGCGTCGTCACCGCGACCACCGTCCCGTCCAGACAGACCAGGCCATCCGCTGCAAACCGCTCCAGCCGGGACCAGGCGCCGGCGACCTCGGACAGGTCGCGGCCGCGACGACGCGCGATCCGCGCGACATCGACGACGAAGTCACACATCAACCGCTCGATGATCTCCCCCACGAAGGCGGCCTGCTCGGTCAGGGCGACGCCTCGAGCGACCGGCAGATCTCCGGCGCCCACCGCCTGGCGCCAGTCGCGTTCCTGCACGTGGTTCTGGACGAAGCCCTGTGGCGTGCGGCTGATCGAAGAAGCGCCCAGGCCGATCAGCACCTCGGCCGCATCGGTGGTGTAGCCCTGGAAGTTGCGATGCAGCCGCCCGGAGCGATCCGCCGCCGCCAGCCCATCGTGCGGCAGGGCGAAATGATCCAGCCCGACGGTCTGCCAGCCCTTGCCGGTCAGATAGCGCGCCGCGGCCTGGCTCTGGATAAAGCGCGCCTCGGCGTCGGGCAGGTCGGCGTCGTTGATCAGCCTCTGATGCGGCTTCATCCACGGCACATGAGCATAGCCGAACAGGGCGATCCGATCGGGCTTCAGCGTCGTCACCCGGCCCAGGGTGGTGACGACATGCTCGACCGTCTGGAGCGGCAGGCCGTACATCAGGTCCAGATTGAGCGAGGTCACGCCCTGCCCTCGCAAGGCCTCGGCCGCCCAGCGGATGGTCTCGAAGCTTTCGGGCCGGTTCACCGCCGCCTGGACGCGCGGCGACAGGTCCTGAACCCCCAGGCTGGCGCGGTTCAGGCCGACCCGCCCGGCGGCTTCGACCCACTCCGATGTCAGAACCTCGGGGTCCAGCTCGGCGGCGATCTCGAAACAGTCGCGCAGGTCGAACCGAGCCGAAAGCCCCGCGAAGAGTCGCTCCAGGTCATCCGGCGACAGCATATTGGGCGTGCCGCCGCCCAGATGGATCGAACCCACACGGACCGAACGACCGATATGGGCCAGAACCAGATCGGCCTCCTGCAGCAGCAGATCCACATAGGTGGAGACGACGCCGGCCCGGTTCACCGCCCGCGTGTTGCAGCCGCAGTACCAGCACAGCCGCTTGCAGAACGGAAAATGCAGATAGAGCGAAACCGCCGCATCGCGCGGCGTGCGCTTCAGCCAGGCGGCCCAGTCGGCCGGCCCGACGGCGGGCGTGAACTGCGCCGCCGTCGGATAGGAGGTGTAGCGCGGCGCATGGACGTCGTAACGGTCGATGAGGCGGCGCACGGCGGCACGACTGGGGCTAGAGGGGAACATCGCCCTCTTTCGACGCATCGACCGACAGGCCGGCATCGCCCTCGTCGAACAGGTGGAACTCGTGCCACAGCCCGTTCAGCACGCCGAAGCCCACCGCCAGACCCAGGCCCAGGATCCAAGAGAAATACCACATCGCTTTCGGCTCCTATGGCTCAGTAAAGGTCGGGGTTGGTCTTGAGGGCGGCGGTCGAGGTGCGGCCCCAGAGCACGCTGTAGACCCAGCCGGTGTAGGCCAGAACCAGCGGCAGGAAGATCACCGTCACGATCAGCATGATGAACAGGGTCAGATGGCTGGACGAGGCGTTCCACACCGTCAGGCTGGACTGCGGATTGACCGTGCTTGGCAGGATGAAGGGAAACATCGACAGGCCGACGGTCGAGATGATCCCGACAGCGGACGCCGACGACCCGCCGAAGGCCAGCGGCGCCGACCGCCGCCACATCCCGATCAGACCGACCAGGGCGCCGAGGAAACCGAGCGCCGGGGCGACCATCATCCAGGGATAGCGACCGTAGTTGTCCAGCCACGCGCCGGGCGCGGCCTGAACGGTCGTCCGCAACGGGTTGGAGAAGCCGTTGACGTCCAGCGCGCCGGTGATCCGATAACCCAGCCCGCCATAGGCGACATAAAGCCCCCCCGCCGCGAACAGAAGCAGGGCCAGGACGCCGGCGACCGTGCCGATCAGACGCGCGCGCTCCAGCACCGGCCCGCGCTCCGCCTTGACCGAGAGCCAGGCTCCCCCGTGCAGCACCAGCATGGCGACCGACAGCAGGCCGGCGATCAGGCTGAAGGGGGTGAACAGGCCCAGCAGGCTGCCGTCGTAGAAGGATCGAAGATCGCTATCGAGATGGAAGGGCGCGCCCAACAGGACATTGCCGACCGCCACCCCGAAAACCAGGGCCGGAACGAAGCCGCCGACGAACAGGCACCAGTCCCAGAACGCCTTCCACTTGGGCGACGCCCGCTTGGAGCGGTATTTGAACGACACCGGCCGCAGGATCAGCGCGGACAGCACCAGAAACATGGCCAGGTAGAAGCCCGAGAAACTGACCGCATAGACGAAGGGCCAGGCGGCGAAGATCGCGCCGCCGCCCAGGATGAACCACACCTGGTTGCCTTCCCAGGTGGCGCCGACGGTGTTGATCACCATGCGGCGCTCCTCATCGGTCTTGGCGACGAAGGGCAGAAGGGCGCCGACCCCCAGGTCGAACCCGTCGGTCAGGGCGAAGGCGATCAGAAGCACGCCCAGCAGGCCCCACCAGATCAGGCGCAGGGTGGCGAAGTCGAGGGGAAGGTCCATTGTCGGATGTCCTTAGGAAATCTGGGTCAAGCCACGGCTGGCGCGGGAACGAACTGGGCCTGCGCTTGCGGGGCGGCTTCGCCGAACGTCTCCTGCTCGTGGAACGGCCCCTTCTTGATGGCGTGAAGCATCAACCGCACCTCGACCACGGCCAGGGCGCCGTACAGCAGGGTGAAGCCGACGATGGTGGCCCACAGCTGCGGCACGGTCAGGGACGAGGCGCCCAGGAAGGTCGGGAGCACGCCCTCCACCGCCCAGGGCTGACGCCCGAACTCGGCCAGTATCCAGCCGAACTCCATGGCGACCCACGGCAGGGGGATGGCCAGGACCGCGATGCGCAGAAGCCAGCGGGTCTCGTGTTTGCGCATCGTGCACAGGACGAAGGCCGTGCCGAACAGGGCGATCATGAACAGGCCCACGCCCGCCATGATGCGGAAGCTCCAGAACAGGGCCGGGACGTTCGGCACCGTGTCCCACGCGGTCTGTTTGATCAGCTCGGGCGAGGCCATACGCGGATCGGCGACGTGACGCTTCAGCAGAAGCCCATACCCCAGGTCGCGACGGTGAGCCTCGAAAAGACCCCGCGCCACGGGATCGGCGGGGTTGGCCTTGACCCTCTCCAGCGCGTCGTAGGCAATGACGCCGGATTCGATGCGCGTCTCGGCCGTGGCGACCAGTTCGAAGATGCCTTCGACCGGCTTGTCGATGGTGCGGGTGGCGATCAGCCCCATGATCCACGGCACATGGACGCCGTAGTGGGTCTCGCGATCCTTCATGCTGGGGACGCCGATCAGCGTCAGGCCGGCCGGCGCGGGCTCGGTGCGCCACATGGCTTCCAGCGCGGCGAGCTTCATCTTCTGGTTATCGGTCAGGGCATAGCCGGACTGGTCGCCCAGCACCACGACCGACAGCGACGCCGCCAGGCCGAAGGCCGAGGCCACGGTCATCGACCGCTTGGCGAAGCCGACATGTTTCCCGCGCAGCAGATAGAAGGCGGACACGCCCAGCACGAAGACCGCGGCGCAGACGTAGCCGGCCGAAACGGTATGAACGAACTTGGCCTGGGCCACCGGGTTGAACAGCACCGCCATGAAGTCGGTGACCTCCATCCGCATGGTGTCGGGGTTGAAGGCGGCGCCGACCGGGTTCTGCATCCAGCCGTTGGCGATCAGGATCCACAGGGCCGACAGATTGGTGCCCAGCGCGACCATGAAGGTGACGAACAGGTGGGCGCTCGGCTTCAGCTTGTCCCAGCCGAAGAACATCAACCCGACGAAGGTCGCCTCCAGGAAGAAGGCCATCAGCCCTTCGATGGCCAGCGGCGCGCCGAAGATGTCGCCGACGTAATGGCTGTAGTAGCTCCAGTTCATGCCGAACTGGAACTCCATGGTGATCCCGGTCGCGACGCCCAGCACGAAGTTGATGCCGAACAGCACGCCCCAGAAGCGGGTGATGGTTCGCCAGATCGGGCGGCGGGTCATCACATAGATCGACTCCATGATGACCAGCATGAATGACAACCCCAGGGTCAGGGGCACGAACAGGAAATGGTAAAGGGCCGTCAGCGCGAACTGCAGCCGGGACAGGTCGACGACCGCGAGGTCGATCATGGCGTTGCTCCGAGCACTCGGTCTGGACGACCGAAGTTTGCCCGGCCGTAGAAGCTGGGCGGGATGGCCGCCTTGATCTCGATCAAAGCGTCCCCGATCCCCCGCCCCTATTGGACGCTTGGTCCTTGGACGTTTCGTCCAACGACGTTTTGTCTAGTGGCGCGCGGTCTTGGCCGGGTGCTGGAGTCCGCCCATGACCGCCGTGCCGATCGCTCCCGTCTCAGCGGCCGCCTGGCTCAAGCAGACCGCCCGCCCCTGGCGCCGGCTGACGCTGCTGGCCGGTCTGTTGACGGTCGCCGACGTGGTTTCGGCCATCGGCTTCGCGGCCGGCCTGGCCCTGACGATCTCCAACCTGACCGTCTCGCCCGCAGCCGCGGCCCCGTGGCTGGCCTTGGCCGTGCTCAGCCTGGTCGGACGCGGCCTGATCGGTCAGGCCGCCGTGATCGTCGGCGCGCGCCTGGGCTGCGCGGTCAAGACCGATGTGCGAAGCCGCCTGCTGTCGGACCTGTTCGGACGAGGACGGCGATCCGGCAACCGGCTGACGGCGCTGGTCGAGGGCGTCGCGGCGTTGGACGGCTATTATTCGCGGTTTGCGCCCCTGCGCCTCGCCGCCGGCGTCTCGCCGCTGCTGATCATCGCCGCCACCGCCCTCGCCAGCCCGGTGTCGGCGGGCGTCCTGCTGTTCACCCTGGTCCCCTTCATCGCCGGCATGGCGCTGGCAGGCACGGCCGCCGCCGGAGAGAGCCGGCGTCAGTTCCAAGCCCTGGAGCGCCTGTCCGGCCTGTTCATCGACCGCATCCGCACGCTGCCCGCCATCCTCGCCTACGGCGCCGTGGATCGCACCACCGCCCAGATCGCCCAGGCATCGGAGGAGCTGGAGCGCCGCACCGCCCGCGTCATGCGCATCGCCTTCCTGTCGTCAGGCGTGCTGGAGTTCTTCTCGGCCCTGTCGGTCGCCCTGATCGCCGTCTACTGCGGATTCAACCTGCTGCGGCTGCTGCCCTTCCCGGCGCCCGAGACGCTGGACCTGTCGCGCGCCTTCTTCGTCCTGGCCCTGGCGCCCGAAGTCTATGCGCCCCTGCGCCGCCTCGCCGCCGCCTACCATGACCGCCAGGCCGCAGAGGCCGCCGTCCCGTCCATGATCGTGCCAGACGCGCGCCCCGCCATGCGTGCGCGCCTTGGCGATTCGAGCCCCGCCCTGCATTTCCGCGACGTCGCCATCGCCTATGAAGACGCGGCGCCGGTGATCGACGCCTTCTGCCTGGATGTCATGCCCGGCCAGACCGTCGCCCTGATGGGCGCCAGCGGCGCGGGCAAGTCCAGCCTGCTGCATCTGTTGCTCGGCCTCGCGCCCCTGACACGCGGCGACATCCAAATCGGCGAGCAGAGGCTCAGCCTTTGCGGCGACATCGCGGGGCGCGTCGCCTGGGCCAGCCAGCACCCGATCGTCGTGCCCGGAACACTGGCCCAGAATATCGCCCTGGCCGACCGCACCGCCTGTCCCGGCCGCATCGCCCTGGCCGCGCGCACCGCGGGTCTTTCGGGCGACCTTAACCGGCCTATCGACGAGCGCGGCGGCGGACTGTCGGGCGGCGAGCGCCGACGGCTCGGCTTGGCGCGCGCTGTGCTGAAGCCCGCGCCGATCCTGCTGCTGGACGAGCCCACAGCCAATCTGGACCCCGCCGCCGAGCGCGCGATGCTCGACGTCATCCGTCGGGCCGCCCGCGGCCGCACCACTCTGATCGCCACCCACTCCCCGGCGGTCGCCGCCCTGGCCGACCGCGTGGTGCGGCTGTGAACGCCCTGCCCCGGATAACCGGCCTGATCGCCGCCCAGGCTCGCGCCCAGCGCGCCCGGCTTCGCCTGGCGGCGGCGGGTGGCGCTGTCGTGTCCGTCTCGGCCGTCTGCCTGCTGGGTCTGTCGGGATGGTTCATCACCGGGGCGGCTTTCGCCGGAGCCGCGGGCGCGGCGGCGGCCCAGAGCTTCAACTACATGATGCCCAGCGCCATTATCCGACTGCTCGCCATCCTGCGAACGGGCGGGCGTTATGTCGAGCGCGTCGCCGGCCACGAGGCGGCGTTGAAGGCCCTGGCCCGCCTGCGTCCTCAACTGTTCGACGCCATCGCCGCCAGCCCGGTCGAAGGCGCCCTCAGCCTTTCATCCGGCGAGGTCTCCGCCCGCCTGGTCCAGGACGTGGATGCGGTTCAGACCCTTTTCGTGCGCCGCTCGGCGGCGTGGAGCCTGGCTGCCGGAGCGACCGCCGCCGTGCTGATGGCGAGCCTCGCCTCGCCGCTTGCCGGCCTCGCCTTGCTGCTCGCGATGGGCCTGGCCTGCTTCGGCGGCCTCGTCATCGCGCGGCGGCTGGCCGATCCTGCGGGCCGCGCCGCGCAGATCGGCGTCGGTCTGCTCAAGGACCGCCTCGCCGCTCTCGAAGCCGCCGCCCCCGAACTCAAGGCCTATGGCCTGAACGACTGGGCCGCCCTTCAGGTCGCACGGGTCGCCGCCGACCACGATCGGACGCAGATGGCGCTGACTCAGGCCGGAGGATGGATGGCCGCGTGGCAGACGTTCGCGACCGCCGTGGCTGTCGGCGTGGTCATCCCCGCCGCATTCGGCGCCGACCTGCCGATGATCGCCCTGGCGGGCCTGGCGGCGGTCATGGGCGTAGAATCGGCCGGCGGTCTTGTCGCGGCCCTGCATCAGAACGGCGCCGCCGCCCAGGCCCTGGTCCGCCTTGAGGCCGCCGTCCCCGCACTTCACGTCGGCGCCACGCGGAAACCCAATGGCGCCGGCCTGATCATCGACGGCCAACCCGAAATGCCGCCGCCGTTCCGCCTCGGCCTGTTCGGGCCGTCCGGCGCGGGCAAGACCACCCTGATCGAACGCCTGATCGGCCTCCAGACGCCCATCGCCGGCGAGATGCGTCTGGGCGGCGCAGACGCCGCCGACATCGCGCCAGAGGAGCGCCGCGCCCTGTTCGCCTACGCGGCGCAGGACGTTCGGCTGTTGAACGGCTCGGTGCGCGAAAACCTGCTGCTCGCCGGCCCTGCCGACGATGACGCCTTGTGGGAAGCGCTGGACGACGCGGCTCTGGGGGATCGGATCCGCGCCGAGCCGATGGGGCTGGACACCCCCCTCGGCCCGAACGGCGAACGGCTGTCGGGCGGCGAACGGCGCCGCCTGGGCCTGGCCCGCGCCTATCTGCGCGACGCCCCCTGGCTCGTGCTGGACGAACCCACCGAAGGCCTGGACGCCGCGACCGAAGCCCGCGTGCTGGAGACGCTGCAACGTCGCTTGGTCTTGAGAGGTCAGGGCCTGATCCTGGTCAGCCACCGCGCGCCGCCCATGGCCCTGTGCCAGCGATCGGTGCGCGTGCACGGCCTGGACGACACAGGCCGCGTGCAGCTGTCGTCCCCGCCTAACGCTCGCCGTCGGCCAGGGCCCGCAGCCGATCAGGCCGTTCGATCCGGAGTCCGTGCAGCGACAGGGCGTGGATGACGCCGGCCGCCTTCAGCTTGCTCAACTCCCGACTGACGGTCTCGATGGTCAGGCCAAGGTAATCGGCGATCTCTGATCGCGTCATCGGCAACCGCACCACGTTTTCCGCCGACGGTCGCAGAGGGTCGCGCTCCACCATCGTCACCAGGAAGCTGGCGAGACGCTCTCGCGCGGTCTTGCGTCCCAACAACAGCATCTGGCCCTGGGCCGCGGTCAGTTCATGCATCGCCCGATCCAGCAGCGCCGCTTCCAGGATCGGCTTTTCGCGCGCCAGCGCGTGATACTCGACCGCGCGGAACCGACACAGGGTGGTGTCCTCGATCGCTTCGGCGGAAAAGGCATAGGACGCGCCCGCGGCCAAGCCGATGAAGTCGCCCGCGAACAGGAACCCGGTAATCTGGCGTCGGCCGTCCGACAGGAGTTTATAGACCCGCACCGCCCCGGACGTGATGTTGAACACGCTCACCGCGCGATCGCCTTCGCGGGCCAGGACGTCGCCCGCCGCCAGCGACATCCGCTCCGCGATGGCGTCCAGCCGCGCCAGGTCTTCGGGCAGCAAGCTGTCGCACACGCTGAACGCCCGCGCGCCACAGCCCGAGCAGACGGAGTTCTGACGCCTTTCGGCGCAGGCGGCGGACAGGGAGCGGATTTCGACCATTCAGCCTCGCTGATCGCACCATGACTAGACTCGCCGCCGACCTGTCGCAATCACGCGCCCGCGAAGTTTCGCGCCACGTGTTTACGCCCCAGACGTTCCCAGACATGGCTGAGCGCCGCCTTCGGTCGGCGGAACCCGCTTCAAAGCGAACGCTCCGAAGTCTCTGTTGAGTCAAAGGCAGCTGTCGGCAAGGCTGCCCTCAAAAGGGCGTCAGTTCACCGACCTGCGCCTGCGCCTGGCGGAAGGCAGGCCCGTCGGCCTACGTCAGCGCATCGATCTACTCACCGTCCGGCGGCGGCGCAGCCTCGCGCCGCTCGCTTGCGCCGTCGCCCGCTCTGCGATCGCCTCCTCGCCGGTCGGCCCGCCGCATCCCCCCGTTGGTCATCATCAGCTCGAGGCGAATCTCGATCATCCGTTGCTCGAGGCTGCCGAGCATCAGCACGAGGCAGGAGAACATCGAGAGCGCCACGAAGAAGGCCGCCGCAGGCGTTGGCACCCTCAGCCCCGCCACCTCGCTCGCGGAGAACAGGACGGACAGTATGCCGAACGACCAAAGGGTCGCATAGGCCCCGATCACCTTCATCAGGGAACGGCGGGGGGCCTGTTTGTTGATCCGCCCCCCGGGCTTGCGCCGGTCCTTGCCCCGCCGCTCGCGGGGCTGGCGGCGATCCGAGACGTCGGGCGCCGGCGATGAGCTGGACGGGCTGTTCGGCGCGGTCATGGCGATCCTTATCTCAGAAGACGCGTGCCGCCGGCGTTCGGGCCGACGCCTGAGGGCACAGGGACGTTGGAGGTCTCATAGTTGGCGTTGATGACGAGCGAGGCGGACCCCTTCAGTTCCAGCCAGCGGGCGACCACCACGGTCCAGGCGCTATCCCGGGCGACGTCGGCCTTGCCCTCCACCACGAGGGCCGCCTCCGGCACATAGATCACGCCCAGCAGGGTCTCCGCATTGTCGCTCGAGATGATGAAGCGCTGGGTGTTGCCTCGCGTCGCCACGATGACGAGGCCCGCCAGGGCGCCGCTGCGTCGCCCGGTAAGCCGAACGACGGACTGGTTCTTGAAATCGAACTTTGACTGCTTGTCGAACAGCAGCACCACGTCGTCGCCTTCGACGACGGCGGAGTCGCTGAGCTCGAGATGACCGCCAAGGAACCAGTGCTCCCCCGGTCTCAGCACCAGTCGCGCGGTTCCCTTCAGCTTGTAGCCGCCGCAGTGGACGCCAGGGTTGGCGTAGATCACGCCCGTGTCGACCACTTCGACCGAGGGCGTCCCGCTGCACGGCTGCGACTCGTTCAGGGCCATGGTCTTGAAGGGATCCTCGATCGGCGCGGCGCCGACCCCGGCCTTGGGCGAGATGATGCCTGTGGCGCCCGTCACCGCCTGAACGGCGCCCGCGGCGATGCTTCCGCTGGCGACGATGTCGCGGTTGGAGTGGACCATGCAGTGCGGCGCGCTGAGGCGGCTGCTGTCGGAAACCGCGATCACGGTCTGGCCCCCGTCGCCGATGCCCAGGACGCAGAGGGGGGTGCGCCCGACGGCGGTGGCGCGCGACACCACGTCGAAATTCCAGCCGCCCGGCGGCAGGAGATTGACGAAGAAGGACACGCGGTTTCCATGCAGCTTCACAACGAGGACCCGTTGTTCGTCCACCTCCTCGACCGAGATCTGCCGCGTGATCTCGGGACGTTGGCTCCAGCGGGCGACCGCGTCGTCCACGAATACGCCCGCGCGCTCCATGGCCGCGTCGTCGGAGACCGCCAGCCCCAGTTCGCGCGCGCCGGCGAGCGCCGCCGAATCGGCCACGTCTTGCAGCCGGCTGCGGGCGGCGCTGACCGCCATGAGATCGATCGCCCCGGCGACCACGAGACACAGGGTGGGGGCCGCAAGGGCGAACTTCAGCGCGATCATGCCGCTGTCCGCCCGCCGGAAGCGGGCCAGTCGGCCAAGTAGAGCGCGAAGCCCCGTCACGCCGCGGCAGCCGCAGACGCCGCCCGCCGCAGCGCCGCCTCGCCGCGCGCCGATCGGAGCACGAAGCGAAGCTGGTAGCTCAGAAGCCGCCAGTGCAGGGGTTTGACCACGAAGGAGGTGGCGCCGCAGGCGAAGGCGCGATCGATGGCGAGAACGTCCTCGCGCCCCGTAGCGACGACGACCGGAAGATGGCGCGTCGCCGCTGAAGCGCGGAGCCGCTCGAGGAGGCCGAACCCGTCCAGATGCGGCATCTCCAGGTCCGACACGACCAGATCATAGGATTGGACGCCGAGCATCTCGAGCGCCTGCGCCCCGTCCTCGGCCGTGTCGACGGACGTCGTCGCGGTCGCCAGATTGACCTTGGCGAACTCTCTCAGGATGGGGTCGTCATCCACGAAAAGCAGTCGCGCCGCGTCATCAAGGACATAGTGAAAATCCGCCACGGCCCGCTCCAAAACCCGTGGGTTCGCCACCAATCAAGGCGGAAGCATTAAGCTCGGGGTCATTAACACTCGGTATCTTCGGTAATAATTCTGGAGGGCCGTAGTCGGTGCGACAAAAATCCCTTGCGGCGAAGCTCGTCCTCCTCGTGGTCGCGGCGCTGGCGTCCGCCTTCGTGGCGACCACCGCCGTCACCGCCTGGCTGGAGGTGACACAACAGGCGCGCCTGGAGACAGAACGGCTGACCCAGACCGCGCGTGTGATCGCCTCCTTCTCCGGCGAGGCCGTCGCGCAGCAAGACCGGTCCGGCGCCTTTGCGGCGGTGCGCGCGATCGCGCAGATGCCCAGCCTCAACTATGCCCGGATCGAGGGCGCGTCCGGGGAGGTCCTGGCCGAAACGGGCGCCGGCGCGCGCCTCCTCTCGGACGTTCGCATCGACTCCGCGCAGACGCCGGGTCTCTGGCGCACCCTGACGACCGGCTCGATGGAGGTGGCCGTCCCGATCCTGTACGAGGGGCGCCGGGTCGGAAGTCTGACCCTATTCGCGGAGACCCCGCAGTTGCGCGGTCGGATCCTGGACGCGGCGGCTCCCACGGTGCTCGGCGCCCTGGGGGCCTTGGCGGTCGGCCTGATCGTGGCGCTGCGCCTCGCCCGCGCCGTCAGCGATCCGATCACGGCGCTTGCAGCGCGCGTGCGCCTCATTCGCCGCACTCAGACCTACGCCCTTGTGGAGGACATCCCCGCGGACGGCGAGGTCGGGGACCTCGTGGCCGGCCTGAACGACATGATGCTGGGCATCCAGTCCCGTGACGCCCAGTTGGCCGAGCACGTCCGCACGCTGGAACAGAAGGTCGAACGCCGAACGGCCGAACTCGCGGACGCCAAGGTCGCGGCCGAGGCCGCGAACGCGGCCAAATCCGACTTCCTGGCGGTCATGAGCCACGAGATTCGCACCCCGCTCAACGGCATCCTCGCGCTCGGCGACCTCCTCGACCAGGGCGAGCTGCCTGCGCGCGAGCGTCGCTACGCCCAGGTCATCGCGGCGTCGGGCCGGGCCCTGCTCAGTGTCATCAACGACATCCTCGACTTTTCGAAGGTGGAAGCCGGCAAGCTGGATCTGGAGGCCGTCTCCTTTCATCCGCTCGAGGTCGTCGAAGGGGTCGCGGACCTCTTCGCCGCCCGCGCCGCCGAGAAGGGGCTGGACCTCGCAACCTATGTCGATCCCACAATCGACGGCCTGGTCGGCGATCCGGCGCGCATTCGCCAGGTGCTCGCCAACCTGCTGAACAATGCGATCAAGTTCACCACCGAGGGCGGGGTCCTCATCGAACTGCGCCGGGAGGGGCCCGATGTGCGCTTCGAGGTGCGGGACACGGGGCCCGGCATCCCAGAGGCGGCGCTGCCGACGCTCTTCGAGGCCTTCACCCAGGCCGACCAGTCCACGACGCGCCTGCACGGCGGGACCGGTCTGGGCCTGGCGATCTGCGACCGGCTGGTCAAGGCGATGGGGGGCCGGTGGTCGGTGTCGAGCACCCTGACCGTCGGTTCGCGCTTCGCCTTCATCGCACCGCTGCCCGTCACCGCCGCCGCGCCGATCCTGGATCTCGAAGGCGCCGAGATCGGCCTGGGCGAACTCGGTCCGATGACCCGCCTCGCGGTGGAGGCCTATGTCGCCGATTTCAACGGCGTCGGCATCGGCGCTCCCGCCAGCGCGGCGGCCATCGTCGGCGACGCTGAGCCCGCCCGGCCCGGCGATGTCCGGCTCTCCAGCCAGCCGGCCCTGGCCGGGCCGGAGGACCTCACCCGTCCGCTCGCCCGGACCTCCCTCGTCGCCGTTCTCGACGCCTTCCGACAGGGACGCCGGCCGGTGCTCACCCCCGACCGTGCGACCCGCGACCGCGCCGTGCGCTATCCCGGCGTCCGCGTTCTTGTCGTCGACGATTCCGCCGTGAACCGGGAGGTGGCGTGCGAAACGCTTGAACGGCTGGGAGCGACGGTGGAGGTCGCCGTCGACGGATTCGAGGCCGTGGCGCGTGCGGGACCGGATCACGCCTTCGACCTGATCCTCATGGACGGATCCATGCCCGGCCTCGACGGCTTCGAAGCCGCGCGGCGCATTCGACGTGAAGAGACGCAGGCCGGCCGACCCCGGACGCCGATCTATGCGCTGACGGCCCATGTCATCGGCGCGGCCGCGGACGCCTGGCGATCCGCCGGGATGGACGGCGTGGTCCACAAGCCCTTCACCCTGTCGGACTTGGCCGCCGTCTTCGCGAAACATCTGCCGGACCGGGCGCGGCAGGAAGCCGTCGCCCCGGCGCCTGCCCCCTCCGCTCCAGCCCCTGAGGACGGGCTGTTCGACATCGCCGTTCGGACCGAACTTGCGACGATGGGCGCAGAGGGGGCGGACAGCTTCGTGGCCCGGATCGAGCGCCTCTATCGCGAGAACGCTCCGGCCCGCTTGGACGAGCTTCAGACGGCGGCGGACGGCGGCGACATGGAGGCGGCCAGCCGCGCCGCGCACGCCTTGAAGTCGATGAGTTTGAGCCTTGGTGCCAAGGGCGTCGCCGAAGCCGCCGGTCGGCTGGAACATGCGGCCCGGCGCGGCGATCCGGTCGCCGGCGACGTCCCGGCGCTTCGCCAGGTGCTGACCGCGACCCTGGCGGCGATCGACGGCGGTCCGGCGGTCGCCCCCCTGCCCCCGATCGTCGAGGCGTTCGACGCCGCCCTCGCGGAGGGCCGCCTCGCCGTGGCCTATCAACCCCTGTGCGATCCGCGGGGAGGCTTCGCCCACAAGGTGGAGGCTTTGGCGCGGTGGCGGACCAGCGAGGGCGGCTGGATGCCGCCGACAACCTTCATTCCGGAGCTCGAGGCGGCCGGACGCCTGTCCGACCTCACCGATTTCGTGCTCGCCCGCGCGCTCGAGGACGTGAAGGCGTGGCCCGGCGTCCGGGTCTCGGTCAATGCGGGCGCGGACGAGTTCCAGTCGCCGGACTTCGCCGCGCGCGTGCAAGGGGCGCTCGCCGCCAGCGGCGTGGGGCCGGACCGCCTCCAGATCGAGGTCACCGAAACGGCCCTGCTCAGGATCGATCAGGCGCGCTCGGGGCTGACGGCGCTCTCGGCCGTCGGGGTCGCGGTCGCGCTGGACGATTTCGGCGCGGGCTTCACCAGTCTGCACGCCCTTCGGGACCTGCCGTTCGACACCCTCAAGATTGACAAGAGCTTCGTCGACGACTGCTGCATCGACACGCGCTCTGCGGCCATCATCCACGCGGTCGCGGGCGTCGGGCGGGCGCTGGGCATGAAGGTGGTCTGCGAGGGGGTGGAGACCCAGGCCCAGGCCGACTTCCTCCGCGTCGCCGGCGCCCACTTCCTGCAGGGCTATCGTTTCCACCGCCCCATGGACCCCGCCGCCCTGTCGAAGCTGGTCGAGCAGGGCGTTAAGAATGTCGCTTAGGACATCATTCGCCCACACGGGCGATGATGGCGCAGGAGAGGGAAACCATGGCTCTGATCCTCATAGTGGACGACGACCCGACCGTTCGGGCGATCGCCACCGAATTGTTGCGCGCCGACAACCACGCGATCCTCGAGGCGGCGGACGGGGCGCAGGCCCTGGCTCTGATGGAGCGCCTGCCGGTCGATCTGGTGATCCTCGACATGCTCATGCCGAACGTCGACGGCCTGGAAACCATCCAGGCGCTGAGAAAGCGCAACGCGACCGCCAAGATCCTGGCGATCTCCAGCGGCGGCGTTCTGGACTCCGCCAGTCTGCTCAGGATCGCCTTGACGTTCGGCGCCGACGCGGCGATGCAGAAGCCGCTTCGCATTAGCGGCTTTCGAGGTGCGGTCAACCGCCTGCTGGAGCCCGACCCGCCGGCCGGGTCTAACGCGGCCTGACAGCGCGGCCGTAGGGCCAGCCCGCGCTTAAAATCTGTGGCAGCCTCGCCTCGTGCGGATCAGCCCGGCTGCCCCTCCCCTCCGGTGGCGCCGAAGACCTGCCCGGTCGAATAGCTGAGCGCCGGATCCGCAGCCGCGACGAAAGCCCCGGCGATCTCCGCCGGTTGCCCTGGCCGTCCCATCGGACTCTCGGCGCCGAAGCTCCGCAGCTTCTCCGGCGTCGCGCCGCCGCTGACCTGTAACGGGGTCCAGAAGGGGCCCGGCGCGATCGCATTGACCCGTATCCCCTTCCCGGCCAGCTGCTTCGCCATCGACTTGGTGAAGTTCAGAACGGCCGCGCGCGTCATGGCGTAGTCGACAAGGTCCTCCGACGGATCGCCCGCCTGCACCGAGGACGTGTTGACGATCACCGCACCGGACTGCATCCGCTCCACCGCCGCCTTGGTCAGCCAGAAGGGGGCGTAGACGTTGGTCTTGAACGTGGCGTCGAAGTCCTCGCTCGTGATGTCCCCGATGGTCGGCTTGGTCTGCTGGCGAGCCGCGTTGTTCACCAGGATGTCCAGACCACCCAGTTCGCGCGCCGCCGTCTCCACCAGCCTGCGGCAGAAGCGCTCCTCGCGTAGATCGCCCGGGATGGATACGGCCTTGCGCCCCTCGGCCCGTATCAGGGCGAGAACCTCGTCTGCGTCGGACTGTTCGGCCTCCAGATGATTGATCGCCACATCCGCGCCTTCTCGGGCGTAGGCGATGGCGGCGGCTCGACCAAGGCCGCTGTCGCCCCCCGTGATCAGAGCCCGCTTGCCCAGCAGCCGGCCCGAACCGCGATAGCTGGTCTCCCCATGGTCGGGGCGCGGTCATGCGCGAGGCCAGGCCCGGCCATGGCTGTCGCTGCTCCGGAAACGGCGGCCTGGGGTAGTCCGCCGCCCGGGGTGCTGGCGGCGCTTCTACAGGCGGCTGCTGTTGCGCCTTTGCGGCGCCGGTCGCGACGGCGGCCAGGCTCGCGCCGGCGATGAAGGTGCGGCGGCCGCTGTTGATGTCGGTCATTCGATGTCTCCGGGCTGTCCCCGGTTCAATCGTGTTCGACGCTCCGGGTTCCTGAGTCGCATCGCCGACAGAGGCTCCGAGTTGACCGCGCGGCCTCCATGCTGCGCCGCTTGCACGATGGCGGCGTTGGCCGGCCCAAGCCCATCAAAGGGGCTCTTCGGTCAGCAACGCCCCGCTCACGAGGTCCGTCGCTTCCCTGGCGCCTTCCGGCGACAGCGAAGCGGGTCCGGCCGGAAGCGGGACGTCGGCTCGCCTTCCGTGCGCCTCGATGTCGGCGATCAGCCGCTTCATCTCCTCGATCTCCTTCACCTGGTCGCGCGTGATCCTGTCAGCGAGGTAGCGCACGCGAGGATCGCGGATGTCGGCCTGGCGGGCGTTGTTGATGGCGATCGAGTGGTGGGGGATCATCGCCTTCATGAAGTCGACGTCGCCCACCAGCATCTGACTGCGATTGACGGCCAGCAACACGATCCCGATCACGACAGCCCCGGCGAGCACCGCGACCTTGGCGACCGTTGGCCGATACATTTTCCACATGAAGCCGAGCATGACCGCGGTCATGACGCAGCCCATCACCAGGGCGGACACGAGGCGAGTCAGGCTGAACAGGGCATGCTCGGCGCTGTAGACCAGCTGGTACATCAGAAAGAACATGATGGTCGTCGATGCGACGATCATCGCGCCGAAACGCCCCCAACTCATGCTCATCGTGTGATCCCGGTTCATTGTCTCGCCTGCTTCAAGTATGCCCCGGCGCCTGAGCCGGGGACGGTTGAGCGGATCGCCCGATGGCCGCGGTCCCGCCAAGATCGATGTCGATGTCCTGTCCCGTCAGGCGCCGTCCTCGGCCCTGCCAAACGCCTTGCGCAGCTCGCCCTTGGCCGCTTCCAACGTCTCTCGCTGTTCCGGGTCCAGGTTGTCGCCGGCGCGATTGATGTAGAAGGTCAACATCGACATGGCCGACTGGAACGGCGTGCCCTTGCGTTTATGACTGGCTTCGGCCGAACGCTTCAGCGACGCAGCGATCTGGGCGGGATCGTTCCCGCTGAAGACGCCTTCATCAAGATCGAGCGCATCGCTGTGTTCAGTGACGTCGGCGGACCAGCGACTTTTATCAGACATCGGCGGCTCCCTTCCTTTGACGAACCCCCAACGAAGGCGGTTGTTTCGTCCCCGCAGAAGAAACCGCCATGCCGCGCGGCGACAAAATGGTCTCAGCTTAAGCGGCGGCCGAAGATGATGGGGCGGTGAGCCGACACGGGCGGCGGTCTGAGATCGCCGCGCAATGCGCCCCAGGTTCAACGCGCGCCCAAGAACCGGTCCACCTCTTGGGCGAAACGCTCCGGGTACTGGAACATGAAGGCGTGTCCGGAGTCGGGATAGATCACCAGCGTGGCGTTCGGCAGGGCCTGGGCGAGCGCGAAGGACTGATAGGTCGGGATCATCACATCCTCCACGCCATTGGCGACCAGGACCGGATGGCGCAGCTGGGGCGCCCTGTTCAGCAGGGAAGTCTCCGCGGTTCCGACATCCGATCCCGCCGAGAGCATGGCGCGCCAGGCGTCGGCGCTCACACGCGCGGCGAAGGCGTCGGGGCGCTGACGCAGGCGCGCCAGGTGCGCCCGGCCGGCCTCCTGGCTCGTCGGCGTGTCGCGGAAGAACAGGTAGAGAAAATCGGCGTCGACGTTGACCGGCTTGGTCGCGACGGCGATCGCCTCGGCCCGGACGTTGTGGCCCTCGACGTAGCCCGCCCCGCTGCCGGCGATGATCAGGCGGCGGACCAACTCCGGCCGGCGGTGCGTCAATTCCTGCGCCACCAGACCACCGAAGGAGAAGCCGAACAGGTCCACGTTTTCATAGCCGAGCGCCTCGATGAAGGTCGCGGCGTTGTCGGCCCAACCGGCCAGGCGCGGCGACGCCGTTCCGGACGAGCGCGCCACGCCAGCGTTGTCGAACAGGATGACGGCGCGGTTCGCCGCCAGAGCGTCGACGAAGGCGGGATCCCACTCGTCCATGGTGCCGCGAAACCGGTTCAGCATGATCAGCGGGGGGCCGTCGCCGGCGCCGACGACACGATAGGCGTAGCGGACGCCGCCGGCTTCGACAAAGCGAGTGTCGACGCAGACGGCGCCGCACACGGGCGCCTGGGCGCGTGCCGGCATGGGCGCGCCGGCGGCCAAGGCGGCGGCGACCGTGATCGTAGCCAGGAGCAGGATGGGCGTTCTCAGGGACAGGCGGGACATGGCGGATCTCCGGCGGAGGGTTCACACAGCCCAGCAGCCGCAGCCGAGCGCGCCCCAGAAGGCGGTGGCGTCGGCGGCCGGGGCGTGGGTGCGGTAGGCGGCGGCGTGGTCGTGGCCATGGACGGCGCAGACGGCGGCGCAACCGCAAGCGGCGGCGGCGCGGGCGAAGAAGCCGGTCTTGTGCGGCGACTGGCGATAGCCGCCGAAGGTGCGAACCGGCGACCAGTCGGGCGTGACCGGCGGGATCGGCAGCGCCTCTCGGGCGAAGTCGCCCGCGCCCCAGACAACCCGACCGCCTAGAAGGGTCAGGTCGCTCTGGATGGCGACGATCTCATCCTCGGGGACCGAAAAGTAATCGCGGTCGAGGGCGACGAGGTCGGCAAGCTGGCCGACCTGAATACGGCCCTTTCCGCCCTCCTCGTTCGAGAACCAGGCGTTGGCTTCGGTCCAAAGCCGCAGCGCGGTTTCGCGGTCCTGTCGCTTCTCGGGCGGATACATGCGCAGGCCGCCCAGACTCCGGCCCGTCACCAGCCAGCTCAGACTGACCCACGGATTGTAGGAGGCGACACGCGTGGCGTCGGTGCCGGCGCCGACCGGCACGCCGGCGGCCAGCATGCGCGAGATCGGGGGACTGTCGGCGAGCGCGTTCGAGCCATAGCGCTCCACGAAGTCCTCGGCCTGGTACATCATCCGGTGCTGGACGGCGATGCCGCCGCCCAGGGCGGCGATCCGATCGATGTTTCGCGGGCTGATGGTCTCGGCATGATCGAAGAACCAGTGCAGGCCTTCGAAGGGCTGGTCGCGGTTGACGGTCTCGAACACGTCGAGGGCCCGGCTGATGCTCTCGTCATAGGTGGCGTGCATCCGCCAAGGCCACCGCTGCTCGACCAACTGACGGACCACCGCCTCCAGATCGTCCTCCATGCCTGCCGGCAGTTCGGGACGCGGCTCGCGGAAATCTTCAAAGTCGGCGGCGGAATAGACCAGCATCTCGCCCGCGCCGTTGTGGCGGTAGAGATCGTCCCCCTGCCCCGGCCGGACCTGCCGGCCCCAGCTGCGGAAATCCGCCAGCTCCTCGCGCGGCTTCTGGGTGAAGAGATTGTAGGCCAGTCGCACGGTCAGCTGGCCGTCGGCGTGCAGCTTTTCGATAACGGCGTAGTCGTCGGGATAGTTCTGGAAGCCGCCGCCTGCGTCGATCACGCTGGTGACGCCCAGCCGGTTCAGCTCGCGCATGAAGTGGCGGGTCGAATTCAGCTGATGCTCTTCGGGCAGCTTCGGCCCCTTCGCCAGGGTGGCGTACAGGATCATGGCGTTGGGCCGGGCGATCAGCAGGCCGGTCGGGTCGCCGTTGGCGTCGCGCTGTATCTCGCCGCCGGGCGGCGCCGGCGTGTCGCGGGTGTAGCCGACCGCGCGGAGCGCCGCGCGGTTCAGCAAGGCGCGGTCGTAGAGATGCAGGATGAAGACCGGCGTATCCGGCGCGGCCTGGTTGATCTCGTCCAGCGTCGGCAACCGCTTCTCGGCGAACTGGTGACGAGTGAAGCCGCCGACGACGCGCACCCATTGGGGCGGCGGCGTGTTCTGGGCCTGCCGTTTCAGCATCGACATGGCGTCCGCCAGCGTCGGAACGCCGTCCCAGCGCAGCTCCATATTGTAGTTCAGTCCCCCTCGGACGACGTGGGTGTGGCTGTCGATCAGGCCCGGAATCACCCGTCGCCCGCCCAGGTCGATGCGCCTGGTGTTCGCGTCGGCGGTCGGAAGGATCTCTCGCTGGGACCCCACGCCCGTGAAAACGCCTCCGGTCACGGCCACGGCCTCCGCCGAAGGGTTCTGGCGGTCCAGGGTCGTGATCCGGCCGTTGGTGAGGATGAGGTCGGGGGCGACGGAGGTCATGGCGCGGCGCGCTCCACCCAGACCTGCCGCGACAGCGGCGAGGCCGAGGGCTTGGGAAAGGGTTCGACGATCAGGGCGCATCGGACGGGGCCGAAAGCGGCGGCGGAGCAAGGCGGGCCTTCACGACAGCGACGGCCTGCTCCCCGAGCAGGATGCCCAGCAGGCCCAGCAGCGCGACATACGGCGGCGCGGGCGAGCGGACATTCAGCAGGCCATAGATGACGCCGACCAGCAGGCCGACCGCGAGGGAGAGCAGCAGCGGCTTCATTCGTCCCGCTCCCGCCGGAAGATCGCGACGGGATCGCTGGCGGGAAAGCTTTCCTCCAGCGCCTCGTCCAGCAACGCCTCGAGCGACTGCGGCTCCACCAGCAGTTCCTCGTCGGGATGATCGAAGGCCATCGTCAGCCCTCGCGCGCATGTTCGCCGAGCATGGCCTTGGCGTAGAGCAGGCCGATGCCGTAGGCGCCTGAGTGATCGATCGCGATGCCGGTGGTCGCGTCGTAGGTCTCGCCCCGCGCCCAGTCGCGCTGCAACTCGAGCAGATACTGCAGCGCGGTCAGCGGCCGAACGCCGGCCTGGATCATCCGCTCCATGGCGCGGTTGTGGGCTTCGTCGGAAACGTCGCCCGAAGCATCGGCGATGACATAGACCTCGAACCCCTGCTCGACGGCCGACAGAGCCGGCCCCGCGATGCAGACGGATGTCCACAGGCCCGCCAGCACGACCCGACCCTTGCCGATGCGGTTGACCTCGGCGATGACCGCGGCGTCTTCCCAGCAGTTCATGGTCGTCCGGTCGATGATCGGCGCGCCCGGAAAGGCCTTCTGGATCTCGGGAAAGACGGGCCCGGAGAAGCTGGTGGCGGCGACGCTGGTCAGGATCGTCGACACGGCGAAGGCCGCGGCTGCGCGCGCGACCGTGGCGGTGTTGGCGCGCAGGGCGCCGACCTCGATCGAGTTCAGCGGGAAGGCCATCTGCGACTGATGATCGATCAGGATCAGGGCGTGGTCGGAGGGCGTCAGCAAAGAGCGTGCTGCGGCTACGGCGGCGGTGGTCATAGGAAGTCTCCTTCGGGCGCTTTGAGGAAGTCGGTGTCGGATTGGAGGGCGGCGGCTCCGTGGGCGCCGACGAGGCCCTGCTGGCGGCCGTCCCAGGCGATGCAGGCCTCGGCGACCGCTTCCCAGCCCGGCTCGGCGATCAGCAGGTGCGACCGTCCGGGAAAATGGATGTAGTCGGTGCGAGCGGCGCTGCGCCGCTGGATGCGCCAGGCCGCGCGAGAGAGATACGGCGTCACCAGCCGGTCCCGGTCGCTGCCCGTGATCAGGAGCGGCTGCCGGCGGCGGTTCGGATCGACGCACGTGCCCCGCCAGAACGCCGCCTGGTGAATGACGCGGCCCGAGGTCGGGATGACGTAACGGCCCCAGGTCTCCTGCTGCAGGCTGGGCGGCGCGGCGTTGGCGTAACGTCTGGCCCAGAGCCGCTCGGAAAGCGCATAGGGCCGTCGATCGCCTCTCGGCCGAAGAACAGCGGGCGCGGCCGCTCGCAGGGTGAGCCAGCCGGGGACGACGCCGGCGATGGGCGCGGGGTTGAGCGCGATCCCCGCCCGCCCCAGTCCCCGGTCCAGCAGCAACTGCACGAACAGGCCGCCGAACGAATGTCCGACCAAAAGCGGCGGTCTCGGCAGAGCCGCGACATAGCCCGCCATGTGCGCCACGATCGTCTGGATCGAGAGGTCGCCGAGCGCAGGCGGCGGCGCGTCCCGCAGCGTCGAGACCGGAAGGCCGCAAATCACAGGCCACTCTGGCGTATGCACCCGATAGCCCGCCGACCGCCAAGGGTCGACGAACGGCCGCCACGACGCCGCGGTGACCCACAGTCCGTGAACGAAGACGACGTCATCCAGAGGCCGCTGCATGGGGCGCCTCCCGCCGCGACCGCATCAGGCCGCCGCCGCCGCCGCCGACCGCGCCGGGCGCGCATTGGCGACGGCCCAGTCGAGCGCATGGTCGGCGACGGTCTCCCAGCCTGCGTCCATGCAGGTCCAGTGCGAGCGCCCTTCAAAGATCTTGAGATCGGTCCGCGAGGGCGCGCGCTTTTGCTTCTTGTAGATCGCGCGCGTCATCGACGCGTCCGCGATCAGGTCCAGGTCGCCGCCGATCAGCAGCAGGGGCGCCCGATCCGGATTGTCCCACCGTATCTGCCCGGACGCCCCGGTGACGCCGTCCCAATACACGCGCCCGGCGGTCGGGACGATGTAGCGATCATAAAGCTCCGCAGCGCGAGCCTTCGGCGCGGTCTGGGCGAAGCGCGTCTCGAAGAAGCGTCGCGACATGACCTTGGCCTTCTTCCAGCTCAGCAGGTCGCTGAACACGGGAAGGGCCGAGACGATGGCGTTGGGCCCCAGGGGAACGCCCGGCGTCGGGGCCGGATCGATGGCGACGCCTGCGACCCCGCATCCCCGGTCGAGCAGATGCTGGGTGAACACGCCGCCCAGCGAATGCCCGATCAGGATGGGCTCTTCCGGCAGCGCGCGGATGATGCGCTCGAAATGGTCGACGATGGCCTTCTGGCCGGTCCGCGCCAGTTGCGGATCCGGCGCTTCGCGCAGCTGAGCCGGCGAGCGGTCGTCATGGGGCCAGTCCGGCGCCGACACGGTGTAGCCCTTGGCTTCATAGCGGGCCTTCCAGGCCTCCCAACAGCGGCTGTTCAGCCAGGCGCCGTGGATCAGGACGATGGTCTTGGACATGGCCTTAAGCCTCCAGGGGCGACGCGTCGGCGCGAACGGTGAGCATCAGGAAGGGGCGACCGCCCTCGCGCATCGACCAAGGCCGAAGCTCGACCTGAAGCCCCGCCTCTGCGCTCAGCCGGGCGGCCTCGCGCACCAGGACGAGGGCGTCGTCATTGGGGTCGTCACAAGGGGCGACGAGGAGAAGCGCCGACCGGTCTGACCGGCGGGGTCGGGGGGCTGGCGCGGTCTCAATCGGCATCGGGCCTCTCCTCGTCAGGGGACAGGCGGCGGGGGAGGACGGCCTGTCCGAGAGAGAGGATGCGACTGCTCGAGACGGCTCGCCATTCTACGTGCGGAGCGCGCGATCAGACATTGGTATGAGCCCCCTCCGCCGGCAGGCGGATGACAAACACCGCGCCGCCCTCCGGCGCGTTTGCGGCGGTGATGGTTCCGCCGTGCGCCTCGATGATCGACCGGCAGATCGGCAGGCCCAGGCCCATGCCGTCGGGCTTGGTCGAATAGAAGCTGGTGAACAGGCTGTCCGGATCGACCGCCAGCCCCGGCCCTTGATCCGCGACCTTGACCTCCAGGTAATCGTCGCGGCCGCGCGCCGATATGGTCAGGCTGGCGTGGGCGGGCGCTGCGGCCTGAACGGCGTTCATGATCAGATTGACCAGAACCTGCTGCAGCTGCGTCCGGTCGCCGTGCACGGTCAGGGGCTCGACGGATACGGCGATCTGCGCGCCACGGGCCTGCAACTCGTCGCGAAGGAACAGCAGCGTCTCGTCGATGACGTCGCGGAGCCCGAGCGGGCCTTGGGCTGCGGCCTGTTTGGCGGCCATGGCGCGCACGCGCGAAATGACGTCGGCTGCGCGCTGAGCGTCGGCGCCGATGCGGGAGGTCAGGGCGACCGCGCGCTCGATCTCCGGCCGGTCCCGCGACAGCCATCGCAGGCTGGCGGCGGCGTTGGTGGAGATGGCTGCAAGCGGCTGATTGACCTCGTGCGCAATCGAGGCGGCGAGTTCGCCCAGCATCGACACCCGGGCGGCGTGAGCGAAATCGTCCCTGAGGCGTCTCAGGTCAGCCTGGGCGGCCAACCGTTCTGAAATATCGATGACCCCCACCAGCAGGGCGCCCTGCATCAGTCCCTCATGAGGGAAGGCGGCGGTGAACAGCACGTCGAACTCGCAGCCGTCCTTCCGGCGCAGGCGGGTCTCGGCCATGTAGTGACTGCGCCGCGCGATCGCCGCCTTCACCGCAGCCGCATAGACCGACGTGCTGGTCTCGGGCCAATAGGGCTCCACCGTGTCGGCCAGGCTGTCGCGTCCGCCGATCCCGAACATCGTCAGCGTGGTCTCGTTGACGTCCAGCACCCGGGTCCGCCGCATCATCTCGCGCACGAAGTCCGGGTGCTCGTCAAAGTGCCTGGGAAAATCCGTTATCCCCTCGGACCGAGCCTGCCGAAGGAAGGCGCCGACCGGCGCGAAGTCCAGTTCCCAGAAGCCGGCCGCCATGGCCTGGAACAGGCTGCTGTAGCGAAGCTCGGACCGCTTCAACCGGTCCTCGACCTGCCGCTGGCCGGTGATGTCCCGTCCCACCTCGAGCACGCCCGAGGCGTCGCGGGTCCAACTCGCCTGAACCAGCACAATCGTCCCGGTCGCCGTGCGCCGCTCAAGGACAGCCTCGGCAAGGTCCGAAGGGACAGGGCCAAGCAGGTCCTCGACCGTCGCACCGACCGCCTCGTCTTCCGTCCAGCCGTAAAGCGTGGCGGCGGCGGGATTCCACGCAGTGATGCGACCACCCTCGTCCCACAGGACCACGGTGTCCCGGATCAGGTGAAACAGCCGGTCCGTCACGGCCGGACCGTCAGGCGCTCAGCACGCCTTCGATGCAGCGCACGAGATCGGCTTCCTGAAAAGGCTTCTGCAGGACGCACGCCGCGCCGCTGGCTCGGGCGCGCGCATGCAAGACCGCCTCGGTCCGCGCGGTCACCATGATCACGGGCGTCGTCACGCCAGTTTCGTCCAGCCGCCGCTTCAGCTCGATGCCGCTCAGTCCGGGCATCTGGATGTCGGTGATGATGCAATCCGCAGCCGAGCCGGCATCGGCGGCCAGGAAGCTCTCCGCGGAGGCATAGGCCTGCACGCGATAGCCGAGGGAATCGAGCAGGCCGACGATCGCGACCCGCAAGGAATCGTCGTCCTCGACCACGGAAACGGAAGGGCTGAGGGGCAAGCGAGCGGACTTTCACTGGCGCCGGAGGGGCGCCTGCACCATGGCCGCAAAGCCGAACAGGGACCATCATACTCAGGTGTTAGTCCCCGACGCGCCGAGGAGATCGGCCATCCGCACGAGGTCCGGCAAGGTGCGCGCCGCCATCTTGCGCATGGCCGCGCCACGGTGAATCTTCACGGTCACCTCGCTGATGCCCAGCTCGCCTGCGACCTGCTTGTCCATGCGGCCGGCCGCGACCAGGCGCATGACCTCCTGCTCGCGTGGCGACAGCATCGCAAAGCGTGTTCGCAGGTCTTCGACATCGGCGTCGGACGCACGACGCGTGCGGTCGCGGTCCAGAGCCAGGTCGACGGCGTCCAGCAGATCCTGGTCGCGAAAAGGCTTGGTGAGAAAGTCGACCGCGCCGGCCTTCATCCCCCTCACGGACATGGGAATGTCCCCGTGCCCGGTCATGAAGATCACGGGCAGGTGGACGCCCAAACCCTCCATACGCCCCTGAAACTCAAGACCACTGACGCCCGGCAGGCGCACGTCCAGCAGGAGGCAGCCGGGCCCCGACCACGCGCGGGCGTCGATGAACTCGGCGGAAGAAGCGTAGGCGCGCGCTCGCAACCCGACGGATTCCAGCAGGCTCTGGACCGCATCTCTCAGCGATCGGTCGTCGTCGACGATGTGGACGATCGGCTCTGCCGGCATGCGCGCCTCCCAGCACAGGGTGGCACGACCATCCGGACGCGGCCATTCATCCAAAAGGATGAGGATCAGGAGCTTCGCCAGGCCTGACGGTAGCGCCCCGGACTTACGCCGGTGGCCTGTGAAAAGGCGCGGGTGAAGTTCGCCTGGCTGGAAAAGCGGCAGGCCTGGGCGATTTCGCCAAGGCTTTCGGCGCCGTGGGCGAGCCGTTGCTTGGCCAGGTCCAGGCGGCGCCGACTGAGATAGGCGTGGGGCGACGCGCCCACCGTCCGCTGAAACAGTCGGGCGAAGTGAAAGACGCTCACGCAGGCGACATCGGCCAGGTCCGCGAGCGACACGTCCGCCTCCAGACTGTCGTTGATGAAGGCCAGCACCCGATCCAGCCTGCGCCGGTCGAGCGTCCCATGCGACAGGCGCGGCGCGGACGCCGGCGCCCCGCTCTCCGCGTGGTCTGCGGCAAGCGCCGCGATCAGGTCGATCGCCAGCCCGTCCATCTTCAGCCCGCCTGCGGACCCTTCGCGACCCAGCTCCCGTTCGATTTCGGCCAGAAGACCGCGGACCTTTCGACTGTCGACCCGCGCTTGATAGCGCAGGTCCTGAGCGCGAAAGCCGAGGGTGGCCAGTTCGCCGCTGTAGAAGCTGTGCGGCGGGATATAGACGTGCAGAACGCGAGGGATGTCGGCGGACAGACGGGTGGCCTCCTCGCGGATGCCTGCGGGACAAAGCCAGGTCGTGCCCGGCGTCGCCGCCACATCCTGGCGCACGCCTCCGGATGCGCGGCTGGACACGGCAGGCCGGTCGTCGCGAAGGATCTGGGTGATCTCGGCGTTCCGGGGGGTGAAGGCGCCGATCTCGCCGGCTCCATGGCTGCGGATCTCCGCGGCGATCAGCGTCCACGGGCGATCGACGGACGTCGCCAGCAGGCTGGCGTCCCTGAACTTGGCGTCGCCGTGACCCTCCATATCAACCTCCCGATCCTGTCCGGCGAGGGCGAGAACAGCAAGGACTGAAAAGACAAAGCGTCGCACTTGCGGCAGATTGCAAGTGTCCTCCGCTCGCTTGCCTGTCCGCATGTCCCCGCTGATCCACATCGTCGATGATGACCATCAACTGCGACAGGCCCTCGGCGGGCTGCTGCGGTCGATGGATTACGACACGATGGACCACCCCTCGATCGAAACCTTCTTGAGGGCGGACAAGCCTGCGCGCCCGGGGTGCGTTCTGGTGGATGTGCGCCTGCCCGACGGCAACGGCCTCGACCTGCAGGCCCGCATGGTCGCGCACGGCGTGCTCCAGCCGGTCATCATCATGACGGGCTACGGCGACATCGCCATGAGCGTTCGGGCGATGAAGGCGGGCGCCGTCGACTTCCTGACCAAGCCGGTGCGGGACCAGGATCTCTTCGACGCCGTCACGGCGGCCATCGAGAGGGACCGGACGCGGCTGGGCCGCCAGCAGGGCGAAACGGAGCTTGAGGGGCGCTACGCGCGCCTGTCTCCGCGGGAACGCGAGGTCATGGCCCTGGTGACACAGGGGCTTCTGAACAAGCAGGTCGCCGCCGAGTTGTGCCTCAGCGAGGCGACGGTGAAGACGCATCGCAAGTCGGCGATGCAGAAGATGAAGGCGCGGACGCTGGCCGAATGGGTCCGCCTGGCGGATCGTCTTGGAGCGCGCGATCATGGGTTGAAGGTCTGATCCGCAGTCGCGACAGGTAGGCTGACATGGAACGTCGCGCCGGGCGCCTGTCCTTCATCGAGCCAGATCCGTCCTCCCGCCGCCTCGACCGAGGTCCTGCAGATCGCCAGGCCTATCCCCATGCCGTCCGCCTTGCTCGAGGCGAAGGGTTCGAACAGGCGCGGCCTGACGGCGGGCGGAACGCCCGGACCGCCGTCGGCGACCGACACCGTTACGGCGGTTGCGTCGGATCGGACCGTCACCGTCACGTCCCGCGGCGCCGGCTGTTCCCGCATCGCCTGGACCGCGTTGAGCATGAGATTGACCAGCACCTGCTGCATCTGGATCGGATCGGCCATGACGCGCGGCAGACCGCTCTCTGCGTCCAGATGGATCGACGTGTCGTGCAGCCTGAGTTCGCGATCGATCAGGATGGCGGCGATGCGCGCCGTTTCGGCCAGATCGACCGGCTGAGGCGAAGGCGGCGAAGCGCTCAGGAAGTCGCGAGTCCTTCCGATCACCTGGGACGTCCGGGCAGCGTCGGCGACGGCCCGGTCCAGCGCCTGCTCCGCCTCGGGCAGATTGGGTTCGGCGCGTCGCAGCCAGCGCAGCGCGGCCTGCACATTGGCCAGGATCGACGCCACCGGCGTATTCACCTCGTGCGCGATCGACGCGGTCAGGGCTCCGACGGTGGTGATGCGCGAAGCCCGGGCCGCCTCGGTCTGGGCGGAGACCAGACTGGCCTGCAACGCCTTGTAGTCGGTGATGTCCAGCGCCGTGACGAGGATGTCCTTGAATCCCTCGAGCGAGCTGGGAAGGGCTGCGGTGAACAGGCAATCCAGGTGGGCGCCGTCCGGTCGAACGATGTGCGTCTCGGAGCGATAGAAGGCGTCGCCCCGGCCGAACGCGATCAACCACTGGTCGAAGGTCTGATCGCTGTCGGGCAGGATGCGGTCCAGCGACCCGATGAAGTCCGCCTTCGACCGCGCGCCCATCATCTCGACGGTGAAGGCGTTGACGTCCTTGATCATCACCTGGCGGCGCAGGGCCCTGGCCTCTTCCGGGTGGGCCGCGAAATACGCCTGAATGTCGTGCACGCCGCCCTTCTTCAGGGCCATGATCGCCTTGCCGACGGGCGTCCAGTCCTCACGCCAGAGCGATATGCCGGAGCGTTCGAACAGCGCATCGCGCCAGGCCGCTTCCGATCGCGATCGGCGCCGATGCCTGCGCAAGGCGTAGCCCGCGGCGGCGATCAGACCGAGCAGAACGAGCCAGAGCGCCAGCTCGAGCGCCTGGGACCCCAGCGCCGCCGCCGCCAGACCCGCGACTCCGACGCCGCTCGTCGCCCAGAGCGCATAGTCGGCCGGCCGGGGTCGGAACGAAGACATGACGGGTCTTTCGGATCCCACCGCCCACTCGGGCAGCCCGCCTGAGTCCGCGCGTTCGGGGGCCGCAGTTCCGGGCCACAGCGAGAACACCCGCTTGTCGGCGCCCCGTGGCGGCGGACTGGTCATGGCGAGAGGCCTCCCCAAGGCGATTTCCGACAGTCGCTCAGCCTGGAGCATGGCTGCAATCATACCAAGGGCTAGTCCGGCTGCCTCAAGAGACGAATGGGCGCCGGTCCGGGACGCAGCGATCCTAAGGCCGCAACATCAGGAGAGCCGGTCATGTCGCCAACGGGAACCCTCCCCCGCCACGGAGCCTCGCGTCGGGACGTGTTCGCCGGGGCCGCCGCGCTCGGCCTCCTCTCATCGCTCAACCCGGCGCTCGCTCGGGCCGCCGTGCCACGCCCAGGAGACACTCCCATGCCCTTCATCCGCACCCGCGACGGCGTCGACATCTTCTACAAGGACTGGGGGCCGCTCGACGCCCAGCCCATCGTCTTCCACCACGGCTGGCCGCTCAGCGCGGACGACTGGGACAATCAGATGATGTTCTTCCTGGGGGAAGGCTATCGGGTCATCGCCCATGATCGCCGCGGCCACGGGCGCTCGACCCAGACCTGGGAAGGCAATGAGATGGACACCTACGCCGCCGACGTGGCGCAGTTGGCCGAAGCCTTGAACCTGCGCGACGCCGTCCACATCGGCCATTCGACGGGCGGCGGCGAGGTCGCCCGCTATGTCGCCCGCTATGGCGGCGACAGCCGGGTTGCGAAGGCCGTGCTGATCGGCGCCGTGCCGCCCTTGATGCTCAAGACCGCCGCGAACCCCGGCGGATTGCCGATCGAGGTGTTCGACGGCTTCCGCGCCGCCCTCGTCGCCAACCGCGCCCAGTTCTATCGCGACGTGCCGGCGGGCCCCTTCTATGGCTTCAACCGACCCGGCGCTAAGCCTCAGGAAGGCGTCATCGCCAACTGGTGGCGCCAGGGCATGCAGGGCGGCACCAAGGCCCACTACGACTGCATCAAGGCCTTTTCGGAAACCGACTTCACCGAAGATCTGAAGGCCATCGCGGTCCCCACGCTGGTGATGCACGGTACGGACGATCAGATCGTTCCGATCGGGGCTTCCGCACATCTTTCGGCGCCGCTTCTGCGGAACGCCCAGACCAAGATTTACGACGGCCTGGGCCATGGCATGTGCACCATGAATCCGGACGTCGTGAACCCGGACCTGCTCGCCTTCGTGCGCAGCTGAGGCAGCCGTCATGCCCAGGCGGGTCGCGCTCTCAGCGGGCGCGCTCGTCGCCGCACACGCCAAGTCCGTCTTCGCCCAGAAGACTGTCTCCCCCGCCCATCCACCGGATGGTAGCGGCCTTCGACATCGTGCCCACCGACACCTCCGAGGGCTCCGACCTGGTCTTCGCCGTTCGGGCGCGGAGCGAGGCTGGGGAGGTACGCCCATCGATCAGTATGCAGACATGACGGAGCAAGGCGCCACCTTCTACACCCACAGCGGTCGCACCTTCACGGTCGGTCTGACTACGCCTTCTAAGGCGCCGCCTGCAAAGCGGGCCGTCGCATCGATCGCGACGGCCCGCGGGCGCCGGAAAAATCGTCTTGGTTGGTCAGCTCAGGCTCTGCATGTCGATGACGTAGCGGTATCGCACCTCCCCGTTCTCGATCTTCACGTAGGCGTCGTTGATGTCCTTGATGTCGATCATCTCGACCTCGGGCGCGATGTCGTTGGCGGCGCAGAAGTCCAGCACGTCCTGGGTCTCCTGCAGGTTGCCGATCAGCGAGCCCGCGAGGCTCTGGCGTTTGAAGGCCATCTTGGAGTTGTCCACCCCGTCGATGACGTCGAGATTGCCGACCACCACGAACTGACCGTCGCGCTTCATGAGGTCCAGCAGGGCGCCGACCTCATGCTTCTCGGGCACGGTCGAGAGGATCAAGTCGAAGGCGCCCTCGAATTCCGCCAGGGCGGTCTTGTCGGTCTCGATGAGCGCATTGTCCGCGCCGTGCGTTTTCGCGTCCTTCAGCTTGTCGGGGTTGGAGGTCAGGACCGTGACCGTGCAGCCCATGGCCTTCGCCAGCTTCACGGCCATATGGCCCAGCCCGCCGAAGCCGAGAACGGCGACGTGGTCGCCCTTCTTCACCCCCCAGTGCTGCATCGGCGACCAAGTGGTCACACCGGCGCAGAGGATGGGGGCGGCCTTCTTCGGATCCAGCCCCTCGGGCAGGGTCAGGACGAAATCCTCGGGCACGACGACCATGTCGGAATAGCCGCCGAAGGTGTTGTCGCGGCCATAGATGTTCGTGCCGTCCTTCGTCTCCGTCGCCGGGGTCATCGGCCCGTTGTAGGTGGCCAGCCAGCCGTTGGGCCCCTCGCAATAGTTCTGGTCGCCCTCCTTGCAGGGATCGCATGTGCGGCAGCTGTCGATCATGCAGCCGACACCGACCATGTCGCCCTCCTTGAACCGCGAGGCGGAGGCGCCGACGGACTTCACCCGGCCGACGATCTCGTGACCCGGGATGCAGGGATAGACGGTATTGTGCCACTCGTTCTTCACCTGGTGGATGTCGGAGTGGCAGACCCCGGCGTAGAGCACCTCGATCACCACCTCATTGTCCCTCGGATCGGGCCGGTCGATCTCCATGCGCTCGAGTTTGGAGCGGGCGGTCTTTGCGCCCCAGGCGATCGATTTCATGGGAATTTCCGTGGCTATTGGAGTGAGTCGAAAAGCCATGGGCGCTGTGGCGGTTCCGTACTGCGAAGTCTGGGCTCCGCATCTGACGGCAACGCGCCAGATGCGGACATTCGCCAAATCTCCGAAACCGGACGGCAAGCGACGGTCACCGACCATGCGGACACTTGGTGAAGACACCATCTGCTCCCCTCTCGCCTTGCCGGAAAAGTTCGGGTCGGCTACATTGTGGGTCAGCGGACCGGGCCCCTCTGACGTCTGATGGCAGACGTGATGTCGGACCGCATCGAGTGATCTCGGTGCGTAACGGCTTCTTTCCGGTCGATCCTCAATGCACGCGCCGCAGGTCACTCCTTGAAAAAGGGGAGTCTTGATGGACCTGATGAGCTTTCTCCTGGCCGACTGGCTGGGCAAGCCGGCCTGGATGTGGCTGGCTTTCATGGGCGTGGTCGTGGCGCTGCTGGTGCTCGACCTTGGCGTCCTGCACAAGGATCAGCACGAAATCGGCGTGCGCGAGAGCCTGCTGCTATCCAGCATGTACATCACCATCGCTCTGATCTTCGGAGGATGGGTCTGGTGGGAGCTGGGCAGACAGTCGGGCATGGAATACCTGACGGGCTTCGCGATCGAGAAGTCGCTGGCGATGGACAACGTCTTCGTCATCGCCATGATCTTCGGCTACTTCGCCATTCCAAGGGCGCTTCAGCACCGAGTGCTGTTCTGGGGCATACTGGGCGTGATCGTGCTCAGGGCCATCATGATCGGCGCGGGCGCGGCCCTGGTCAGCCAGTACGGTTGGGTGCTCTACATCTTTGCGGCCTTCCTGGTCTTCACCGGGGTCAAGATGTTCTTCGCCGGCGGCGATCACGCCGACGTGGGCGCAAATCCGCTGGTAAGGTGGATGCGCGGCCATTTGCGCATCACCAACCAACTTCATGGCCAGAAGTTCTTCGTTCGGGAGCCTCACCCGAAGACCGGACGTATGGTCCTTTGGGCCACGCCGATGTTCCTGGCGCTCATGATGATCGAGGTCGCGGACGTGATCTTCGCTGTGGACTCGGTGCCGGCGATCTTCGCCATCACCACTGATCCCTACATCGTCTACACCTCAAACATCTTCGCCATCCTGGGGCTCCGGGCGCTCTATTTCGCGCTCGCCGCCATCATTCACCGCTTCGCCTATCTCAAACAGGCGCTGGCCGTGCTGCTGGTGTTCATCGGCGGCAAGATCTTTGTGGCTGACATCCTAGGCTGGGAGAAGTTTCCAGCGGAATGGTCGCTGGCCATCACCGCCTTCATCTTGGCGGCTGGGGTGTTCTGGTCGCTGTGGAAGACGCGGGGTCGGTCTTCTGAGACCTCCTGCTTGTGACGAGAAAGGGCCCGTCTAGTATCGCCTACCTCCCGGGGCGCTTCATGGGCTTCGGCCGCACATAAACCAGTCTCTGCGGTCAACCGCGCGCCGAAGCAGAGGACGGTGGCTGGGGAAAGAGGATCCGAAACTAGCAAGACGGTGTCGGGTCGTCCGGGTTCCGGCAAGCTACGACGCCAAGAAGTAGCAGACAGCCATTACTCTGAGCGGCCGCTTCATATTCACTCCAGGTCGTGGATGCAGATGCGCTGGCGTCGTGCGCTCTGACCGGTCCGGGCCCGCCCTTGCGAGCGAGTCCAGACCGGTCACGGCCCATGGCGAGGGGGAGGCGACGTACCAGGGAGCCGGCGAGGGCGTTTGCCCGGCCCCTCGCTACAGGGGTTGAGAGCCGCGTGCGTCTCACAACGTTTCAGGCCGCGGATGTTGTGTGTCGTTATCGTTCAGCGGCGCGCTCGACACACTGTGAAACACAATAGGTCGCGCAAGCGACGACATTGACTGCAAGAAGCCGCAGTCATGGATACGCCCACCCGCATCCTTGTCGTCGACGACGACCGGGAGATCCGCACCCTGCTGGCCGAACACCTTGAGCAGGCCGGCTTCAACACCGACACGGCCGCCGACGGCGCGCAGATGCGCGCCCGTCTGGCGTTGCGGACGCCTGACCTCATTCTGCTCGACCTCAATCTTCCGGGACAGGACGGCCTGGAGCTCTGCCGCGACCTCCGGGCCGGCTCCGCCGTCCCGGTCATCATGCTGACCGCCCGGACCGACGTCATCGATCGAATTCTCGGTCTGGAGCTGGGCGCTGACGACTACCTCGCCAAGCCCTTCGAGCCGCGCGAACTCGTCGCGCGGATTCGCAGCGTCCTCCGACGGACCCAGGCCATACCCAGCAATCTCGCTCCCCCCGAGGCGCGGGTGGCCCAGATCAACGACTGGGCGTTCGATATTGAGCAGCGCGTGCTGCGCGACCCGGAAGGTCGCATGGTCATCCTGTCCGGCGCCGAATACCGGCTCCTCATGCGGCTCGTCGAACACGCCAACTGCGTGCTGAGCCGCGAGCAGCTGATTTCGCTCGGCGGCGTACGCCAGGAGGATTCGCTGGACCGCGCCGTCGACATCCAGATCAGCCGGTTGAGACAGAAATTCGGAGAGGCCGGGCCGGTCCTGATCCGCACCGTCAGAAACGAGGGTTACGTCCTCGCCGCGACGGTCGTGCTGAAATGACGCTGTGGCGCCGCTTCATGGGGTCGATGGCCGGACGGTTGTTCGTCATCCTGCTGGTCGGCACCGCCGCCGCCAGTCTGATATCCCTGTCCCTGGCCGACATGCGCCATCGAGCCCAGCTATGGGACTTTCACCTCGAACGGGTGGCGGATCGGGTCGAGTCGGTCGCCGGTCGTCTGCACGGCGGCGGGCCCGACGCGCGGGAGGCGTCGGATCGCGGCCTGGCGGGCGGGGCGGCGCTCGTGGCTCCAGACGGCCCGCGGGGCAAGCCCGATCCGGCCCTTACCGCACGTCTCAACCAGCGCTCGCTCGACCCGTGGCGGGCGGCCGCCTATGCCGCGCCGCCCGCGACCTGCGACATCGGCAGACCCGGTCCGCCACCAGGCCGAGCCGGCGCCCGGAGACGCGTGACCGACAGCCAGGCCGCCCGGCTCGGGCTTGAACGGCGCAACTGCTGGGTGGTCGATCTCGCGGCTCCCGACGGGACGGTGACCTCGATGGCGGTGGGGGCGCCTCCCAGGCCCGCTCGCCCGCGGATCTTCAGCGTCTGGTTGCTCGCCGGTCTGATCATCACCGGCACAGCCCTGTCGCTTTTCGTGGCCACCATCGCGTCGCGGCCGTTGCGGCGCCTGTCGCGAGCCGCCGAGGCCCTGAGGGACGATCTGAACGCGCCGCCGACCCCCGTCACCGGGCCGCGGGAGGTCGCCCAGGCCGCCCTCGCGCTCAACAGCCTCCAGGCCCGTCTCCACGCCGCGTTGGAGGAGAAGTCGCAAATCCTGGCGGCCGTGACGCACGACCTGCAGACGCCGCTGACGCGTCTGAGGCTGCGGGTGGAGAAGGTGAACGATCCTGACCTGAAGGAGCGGCTTCTGGGCGATCTCGCCTCGACCCAGTCGCTCATTCAGGAGGGCATGGAGCTGGCGCGCAATCGCCCGTCCGAGGAGCCCTTTGTCGCCCTGTCGCTGGACTCCCTGTTGACGTCTATGGCGGACGACGAGGCTGACGCCGGGCGACCGGTCACCTTCGGCGAGGGATGCGCATGCGACGTCTATGTCCGGCCCCGCGCCCTGCGGCGGTGCCTGGCCAATCTCATCGACAATGCCGTCATCCACGGCGGCGGTGCGGAGATTTCCGCTCACGCCGGGGAGCATGAGGTTTGCATCGAAATCCGGGACAACGGCCCCGGCATCGATCCGAAAGACATCGAGCGGGTGGTTGAGCCCTTCGTCCGGCTCGAAACGTCCCGGTCTCGCGATACGGGGGGGACCGGGTTGGGGCTGACGATCGCCGCCCGCCTGGCGCGGGAGACGCAGGCCCGCCTTGAGCTGGAGCCCAGGCAGGATCGTGGTCTGCTGGTCCGGCTTCACGTGCGAAGGGCGGTGCTGTCCGCGACGGAACGCAAGCGGTGAGCCGCTCATCCAGCCCGAGAGTTGCGCACTGGCCGTTCCGGACTTCCGCGCCGGCTGACCCAGACCGGGCCGAGCCGTCCCGGAGCGTCCCCTCCCCCTCTTCGCCGCAACCTTTTCTGCAGATCGAGCCCACTCCATGATCGCCTTACTGACCCTCCTGGCCGCCCAAATCCCCGCCGCGCAGGATGTGCAGACCCCGCCCGCCCCTGCGCAGCAGGAGACATCCGTCCTGGATCCCGACGACCCCGAAACTGTGGAGCTGGAGGAGATCGTGGTGGTCGCCGGGGGCCGCCCGCGCGGATCGGTCGACAGCGATATCGAGCCAGAGGAGACGCTGACCGCGCGGGACATTCGCGCCTATGGCGCCACCGATATCTCGGAACTGCTCGACGCGATTGCGATCCAGACCACGAGCGGCCAGGGGCGCAGCGCCGGTCAGCCGGTCGTCCTTATTAACGGCAAGCGGGTCTCCAGCTTCCGCGAAGTTCGCAGCATCCCGACGGAGGCGATCAGTCGCGTCGAGATCCTGCCCGAAGAGGTGGCGCTAGACTACGGCTATCGGGCCGACCAGAAGGTCGTGAACGTCGTCCTGCGCGAACGGTTCAGAGCCGTCACGACGAACACCGCGCTGTCTGCATCCACGCTCGGCGACCGGTACGCGCCCTCTTTGGACGCCAGTATTCTCAGAATCCAGGGCGACGACCGCTGGACCGTCGACGGTGAGCTGACCGGCGCCACGCGCATCCGGGAGAGTGACCGGGACATCGTGCGGAACGATCCCTTCCCCTTCGACATCGACGGCAATATCACCGCCCTTAATCCCGGGGACGAGATTGACCCGGCCCTGACCGCCGCCGCCGGCTTCCCCGCCACCATCGCCGGCGTGCCGGCTGGAGGCGGCAGGACCCTGGCCGACTACGCGGCCCGCGCTGACCTTCCCAACAGCCAGGGCGACCAGGCGTTTCGCACCCTCTCGCCCGCAACCGCCGGGGCCTCGCTCAACGCGGTCCTGACCCGCGCCCTCGGTTCGGGGATCAGCGCCACCGCCAACGTCGGGCTGGACATGGACCAGAGCCTCTCCTGGCTGGGCCTGCCTGAAGGCGACGTGATCCTGCCCGCCGCTTCCGGGACGTATCCCTTCTCCCAGGACGTGCGTCTGTTCCGCTATTTCCCGGCTCAAGGCCCTCTGGAGCGCCAGAGCCGCAGCGTCGCCGGGCACCTGGGCGCCACGCTAGGCGGAGAGTTCGCCGACTGGCGCTGGACCTTCACGGGCAATGCAGACATCTCGAGAAGCGAGACCACGACGGACCGCGACGCCGATCCCCTGCAGCTCCAGGCCGCCGTGGACGCCGGGTTCAACCCCCTCGCCTCGCCGATGCTGCCGCCGACGGCCCTGCTCCGGCAAGACCGCACGGAGACCACGACCACCAATCTCGACGCCCAGCTGCTGCTGAACGGCTCGCCTTTCGACGTGCCGGCCGGCGCCGTTCGGACCACGTTCAAGATTGGCGTTGACGCCGACCGGATCGACAGCACCTCCCGGTCGATTGACGGTGACACGGCGCGCGACCTCGACCGGGTGACCGGCAGCCTGCAGTCCAGCGTGACCGTCCCCGTTCTGGCGGGCGACGGCCCCCTGGCTGCGCTCGGCGACCTGTCGCTGAACTTCAATCTGGAGCTCGAACAGCTCTCCGACTTCGGCGGACTGACCACTTACGGCTACGGCTTGCGATGGGAACCGGTCGGGAAGCTCAACGTCATCGCCAGCGTGACCGAGGAGGAAGGCGCCCCGAGCATTCAGCAGCTGGGCGATCCCCTTACCGTCACGCCCAACGTCGACCTCTACGACTTCGCGACCGGCCAGACGGTTCTGGTCGACCGCATCGACGGCGGGGCGGCGGATCTGCGGTCTGACAGCCGCCAGGTCGTCAAGCTGGGTCTGACCTTCCAGCCCTGGACGGAGCGCGATCTGCGCCTGTCGGCCAACTACATCCACAGCCGCAGCCGGGATCAGATCTCGAGCTTTCCCGCCTATACCGCCGGCATAGAAGAGGCCTTCCCTGAGCGCTTCGTGCGCGATGCGGACGGACAGCTGATCAGTGTCGACTTCCGTCCGGTCAACTTCGAGAGCGCGGCGCGCGACGAGCTCCGCTGGGGTTTCACCTACACCAAGGCCATAGGGCGACGCCCCGAGGGCGGCCGCGACCCCTTGGCCGAAGCCGGTCTGGGCCGGCGGCCGCCCACAGGCGATGCGGAAGCGGGCGGTCCGCCGGCGGGGCCGACCGGCGCGCAAGGCGGTCCCGTCGGTGACGCCGCTTCGGGCGCGGCCATGGCCGGTCAGCGCGCTCGCGGCCAAGGCCGCGGGCCCGGCGGCGGGGGTGGCGGTTTCGGCGGCGCGGGGGGTGGACAGGGGCGCTTCCAGTTAGCCCTGTTCCACACCTACCGCTTCCGGGACGAGATCGTGATCCGGGAGGGATTGCCTGTGCTCGACCTTCTGGACGGTGCGTCTGAAGGGCGTTCGGGCGGCAAGCCGGTCAATGGCGTGGAAGCCAATCTTGGCTATTCCTACGCGGGGTACGGCGCGCAACTGAAAGCGGCCTGGACCCAGGATACGCGGCTGGTCGGCGAGGCGGACGACGGGTCACAGGATCTGTTCTTCCCGGACCAGACCGACGTCGATCTGAAGCTGTTCGTCGACTTTTCGGCGCGACGCGATCTGGTCGCACAATTCCCCTTCCTTCGCCGGTCCAGGCTCAGCCTGGACGTCGACAACCTCTTCGATCAGAGGCCGGAGGCGGTGACCGGCGATGGCGTGGTCTTGCCGGCCTACCAGCAGGATCTGACGGATCCCGTCGGCCGCACCGTCAGACTGACCTTCCGCAAGCTGTTCTGAGTATCCCCAACCCCGCCGCCCTTCGGCGGTGGGGTTTCCCATCGGCCGGTTCTCGCAAAACGGCCCCAACCCGAGGTCATCATGCTGCGTCTTCTCCTGGGCTCCCTGGCCATCTGCCTCGCGTCCTGCGCCTCTGCGCCCAGCCAGCCCCAGCGGGGCCCCGGCCCCCAGCTGTTCATCAGCCCCTTCGGGGAGCCCTTCCCCGGCGCCCCGGGCGGTCCCTATCCCTCGGCGGCGTGGTTCCAGCGCGCCGACACCGACCAGTCCGGGCAGCTTACCCTGCGCGAATTCAGCGATGACGGGCTGCGGTACTTTGCATCTCTGGATCTGGACGCCGACGGAGTTGTGGGCGCATCCGAGATCGCAGCCTACGAGGCGATGCTCACACCATTGTCCCGGCGCGGCCCTGGCGCGGGCCTAGGCGCAGGCCCCCGGGAAGGCGGCCGCCGCGGCGGCGGGGGCGGACGTTCTCCGATGAAGATGAATGCGGCCGCGTCCCAGCAGCAGCCCGGTCGTGGCGGTGGGCGGGGCGGGCGCGGCGGTCAGGGAGGTCCAGGACGAGGCCAAGGAGGGGGCCGGCCCGCCGGGTATGGTCCCATCGCTGACGCCGGATTCTTCAACCTGCCGCAACCGGTGAAGGCGGCGGACGTCAACGTGGACCAGCGGGTCACCACGGAGGAGTGGGCCGCCGCCACGTCCCGCTGGTTCGTGCTGCTGGATAACGATCGGGACGGCGTGCTGACGCTCGCGACCCTCCCGACGACACCCTCGCAGCGACGCGCTCAGCCCCGCTGATACGGAGGACCCGGCGCGGGGCATGACCCCGCGCTCCACACAGTGGCGGCGGCTCTCTTCGAAAGCCGCCGCGCCGAGATGGAGTTGCGCTTAGTCAGGCGCGACGGGCGAACTGTCCGCTGATCCAGCCCTGGCCGCGGATGTGGAGCCACCCGTTGCAAACCTGGTCGACTTGGACGAACCGCCCGGCGCGCAGCTGGCCGACCCGGCGGGTGTTCGTCCCGGGGCCGCTACGAATGGTGACGGTGGAGACGATGCGATAGCGGCCCGCCGCCCGCTGGAGGTTGTCGCGCGCTCCTTGGTCGCCCCGGGCAAGCCCCGCCGGCGAATCCGGCGGGGCTTGGGATACCTCTATAGCCGGCAGCGGGCCGTCTCACCGCGACGGGGCACATAGGTGTCCGTGCGCGGATTGTAGGATTTGTAGCGCTGCTGACAGGCGCGAACGTGCCGGTACCAGTCCGACGAGCGTGTCCAGTGCCTGGGTGGGGACGGGGGACGGGCGCCCCAGCGGTCATCCCAGCGGCCGTAGTCGCGCTGGTCCTGTCGGTTCTGCACGCTGGTCGCGGACGCGGGTTCGAAGGCGGACGCAGGCACAGCGGCGCCCAACATTCCGACCGCCAGTATGATTGCAAGACTTTTCATGCTCTTTCCTTTGTTGTCATCCCCCTGCACAGTAACTGGCGAGTGCGACAAAGGTCCCGAAGAGTAAAAGTTTCAGCTTATAACCCTACGTGTCACAGTTTATCGCCGGGGGCCATGCCTGCAGGCTGGAGAGGGCGTAAGGCCTGCGGCCCGGCTCCTGAGCCAGCCCAGCGACGCCGCTGGCAACCGGATAGGAAAATCCCTGAGGTCTGCAACGCGCCAGCAGCGGCCCTGTCGCCCCACCGGAGGCGAACCCCGCGCGAGCCCTTTCGGCAGTCCTTCGCATCGACGGACCCCGGACAAGCAGAACCCCCGCGGCGGCTGCCGGCGGGGGTTCTGATTTCAGGCAGCAAAAAGCCGCCGTCATTTCGACGGCGGCTTTTTGTATTTGGGTGCGG
>NZ_JAYRPA010000021.1:0-145299 GCF_041911375.1 Brevundimonas sp. | reverse complement strand
CGGGGGCGGCGGCGGAGGCGGCGGGGCGACCTCACCCGCGCCGAAGCTGTAGCGCAGGCCCAGGGTCACGGTGTGCGACTGATCGTAGTCGCCGTCCCATTCGCCGAAGCTGGTGCCGCCGACCGTGGCCGATTCCCACGAGGAGTCGCCGGTCAGGTAGCGGTAGGTCAGGTCGATGTTGGTGCGATCGCCCACGGCCCACGCCAGGCCGGCGATCGCCTGAGCAGCGAACTCGACGGAATCGTCGTCCGTTTCAAAAGCGGCCGCGCGATTGTCCCGCAGGAAGCCGGACGCCTTGGTGTCCACGCGGTTCACGCCGGCGCCCAGGCCGACGAAGGGACGAAGCGTCCAGTCCGGCGAGCCGAAGTCATAGATGACATTGGCCATCAGGGTGGCGGAGTCGATGCTGCCGTCCGGGGAGTAGCACGGTCCGACCGCGGGATCGGCGTTGCACAGGCCGCCATTGCCGCTTACGGCGCGCACGGTGCCGATGTCGCCCGAGCGGTAGCCGCCTTCCAGTTCGACGCGCCAGTTCGGGTTGAACCGGTAGCCGAGGCGCGCGAAGGCGGCCCAGCCGTCGTTGACCTCGTAGTTCCAGTTCACGCCGGTCGTGGACGACTCGGCGTTGATGTCGTCGATGATCTGGTAGCCGGCGTCGATCGCGCCGTACCAGCCGTTCGGCTCAGCCGAGGCAGCGCCGGCCGAGACCAGGCTGACGGCTGCTACAGATGCGAGAAGTTGCAGCTTCATCTGCGTCCCCATTTAAAAGTTGATGATCCGGGCTCGCCCGGCGTCCCGATCCGAACGGCATCGCTGGCGCCCGGTTCCCGCATTTCGCTATGATTGCGGCGACTGTGGCGCCGTTTCAACACATTGGTCTTGCGCCACGAAGGAGGGAATGTGGTTAATTTCGAAGGACGGGTGGCGATCGTCACGGGCGCGGGCGGCGGGCTGGGCCGCGAGCACGCGCTGGCTCTCGCGGCGCGGGGCGCCAAGGTGGTGGTCAACGATCTGGGCGGCGCACGTGACGGCTCGGGCGGCTCCGCCACCGCCGCGGAGGCGGTCGTGGCCGAGATCGAGGCGGCCGGGGGAGAGGCTCTCGCCAACGCAGCCTCCGTCACCGACATCGACGCGGTTCAGGCCATGGTCGAGGCGGCCATGAGCCGGTGGGGGCGGATCGACATTCTGGTGAACAACGCGGGGGTCCTGCGCGACAAGACCTTCGCCAAGATGCCGCTGGAGGATTTCCGCTTCGTCGTGGACGTCCATCTGATGGGCGCGGTCAACTGCACCAAGGCGGTGTGGGACATCATGCGCGCTCAGAACTACGGCCGCGTCGTCATGACCACCTCGTCGTCGGGGCTGTACGGCAACTTCGGGCAAGCCAACTACGGCGCCGCGAAGATGGCCTTGGTCGGCCTGATGCAGACCCTGGCCATTGAGGGGGCCAAGAACGACATCCGCGTCAACTGCCTCGCGCCGACGGCCCACACCCGAATGACCGAGGATCTGGGGGCGGCGTTGCCTCTGGAGGCTCTAGGCCCGGAACTGGTGACGCCCGGTTTGCTGCACCTGGTCAGCGAAGCGGCGCCGAGCCGCTGCATCCTGGCGGCTGGGGCCGGCGGGTTCGAACGCGCCTATGTCACCCTGACCGAAGGCGTCCGCATCGTCGGCGTCGACGCGCCGGAACAGGTGGCGGCCCAGTTCGACGCCATTTCGGACCGGTCGAACGAGATCGTGCCCGACATGGGCGCGGCTCAGGGGATGATCGAACTGTCCAAGGCGCAGAAGGCCCACTCGGCCTGAGCGTCGCCGCTTCAGTCGGCGGCGGGGGGAGGAGCGGCCTGGGCGGCGGCGGCGATGCGCGTTTCGATCTGCGCCTGGGCCCGCGCCTGAGTCTCTGCGGTCTCGCGGGCCAACTGCGCGGCGCGCGCATTGAGCTGCGCCAGCGGCGTCAGCGGCGCCGGCAAGGCCCCGTCGTATTCGCCGTTCAGATAGAGGTCGAACGCGGCCGGGTCGGACGCGTCGATGGCGGCGGCGGCGCCGACCGGTGCGCGCCAGGCCTCCCCGGCGGCCATCTGGCGGGCGAAGAGGACGTGGCCGCTGGCGGCGCGCGCCACCAGAACGGCGGGTTTGCGGGCCTGGATCACCACCTGCGAAGCGTTGGCGGGCGCGCCGTAGACGGCGCCGCGCGGATTGAAGGCCCTGCGCACCGGCGTCGTCTGGACGGGCGGCGCCGCCTCCGGGTCGGTCGGATCGATACCGGTCAGCTCGGCCTCCAGGCCGCGGGTGACATAAAGGGCCGGAACGGTCTGGTCCGGCGGAGCGGGCAGGGGCGCGCCCAGCGAGACGCCTTCCTCGGTCGAGGCCTCCTTCATCCACGTCGGCGGCGGTGCGGCGATGTCGGACGGGTGCGGGGCCTGCATCCGGCTGATCCGCTGAAAGACGTTCCACCCGACGACCGCCAGGACCACGACCGCGAACACGGCGATGACGCGGGGCGAATGACGCCGGACATCCTCGAAAGCGATGCCGACCGGCGGCTTCAGCGGCGTGGAGGTGTCCGGGCTCTCGCGCTTGAACCGTTCGATCGCGGTCTGCTCGTCCAGGCCGAGCGCAGCCGCGTAGGAGCGGACATAGCCCAGGGCGAAGACGCGCGACGGCAGGGACGACCAGTCGTTCTGCTCCAGCGCGGTCAGAAAGCGGGTGTGGACCTTGGTCTCGGCGGCCAGCTCGGCCATCGACTTGCCGGACGCGGCCCGCGCCTGGCGCAGGCCATCGCCCAGGGTCTCGGCCGCGAGAAAGGCCGGGCCCGCGTCGGGCGGAAACTCATCCATCTCGGGCGTCGCGTCAGCGGTATGCGCCATGCGCCTTGGCAATCCTCGATCGGGGCTCGCCCGCTCATAGCATGATCCGCCGCCGGCCTCCCACGCCTTTTGCGGCTACGCTAGACGGCGATGTTCAGCTTGCGCGCCAGGGACTCGATCTCGTTGCGGATCGATCCGGACGACGAACCCAGCAGATTGGCGAGCCCCCGCCGCGCGGCGGCGAGGTCGGCCGACAGGATCATGCGCTTGACGGGGCCGACGCCGCCCGCAGGCGCCGACAGGCGGGTGAAGCCCAAGGTGATCAAGGCGAAGGCCTCCAGCGGCCGTCCCGCCAGTTCGCCGCAGATCGACACGGGCGTGCCGGTGTCGGCGCAGGCCTTCTGGATCGTCTGAAGCGCCCGGAGGGCCGGCGGCGACAGGGGATCGTACCGATCCGACACGAGCGGGTTCGTCCGGTCGGCGGCGTACATGTACTGGAACAGGTCGTTGGTGCCGATGGAGACGAAGTCGGTCAGCGGCAGCAGGGCGTCCAGATGCCATAGCAGCGACGGGCATTCGACCATCGCCCCCACGCGCAGCAAAGCCGGCAGGGGACGACCCCGGCGTCGCGCCCAGGCGCATTCGATATCGACCAGTTCGCGCGCGGCGCGGAACTCGTCGACCGTGGCGATCATCGGGAACATGACCCGCAGCTCGCGGCCCGCCGCCGCCGTCAGGAGAGCGCGCAACTGCATCCGCAAAAGGGACGGGCGGTCCAGCCCCAGGCGGATGGCGCGCCGCCCCAGGGCCGGGTTCTCCTCCCGCTCGGCCTCGAGATAAGGCAGGACCTTGTCGCCGCCGATGTCCAGGGTGCGGAAGGTGACAGGCTTGTCGCCCGCGGCGTCCAGAACCAGCCGGTAGAGCGCCGTCTGGGCGGTCAGGCGCGGCAGCTCGTCCGAGACCATGAACTGGAATTCGGTGCGGAACAGGCCGATGCCCTCCGCCCCGGTCTCGGCCAGATTCTCAAGATCGACCGCCAGGCCCGCATTGGTCAGAAGGGTGATGCGCTGGCCGTCCAGGGTGACGGCGGGGGTGTCGCGCAGCTGGGCGAACTCGGCGCGGCGCTGCTCGCGCACGGCCATGCGCGAGCGGACGGCCTCCAGCATGTCGGGGCGGGGCCGCAGATAGGCTTCGCCCGTCTCGCCGTCGGCGATGATCAGGTCGCCCTCGGACAGACGGTCGCGCAGGCCCTGCAGGCGGCCGACGCAGGGTATCTGCAGCGCCCGCGCGACGATGGCGGCGTGGCTGGCCGCCGAGCCCTCTTCCAGCAGCAGGCCCTTCAGCTTTTCGCGCGGATACTCCAGCAGGTCCGCCGGCCCGAGGTTGCGCGCCACAAGTATGGCGTCGTCGGGCAGGTCGCGCTCGCCGGGCTTGTCGCCCGCCAGCACCCGCAGCAGCCGGTTGGCCAAGTCCTCGAAGTCGTGCAGCCGTTCGCGGATGTAGGGATCGCGCGCCTGGGCGAAGCGCGCGCGGTGTTCGTTGCGCACCCGGTCCACCGCCGCCTCGGCCGTCAGGCCGTTCCGCACCGCCTCTTCCAGCGACCGGTTCCAGCCCCGGTCGTCGGCGAACATCCGGTAGGTCTCCAACACCTCGAACGAGGGACCGGCCAGGCCCTGGCCCTTGTCCAGCATGGCGTCCAGCCCCGTCTTCAGCGTGGCCAGGGCCAGCTTCAGGCGCGCCTCCTCCATCGACGGGTCGTCGCTGAGCAACTTCTCGGGCGGCAACGGCGCCTCGTGCAGGACCGCATGTCCGTGCGCCAGACCCTCGGCGAAGCGTTGGCCCTTCAGCCGTTCGGGCCGGTGCGGCGCGACCTCGACATCGCGCAGCTCGTCCTCGGCCAGCAGTTCGCCCGAGGCCACCGTCTCGGCCAGGACCATGGCGATGGTCTGGATATCCTCGACCTCGTCCTCGTCGTAGCGGCGTTCGGTGCGGTTCTGGACGACCAGCACGCCGATGGCCCGACCCCCGCGCAGCAGGGGCGCGCCCAGGAAGGCGTGATAGGGATCCTCGCCCGTCTCCGGTCGGTAGGAGAAGCTGGGATGCGACGGGGCGTCCGACAGGCTGACCGGCTGCGCCAGACGCGCGACCTCGCCGACTAGGCCTTCCCCGGGGCGCAGACGGGTGTTGTGCACCGCCGCCGGGTTCAGCCCCTCGGTGGCGAACAGCTCCAGCTCACCCGAAGCGCGCCGCAGATAGATGGAGCAGACTTCGGCGACCATCGAGCGGGCGATGATCTGCACGACCATGTTCAGCCGGTCCTGCGCGGGCAGGGCGCCGGCTCCCAGAGCCTCGCGGATCTGGCGAAGGAGGATCCTGGGACCCCTGGTCATCGCGCCTGCCGGCATCATGTCTCCCGCGCCCGGCGCCGCCGCGCCTGTTCAGATCACCTATACAGCGTCCAGCCCGTATGCCGAATGCAGCGCCCGCACGGCCAACTCGGCGTAGGCGGCGTCGATCAGGACGCTGATCTTGATTTCCGAGGTCGAGATCGCCTGGAACTTCACGCCCTTGTCGGCCAGCGCCTGGAACATCTGCTGGGCCACGCCCGCGTGGCTGCGCATGCCGACCCCGACGACCGAGACCTTGGCCACATCCTCGTCGACGCGGATTTCCTCAATGCCGATCTGGGCCTGCGCGGCCTTCATGATGTCCGCGGCGCGCGCGGCGTCGCGGCGGCCCGTGGTGAAGGTCAGGTTGACCGTTCCGGCCGTGCGCGACTGACTCTGCACGATCATGTCGACGTTGACGTTGGCCTCGGCCAGCCGGGTGAAGACGTCGGCGGGCGCGTCCACGCGGTCGGACAGTCCCAAGAGAGTGATGCGGGCCTCGTCACGGCTCATGGTCACGCCGGATACGATGCGCTTTTCCAAGATCTCCTCCTCGTCGCAGATCAGGGTTCCGCCCTTGTCGGGCATGACGCCGTCAGCGTCGGGTTCTATGAAACTGGACAGGACGCGCACCGGCACCTGCTTGGCCATGGCCAGTTCGACCGAGCGGGTCTGCAGCACCTTGGCGCCCAGGGAAGCCATCTCCAGCATCTCCTCGTAGGAGACCTTGTTCAGCCGGCGCGCGCGGCCTTCGATGCGCGGGTCGGTCGTATAGACGCCGTCCACGTCGGTGTAGATGTCGCAGGGGCAGGCCAGCGCCGCCGCCACCGCGACCGCGGAGGTGTCCGAGCCGCCCCGGCCCAGGGTCGTAATGCGGCCGTCCGGCGTGACCCCCTGGAAGCCCGGCACGACAGCGATCTCGCCGCTGTCGACGGCGGCGCCCAGGGTCTCGCCGGGAATGTCGACGATACGGGCGCGGCCGTGGGCGTCGTCGGTGACGATCGGCACCTGCCATCCCATCCACGACCGGGCGTTCAGCCCCATGTTGCGCAGGGTCATGGCCAGCAGGCCCGACGTGACCTGCTCGCCCGAGGCGACCACCACGTCGTATTCGTCGTCCGACAGCGGCAGGTCCGGGGCGGCGGCGCCGGCGCCGTCGGTCCAGGCGACGAGTTCGTTGGTCTTGCCCGCCATGGCGGAGACGACGACGGCGACCTTGCGGCCCTGTTTGACCTCGGCGGCCACGATGCGGGCGGCGCGGCGGATGCGCTCGAGGTCGCCCATCGAGGTGCCGCCGAACTTCATCACCAGTCGCGTGGTATCGGGCCGCGTCATCGTGGCGTTTCGCCCCCTGCTTGCGTGGAACGGCCGAAGGGTTCATCCCTCGGCGCATGACCGCTTCTAACGGCGAGCCTTCGCCGCGCATACCCCGTCCGGGGCAGGGTTTTTCACAAAATTCGCCGGAGCAAGCCTCCGGCGCATCGATCGACCCTGCCGACGTGGCCCGCTTCTCGGCCCAGGCGGCCGAATGGTGGGACGCGCACGGACCGTTCGCGCCCCTGCACCGCTTCAATCCGGCGCGTCTCAAACTGATCCGCGAGCAGCTCTGCGCCCGGCTGGGCCGCGACCCCACCGCCCTTCGACCGTTCGAGGGGCTGACGCTTCTGGACGTCGGCTGCGGCGGCGGCCTGATCGCCGAGCCGATGCGGCGCATGGGGTTTTCGGTGACCGCCGTGGACGCCTCGTCCGAGAACATCGGCACGGCCCGCGCCCACGCCGAGATGGTCGGCCTGGACATCGCCTATCGCGCCGCCACGGTCGAGCAGCTTGAGGCCGAGGGCGTCGGGCCGTTCGACGTGGTCCTGACCATGGAGGTGATCGAGCACGTCGCCGACCCGGAGGCCTTCGTCCGCGCCTGCGCGCGCTTGGTGCGGCCGGGCGGGGTGATGATGGTGGCCACCCTGAACCGGACGCTGAAGTCGCTGGCCCTGGGCAAGGTCGCGGCCGAATACATCCTGCGCTGGGTGCCGGCCGGCACGCACGACTGGCGGCAGTTCCTGAAGCCCGACGAAATCCGCGCCATGCTGGCTGACGAGCCCGTCGCGGTCGAGGGCCCCTTCGGCCTGGCATACGATCCGCTGAACGATCGCTGGCGCCAGACCGACGATGCAGCGATCAACTATATGATGGTCGCCACGCGAAGCGCGGAAACGCTTTGACGCCCCGGACCTGAGCGGTTTCTATGCACCCCGTTCAGCGCGCCGTCTTCACGGCGCGTCAGTGGGAAAAGGGGTTTCGATGATCGGACATCGTCTGCGGGGCGTCAGCCTCGCGGTCCTCGCCAGCGCCGTGCTTGCGGCCTGTGCGACGACGGAGGGCGCATCCAGCGCCGATGCGGCGGACGCCAAGCCGCGCGAGCGCGCCTTGGCGACCGGGCTGGACCTCGCCGCCAAGCCTGATCCCTATCCCTCGACCTATCAGGGCCTGCCGCGCGAGAACTTCGCCGTTGTGGGCGCGACCGTCCTGACCGGCACGGATCGCAAGATCGAGAACGGCGTGGTCGTGGTCACCGACGGCACGATCGCCGCCGTGGGCGACGCCCAGACCCCGGTGCCGGGCGGCCACCGCGTCATCGACGGGCGCGGCCGCTATGTGACCCCCGGCGTCATCGACGTGCACAGCCATCTGGGCGTCTACCCGTCGCCCGGCGTCATGGGCATGAGCGACGGCAACGAGGCGACCAGTCCCAACACCGCCCAGGTCTGGGCCGAGCACTCGGTCTGGCCGCAGGATCCGGGCTTCAACACCGCCCGCGCCGGCGGCGTGACGACGCTGCACATCCTGCCCGGCTCGGCCAATCTGTTCGGCGGCCGCGGCGTCACCCTCAGGAACGTGCCGTCCATCACCATGCAGGGCATGAAGATGCCCGGCGCGCCCTACACCGTGAAGATGGCCTGCGGTGAAAACCCGTCGCGCGTCTATGGCGGCCGCAACCAGAGCCCGGCCACCGGCATGGGCAATGTCGCCGGCTATCGCGCCGCCTTCATCGCCGCGCGCGACTACAAGGCCAAGTGGGACAAGTGGCGCGAGGACGGCGAAGGCAGCCCGCCGACCCGTAACCTTCAGAACGAGACGCTGGCCGGCGTGCTGGACGGCTCGATCCTGGTGCAGAACCACTGCTACCGGGCCGACGAAATGGCCGTGATGATGGATATCGCCGAAGAGTTCGGCTACCGCATCTCGACCTTCCACCACGCCACCGAGGCCTACAAGCTGGCGCCGCAACTGGCCCAGGCTGGCATCTGCGCGGCCATGTGGACCGGCTGGTGGGGCTTCAAGATGGAGGCCCTGGACGGCATCGAGGAGAACGCCGCCCTGGTCGATGCGCCGCAGGGCTCCTGCGCCGTCATCCACTCCGACGACCCGATCCTGACGCAGCGCCTGAACCAGGAGGCCGCCGCCGCCCTGTCGGCTGGCCGCCGCGCGGGCCTGAACATCTCGGAGGAACACGCCATCGGCTGGATCACCTCCAACGCCGCCCGCGCCATCGGCATCGCCGATCAGACCGGATCCCTGGAGGCCGGCAAGCGCGCCGACGTGGTGATCTGGAGCGCCGATCCCTTCTCGATCTACGCTCGCGCCGACCAGGTCTTCATCGACGGCGCCCTGAGCTTCGACCGCATGAACCCGGCCTATCAGCCGACCAGCGATTTCGAGCTGGGCCAGCCGGGCTACGCCCTGACCGCCGCAAACGTCGCCGAAGGAGCCCGCTGATGCGCCTCTCGCACCTGATCGCCGGCGCCGTCGCGGCGCTGGCCGTTTCCGCTCCCGCGCTCGCGCAGCAGACCGTGGCCATCGTCGGCGGCCGCGTCCTGACCGGGACGTCCGTGATTGAGAACGGCACGGTCGTGATCCGCGACGGCCGGATCGCCTCGGTCGGAACCGGCGGCGCGCCCGCCGGCGCCCGCATCATCGACGCGGCGGGCAAGGTCGTGGCGCCCGGCTTCGTCGCCGTCGATTCCGGCCTGGGCGGCTCCGAGGTCAGCTCGGTGCGCGGCACGAACGAGCTGCGCAACGCCTCCAACAGCCTCAGCGCCGCCTTCGACGTGTCCTACGGCCTGGACCCCTGGTCGTTCACCCTGCCCGTGGCCCGGCTGGGCGGCGTGACCCGCGCGGTCGTCGTGCCTCAGCATCCCGGCTCGTCCGGCGGCCACTATCACGAGGACGAGACGGCGGGCGTCGGCGACGGCGGCCTGCACGAGCCCGGCCTCTTCGCCGGCCAGGCGGCGATCGTCCATCTGGCGCAAGGTCAGGACATCCTGGTCAAGCCGCGCGTGGCCATGGTCGCGCCGTTCGGCGAGGCCGGGGCCGGCGTCGCCGGCGGCGCGCGCGGGGCCGAGTTCGTCCTGTTCAAGGAGATGCTGGCCGAGGTCCGCCTCTACGCCCGCAACAAGTCGGCCTATGAACGGGCGGGTCTGCGCGACCTGATGCTGTCGCGCGCCGACCTGGAGGCGCTGATCCCGGTGGCCAACGGCGACATGCCGCTGATCGTCAGCGTCAGCCGCGCCTCGGACATCCTGCAGGTGCTGCGCCTGGCGCGCGAGGAGGGCGTCAAGGTCATCCTGGACGGCGCCGAGGAAGGCTGGCTGGTCGCCGACCGCATCGCCGCGGCGAACGTGCCGGTGCTGCTGAACCCGACCGACAACCTGCCCAACGACTTCGAGATGCGGGCGGCGCGGATGGAGAATGCGGCGGCGCTGAACGCGGCGGGCGTGACCATCGCCATCAAGGGCAACGAGGGCTCGACCCACCGCGCCCGCGAGGCCCGATACAACGCCGGCAACGCCGTCTCGCACGGCCTGCCCTATGACGCGGCCATCGCCGCCCTGACGGTCAATCCGGCCCGCATCTTCGGCATGGCCGGCCAGTTCGGCCAGATCGCCCCGGGCGCCGCCGGCGATGTGGTGGTCTGGTCCGGCGACCCGCTGGAGCCGCTCAGCCAGCCGTCGGCGGTCTTTGTCGGCGGCGTCGAGCAGCCGCTGGAAAGCCGCGCCCTGCTGCTGCGCGACCGCTACCGCCAGCAGACGCCGATGCCGCCGGCGTATCGGAACTGACGGATGGGGCGGGGCTTCGGTCCCGCCCTTTTTCTTTTGGGGCGTATCGTCAAGATAGCGGGCCTCGAGCAGCGCGAAGCGCGATAGATCCGACCGGCATGCCCACGACCCTCTACATCGACGCCGACGCCTGCCCGGTGAAGGAGGAGGTCTATCGCGTGGCGCGGCGCTACGGGCTGAAGACCTATGTCGTCTCGAACGGCTGGATGCAGGTTCCGCGCGAGGCGCTGATCGAGCAGGTCGTGGTGGACGCCGGACCCGATGTCGCCGACGACTGGATCGCCGAGCGCGCGGGCGTCGGCGACGTGGTGATCACCGCCGACATCCCGCTGGCCGATCGCTGCCTGAAGGCCGGGGCCCAGGCGCTGAAGGCCAACGGCCAGCCGTTCACGCCCGATTCCATCGGCTCGGCCCTGGCCGGGCGGATGGTGGGGGAGCATCTGCGGTCCATGGGCGTGCCGACTTCTGGCCCGCCGCCGTTCTCGGCCGCCGACCGATCGCGCTTCCTGCAGGCGCTGGACCAGGCCGTGGTCAAGGCGCGCAAGGCCGCCCCATGACGACCATTCCGGAGGAGGAGCTGGAGTTCCGCTTCTATCGCGCGGGCGGGCCGGGCGGGCAGAACGTCAACAAGGTCTCGACCGCCGTGCAGATGCGGTTCGACGTCCGCAACTCCCCCAGTCTGACGGAGCCGGTAAAGACGCGGCTGATGAAGCTGGCGGGCAGTCGGCTGACGCTGGACGGCGTGATCCTGATCAACGCCGTGCGTCACCGCACCCAGGAGCGGAACCGCGCCGACGCCATCGAACGGTTGCAGGCGCTGGTGGACGAGGCCTCGATCAGACCGGTCTATCGCGTGCCGACCCGCCCGACCAAGGCGTCGAAGGAACGGCGGCTGAAGGCCAAGACAACGCGCGGCGCGATCAAGTCCGGCCGGGGCAGGCCCCCGCTGGACTAGGCGCGCGCCTCGCCCAGCGCCTGCAGCCCCGCGCGCGACGGGCACAGGTCGGCGATGACGCAGCCGGGGCAGTTCGGCTTTCGCGCCGTGCAGGTGTAGCGCCCGTGCAGGATCAGCCAGTGGTGCGCCTTGGGCAGCCAGTCCTCGGGCACGACGCGGAACAGCTGCGCCTCCACCTTGTCCGGCGTCGCGGCGTTGGCCAGGCCCAGGCGGTGCGAGACGCGGAAGACGTGGGTGTCCACGGCGATGGCCGCCTCGATCCCCAGTTCGTTCAGCACGACGGACGCCGTCTTGCGGCCGACGCCGGGCAGGGCCTGAAGGCCTTCGCGCGTCAGCGGAACCTCGCCGCCGTACTGATCCAGCACCATGCGGCTGAGCGCGATGACGTTCTTCGCCTTGTTCCGGTACAGGCCGATCGAGGCGATGTAGGGGACCAGCCCTTCCTCCCCCAGCGCCAGCATCTTCTCCGGCGTGTCGGCGACCTTGAACAGCCGTTCCGTCGCCTTGTTGACCGAGACGTCGGTGGCCTGGGCCGACAGGGCGACCGCCACGACCAGGGTGTAGGGATTGCTGAAGTTCAGCTCGGTCTTCGGATCGGGCATGACGCCGCTGAGGCGTTCGAAGATGGTCTCCACCCGTTCGGTGTCGGGCGGCCATCCCAGCACAGAAATGGCCGCGCCGGTCATCACCGCCGGGCGGCGCGGCGCAGGCTTGGCCGCGGGCTTGGCTGGGGGCTTCCGGGCCACGGCCTAGCTGCGATAGTCGCCGTTGATCTCGATGTAGCCCTTGGTCAGATCGCAGGTCCAGACCGTCGCCGAGGCGCGGCCCGAGCCCACGTCGACGGTGATGTCGATCTCGGACTTCTTCATGTAGGCGCTCATTTTCGCCTCGTCGTAGGTCGGCGAGGGCGCGCCGTCGATCGCCGCCTGGTGGGCGCCGAACCGGATAGCCAGGCGGTCCCGGTCCACCGGCTCCTCGGTCTTGCCGACGGCCATGACGACGCGGCCCCAGTTGGCGTCCTCGCCGGCGATGGCGGTCTTGACCAGGGGGCTGTCGGCGATCGACTTGGCCAGTTTGCGGGCCGAGGCGGGGCTCGCGGCGCCGTCCACCGTCACCTTGACGAACTTGGTGGCGCCCTCGCCGTCTCGCACCAACTGGTGGGCGAGATCCAGCATGACCTTGTCCAGCGCCGCCGAGAAGCTCTTCAGGCGACGGTCGCCGACGCGGCCGATGCGCGGCGCGCCGCTGGTCCCCGTGGCGAACAGCAAGGCGGTGTCGTTGGTCGAGGTGTCGCCGTCGACCGTCACGCTGTTGAAGGTCGTGCGCACGTGCAGCCCCAGCAGCGCCTGGAGCACGTTCGGATGGATGTCTGCGTCGGTGACGATGAAGGCCAGCATGGTCGCCATGTCCGGCGCGATCATGCCGGATCCCTTGGCGATGCCGGCGATGCGCACCTTGTAGCCCTCGATCTCGGCCTCGGCGTACGAGCCCTTGGGAAAGGTGTCGGTGGTCATGATGCCGGCCCCGGCCTTCGCCCAGGCGTCGGCGTCCAAGCCCTGCTCGACCTCTTGAAGCCGGGCCGCGATCTTCTTGTCGTCCAGCACCACGCCGATCACGCCGGTCGAGGCGAGCATGACGTCGCGCTGGCGGCAGCCGAAGCGCTTGGCGACTTCCGACGCGGTGCGCCGGGCGGCGTCGGCGCCGGCCTTGCCGGTGAAGGCGTTGGCGCAGCCGGCGTTGACCACCAGGGCGCGCACGTCCTTGCCGCCGTCGGCGCCGGCCAGGTGCTTCTTGCACCAGTCGACCGGAGCCGAGCCGATCTTGTGACGGGTGAAGACCCCCGCGCAGCTGGTCCCGCGCGCGAAGCGGAACACCACCAGGTCGTCGCGCTCGTGCTTGTAGAAGCCCGCGCGCGCGGTCGCGATCTCGACCCCGCCGATCGGCGGGATGGTCGGAAAGGGCACGGCCAGGGGCGAAATCTTCAGGCCCGGCTTGCCGGCGGCCGGCGGCTCGACGGCTTCTGTCGCGGCGCCCGGCGTCCGGGTCGCCCGCTTCAGCGCCGAGGCGAAGGGGTCGAGCGCCTTTTCGAAGGCCTGTTCGATCTTCTGGCCGGTCTTGGAGGGTGGTTTGGTCATGTCATGCGGCCGGGGTGGGAGGGGAGGCGGGGGCCGCCTGGTCGGTCGGCAGCAAAACATCGACCTGGGCCTTGCCGCGCAACTGCTCCAGAAGCTGGCGCACGCCCTCGTAGGTCAGGTAGCGGACGATCTGCGGGCGGGCCTGCTCCAGCGTGGGCGGGTTTTCCTTGCGCCGGTCCTCGACCCGAAGAACGGCCCATCCGCCTTCGGTCTGGAAGGGCCCCACGGTGGCGCCGGCGGGTTGGTCGCGAAGGGCGTTGGCGTAGGCCTGGGGCATGACGTCCAGGGTCGAATAGCCCAGGTCTCCGCCGGAGAACCGGGTGGCCTCGTCGATCGAGCGTTCGGTCGCCACCGCCTCGAAGCTGGCGCCCTGGCCCAGGATGCCGACGACGGCGTCGGCCTCGGGCTTGGTCCGCGACAGGATCAGCCGCAAGCGGTACTCCTCGGAGGTCCGGGCCAGCCGCAGCTGCTCGTTGTACAGCGTTTGGACCGCCTGGTCGGTGATCGTGCCGTTGACGACGCTCTCCACCAGCATGTCGCCCAGGATGCGCTCGCGCGTCGCTTCCAGCCGGCGCTGGGCCAGCGGCGAGGCGTCGAGCCGCCGCCGGGCGGCTTCCCGCGCCAGCAGCTTCTGGTCGATCACCTCGTCCAGGACTCGGCGGAAAAGGTCGGACGTCGCGTCCAGCGGTTCGCCTTCGCCCACCAGGCCCTGGGCCACGGCCTCGCGCCGCACGTCGGAGGCCCAGATGGTCTGGTCCTGAACCCGAGCCACCGCCTGGTCGCCCGGCTCGGGCGGCCCGTCCTCGCCGCCGCGCGAACAGCCGGCGACGGCCAGGCAGGCCGTCATCGCCGCGACGGCGAGAAGGGAGAACGGTCGCCGGAACAGGGTCAATGGGGCGCTCCGTCGCTGGGGCGTGAAAGCCCTCGCGTTGACAGGGATAAGGCCGGTGCTTAAGTCCCGCCTGCGCCCAAGTCGAGGGGTTTTGATCGTCTGCGCGGCCCTTCGCGCGCGCCCGTCGCGGCGGTTTCGGGGCCGCCATCGGTTCGGGCCCCTCTCGCGGCGTCCGTATCGCCGCCCCCATCAGGGATTCCAGAGCCGCTCTTCGACGCTCGACCGCCCATCGGACCCAATATGCTCGGCTTCGCCAAGAAACTCTTCGGCTCTTCCAACGATCGCAAGGTCAAGGCCTTCCAGGACCAGGCCCAGCGCATCAATGCGCTGGAGCCGAAGTTCGCCGCACTGTCCGATGACGAGCTGCGGATGATGACCGACGCCTTCAAGGACCGACTGGCCGGCGGCCAGAGCCTGGACAAGATCCTGCCGGAAGCCTTCGCCGTGGTGCGCGAGGCGTCCAAGCGGGTGCTGGGCCAGCGCCAGTACGACGTCCAGCTGGCCGGCGGCATGATCCTGCACGAGGGCGGCATCGCCGAGATGCGGACCGGCGAAGGCAAGACGCTGGTGGCCGTCGCCCCCGTCTATCTGAACGCTCTGACGGGCAAGGGCGTGCACGTCATCACCGTCAACGACTATCTGGCCCGGCGCGACGCCGAGACCATGGGTCGCGTCTATCGCTTCCTGGGCCTCGAGGTCGGCGTCATCGTCAACGGGCTCAGCCAGGGCCAGCGCCAGGCGGCCTACAACGCCGACGTCACCTACGGCACCAACAACGAGTTCGGCTTCGACTACCTGCGCGACAACCTGGTCTATGACCGGCGCGAGATGGTGCAGCGCCCGCACAACTTCGCCATCGTCGACGAGGTCGACTCCATCCTGATCGACGAGGCGCGCACCCCGCTGATCATCTCGGGCCCGACCGAGGACCGTTCGGACCTCTACAAGATCCTGGACGGCCTGGTGAAGGAGCTGATCCAGGACAAGGCCACCTATGACCTGGACGAGAAGCAGAAGCAGGCGCTGCTGACCGAGCTGGGCTCGGAGCGCATCGAGGAGATGCTGGAGAAGGGCGGTCACTTCGCCGCCGACACCACGGGCCTGTACGACGCCGCCAACATCAGCCTGGTGCACCACACCAACCAGGCCCTGCGCGCCAACACCCTGTACCAGCGCGACAAGGACTACATCATCAAGGGCGGCGAGATCGTCCTGATCGACGAATTCACCGGGCGCATGATGACGGGCCGCCGCCTGTCCGAAGGCCTGCATCAGGCCATCGAGGCCAAGGAAGACGTCAAGATCCAGCCCGAGAACCAGACCCTGGCCTCGGTGACGATCCAGAACTATTTCCGCCTGTACGAGAAGCTGTCCGGCATGACCGGTACGGCGGCGACCGAGGCGCAGGAGTTCCTCGACATCTACAAGATGGACGTGCTGGAGGTGCCGACCAATCGCCCGATCCAGCGCAAGGACTTCGACGACGAGGTCTATCGCACCGCCCGCGAGAAGAACCTGGCGATCGCCAGACAGGTGGCCGAGTGCCACCTAAACGGCCAGCCGATCCTCGTCGGCACCGTTTCCATCGAAAAGTCGGACGACCTGTCCAAGCTGCTTCAGACCTATGAGCACAAGGTCGAGGTCTCCCGCACTCTCAAGCCTGCCTTCCAAGGCAACGAGAAGGAAGCGCAGAAGGTCGGCGACGCGGCCTATGACATCGTCTGGGAGACCAAGCTGCGCGGGGTGCCGCACAGCGTGCTGAACGCCCGCGAGCACGAAAAGGAAGCCTACATCGTGGCGGACGCCGGCCTGCCCGGCGCGGTGACCATCGCCACCAACATGGCCGGCCGGGGCACCGATATTCAGCTGGGCGGCAACCTGGAAATGCGCATGCAGCGCTGGCGCCAGGAGTTGCGCAACCTCGCGCAAGAGGTCACGCCGGAGATGGAAGCGGCCAAGGAGGCCGAGTTCAAGGCCGACATCGCCGTCCAGAGAGAGAGGGCGCTGGCCGCCGGCGGCCTGTTCGTGCTCGGCACCGAGCGTCACGAAAGCCGTCGCATCGATAACCAGCTGCGCGGCCGCACTGGCCGTCAGGGCGACCCCGGCGTGTCGAAATTCTACCTGTCCTGCGAGGACGACCTGCTGCGCATCTTCGCCGGCGATCGCCTCGACTCGATCATGAAGACGTTCGGGGTCGCGGAAGGCGAGGCCATCACCCACCCCTGGCTGAACCGCGCCATCGAGACCGCCCAGAAGCGCGTCGAAACCCGCAACTACGACATCCGCAAGAACCTGCTGAAGTACGACGACGTCGTGAACGACCAGCGCAAGGCGGTGTTCGAGCAGCGCCAGGAGTTCATGGACTCCGAGGACCTGTCGGAACTGGTCGGCGATTTCCGCCGCGACGTGGTGTCGGATCTGGTCGAACGCTACATGCCGCCCAAGGCCTATGCCGAGCAGTGGGACATCGACGGCCTGGACGAAAAGGTCCGCTCGACCCTGGGTCTGGAACTGCCGCTGCATGACTGGGCCGCCGAGGAAGGCGTGTCCAACGAGGAGATCGAGGAGCGGCTGCTGGCCGCCGCCGACGCCCGCGCCGCCGAACGCCTGGAACAGATCGGCGCGGACCAGACCCGCGGTCTGGAAAAGCAGTTCATGCTGCAGATGATCGACATGCAGTGGCGCGAGCACCTGGTCCACCTGGATCACCTGCGCGGCGTCATCGGCCTGCGCGGCTATGGCCAGCGCGACCCGCTGAACGAGTACAAGACCGAGGCCTTCTCCCTGTTCGAGAGCCTGCTCTACGATCTGCGCCACAACGTCACGCGCTGGCTGATGACGGTCGAGTTCCGCTTCCAGCCGCCGCCGGAACTGCCCGAGTTCCAGGAAATCCACCTGAACCCCGGCACCGGCGAGAACGAGATGGACAATCCGTCAGCCCAGAATCCGGAGGGCATGCTGATCGGCGACGACCGCGCCAAGCTGCCGGTCGAGATGCTGCCGCCCGGCTGGGAAATGACCGGCCGCAATGCGCCGTGCCCCTGCGGCTCGGGTCGCAAGTTCAAACACTGCCACGGGGCGCTGGTCTAAGGCGGCTGATCGGCTAGGAAGAGGGATGACCCACAAGTCCCTCTTCTCCCGCGCCCTCGCTCTCGCGCCGGAAAGGCTGCACTTCGCGGCCCACAGCCATCATCTGTGGCCGGATGCGAGCTTCGAGGCGCAGCAGCAGGCGTGGCTGGACGCCAACATCCATGCGGACCGCAAATGGGACCTGATCTTCGGCGACGTGATCCCCGAAGCCCAAGGCCACGTCGCGGCCGAGTTGAACCTGCCGTCCCTGGACAGCCTGGTCTTCTCCTCCAACACCCACGACCTGCTGCTGCGGGTGTTCTCGGGCTTCGAGACCAAGCCCGTGCGCATCCTGTCGACGGACGGGGAATTCCACTCGTTCCGCCGTCAGGCCGACCGCTGGCAGGAGGCGGGCGAGGCGGTGGTGACGCGTGTGCCGCTGGAGCCGTTCGACACCTTCGCCGACCGCTTCGTCGAGGCCGCCCGCGCGGGCGGTCACGACTGGATCGTGGTCAGCCAGGTCTTCTTTCGCACCGGCGGCCTTTTCGACCGCATCGCCGACCTGGCTGACTTGGCGCGGCCGGAAGGGCCCTGGGTGCTGGTCGACGGCTATCACGGCTTCATGGCGACGCCGACGGACCTGTCCGCCGTGGCGGGCCAGATCTTTTATGTCGCGGGCGGATACAAGTACGCCATGGCGGGAGAGGGCGCCTGTTTCCTGCACGCCCCTGAAGGCTTCGCCCCGCGCCCGGTCGTGACGGGCTGGTTTTCCGAGTTCGGCGATCTGTCGGGCCCGCCCGGCGGGGTGCAGTACCGCAGCGACGGCGGCCGCTTCTGGGGCGCCACGTTCGACGTCTCGGCCCTCTATCGCTTCAACGCCGCGCGCCGAGCCCTGGCGGACGCGGGGCTGGACACCGCCGCCGTCGCCGATCATTCGCGCGGCCTGGCGAGGGCGTTCGAGGCGGCGATCCGATCCGGGCGCGCGGGTCGCCTGGCGGAGGCGGACATCCTCAATCCGGTTCAGGGCGACGCGCCGCGCGCCCGCTTTCTGGCCCTGCGCCATCCCCAAGCCGCGGACTGGCGGGCGCGGCTGCTGGACGCCGGCGTGGTCAGCGACGTGCGCGACGACGTGATCCGTTTCGGCTTCGGCCTGTATCAGGACCACGGCGATCTGGACCGCCTGATCCAGGCTGTCCACGCCCTGTAAAGGGAACGGCGACGGTTGCGGAAGTGCGGGCAAGCGCCACATTGGACGCATCGACAAACCGGGCCGAACCCATGACCGATCTTTCCGACTTCCCGATCACCCGTCGCTGGCCGGCGCAGCATCCCGATCGTCTGCAGCTCTATTCGCTGAACACGCCCAACGGCGTGAAGGTCTCGATCATGTTGGAAGAGATCGGCCTGACTTACGAGCCGCATTTCATCGACATCACCAAGAACGAGACCTGGGGGCCGGAGTATCTGTCGCTGAACCCCAACGGCAAGATCCCCGCGATCCTCGATCCCGATGGTCCGGGCGGCAAGCCGCTGGCGCTGTTCGAATCCGGCGCCATCCTGATCTATCTGGCCGAGAAGACCGGCAAGCTGCTGCCGACGGATCCGGCGCTGCGGTACGAGACGATCCAGTGGGTCATGTTCCAGATGGCGGCGATCGGCCCGATGTTCGGCCAGGTGGGCTTCTTCCACCGCTTCGCCGGCAAGGACTATGAGGACAAGCGCCCGCGCGACCGCTACGTCGCCGAGAGCCGTCGCCTGCTGGGCGTGCTGAATGACCGCCTGGACGGACGCGACTGGATCATGGGCGACTACTCGATCGCCGACGTCGCCACCCTGGGCTGGGTGCGCAATCTGATCGGTTTCTACGAGGCGGGCGAACTGGTCGGCTTCAAGGACTTCCCGAACGTCGCCGCCTGGCTGGAGCGCGGGCTGGCCCGCCCGGCCGTGCAGCGCGGACTGGAGATTCCGGCGCGCGTGTGACCCAGGCCTGAACCGTCGTCCGTCGGTCGCGTTGTCTCGCCACACTCACTCCAGGAGCGCGCGACCGATGGGCATCTTCTCTTCGATCTGGAACAAGATCACCGGCCACAAACCCAAGGCGGCCCCGAGACCTGCGCCCACGCCCTCCAGCGTCCCCCCGACCCCCAGCGCCGCGCCGATCCCGACCGCGGCCCCCGCCCTGCCGCCCGTCGACGTCGAGGCGGTGCTCAGCGATCTGGCGGAATCCAAGGGCGGCGGCGGCAACTGGCGCACCTCGATCGTCGACCTGTTGAAGCTGCTGGACCTCGACTCCAGCCTCGCCGCCCGCAAGGAACTGGCCGAGGAGCTGAACGTCCACGCCGGCGAGCACGGCTCGGCCGAGCAGAACATCGCCCTGTCCAAGGCGGTCTGGAAGAAGCTGGCCGAGAACGGCGGCCAGGTCCCGGCTTCGCTGCGGGACTGACGACGGCGGCGCGATGCCCTCCAGCGTCATTCGCGGCTTCAGCTACGATCCTGCGCGGCGGCGGCTCAGCGTGACGTTCGTGTCGGGCGACGCCTATGACTATCGCGACGTGCCGCCCGAGGTCGCGGACGACTTCCGGGCGGCCTTTTCCAAGGGACGCTTCTTCAGCGCGAAGATCCGCGACCGCTATTCGTTCGACCGCCGGCCGGGCGGCGGCTAGCCCCGGCCTTCAGCCCTCGATGTCTTCCGGCAGACCGACAGCGTGGAAGCCGGCGTCGACGTGCACCACTTCGCCCGTGGTGGAGCGGCCCAGGTCCGAGCACAGCCACAGGGCGGCGCCGGCGACGCCTTCCATCGAGGTCTCTTCCTTGATCAGCGAGAACTGCGCCGACTTGGAATGCAGGCCGCGTCCGCCCGAGATGCCGGCCAGCGACAGGGTGCGCATGGCGCCCGCGCTGATCGCGTTGACGCGGATGTTCTTGGGGCCCAGGTCGCGGGCGATGTAGCGGGTCGCCGCTTCCAGCGCCGCCTTGGCCACGCCCATGGTGTTGTAGTTCGGGATGACCCGTTCCGACCCCAGATAGGTCAGGGTGATCATCGAGCCGCCGTTCGGCATCAGTTTCGCCGAGCGCCTGGCCACGTCGACGAAGCTGAAGGCCGAGATGTTCATGGCCAGGAGGAAGCTGTCGCGGGTGGTGTTGTCGACGAAGGAGCCCTTCAGCTCGTCCTTGTTGGCGAAGGCCACCGAGTGGACGACGAAGTCGATCGTGCCGAATTCCTTCTCCAGCTCCTCGAACGCCTTGTCCATGGAGGCGTCGTCGGTGACGTCGGCCTGGATCAGCAGCCGGGCTCCGACGCTTTCGGCCAGCGGACGCACGCGGCGCTCCAGGCTTTCGCCCAGATAGGTGAAGGCCAGCTCGGCCCCCTGGGCGGCCAGCTGCGAGGCGATGCCCCAGGCGATCGAGCTGGAGTTGGCGACCCCCATGATCAGGCCCTTCTTGCCCTTCATGAGTTCGCCGGTCGGCATGTCCCAGCCTTCGGAAGCGGCCATGGTTCGTCTCCTGATGATTTGCGCGGAGGGTTAGCAGGGGCTGCGTCGAACCGGAACCCTCTTGAGCGGCGCCGCCCGCGTGGACTGGCGGGCGGCGACCGTCCCAGCGGTACGATCAGCCGTGCGCCCAGACGCCGAACGGGTCGGACCATTCCATGCCCAGAGCCTGGGCCACCGCCGGGTAGGTGATCTCGCCCTTCAGCACGTTCAGGCCGCGCGCCAGGTGCGGATCGGCCTTCAGCGCGTCCAGCCCCTTGTTCGCCAGGGCCAGGCCGAACGGCAGGGTGGCGTTGTTCAGCGCTTCCGAGCTGGTGCGCGGCGCGGCGCCAGGCATGTTGGCGACGCAATAGTGGACCACGCCGTCGATGACGTAGGTCGGATCCTCGTGGGTCGTCGGCTTGGAGGTCTCGAAGCAGCCGCCCTGGTCGATGGCGACGTCGACCAGCACCGAGCCCGGCTTCATCTTCGCCAGATGCTCGCGCTTGACCAGCTTGGGCGCCGAGGCGCCCGGCACCAGCACGGCGCCGATGACCACGTCGGCCTTGACGATCTCTTCCTCGATCGCGCCGATCGAGGAATAGCGGGTGATGACGCGGCCGCCCGTGACCTCGTCGATATAGGCCATGCGCGGGATGGAGCGTTCCAGCACCACAACCTCGGCGCCCAGGCCCATGGCCATGCGCGCCGCGTTCAGACCGACGACGCCGCCGCCCAGCACCAGCACGCGCGCCGGCGCCACGCCCGGCACGCCGCAGAACAGCAGGCCCATGCCGCCGTTGTGCTTCAGCAGGGTCTCGGCGGCCGAGAAGACGGCGATGCGGCCGGCGACTTCCGACATCGGCGCCAGCAGCGGCAGGCCGCCGCGCGCGTCGGTCACGGTCTCATAGGCCACGGCGGCGCATTTCGACGCCAGCAGGCCCTTGGTCTGCTCGGGATCGGGCGCCAGGTGCAGGTAGGTGTAGAGGATCTGGTCCTCCCGCAGCATCTCCCACTCGACCTGCTGCGGCTCCTTGACCTTCACGATCATGTCCGCATTGGCGAAGATGGTCGCGGCGTCGGCGACGATGGCCGCGCCGGCCTTCTGGTAGTCGGCGTCGGTGAAGCCGGCGCCCATGCCGGCCCCGGCCTGGACGGACACGGTGTGGCCGTGGGCGACGTATTCGCGCACCGCCGTCGGCGTCAGGCCGACGCGGTGTTCGTTCTTCTTGATTTCGCTGGGAACGCCGACGCGCATGGAAGCCTCTCCTTGGGGTTGGGAGCGTCCGTCTCTGCGGGCGGATCGCGGTTGGCGCAGATATAGCGCCGAGCGAAGCGCAGAATCCTGTTCATTTCGCGGCCTGATCGCCGTACAGGCGCAGCATCTGCGAAGGATTGAGCCCTTGAAGACCGTTTCCGCCGTCGAGCTGGACCCCATCGACAGAAAGATGCTCCGTCTGCTGCAACAGGACGGCCGCATCACAAACGCCGATCTGGCCCGTCAGGTCGCCCTGTCGGAAAGCGCCTGCCTGCGACGCCTCCGCGCGCTGGAGGCGGCCGGCGTCATCAGCCGCTATGCCGCCGTGATCAACGAGCGCGCCGTGGGTCTGCCGATCAGCGTCTTCGTCACCGTGACCCTGTCCTCCCAGTCCGAGGCCGCCCTGTCCGCATTCGAACAGGCGGTCGCCGCCGCGCCGGAGGTTATGGAATGCTATCTGATGACCGGCGGCGCCGACTATCTGCTGCGGCTGGTGGTGAAGGATGTCGATGATCTGGAGCGCCTGCACGCCAAGACCCTGACGCGCCTGCCGGGGGTGCACCGGGTTTCGTCCAGCGTGGCGATGCGGTCGGTGGTCAAGCGCGGCGCCTTGCCGGTCTGACGGTCCATCCCCAGATCGAAAGGTGACGCTTCGTTGGGGAGATCATGGATCGCGACGTCTTTATCTGGTCGGGGCTGGCGCTTGTTGCGGCAATGGTCGCGACGCCGGCGCTTCTGGCGGGCGGATTTCCGCTGCTTCCCCTCTTCTTCGCGGGGGTCGCGCTGGCGGGTGCGGCGCATTCGGGCAGCCGCGCGCTGGTGATCGGCGTCGCCCTGCGGCTTCTGTCAGGCGGCGCCTTGCGGACGGCCGTGGTGGTCCTGGGCGCGCTGATGCTGATCCAGCTGTTGCCGATCGAACTGGCGTTGCTGATGGCCGGCGACGTCCTGGCCTATGTCGAAGTCCTGGCCGCCGTCAGTCTGATCGCCGCCAATACGCGGGTGCGTGAGGTGCGCCGGGGGATCGGGCGGCGCCTCGACCGATGGCGGCGGACGGCGACGGCCCGCGTGCGTCGTCGCGGCTCGCGATCCGTCCGGCCCGTCAGGCCCCGCAGTCCGCCGTCCGCCGACGACGACCCCTCCGGCGTCTGGGCGTTCGCCTGACGCCTATTTCAGCGCCAGGGTCACGGTTTTGACGTCCACATATTCGTCGACGCCGTGGATGGAGCCCTCGCGGCCGTAGCCGGACTGCTTGACCCCGCCGAAGGGCGCGACGGCGGTGGAGATCAGGCCGGTGTTGACGCCGCACATGCCCGCCTCGATCCGGCGGCTGAACCGCATGGCGCGGTCCAGATCGCGGGTGAACAGGTAGGACGCCAGGCCATAGTCGCTGGCGTTGGCTTTCTGCAGAGCCTCATCCTCGGTGTCGAAGGCGAAGATCGGGATCATCGGGCCGAAGGTTTCCTCCTCGCGGAACAGGCGATCATCGCCGCCCAGGGTCACCGTCGGCTGGAAGAAGCGCCCTCCCAGTTCGTGCCGCGCACCGCCGGTCAGGACGCGGCCGCCGTCGGCCTTCACCGCCGCGACGTGCTTCTCGACCTTGTCTATGGCCTTGTCCTCGATCAGCGGGCCGACCTTGACCCCGTCGTCGAACGCGCTCCCGACCTTGATCTTCGCCACCTCCGCCGCAAGTGTCTCAGCGAAAGCGTCGGCGACCGACCGCTCGACATAGACGCGGTTGGGGCAGACGCAGGTCTGGCCTGAGTTTCTGAACTTGCCCTTGATGGTCTCGGCGACCGCCAGGTCCAGATCGGCGTCGGCGAAGACGATCAGGGGAGCGGCGCCGCCCAGCTCCATCGACACCCGCTTCAGGGTGGGGGCGCACTGCTCCGCCAGTTTCCGACCCACGCCGGTCGAGCCGGTGAAGGACATCTTGCGGATCAGGGGACTGTCGGTCAGCGTCCTGCCGATCACCGACGCATCGCCGGTGACGATGGACAGGGCGCCCTTGGGCAGTCCGGCCTGATAGGCCAGCTCGGCCAGGGCGATGGCGGTGAAGGGGGTCTGGCTGGCCGGCTTGACCACGGCGGTGCAGCCGGCGGCGAAGGCCGGCCCCAGCTTGCGCGTCAGCATGGCGGCGGGAAAGTTCCACGGCGTAATCAGCGCGCAGGGGCCGACCGCCTCGCGATAGGTCAGCAGCAGATGGCCCAGCGGGCTGTCCTGCGTCTCGCCGATCAGCCGTTCCGCCTCGCCGGCGAACCATTTGATGAAGCCGTTGGCGTAGGTCACTTCGCCCTTGGCCTCCTCGAACGACTTGCCGTTCTCCAGCGCCATCAGGGCGCCCAGCCCGTCAGTATTCTCATCGATCAGTTCGGCCCAGGCGCGCAGGAAGGCGGCGCGCTTGTGCGGGTCCGACCGTGACCAGGCGGGAAAGGCGTCGGCGGCCGCCTGGACGGCCCGGTTCGTCTCCGCCTCGCCCAGGTCCGGCACATGACCGATGACCGCGCCGGTCGCGGGGTCGTCCACGGCGATCCCCCCGCCGTTCGCCGCGATCGGTTCTCCGGCGATCAGGGCGTGCTGGCGCAGCAGGGCGAGGCCGGCGTCGCGGGGGCTGGTCATTGGCTGGGGCTCCGAGGTTCGAGTTCGGGGTGATGAACGCGCTCAGTCCCCGATGGTGTCCAGGTTCCGGCCCCGCGTCTCGGGCATGAAGACCAGGGTGACGACGATGGCGATGGCGGTGAAGACCACTGAGTACCAAAGGCCGAAGTAGATATCGCCCGACGCCGCGGCCAGGGCGAAGCTGGCCGCCGGCAGCAGCCCTCCGACCCAGCCCGTGCCGATGTTGTAGGGCAGGCTCATCGCCGTATAGCGCACCCGCGTCGGGAACAGCTCGACCAGCGCCGCCGCCTGCGGGCCGTACAGGGCGCATGCGGCCGTCATGAAGACCATCAGGATCAGGAAGACCAGCGGCAGGTTGATCCGCTCGGGATCGGCCCGGTCCGGGTAGCCTGCGGTCGCCAAGGCGCTCTTGATGCGCGTCTCGACATCGGCCCGGGCCATCTTCAGCTGGTCGGCGGGCAGGCCCGCGCCCTCGACGGACGCCACCTCGGCCGCGCCGACGCGGACCAGGGCGGTTGAGCCGGCCGGCGCGGCCACGGTCTCGTAGGATACGCCGGCGTTGGTCAGGATGTTCTTGGCGATGTCGCAGGCGCTGACGAATGCCGATTTGCCGACCGGATCGAACTGGACGGCGCAGGTTGAAGGGTCGGCGACGACCGTGACGGGCGCGCTGGCCTGCGCCTGCGCCAGGGCGGGATTGGCCGCGCGGGTCAGGGCTTGGAAGCCGGGGAAGAAGGCGATCAGGGCCAGGATCATGCCGAACAGCATCACCGGCTTCCTGCCCACCCGGTCCGACAGCCAGCCGAAGAAGACGTAGAGGAAGGCCGACGCCAGCGACACCGCCAGGATCAGACCGTCGACCGTGCCGACGTCGATCTTCAGCATCCGCTCCATGAAAAAGCGGGTGTAGAAATAGCCGCAGTACCAGACCGCCCCTTGGGCGAACATGACGCCGAACAGGGCGATCAGGACAAAGCGGCCGTTCTTCCAGGTCAGGAAGGCCTCGCGATAGGGGGCGCGGCGCTGGCCGCCGGCCGCCTCCATGCGGCGAAAGGCCGGGCTTTCGTTGAGCTTCAGCCGGATCCACAGCGAGATGGCCAGCAGCAGGCCCGACAGGATGAAGGGGATGCGCCAGCCCCAGGCGTCGAACGCCTCCACCCCGACGATCAGGCGCGTGGTCAGAATGACCACCAGGGCGCCGATCAGGCCCAGGGCCGCGGTGGTGTTGATCCAGCTGGTCATGAAGCCGCGATTGTGCGGCGCGGCGTGCTCGGCGACATAGATGGCCGCGCCGCCGTATTCGCCGCCCAGGGCGAACCCCTGCAGCACCCGCATCAACAGCAGCAGCGCCGGCGCCGCCAGGCCGATCTGGCCATAGTCGGGCAACAGGCCGATGGCCACGGTCGCCAGCCCCATCATGGTGATCGTCACCAGGAAGGTGGTCTTGCGCCCCACCTTGTCGCCGAACCAGCCGAACACCAGGGCGCCCAGCGGCCGCACGACGAAGCCGACGCCGAAGGTCAGCAGCGCCAGGATGTAGCTCGTCGCCTCGCCCACGTCGGCGTAGAAATGGCGCGCGATGACGGTGGTCAGCGAGCCGAAGATGAAGAAGTCGTACCACTCAAACGCCGTGCCGGCGGCCGAGGCCCCCACCACGGTCTTCAGGCCCGGTTCGCGGGCGGCGGCGTCGGCCATGCATCCCTCCTGACGCCATCTGACGGGCGTTTCGGCGCGAGCCTAGCCGTAGGTTCCGGATACGAAAAGGCCCCGCCGCACGAAGCGACGGGGCCCTGAAACCTGTTGCCTAGGCCGTAATCAGCAGGCGCGGCCTTCGGCGCAGTTCTCGACGGCCGAACCAGCGGCCTGGGCGTCTTCGCCGACACCGGCGACAGTGTTGCAGGCGGCCGTGGTCAGGGCGGCGGCGGCGGCGAACAGGACGAAAATCTTGCGCATTTGTGTATCTCCGACAAGGCCGGCGCGAGGGTCGCCGGTTCTGCAGCACACAACGCGACCCAGACTTGGCGGTTCCGGCTGCCGTGAAGCTTTTAGACGGCGGCGGCGGGGCGGATCGCCTCGGGGGTGGCGAAGGTCATCCGAGCGATGGTGCCGCCGCCTGGCGCCGGGGTCATTTCCGCCTCGCCTCGAAGCTGTTTGGCGAAGGCGCTCATCAGTGTCCGACCGACCCCGACCTCCTGCGCGTCGGGCGCGCCCGGGCCGTCGTCCTCGACCTCCAGCACGCTGGTGTCGCCCCGGACGCGGAAGCGAACCTTCAGTTCGCCGCCTCGGCCGACGAAGGCGTGCTTCTGCGCGTTGGAGATCGCCTCGACCAGCCAGAGCGCCAGGGGCGCCAGCTTGTCCGGATCGACATACAGGCTGTCGGCGTCGACGGAGCTGATCACCATCGGCCCGCGTCCGGCCTCGGCGGCGACCAGTTGCCCGACGAGTTCGGTCAGGAATTCGCGCGCGTCCGCATGGCGCACGTCGTCGCTCTGATAGAGGGTGCGGTAGATCAGGGCCAGGGCGGATATCCTCTGGCGCGTGTCGCCCAGCGCCGCCTTGGCCGAAGCGTCTGCGACGGCGCGCTGCTGCATCGACAGCAGCGAAGAGATGATCTGCAGGTTGTTCTTCACGCGGTGATGGATCTCGCGCATCAGCGCGTCCTTCTCCGCCAGCGAGGCCGTCAGGGACCGGTCGCGAACGGTGATCGCCTCGGCCATCTCGTCCAGCGTTCGGGCCATGACGCGGATTTCGGACGGGGCGTTCATCGCCTGGACGGGCCGGACAGAGAATCGGCCCTTGGCGTAGATGGCGGCGACCCGCTCCAGATAGTCCAGCCAGCGAATGAACAGGCGCTCCGACAGCAGCATGACCGCGGCGAAGGCGGTCAGCCAGGCGCCCAGCGGCAGCAGCAGGGCGCCGATCGGATTCAGGCGCGCCCACGACAGCAGGCCAGGCGCCGGCGCCGACAGCAGGGCGTAGAGGTCGCCTCCGGCCAGGGCGGCGCCCGCATAGTCGCGGCGCTGCCCGCGGCTGTCCCTGGTCTCGAACACGGCCGAACCGTCGCTGCGGGCGCGCGCGACCCAGCCCGCGACATCGCCTCCGCCCGACAAACGGAAGGCGGCCGGGTCGCTGGCGGTGATCAGCCGGCCCTCGCCGTCGGTCAGCGCGGCCTGCGCGCCCGTCGGCAGGGCAGGGTCCGTCACGTCGGGCTGAAGCGAAGACAGGGGAATGACGGCCGCCATGGCGCCGTCGAACCGGCCCATGGGCCGCTCGGCGCGAATGGCGACGATAAGGCCTGGCGGATAGTCCGAGTCCGGCGGCGCGCGCATGACGACAAGATCGGCGCCGTCGCGCAGACGCGCGAACCATTCGGATTGAAGGGCGGGCGCGACGCCCGACCGGAATCCCTCGGGGCGGCCCGAGGCGCAGACCGCCTGACCCGTCGGACTGATGCGGTACAGGCCTTCATAGCCCTCCAGGTCATCGACCAACGCCGACAGGCGGGGCGCGCAGTAGGGACCGATCGAGGCCGGGCTCAGGGCGCGGAGCAGGACCTGGGCGCTGTCCAGGCGCGCCTTGGCGCTGGCGGCGCTGCGTTCGGAAGCCAGCTGAAGATCGACCCGGCGCGCCTCGGCCTGCTGGCGGAAATCGGCCTGGGTCTGGATCAGGCTGAGGATGAAGATCGGCAACAGCGCGGCCGCCATGGCCAAGCCCAGGCGGAATCGGATGCCCTGGAAGCGGTCCGGCCGCCAGCCGAAGCGCCGCCTTGCAGGCCGCGCCGGCGCTGTGGGTTCGCCGGACACCAAACTCTATTCCCGGGCGCCGCTCAGGCGATCCGCTTCTCCCAGGATGCTGCGCATGGCGTCGCCCGCCGCCTTGCCGTCGCGGGCGTAGCCGCCGCGCTCCAGCGTGGCCAGCAGCGCGCGCCGCGCGCGGCTGACGCGGCTCTTCACCGTACCGACGGCGCAGCCGCAGATCTCGGCCGCTTCTTCATAGGCGAAGCCGCCCGCGCCGACCAGGATCAGGGCTTCGCGCTGTTCTTCCGGCAGGGTCTTCAGCGCCTGACGAAGCTCGTCCAGGGCCACCGGCGCCTCGGGATCGTCGACGGCGACCAGGGTTCGCTCGGCGGCTTCCTGGTCAAGCTGCGACTGGCGCCACGACCGGCGCTTCTCGGAATAGAACTGATTGCGCAGGATCATGAAGGTCCAGGCCTTCATGTTGGTGCCCATCTGATAGCTGGCGCGCGCATCCCACGCCTTCATCATGGCGTCCTGCGCCAGGTCGTCGGCGGCCGTGGGGTCGCCGGTCAGGGTGCGCGCGAACGCCCGCAGATGCGGGATCAGCGCCACCAGCTGCGTCTTGAAGGCGTTGTCATCGCTTGACGGCGGCTTGGGGGCCGCGCCCAGGCGGGACGCGCTCATGCGCCACCTTCGCCCGAGCGTGAATCGGCGCGCTTCAGGATATCCAGGAACTCGTCAGGGACGGGTTCGTTGACGACCTCGTCGAACATATGGCGCAGCTTCACGCCAATCGCCTGCTGGCGAAGCCGGGCCTCTTCAAGTCCGGCCGTCCCCGCCTTGCCGCCTTCGTCGCGACGCGAGGAATCAGAAGAATCAGTCATAGATAGAACACCGCCCACCCAACATGCAGTGCAGAAATGCAGCGTCGATAACGCCGCCCCCGGCGCCCGGTTCCTGCCTTACCGGGATTTAATGCTCAAGCTTATTCGGTGGCGCGGAACCGCTACGTCTCTGATACGTTGTCCTCCGCTGTAGCGCCCTCCCTTGGTTGGGAGGGCCATAGTCGGGGAATTCCGGAATATGAGCCTTCTGGCCAGACTTGCGCCGCATCTGCCCTATGTCCGCCGTTATGCGCGGGCGCTGACGGGCGACCAGGCGACGGGTGACAACTACGTGCGGGTGGCGTTGGAGGCGTTGGCCGCGGGCGAACAGCAGCTGTCGCCCGACATGACGCCGCGCGTCGCTCTTTATCACGTGTTCCACGCCATCTGGGTCTCGACGGGCGCCCGTCTGGAAGACACCAGCGGCGTGGAGGCGCGCGACGACGCGTCGCAACGCCTGCTCCGTATCGCGCCGCGCTCGCGTCAAGCCTTCCTGCTGACTGCGCTGGAGGGCTTCACGCCGTCCGAGGCCGCCCAAATCCTGTCGGCCGACCCGCGCGAGGTCGAGCGCCTGATCGGCGAGGCCCAGTCTGACATCGACGCCGAGCTGGCGACCGACGTCCTGGTCATCGAGGACGAAGCCATCATCTCGGCCGACATCCAGAGCCTGGTCAAGGAACTGGGGCACCGCGTCACCGGCGCCGCGACCACCCACGACGAGGCGATCGACGCCGTGGCCCGCCACAAGCCCGGCCTGGTGCTGGCCGACATCCAGCTGGCTGACGGCTCCTCCGGCATCGATGCGGTCAAGGACATCCTGAAGAGCATGGATGTGCCGGTGATCTTCATCACCGCCTTCCCCGAACGCCTGCTGACCGGCGAGCGTCCGGAGCCGACCTTCCTGATCACCAAGCCGTTCCAGCCGGAAACGGTCAAGGCGGCGATCAGCCAGGCGCTGTTCTTCCATCCTTCGCGTCAGAAGGAAGCGGCCTGATCGGGATCGCCAGAGCCTGAACGCAAAAAACCCCGGAGCGACGCTCCGGGGTTTTCTGTTTGTTGTCGCCGTCCTTAGTTCGAGGGCTGCGTCGGGGCGTTGACGTTCGGCGTCTCGCCGGTCGGCGCGGGCCGGGCCTCGCCCGTCGGGCCGGTCGGCGCATCGGCCGCCGGCGGCGTCGCGCTGTCGCCCTGGAAGGCCTGGGCGTCCACGGCCTGACCGCCGTCGTTGGCGTTGGTCTGGGAGAAGCCGCCCTGACTGAGGAACCACATGCCGAGCAACAGCACCGCCGCGGCGCCCGCCGAGACGATCAGCAGCCACAGGATGCGCACGCCGGGTCGTCCCTGCCGCGTGTACTGAGCCTCGACCGGCCGGCCTTCATGGACCGCGTCGGCCGCCTTGCTATGGGGATCTTGATGGGTCATTCGGGCCTCCCGCCGATATCTCTGGTTCCGGTACTTCAACGCCGCCCTGGCTTTGCCGTTCCGATTCTCCGATCTGCTGAAAAAATCACCGCGGCGCCGGAACCGCATTCGGCAGGCGCCGTTATCGGCCTGCGGAGGCGGCGACGCCCCCCGACTTGAGATTGGCGAGAGCCAATCTGTCGCCTCCGCGCCTCATTCTCGATGATGCCACTCCCAAGGCGGTCCCACCCGGGCCGCCTTTTTCTTTGGCGGCGGCTCGACCGCGCCGCCGCCTGCGCTAGTATGCGTCTCTAATAAAAACGCATGGGAGAGCAGGCATGGCCCGAACCAATCGTCAGTGGGTGCTGCGCCAGCGGCCGAAGGGGCTGATCCAGGACGGTGATCTGGAGCTGGTGGAAAACGCGATTCCCGACCTCAAGGAATCCGAAGTTCTGGTCCGCACCGTCTATCTGTCGCTGGATCCCACCAACCGCACCTGGATGAACGACGCCGAGGGCTATCTGCCGCCGGTAGGCCTGGGCGAGGTCATGCGCGGCCTGACGCTGGGGGTCGTCGAGGACACCCGGTCCGAGAAGTTCAAGGCGGGCGACGTGGTCATGCCGATCTCGGGCGGTTGGGCCGACTATGCGGTGGTGCCCGAGGCGGGTCTGCGCCCGGTGCACCGCGCCCCGGGCCTGCCGCTGACCGCCAACATGTCGGTTCTGGGCATGACCGGGCTGACCGCCTACTTCGGCGTGACCGATGTCCTGAAGGCTAAGGCGGGCGAGACCATCGTCATATCGGCCGCCGCCGGGGCGGTCGGCTCCATCGCGGGCCAGATCGCCAAGCAACGCGGATGTCGGGTCATCGGCATCGCTGGCGGTCCCCAGAAATGCGCCTGGCTGACCGACGAGCTCGGCTTCGACGCCGCCATCGACTACAAGAACGAGGACGTGGGCGACGCGCTGGACCGGCTGGCGCCGGACGGGATCGACCTGAACTTCGAGAACGTCGGGGGCGACATCATGATCGCCGTCTTCAACCGGCTGAAGGTGCATGGCCGCATGGCCGTTTGCGGCCTGGTCTCGTCCTACAACGCCACGCGCATGCCGCCGTCGCCGAACTTCGGCCGGATCATCACCCACCGCCTCACCATCCAGGGCTTCCTGGTGCTGGACTACGCCCACCGCGCCAGGGAGATGGTCGCCGAGATGGGCCCGTGGCTGGCGGACGGGAAGATCCAGTGGAAGGTTCACGTCGATGACGGGCTGGAAGGCGCCGTCCAGTCGTTGAACCGCTTGTTCACCGGCGATCACGACGGCAAGCTGCTGGTTCGCGTCTCCGAAGAACCGGCCTGAAGGACCGTTTGCCCATGAGCGACCCGCTGCACGTCCATTTCGAGGATATGGAGGTGGGGCAGGTCGTGCCTCTGGGCGCCTGTGCGGTCGACCAGGGGGCGCTGGACGTCTTCGTCGAGCGCTTTCAGCCCGGCTGGGACGTCGCCTATGGCGCGCCGGACGCCATGATCTATGTGCTGTGGAGCCGGCTGGCCGCCGACAAGGCTGCGGGCTGGGCCCAGAGCAAGATCCTGGCGGTGGACGGCCTGCGCTACATGCGCAGTCCACCCGCGGGCGAGCTGCTGCGCGGGCGCATGACGGTGATGGGCAAGGACCCGGTCGGCGACGAAAAGGGCATCGTCATCGCGTCGCACGACCTGTTGGACGAGGCGGGCCGGCTGGTCTTCTCCTGCCTGACGCGCGCCCTGTTCTCGCGTCGTTGAACGGATGAGCGACGAACTGGACATCATGGCCCAGGAAGAGCTGGACGCCGCCTGCGCCCTGCCGTTCGCCGACATCCGCAAGGTCACGCCCTGGGGCGACAGCTTCACCGGCTTCGCGCCGTCGGGCCGGGAAGTCGAGATCGAGCGCCGCTATCTGTGGGCGGTCGAACCGAAGGGCGCGGTGGTGGTCGAGGTGGAGGTGCGCGATCCCGCCGCCCGCGCGGGCGCCGAGGCCAAGACCCTGCTTCTGGCCCCCGACGGATTTTCCGGCTAGGCCAGGGGCATGAAACTCGCCTCGCTCAAGCATGGCCGCGACGGCCGCCTCGTGGTCGTCTCCAGCGACCTTCACTGGTTCACCGACGCCTTCCTGATCGCCCCCACGCTGCAAGCGGCGCTGGACGACTGGGGTCGCTGCGAACCCCTCTTGCGCGCCTTGGCCGAGAGCCTGGAGCACGAGGCCGTGCCACGCGGCCGCTTCCGCGAGCATGAGGCCGCCAGCCCCCTGCCGCGCGCCTATCAGTGGGCCGACGGCTCGGCCTATGTGAACCACGTCGAACTGGTGCGTAAGGCGCGTGGCGCCGAAATGCCCGAGAGCTTCTGGACCGACCCGCTGATGTATCAGGGCGGCTCCGACGGCTTCCTGGCGCCGCGGGATCCGATCCCGCTGGCCGACCCGGCCTGGGGCTGCGACCTGGAGGCCGAGGTCGTGGTGGTGACCGGCGACGTGCCCCAGGGCGCGACGCGGGAGGACGCGCTGGTGGCCATTCGTCTGGTCGGTCTGGTCAACGACGTCTCGCTGCGAAACCTGATTCCCGCCGAACTGGCCAAGGGTTTCGGCTTCGTCCAATCCAAGCCCGCCAGCGCCCTGTCGCCGGTCCTGGTCACGCCTGACGCGCTGGGGGACCGTTTCAAGGACGGCAAGCTGCACGGTCAGCTGAGCGTCCAGCTGAACGGCCGGGACTTCGGCAAGGCGGACGCCGGCGTCGACATGACCTTCGACTTCGGAACCCTGATCGCCCATCTGGCCAAGACGCGCGCGCTGGGCGCCGGCACGATCATCGGCTCGGGCACCGTGTCCAACCGCGACGCCGACGGCGGACCCGGCAAGCCCGTCGCCGAGGGCGGCCTGGGCTATTCCTGCATCGCCGAGGTCCGGACGGTCGAAACCATCCTGCGCGGCAAGCCGGAGACACCCTTCCTGGCGTATGGCGACACGGTGCGCATCGAGATGCTGGACGATCGTCGCCACTCCATTTTTGGGGCCATCGAGCAGACGGTGCAGCCGCTTTCACCCCGCGACTGAACCGGTTAGTCTGACCTCCGCCCTCGAGGGGGAGGCGGGGAAGCTCATGTCGCCACAACAACTGATTCCGCTGGCCGTCATCCCGGTCGCGATCGTGCTGGTCCTGTTGCGGAACCGGCGCAAGCGGGTCCTGCGTCCGCATCTGCTCTGGGTCGTGCCGGCCATCGTCGGCCCGCTGATCCTTCTGGGCGTGTGGGGATCGAGCCGCGCAGTCGGCGCCGCGCCGTTCGGTGCGGGCGCCTGGGCGATCCTGCTGGTCGGGGGCGTGCTGGGCGGGGTCGCCGGATGGTGGCGCGGCGAGACCATCACCATCGAAAAGGAGCCCGACGGCTCGCTCCGATCCCAGGCTTCGCCGCTGGGCTTGGTTCTGGTCGTGGCCTTGTTCGCCTTCCGCGGCGTTCTGCGTCCGCTGATCGAAAGTCACGCCGCCCAGTGGCGTCTCAACGCCCTGGCCGTGACCGAGGCCTTCCTGGTCTTCGCCCTGGCCCTGATCGTGCTGCAACGGGTCGAGATGTACATCCGCGCACGCCGGATTCTGGCGGGCGGGTCCGATGCCCGCCTCGAGGTCGTGACGTAGTCGACGCTGGACGCCGCCCGCGTCCCTGTGGCATGAGGCGGCTCACTGCGGGCGTGGTGAAATTGGTAGACGCGCCGGACTCAAAATCCGGTTCCGAAAGGAGTGTCGGTTCGACCCCGACCGCCCGCACCATCGTTCCTTTCGTCAGCCGAGTTGGCGGTGGAAGAACGCCGTCACATCGTCGAGAACCGGCGCCTTCTTTCGAAACAGGGGTGAGAAGGTCGCGATCAGGTCGGCGTGGTTCAGGCCGGGATACAGCCGGGCCTCGGACCGTCCGCCCACGGCGCGGATGCGGTCGTTCAGGATGACGGTGTCCTCGGCGTGGACGATGACGTCCTCGGTCCCGTGGCCCAGCCAGATCGGCGGGGCGTCGGGGCGCACGAAGGTCACCGGCTGGGTCTGGGTCGGGTCGGGCGAGCGTCCGAAGGCGTTGATCGACGACGCCACGTTGAGCGGCAGGAACTCGTAGGGACCGGCCAGGCCGGCGGCGGCCCGGATCAGGTCGGGCTGTCCCACGGCGGCCATGTAGCGCCGGTCCAGGGCGGTCATCATCGCCAGATGCGCGCCCGCCGAATGGCCCAGCACGCCCAGCCGCCCGGCATCGCCGCCATAGGGCGCGACCGCCTGGGCCGCGCGCGCCGTGGCGGCCGCCGCATCCTCGATGAAGACGGGAAAGACGACCTCCGGGACCAGGCGATAGTCGGGCACGGCCACCACGAAGCCGCGGGCGGCCAGCGCCTGGGCCGCCCAGCCATAGACGTCGCGCGAACCCGAGTTCCACCCGCCGCCGTAGAAGAAGACCAGCGCAGGATGCGATCCGCCGCCGGAGGGCGCATAGAGGTCCATCCGCTGCCGGGGATGATCGCCATAGGGAACGTCCCGCGCCACGCGGCGCGCGCCCGGATCGCGCGGACCCAGGCGGTTCAGCAGCGCCAGCGGCGAACAGGCGGCGGCCAGGGCCCCCAGGGCGGGCGCGATCAATCCTCGTCGTGTCATTTCTCTTCTACGTGCGATCAGGGCGAACGGCTTTCGCACTGCTCAGCGCGCCGAGGCGATCAGACGGCCGCAATCGGCGTCCTCGGCCAGACCGGGATCGACGAAGGCGAACAGTGCGGTCACCGGCGCGACCACGGCGCCCAGCAGGCCCGCCAGGCCGCCCTGGCTGACGACGGCGCCGACATCCACGCCCACGCGCGGCGCGGTCAAAGGTCCGTTGACGGTGATCGGCGCCCACACGCGCAGGAGGCGCGGCTTCTTGCTCTCGCCGTCGATGCGCAGGTTCAGGGTCTCGGCCCCCAGGTCGATCGACCCCGACCCCTTGGCCAGGACCACGTCGGTATCGACCACGAAGGTCCGGGCCGTCGCCGTGCCGCCCGCCACGTTGAAGTCCGCCACCGCGCAGCGGATGTCGGCCTTGGACTGGTCGCCGCTCAGCAGTTTCAGAAGGCCCGCGCTGGCGTTGATGCCCAGAAGCTCGGCGAAGGCGGCCCGCATTTCGCCCTGCGGCACCACCACGCTGAGCGAACCCTTGGACGCCGCGGCGAAGTCGTGGATCGAGGCGCCCGGGCCTTCCAGCCGCGCCCGGCCCAGCGCCCGCCCGGTGACCGGGGCGGCCCCGTTCCGCGCCGGAATGATCGAGTCCAGCGGATAGCCGGACAGGCGGAAATCGACGTTGCTGTAGGGCGTTTCGCGCGTCGCATTGATCCGCGCAGTGCCGTTCAGCTCACCGCGATTGAAGGCGAAACTGACGGGGTTCAGGGCCAGGACGCCGTCTTTCAGATCGGCGCCCAGATTGACCGCGCGGACGTCGAAGTCGTTCGCCTTCACCGCTGCGGCGCGATATTTCAGCGTCCCGTCCATGGTCCGCAACCGCTCGACCTGCAGGGTGGCGTCGGGCAGCAGTCGGCCGGGCGCGGCGACGGTGGTTTCCGTGTCGGTCGCCGCCGCATTGGTCTGGGGCCGGCCGCCCAGAACCGCCAGCAGGTCGTCCAGATCCAGCCGGCGCGAGGTCAGGTCGGCGTCTACCCGCAGCCGCTCCGCCGCATCCACCCGCACCTCGCCGGACAGGTCGGAGGCGCCGACCCGGCCGTCGAAATCCTTGAAGCTCCAGATCCGCTCGTCGCGGCTCAGCGCGCCGGCCAGCCTGTAGCGCGGCGTATTGGGCAGGGTGACGCCGGTCAGCAGATAGAGGTCAGCCAGGTTCTGGCCCTCCAGCGTCAGGGTGGCGTTGAACCGGCCCAGGTCGAACGGCCGGGTGATCGCCCCGTCCGCCGTCAGCCGCGACCCGGCGCCGCTCAGCACCGCTTCGAAATTGTAGGGTCGGTTGCGGCGGATGTTGATGAAGGGCCCGCCTTCGATCCGCAGGGTCAGGGGGGAACCGTTCAGCGCGCCCGAGCCGTCCAGCACGAACCCGGCGTCGCCGTCGTTGGCGGTCTCGCGCGCGGTCACCGTGGCGTCCAGCGTCAGGCCGCGACGCTGCTCGTCGAAACGGATGCGGCCGTCGGTGATGATCAGCTGCTGGATCACGGGCAGCTTCATTCCCTCGCCGGTGTCTGGCTTGTCCGGCTCCAGCGCCCAGCTCTTGCGGCCATCCTCGGCGGCGATCAGGACCACGTCCGGGCGGGTGACGCTGAGCAGGGGCATCTCGATCTGCCCGGCGAACAGCTTGCGCAGCCGCACCGACGCGTCGATCCGCTGGACGTTGGCGGTGTCGGCCTCTCGCGCCCAATCCGGCCCGCCGAACTTCAGGTCATTGACGACGACCGACGGCGTCCAGCTGAACAGTTTGACGTCCAGGTCGCCGCGCAGGGCGATCTCGCGGTCATACTTGGCCGAGGCCCAGCGGCCGATCGGTCCCCGCAGCCAGTTCCAGTCGAACAGCATCAGAAAGACGACGACGGCGGCGATCAGCAGCAGGGTGACGGACGCCGCCCATTTCTCGGCCGCCCCGGGGTGGCGGGCGGCGGCGTAAACAGGGTCGTTCTGCCGGATCCAGTCGCGCCAGTCACGGGCGCGGGCGCCGGCCGGGACCAGCGCTCTCTCACGCACACCTGACCAGATGTCCTTCCATTTCAGCGTTCTGGCCAAGCGTCGACCTCCTCAGGCCAGAGACAACGCACCAGCCGTCGATTGGCGCCGATCCGCCCGTTGTCGTCTATCTGACGTCAGATTGTCGCAAATTCTTTACATCGACGAGATTTGGCGCATAATTCGTCAGAAGGCTGATCGAATTCAGCGATGGAGGATGTTGACATGACCCGTTTCACGGCTTCCGCCCTGACCCTCGCGGTGCTGGCCGCCAGCGCCGCCCCGGCTCTGGCCCAGAATCCGGCCCAGAAACAGAAGCTGGAGCAGCCTGCGCCGGCCGCGCGCCAGTCGGTGATGATCTGCGCCACCGACGTCGCCACGCTCCGCGCCTATCAACGCGAACATGGCGTCCAGCCCGTGTTCGTCACGGCCCGCGAAGCCGTCGAGGCGCGCCGCAACGCGGAGGCGTGGTCGACGCCACGCTGCATGACCGAGCGCGAATACGGCCGCCTGGTCGCCACGGCCAACACCCGCGCCGGCCTCTGAACGATCCTGTGAATCAAGAAGGGCGCGGCCATCGACCGCGCCCTTCAGTCCTGTGATTGCGGCAGGCGCTACTCGGCCTGGCCGAGATGCTTGTTCAGCCAGCCGAACACCTCGTCGTGCCACTGCAGGCTGTTGGCCGGCTTCAGCACCCAGTGGTTCTCGTTCGGGAAGACGATCAGCCGGCTGTCGATGCCGCGCCGCTGCAGGGCGGTGAAGGTCGACAGGCCCTGGGCTGTCGGGATGCGGAAATCCAGGTCGCCCTGCACCACCAGCATCGGCGTGCGCCAGTTCTCGACGTGATTGGCCGGGTTGAACTTCTGATAGCCCTCGGGGTGATCCCACGGCGTGCCGCCGTATTCCCACTCGGTGAACCACAGCTCTTCGGTGGCGTAACCCATGCCGAAGGTGTCGAAGACCCCGTCGTGGTTGACCAGGCACTTGAAGGCGTCGTTCCACTTCCCGGCGATCCAGTTGATCATGTAGCCGCCGTACGAGGCGCCCAGCGCGCAGGCGTTCTCTCCGTCCAGGAAGTCGTACTTGGCTTGAGCCGCCGCCCAGCCCTTCTGCAGGTCCTCCAGCGGGCGGTCGCCCCAGTGCTGGCTGATGGCGTCGGTGAAGGCCTGGCCGTAACCGGTCGAGCCGTGGAAATCGATCATCACCACCGCATAGCCGGCCCCGGCGTAGGTCTCGGGGTTCCAGCGGTAGGACCAGCTGTCGCCGAACGACCCCTGCGGCCCGCCGTGGATCAGGAAGGCGACCGGATACTTGCGGCCTTCCTCATAGCCGACCGGCTTGATGACGTAGCCGTGAACCGTCTCGTTGTTCCAGCCCGGGAAGCTGAACTGCTCGTACTCGCCAAATTGCTTGGCGGCGAAGGCGGGATTGGCGGTGGTCAGGCGGCGCGGCGTTTCGCGGCCCAGGTAGGTCTTGAAGTACAGGTCGCCCGGTTCGCGCAGGCTGTCGTGGGCGAAGACGAAGCCCGAAGGCGTCTGCTGGAAGGCCGAGACGTGGCCCGGTCCGGTGATCGGCGTCACCACGCCATTGCGCGTGTCCACCGAGAACAGCCGCGTCGATCCGACGTCCCCGGCGGTGGTGTAGATCGTCTGGCCGTCGCGCGACCACTGGATGGTGTCGGCCGAACGATCCCAGTTCGAGGCGATCTCGCGGGTCTGGCCGCTTTCGACGTCCTTCAGCACGATCTGATAGCGGTCCGCCTCGAAGCCCGGGCGCGCCATCGCGCGATAGGCCAGGGTGCGGCCGTCGGGCGAGAACACCGGCCCGGCGTCCCAGGCGTCATTGTCGTCGGTCAGGTTGGTGAAGGTCCCGTCGCCACTCAGGCCGTTGGTCTTCCACAGGTCGAAGTTGGTGCTCCACGGCTCGGTCTGGCCCGCCAGTCGCGCCGAGAAGACGATGGCGTCGCCCGCCGGGGTGAAGGTGAAGTCGCTTTCGTCGCCGAAGGGCTTGGAGGGCGTGTCGCCGTCGAAACCCTTGGTCACCCAGACCGGCTGACCCGTCGCCTTGCCGTCGCGGCCGATCGACTGGACGAACAGGTGGTTTTGGGTGTGATCGTTCCAGGTGTCCCAGTGGCGCACGAACATCCGGTCATAGACCTGGCCCGTCGTCTTCCGTTCCGCGATGGCCTTGCCCTGTTCGATCGAGGCGTTCAGGTCGGTCGCGTCCGGATAGACCGCCAGCGACACCGCCACCTTGTCGCCCGACGGGCTGATCCGATAGGCGTTCACGTCGGTCGGCAGATTGGTCACCTGCACCGGGGTCGCCGTCGGAGAGGCCACGCGCCAGACCTGGCTGGCGCCCGATTTGCCCGACAGGAAATACAGATTGCCGTCGCCGCCCCAGCGCGCGGTGTTGGCGCCCTGGTCCGAGATGGCCAGCCGGCGCGGCGCGGCGTCGGGCGTGTTCAGGTCCAGCATCCACAGGCTGCCTGCGCGCCGGTTGGCTTCCACGTCCGTCGTGGTGACCGAATAGACCACGTAGCGCCCGTCGGGAGACACCTGCGGATCGCCCAGTCGGTTGGCCGAGATCATGTCCTTGTAGGTGAAGGCGTCCGCCGTCGGGGCCGCCGCAGGGACCGGCGCGGGCGGAACCTGCGCGAAGGCGGGCGCGGCGGACAGAAGGGCGGCGGCGGCGCAGGCGGCCGACAGGGCGGAGCGGTGGCGCATGGACATTCCTCGCAAGCTTTGTGGCGCGAGGCGTAGCACCACCGTTCGCCGGGCGGAAGCGAGCGACTATTCGGCGGCCGTGTACCGGCCGACCCAGTCCAGGATCTCCTGTTGCCAGTCGACCCAGGTGCGCGGCTTCAGAACCCAGTGGTTTTCGTCCGGCACATAGACGAAGCGGCTGGGCACGCCCTGGCGCTGAAGCGCCGAGAAGGTGGCCAGGCCCTGCTCCATCGGCACGCGGAAATTCTTGGAGCCGTGCAGCACCAGCATGGGCTTCTGCCAGTCGCCTGCGTAGGTCTCTGGGTTGAAGGCGTCGTAGACGGCCTTGCGCTCCCAGCTGGGTCCGCCGAATTCGTGGATGAAGTTGCCGATGTCCATGGCGTTCATCAGCTGCGGCACGTCGAAGACCCCGGCGTGATTGACCAGGCAGCGCCACGGCCCGTTCCACTTTCCGGCGATCATGTTGACCATGTAGCCGCCGTAAGAGGCGCCAAGCGCGCACGCCCGGTCGCCGTCGATCCAGGGATTGGCGGAAAGGGCGGCGGCCCAGCCCTTCTGCAGGTCCTCCAGCGGCCGGTCGCCCCAGTGGTCGTTGATGGCGTCGGTGAACGCCTGGCCGTAGCCGGGCGAGCCGTGGAAGTTGATCATCACCACCGCATAGCCGGCGCCGGTGTAGACCTGCGGGTTCCAGCGGTACGACCAGCTTTCGGTCCAGGGCGACTTGGGCCCGCCGTGGATCAGATAGACCGCAGGATAGGTCCGGCCCTCGACGGCGCCGGCCGGCTTGAACACCCAGCCCTGCACGGGCTCCCCGTTCCAGCCGGCGAAGGTGAAGGCCTCCGCCTCCGGCAGGTCCAGTCGCGCCAGGACATCGGCGCCGTGGCGGGTGATCTGGCGGGCCTCGCCGCGCGTCCGCACGAAGATCTGTGTGGGTGCGATGAAGCTGTCCTGGGCGTAGGCCAGCACGCCGGCCGCTTCTTCATAGGCGTTCACCGTCCCGTCGCCGGTCAGGGGCGTGACCTCGCCGGTCCGCGCGTCCACCGAGAACAGCCGGTTCTGGCCCTCGTCCGGCGCCGACACCAGCAGCGCTCGGCCGTCAGTCCGCCACAGCAGCCCGCCGGCGCCGCGATCCCAGTCCGTCAGCTTGCGCGCGCCCGATCCGTCGGCCGCCGCGATCCACACCGCCGCCTGGTCGCCGCCGACGTTCTCGCGCGGAGCCGACAGCCAGGCCAGCCGTCGTCCGTCCGGCGAGAAGACCGGATTGCCGTCGGCGCCCCGGTTCGCTTCGGTCAGATTGACCGGCGCGCCGCCGTCCAGCGCCACGCGGAAGATGTCGCTGTTGTTGGTGAAGGGCTCGCCCGCGCCTTGCGTCTGGGCGCCGTAGACCAGGGTCCGGCCGTCGGGAGAGATCGAGAAGCTGGAGTCGCCCGCGGACACGTCGGCGTCCAGCCCGGCCATCAGGTCGCGGGGCTCTCCCCCCGCCAGCCCCGAACCGTTCAGCGGCTGCATGAACAGGTGTGTGCGGCGCGTATCGACCCAGTGATCGAAATCGCGCAGCGGCAGGCGGTCATAGGCCTGGATCGTCGACTTTCCGCGCGCGTCCATCCGCGTCTTGGTGCAGGCCAGGGTGTCGCAATCGACGAACACCGACACGGCCAGCACCAGCGATGCGCCGTTCGGCGTCAGGCGGAAACCCGAGACGTCGAAGGGCAGGGTGGTGACCTGGGTCGCCGCCATGCCCTCGCGGTCGGCGCGCCACACCTGGTTCGAACCGCCGCGCGCCGACAGGAAATAGATCGCCTGGCCATCCGCGGACCAGCGCGCGCCCGACGCGCCGCCCTCGGAGATCGCCAGCCGGCGCGGCTCGCCGCCCGCGACATCCGCCAGCCACAGGCTGCTCACGCCCTTGTTGCCATCCCAGTCGGTGGTGCGCACGGCGTAAAGCACCCGGCGTCCGTCGGGCGAGACGCGCGGCTCGCTGACCCGTTCCATCATGGCCAGGTCGCGCAAGGACAGGCCGGCGGTCGCCGGGGCGACGGCCGACGCTGCGGGCGCGGTCTCCTGAGCCAGCGCCGGCCCGGTGGCCAGAATCAGGGCTCCGAAGGCGGCGGCCGCCATCCAGCGTGAACGTGTCATGTCTCTGGTTCCCCCGGTGATATCGGTCCTTGATAGGGGGCGGCCGCCGCTGCGCCAAGCGGGGCGCGCATGGCGCTTGCTCGCGTGCCGCGAACCGGCGACAAGCGGACTTCCATGGAGCCCGCCTCTCTTTCCCTTGGACGCCGGCCGCACATCGTCGATGTGCTGATCGCCGAGCGTGCGCCCCGCCTGACCGCCTCGCCGTTTTGGCCGGCGGTGCGGCCGGCCCTTTACGGCCTGCTCGGTTACGGCCAGGCCGTCCGCATGGCCGACGCCGTCGCGCCCCTGTCGGGGGACGAGGCGCTGGCTTATGTCTCCCGGCTTCTCCAGCTGGACGTCTCGACGACGAACCTGGACCGGCTTCCGGCGGCGGGGCGGTGCATCGTCGTCTGCAACCATCCCACCGGCATCGCGGACGGAATAGCCGTCTATGACGCGATCCGCGCGCGTCGGCCCGACGTCGTCTTCTTCGCCAACGCCGACGCCCTGCGCGTCTCGCCTCGATTGGACGAGACCATCATCCCGGTCGAATGGGTGTACGAGAAGCGGACGCGGGAAAAGACGCGCGCCACGCTGAATGCGGCGAAGGAAGCTTTCGAGGCCGAGCGCTGCGTCGTCATGTTCCCCGCCGGCCGCCTGGCCCGCGAGAAGGACGGCGTGCTGACCGATCCCGAATGGGCGCCGACCGCCGCCTCGCTGGCGCGCAAATATGCGGCGCCGGTGGTTCCCATGCATGTCACCGGCCCCTACAGTCGGCTGTTCCACCTGTTCGACCGCTTTTCCCAGGAGCTGCGGGACGTCACCCTGTTCCACGAACTGCTGAACAAGGCGGGCAAGCGGTTCGGGGTCGACGTCGGCCTGCCGATCCCCCCCGAGCGGCTGGACGTCGACGCCGCCAAGGCGACCGAGGCGCTGAAGCGCTTCACCGAGCGCACCCTGGCCGCCGATCCCGACGCGGTGTTCCAATGAAGCTCGCCCTATCCGACGCCCAGGCCACCACCCGTCTGGGCCAAGTCATCGCCCCCCTGCTGGCCGCCGGCGACAGCGTCCTGCTGTACGGGCCGCTGGGCATGGGCAAGTCGACCCTCGCGCGCGGCCTCATCCGCGCGCTGACGACGCCCGACGAGGATGTGCCCAGCCCGACCTTCACCCTGGTGCAGTTCTATGAAAGCGCGCCCCCCGTCGCCCACTTCGACCTCTATCGGCTGACGCGGCCGGAAGAGGCGTTCGAGATCGGCCTGGACGAGGCGCTGGACGAGGGTTGCGTCGTGATCGAATGGCCGGAGCGGCTAGGCGAAGCGCCCGGCCAATTTCTCGGGCCCGACCGGCTGAGCATCGAAATCTCAGAGCAGGGCGCCAGTGATTTTGGGGGCCGCCTTGCGACCGTTTCCGGCGTAGGCCGGTGGGAAGAGCTGATCGACCATGTCCGCCTCTGATCGCGAAATCCTGCGCCAGGCCTTTCTGAAGGCCGCCGGTCTGTCGGACGCGGCGCGCGCGCCGCTGCCCGGCGACGCCTCGACGCGGCGCTACGAGCGGCTGACCATGCCGGACGGCGCCACCCTGATGCTGATGGACCAGGCGCCGGCCGCCGAAAGCCCGCCGGCCGACCCGTCCTGGACCGCCGATCAGCGCCGCGCCGCCGGGTGGAACGCGATCGCGCGGCTGTCGGCGGGGCGGATCGAAGCCTTCGCCGCCGTGGCCGCCCACCTGAAGGCGCTGGGTCTTTCCGCCCCGGCCATTCCGGCGCTGGACGCGCCGAACGGCCTGGCGGTGCTGGAGGATTTCGGCGACGCCCTGTTCGCCCGCGTGATCGAGGACGGCGCCGACGAAACGCCGCTGTATCTGGCGGCCATCGAGGCGCTGGCGACCCTGCATGATGCCGGAACGCCGCCCGGGATTCTGCACGGGCCTGGCGGGGACTGGCCGCTGCTGGCCTATGACGAGACGGCGCTCCAGGGCGGAGCGGACCTGTTCGTCGAATGGCTGCCACGGCTGGACGACCGCGTCTCGTTCGATGCCGACGCCGTCGCCGGGTGGCGCGAGGCCTGGGCGCCGGTCGTCGCCTCGGGCGCCGCCGGGGCCTCGGTGCTGGCGCACCGCGACTACCACGCCGAGAACCTGATCTGGCTGCCGCAGCGCGAGGGCGCCGCCCGCGTCGGCATGATCGACTTCCAGGACGCAGTGCGCGCGCATCCCTCGTGGGATCTGCACTCCCTGCTGCAGGACGCGCGCCGCGACGTCTCCCCGGCCTTGGAGGCCGAGGCGCTGGATCGCTATTTCGCTTTGCGCCCGTCCGTGGACCGCGCCGACTTCATGGCCGATTACGCGGGGCTGGCCACTTTGAACGAGGCGCGGATCATCGGCATCTTCGCCCGGCTGATCGCGCGGGACGGCAAGCCGCGCTATCGCCAGTTCCTGCCGCGCATGTGGCGGCATCTGAACGCCAATCTGGAGCAGCCGGCGCTCGCCCCCGTGGCCCGCTGGTTCGATCGGCACGTTCCCGCCGAGGTGCGCGCATGAGCCCTGGTCCAAAGACGGCCCCGAAGGCGGCCCCGAAGACGGCCATGGTGCTCGCGGCCGGCCTGGGCACCCGGATGCGGCCCCTGACCGACGATCGACCCAAGGCCCTGGTTGAGGTCGGCGGACGCGCCCTGATCGACCATGTCCTTGACCGATTGGCGGACGCCGGCGTCGAAAGGGCGGTGGTCAACGTCCACTGGTTCGCCGACCGGCTGGAGCGGCACCTGGCGGCGCGCGGCCGCGGACCGAAGATCGTCATCTCCGACGAACGCGCCGAACTGTTGGAGACCGGCGGCGGTCTGAAGAAGGCCCATCCCTTATTGGGCGACGATCCGGTCTTCGTCGCCAATATCGATAGCGTCTGGATCGACCGCGGCGACGGTCCAGGTCAGTCGCTGGCCGAGCTGGTGCGCCTGTGGGACCCCGATACGATGGACGCCGCCCTGCTGCTGGCCCGCCGCGAAGGCTCCATCGGCTTCGAAGGCGACGGCGACTTCTTCCTGCGCGACGACGGCGGCCTGACCTTCCGCGGCTCGGCGGCTGAGGCCCCCTTCGCCTATATGGGCGTGCACATCACCCGGCCCGGATACGCCGACGGCGGCCCGGACGGACCGTTCTCGCTCAGCCCCTTGTGGCGCAAGTCCGCGGCCCAGGGCCGGCTCTACGGCTGCGTGCTGGACGGCGACTGGATGCACGTGGGCGACCCCCAGGCGCGGGACCAGGCCGAGGCGAAACTGGGCGGAGCGACGTGAGCGCGTTCGATCCCTTCACCGGGTCCGCGCCCCGCTGGTACGCCATTCCCGCGCACCGGCCGTTCCTCGAAGACCTGGCCGCGGGGGTTCTGGGCTGGCTGGGCGAACGGCCGCCCGAGGCCTTGTCGGACGCCACCATCCTGCTGCCGAACCGTCGCGCGGCGCGGGCCTTCACCGGGGCCCTGTCGAAGTTGTCCGGCGGCCGTCCCGTGCTGCTGCCCCAGGTCCGTCCGCTGGGCGATCTGGAAGAGGACGAACCGCCCTTCACCCCCGGCGCCCTGGGCCTGGACCTGCCGCCCGCCATCGCGCCCCTGACGCGCCGCTTCGAGATGGCGCGGATGATCGTCGAGCAGTTCGACAGCGACCTGACGCCCATGCGGGCGCTGGACCTCGCCGACGCGCTGGGCGGCTTTCTCGATTCCTGCCAGCTGGAGGAGGTCCCCGATCCCGAACGGGTCGCGACCCTGGTCGACGGCGAGATGGCCGAGCACTGGGAGCGATCCGCCGAGTTCCTGAGCCTGGGCGTTGTCGCCTGGCCCAGGCGTCTGGCCGAACTGGGTCTGGTCGATCCGGCCTGGCGCCGCGCCACCTTGCTGCGTCGACTCGCGGCGCTGTGGGACGCCCATCCTCCCACCCAGCCGGTCATCGCCGCCGGCTCCACGGGCACGGTGCCGGCCGCCGCGGACGTGCTGGGCGCCGTCGCCCGCGCTCCGCTGGGCTGCGTCGTCCTGCCCGGTCTCGACCTGGACCTTGACGACCGGGTCTGGGACCAGATCGACGAGGACAACGAGCAGCATCCTCAGCGCGCGCTGAAACGTTTGCTGGAACGACACGCCGTGGACCGGCGCGCGGTTCGGCCGTGGTTCCGGTCGCCCGCCACGCCCCAGGCCGAGCAGCGCGGACAGTCGCGTCAGCGCCTGTTGAACGAGGCCCTGCGTCCCGCCGACGCCACCGGCGACTGGCGCGCCGCCATCCGCGATATCCGCGCCCGCGCGGTGGACGCCAGGCGCGCCGTCGACCCCATCGCCGAGGGGCTGCAGGGTCTGTCGGTCCTGACGCTGCGCCACGACGAGGAAACCGCCGCCGCCATCGCCCTGATGATGCGAGAGACGCTGGAGACGCCCAATCCGGACGGGACGGTCCGGACCTGCGCCCTCGTCACGCCGGACCAGGCGCTGGGCCGCCGCGTCGCCGCGCGACTGGAGCGGTGGGGGATCGTCGCCGACGCCTCGGCGGGTCAGCCGCTGAACCGGATGCCTGCAGGGGTTCTGGTCGAACTGTGCGTGCGCTGGATGGCGAGCCCGACCGATCCTCAGGTGCTGCTGGGCCTGCTGAAGCATCCGCTTGTGCGGCTGGACCTGGGCGGGCGCGACGCCGGCCGCGCCATTGCGGCGTTCGAACGTCTGGCCCTGCGCGGCCCGCGCCAGAGCCGCTTCGATCGGATCGGCCGAAAGCTGGACAAGGCCGCTCAAGCCGATCGCGACGGCCGCCCGCCGTCCGACCACCGACTGGAGCAGGCGGCCCTGGCCCGCGCCCTGTCGGATCATCTGGAGAAACGGGTCACGACCGCCCGCGCTTGCTTTGCACCCGATGCGCCGCTGGACGCCGCCGCCCGCGCCCTGACGATGCTGATCGAAGCGCTGGCGGGCCAGAACGCCTGGGCCGGATCGGACGGAGAGGCGGCGGCCGGCCTGCTGTCGAACCTGATCACGGGCGGGGCTGCGCTCGGCGCCGTGTCGCCGGGCGATCTGGTCGAACTGACGCAAGGCCTCCTGGCGGATACGGTGGTGCGCACCGGCGGGGCGACCCATCCGTCCCTGCGCATACTCGGCGCCATCGAGGCGCGGCTGGTGCGCGCCGATCGCATGATCCTGGCCGGCCTGGAGGAGGGTGTCTGGCCCCAGGGCGCGCCGATCGACCCCTTCTTGTCGCGCCCCATGCGCAAGGCGCTCGGCCTGCCCCCGCCCGAGCGGCGCATCGGCCAGAGCGCCCAGGACTTCATTCAGGCCGCCTGCGCCGACGAGGCCGTGCTGATCCACACCGAACGGCGCGGCGGCCAGCCCGCCGTGCGGTCCCGCTGGCTGTGGCGGCTGGACATGCTGACGCGCGGCGCCGACGCCGACCAGACGCCGGTCGCGGTCGCCGCTCCCGCCCACCTCGCCGAGTGGACCCGCGCCCTGGACGCCCCCTCGCGCGCCACGCCCGACTACGCCCGCCGTCCTGCGCCCACCCCACCGGTCGAGCGTCGCCCGCGCGAACTGCCCGTCACGGGGGTCGAACGCTGGGTGCGCGATCCCTACGCCGTCTACGCCCAGCGCATTCTGGGACTGAAGGTGCTGGATCGGCCCGGCGCCTCGGCCGAGGCCATGGCGCGCGGCAACGCCGTTCACGAGGCGATCGAGCAGATGGTCCGGACCTGGCCCGACACCCTGCCCGAAGACTGCGCCGACCAGATCGAGGGCTTCCTGATCGATGCGATGACCGAAGCCGGATTCGAGGACGCCGCCCTGGCCCGCGAACGTCCGCTGGCCCGGAATTGCGCCCGCTGGCTGGAGCAGTTCGAGCGCGACCGGCGCGCGCGCGGCGCCACGCTGCTGATCGAACAGTCGGGCGCGCTCACCTTCGACGCTCCGGGCGGCCCCTTCACCCTGACGGCGCGCGCCGACCGCATCGAGCTGGACGCCGCCGGGGCCGCCGTTATGGATTTCAAGACGGGCCAGACGCCCAGCCAGAAACAGGTGGTTCAGGGCTTCGCGCCGCAGTTGACCCTGACCGCCGCCATCCTGGCCGAAGGCGGCTTTCCCGCACCACCGACCGAGGCGAACGAGCTGCTCTATGTGAAGGTCACAGGCCGTCGCGATCCGGGCAAGGTGGACGACGTCTCGCGTCAGGGGCGCGGCAACACCCTGAGCGCCGCGCAGCTGGCGACGCGCGAGCTGGAGCGGCTGAAGCTGGGCGTCGCCGCCTTCGACGATCCGGCGACGCCCTATGCGTCGTGGGTGGCGCCGCAGTTCATGGGCAATTTCGGCGGCAACTACGACCATCTGGCGCGCGTCTGGGAATGGCACGTCGTCGGCGGCGAGGACGAGGCGTCCGAATGACCGAACCCAGCCCCGTGGACATGGCCCGCGCCCATCAGGCGACCGCCGCCGACCCGGCCCTGTCGGTCTTCGTCACCGCCAACGCCGGGTCGGGCAAGACGACCACCCTGGTCAGTCGCGTGGCCCGCCTGCTGCTGAAACGCGTCCGGCCCGGCGAGATCCTGTGCGTCACCTACACCAAGGCGGCCGCCGCCGAGATGCAGGCGCGGCTGTTCGAGCGGCTGGGCGAATGGGCCGTCGCTGACGACCGGGCGCTGGCGGCCGATCTGGCCAAGCTGGACGGGCGCAATCCGGCGGACCTCAGCGACGCCGAACTGTCCGAAGCGCGCGTTCTGTTCGCCCGCGCGCTGGAGACGCCGGGCGGGCTGAAGATTCAGACCATCCACGCCTTCTGCGAAAAACTGCTGCGCCGGTTTCCGCTGGAGGCCGGGGTGGCGCCGGGCTTCACCGTCCTGGAGGACCAGGCGGCGCTGGCCCTGTCCCACGCGGCGCGCGAGGATCTGGCCCGCTACGCGCTGAACGACGGCGACGGGCCGGTGGGGCGCGCCTACGCCCATTTCGCCGTGGAGCTGGCCTGGAGCGACTTTCATTCGCTGCTGGACGCGATCGAGGCCAGGCGCGAGCCTCTGCTGGACTATCTGGGCCGCATCGACGCCGGGACCGCGCCCGGCCCCCATGCGCTGGTGGGGGTGACGCCCGACGAACGCCCGGAGGACATCGAGGCCGACTTCATGGCGTGGCTGAATCCGGCCGACTGGCGGGCCGCCGCCGACGGCTTCGCCACGGGCGGCGCCAACGACAAGAAGCTGGCCGGTCAGATGCGCGACGCGGTCCCGCCCGCCGCCACCCTGGCCGCCATGACGCCGATCTTCATCGATTCCAAGGGCGTCCCTCGCGACCGGTTCGGCACGTCCAAGGCCCCGCCCGGCGCGGCGAGCTATCTGGCCGACGTGTCGCTGAAGTACCTCTCGACGCTGGACCGCGTCCGCGCCGCCCGCGTGGCGGACGAGACGGAGAAGGTCCTGACCCTGGCCCGCGTCCACGCCGCCCTCTATGAGACCGCAAAGCGGGCGCAGGGCGCGCTGGACTTCACCGACCTGGTGGGTCGCACGGTCGAACTTCTGACCAAACGCGCCACCGCCGCCTGGGTCCTGTACAAGCTGGACGGCGGCATCGAGCATGTCCTGATCGACGAGGCTCAGGACACCGCGCCGGATCAGTGGGCCATCGTCCGCGCCCTGACCGAGCCCTTCTTCGCCGGCTTCGGTGCCGAACGCCGCGACGCCGCCATCCCCCGGACCGTCTTCGCCGTCGGCGACGAAAAGCAGTCGATCTATTCCTTCCAGGGCGCCCGGCCCGAACGCCTGCGCCAGGAGGCCAGGACCTATGACGCCCTGGTGCGAGAGGCCGGAGCCGACTTCCGCGAGGTGCCGCTGGACACCTCCTTCCGCTCGACGGAGGAGGTTCTGGCCTTCGTGGACGCCGCCTTCGACGATCCGGCCCGCACCCGCGCCCTCGTGGGGGAAACCGGCGACATCGCCGTCCATCGCCCCGCCCGTTTGGGCCAGTACGGCTGCGTTGACCTGTGGCCGTTGTTCGAGGATCCCGCCGCGCCCGAGCGCGAGGCCTGGAACGCCCCGGTCGACAAGGAAGACAGTCGCAGCGCCCGAAAGCAGCTGGCGCAGGCCCTGGCCCGGGAAATCCGGCGGCAGGTCGAGGAGGCGACCGCCGTCTGGGCCTTCGACAAGGCCAAGGGACCCGTCCACCGCCCGGTGCGCTACGGCGACTTCCTGGTGCTGGTGCGTCGCCGCGACGCCACCTTCGAGGAGATCATCCGGGCGCTGAAGACCGAAGGCGTCCCCGTCGCCGGCGCGGATCGGCTGAAGCTGTCCAGCCACATCGTCTTCGACGACCTGATCGCCCTGGCCCGCTTCGCGCTGTTCCCCGACGACGACCTGTCGCTGGCGGAAATCCTGCGCAGCCCCTTTTGCGATATCAGCGACTTCGGCGATCCGCACAGCCTGTATCCGCTGGCTGAGGCCCGCACGGGCGGTCTGTGGCGCGCCCTGCGGGAGCGGGCCCACGAACAGCCGGCCTGGCTCGCCGCCCGCGACCTGATGGTCGATCTGATCGCTGCGCGGGACCGCGATCCGTTCGCCTTCTTTTCCACCGCGCTGAACCGTGTCGGACCAGACGGCCGTTCGGGCCGCGCCCGCATCCTGGACCGCCTGGGTCGCGAGGCCGAGGAAGCCATCGACGAGACCCTGGCCCAGGTCCTGGCGGCGGAGGAGCGGGGCGGGCGGGACCTGGAGACCTGCCTGTTCCTGCTCGAACAGGCCGACGTGGAGGTGAAGCGCGAGATGGAAGGCGCGCGCGACGAGGTGCGCGTCATGACCGTTCACGGCTCCAAGGGACTGGAGGCGCCCATCGTCATCCTGCCCGACACGACCGGCAAGGCGAAGCCTCAGGGCCCGACGCTGATGCCGGCGACCCTGGCGGACGGGACCGAGGCCTGGCTGATGTGCCCCTCCAGCGCCAAAGCCGATTGCGCCGTCTCGCGTGACGTGCGCCAGGCCCGCCTGGACCGCACCGACGCCGAATCCCTGCGTCTGCTCTATGTCGCCCTGACCCGCGCACGCGACCGACTGATCGTCATGGGCCGCAAGATGAGCCGCCCCAAGGAGACCGGCTATGAAGAGGGCAGCTGGTGGGATGTGATCCAGGCGACCTTCGAGCGGCTGGCCAGGGATCGTCCCGACGCCGTCCAGCGTCTTGACGACGGCCGCCTGCGCTTCGGCGCCGATCCGGAGTTCGCCGCTTCCACGGCGCGCGCCGCCGTGACCGCCGCGCCCGTCCCCGCCTGGGCGACCACGCCGGCGCCCGCCGACGGCGCCGCGCGCTTCGCCTCGCCTTCGCGGATGGAAGGGTCGATCCGCATTCCCGCGCCGTCCCCCCTGGCCCAGACCGGGACCGGCGGCGGCGCCTCCTCCTTGGGCCGCTTCCGTCGCGGCGACCTGATCCATCGGCTGCTGGAGCGCCTGCCCGAGATCGCGCCCGCCGACCGCCCCGACGCCGCCCGCCGTCTTTTGGCGCGCGAGACGGACCTGGACGAGGCGCAGCGCGTCGAGATGATCGCCGCCGCCTTCTCGGTGCTGGACGACGCCCGTTTCGCCCCGGTGTTCGGGCCCGGCTCGCGCGCCGAGGTGGCCCTGGCCGGCACGGCGCCGGGCCTTCCGCCGGGCGTCGCGATCAACGGCCGCATCGACCGTCTGGTGATCACCCCCGATCGGGTCCTGGTTGTCGACTACAAGACCAACCGCCCGGCGCCCCACGCCGTCGAGGCGGTGGATCCGGCCTATGTGCTGCAGGCGGCGGTCTATGCGGCGGTGCTGCGGCGGCTGTATCCCGACCGCCCCGTGGAGGCGGCCCTGGTCTGGACCGACGGGCCCCGTCTGATGCCCATCCCGCAGGCGATGCTGGAAGCCGCCCTTGCCGACGGTTGATTTGCCCGCGATTCGCTCCCACATCTCTCGCTGAACCCGGACCGATCCGGACAACCTCATTCGCGCTGAAGCAGCAAGGCGCCGCGCGCCGAGCGACAGCGCCTCAAGGAGCCATTATGGCGACGGTAAAAGTCACCGACGAAAGCTTCGACGCCGACGTGTTGAAGGCGTCCACCCCCGTGCTGGTGGATTTCTGGGCGGAATGGTGCGGCCCCTGCAAGCAGATCGGTCCCGCGCTGGAACAGATCGCCGACGAAATGAGCGGCCAGGTCACCATCGCCAAGATCAATATCGACGACAGCCCCATGACCCCGTCGAAGCTCGGCGTGAAGGGCATTCCCACGCTGATGCTGTTCAAGGACGGGCAGATGACCTCGATGAAGGTCGGCGCCATGCCGAAGGGCAAGATCGTCGAATGGCTGGCCGAAGCGGGCGTGAAGCCTCAGGCCTAAGCCGCGCAAATTCCGCGTGGAATGTGAAACGCCCGTCGGCTCGCGCCGGCGGGCGTCGTCGTTTCGGCCCGCGCAGCGATTGATCGCCACGCTGACGCTTGCGGTTGTGGCGCGCCGCTGGTCTATGCGCCCATGACCGACGCCGAACGTATCGAAGCCCTGCTGGACATCGCCGACCCCGCTCGCGAGGCCGACCCTGGTCGCAGCGCCAAACTCAAGGTTCTGGGCCTGGCCGAATCGGTCGGCGCTGCGGGCTATCGCCCCACAACGGCGGGCTGGTCCGCGCTCGCGGAACGGGGCAGGGCCTTCCGCAACGCCTGAACCGCGCGCTGGCGCAAACCGTGCTAGATGTCGGCCATGACGACTGAGGACGACCCCGCCGCGCCGCCGCCCGAAGAAACTCCGGTCCAGCGCGCGCTTCGCCTGAAGCAGGCGGCGCTCGACGCGCGCCCCAAGCCGCCGCGCGGCGGCCGCTTTCAGCGCGAGCAGAATGCCCGGATCGCCGCCGGCAAGTCCCGGCCCTGGATGAGCAAATAGGCGGCCCGGTTCAGGTCGGCCACGTCTCGCGGCTGGCGCCCAGAACTTCGCCCGCGAGATAAAGCGAACCGCAGATCGCCACCCGGCCCGCGCCGAACCGCAAAGCCATGTCCAGCGCGTCGGAGACGCTCCCCGCCGGCGTCGCGCCCAGGCCGTGCCCGCGCGCGACCGCCGCCAGCGCCCCAGGCTCGGCCGCCGCGCCGTCGAAGCCGACCGTGAAGACGGTCGCGCCCGTGTCCTTCAGGGCCTCGAAGAAGCCGCCCTGGTCCTTGTTGGCCAGCGTGCCGCAGATGAGCGCCAGCGGGCGCGGCGCGCGGGCCTGACGGTCGGCCAGGAAGGCGGCCAGCGCGCGTCCCGCGTGGGGATTGTGTCCGCCGTCCAGCCACAGTTCCGCGTCGGCCGCGCGCGCGGCTTCGCCATAGGGCCCGGCCGTGATCCGCTGCAGCCGCGCCGGCCAGCGCACGTCCTTCAGCCCTTCGGCGATCGCCGCTTCGGGCAGGTCCAGCTCCAGGGCGGCGGCCACGGCCACGGCGGCATTGTCGATCTGGTGCGCCCCCGCCAAGGCCGGGGCCGGCAGGTCCATGAACAGGTCCGCCGTCTGGAACGCCAAGCCGCCGCGCTCGGCCCAGGCGTCGAAGTCGACCCCCAGCACCGTAAGCCGCGCCCGCACGTCCGTCGCGCGCCGTTCGATGGCCTTCATCGCCTCTTCGCGTTGCCGCCCGATGACGGCCGGGGCGCCGGCCTTCAGCACGCCCGCCTTCTCGGACGCGATCATGGCCAGGTCCGTGCCCAGGAACTCGGCGTGATCGTAGTCGACCGGCGTGATCACGCTCAGCAGCGGCCGCTCGATGACGTTGGTCGCATCCAGCACGCCGCCCAGGCCGACCTCGATGATCGCCAGGTCCGCCGGCGTCTCGGACATGGCCAGAAAGGCGGCGGCCGTGGTGCTTTCGAACACGGTCGCTTCGCCGCCGCAGTCCGAGGCAGCGGTCTCGATCCGGTCGAGCACGGCGCTCAGCGCCTCATCCTCGATCAGCCGGCCGGCCAGCCGGATCCGCTCGTTGAAGCGCACCAGATGCGGCGAGGTGTAGGCGTGGACGCTCAACCCCGCGGCCTCGGCGATGGCCCGGATCAGGGCGACGGTCGAACCCTTGCCGTTGGTCCCCGCGACGTGGATCACCGGCGGCAGCCGATGCTGCGGATCGCCCAGCGCCGCACAAAGCGCCTTCATCCGATCCAGCGACAGGTCGATGCGTTGCGGATGGCGGGCCCGCAGGCGCTCGGAGATGGGGTCCACGGCCGTCAGGCCGCCTTGCGGCTTCCGCCCATCAGCATGGACAGGATCTGGCCCAGGACCCGGGGCAGGTCGGCGCGGACGACCACGCGGTCGACCATGCCCTTCTCCTGCAGGTATTCGGCCCGCTGGAAGCCCGGCGGCAGTTTCTCGCGGATGGTGGCCTCGATCACGCGCGGACCGGCGAAGCCTATCAGCGCGCCCGGCTCGGCCAGGTGCACGTCGCCCAGCATGGCGTAGGAGGCGGTCACCCCGCCCGTGGTCGGGTCGGTCAGGACCACGGCGTAGGGCAGTTTCGCCGCCTTCAGCTCCTCGATCGCCAGGGTGGTGCGCGCCATCTGCATCAGCGACAGGGCGCCTTCCTGCATCCGCGCGCCGCCGGCGGCGGTGAAGCACACCATCGGAACCTGGCGCGCCACGGCCTCGCGCGCGGCCTTGATGAAGGCTTCGCCCGCCGCCATGCCCAGCGACCCGCCCATGAAGGTGAAGTCCTGCACGATCACGACCGCGTCCTGGCCGCCGACCGAACCGTAGCCGATGGCCATCGTATCCTTGCGACCGGCGGCTTTCCGCGCCGCGTTCAGACGGTCCTTGTAGGACTTTCCGTCCGAGAACTTCAGCGGATCCTCGGGCACGTCCGGCGTGTCGATGCTCTCGTATTCGCCGCCGTCGAAGGTGAAACGCAGGCGCGTCGGCGCGTCGATGCGCATGTGACGCCCCGACGGCGTGACCCACAGCGACCCTTCCAGGTCCGAGCGGTACAGCATCTCGCCGGTGTCCGGATCCTTGACCCAGAGGTTGTCCGGGGTGTCGCGGCGCGAGACGATCTTGCGGACGCCGGGCGCGAAACGGCTCAGCCAGCCGCCGCGCTTTTCCTGGGGTTTGTTCTTGTCGACCATGGGCGGGCTCTTAGACGGTTTCCGCTGCGGAAGCACTACTGACGACCGATCGAACCGCATCGCCCAGCGCCTTGACCCTGGCCAGAACGCGCGGTGCGGCGGGTTCGTTCGCGGCCAGCGCGGCGGCGACCTCGTCCACCAGGGCCGATCCGACCACGACGGCGTCCGCCACGCGGGCGATCTCGGCCGCCCGTTCCGGCGTCTTCACCCCGAACCCGACTGCGACCGGCAGGCCGGAGGCCTTTCGCACCCGCTCCACCGCCGGGGCCACCGAGACCGCCTCGGCCTCCTTGACCCCCGTTACCCCCGCGACCGACACATAGTAGACGAAGCCCGACGTGCCCTGGACCACCAGCTTCAGGCGCGCGTCGTCCGAGGTCGGCGTCGCCAGGCGGATCAGCGAGATCGACACCTTGTCCAGCGCCTCGATCAGAGGCCCGGCCTCTTCCGGCGGGCAGTCCACCACGATCAGCCCGTCGATGCCGCACTCGGCCGCATAGGCGGCGAAGGCGTCATAGCCCAGGCTCTCGATCGGGTTCAGATACCCCATCAGCACGATGGGCGTGGCGTCGTCGCCTTTGCGGAATTCCTTGGCCATCTCCATGGTCGAGGACAGCCCGAAGCCGGCCTTCAGCCCGCGGATCGCCGCCTTCTGGATCGGCGGGCCCTCGGCCATGGGATCCGAAAACGGAAAGCCCAGTTCGATGATGTCGGCCCCGGCGGCGGGCAGGCCCTTCAGGATCTCCAGCGCCTCCTCGCGCGACGGATCGCCCCCCATGACATAGGGAATGAAGGCCGCGCGGCCCTCGGCCTTCAGCGCCGCAAAGCGCGCGTCGATGCGAGCGGTAGTCATGTGTCTCCTTGGCGTCAAAGCCAGCCCCGAACGGGGTAGTGTCCGATAGTCGTAGCGTCTTGTGGCCAGCCTACTGTGCCGATTTCGTCGGCGCGTAGCACACCGGGATGAATTTCACAGTCTCGGCACGCCCGCCATCATGATCGCCGCCCGAGCTATGGCGGCTGAAGCGCTCATGAGGCAGGCGGGGTCGCAGCAGCGGCCGCGCACACGTCGCCGGGGATGGTGGCGAAGCCCAGATAGGCGGGCAGTTCGGCGACGGCGGTCTTTGTCGTGTCGTAGAAGGCGACCATCTGCATGCCGTCGCAGCCGCCGGCCTCGCGGCGCTTGACGAACACCACGCGGTTGTCATCGCCGCCCGCCGCCAGCCAGTTCTTGGCTTCCAGATCGGCGATATAGGCGTCGGCCAGGGCGCCGATCTGGCCCAGTTGCGCGGTCACGCAATAGGCCCGTCCCGTCAGATTGTTCAGCCCGCCGCAATCCGGCGACAGCTGCGCGCCCGGCAACAGGCCGACATCGGCCGGGCCGCCCTGTTGAGCGGCGGGGGCAGGCGTCTGCGCCTGAACGGCGGCGGCGAACAGGCTCATCACGGCGGTCGCCGCCAGCAGGCTACGGATCACAGTTCCACTCCCAGATGTCTGGCGACCTGGAAGATGTCCTTGTCGCCACGTCCCGACATCAGCAGGACGACGTCGCCGCCCTTGCCGACTTCGCGCGCTACTTCGCCGGTGCGCGCAAGCGCATGGGCCGGCTCCAGCGCGGGGATGATCCCCTCCAGCTTGGAGCACAGCTGGAAGGCCTCCAGCGCCTCGGCGTCGGTCGCCGAACGATACTCGGCCCGGCCGATGTCGTGCAGCCAGGCGTGCTCGGGCCCGATGCCCGGATAGTCCAGACCGGCCGAGATCGAATGCCCTTCGACGATGTTGCCGTCCTCGTCCTGCAGCAGATAGGTGCGGTTGCCATGCAGAACGCCGGGACGCCCGCCCTTCAGGCTGGCCGCGTGGTCCGGCGTATCCAGGCCGTAGCCCGCCGCCTCGACCCCGATCAGGCGCACGCCCTCGTCCTCGATGAAGGGGTGGAAGGCGCCGATGGCGTTCGATCCCCCGCCGATGCAGGCGACGACGGCCTCGGGCAGCTTGCCCATCTGGGCCTGCGACTGGGTCTTGATCTCCTTGCCGATCACCGACTGGAAGTCGCGCACCATGGCCGGATAGGGCGCGGGGCCGGCCGCCGTGCCGATGATGTAATAGGTGTCGGCGACATTGGTCACCCAGTCGCGCATCGCCTCGTTCATCGCGTCCTTCAGGGTCGCAGCGCCAGCGGTGACGGGAAAGACCTCGGTTCCCAGCAGACGCATGCGGAAGACGTTGGGTTGCTGCCGCTCCACGTCCACCGCCCCCATATAGACGGTGCAGGGCAGGCCGAAGCGGGCGGCGACGGTGGCCGACGCCACGCCGTGCTGACCGGCGCCCGTCTCGGCGATGATCCGGGTCTTGCCCATGCGCCGCGCCAGCAGGATCTGGCCGATGCAGTTGTTGATCTTGTGCGCGCCCGTATGGTTCAGGTCCTCGCGCTTCAGCCAGATGTTCGCCCCGCCGAAATGCTCGGTCAGGCGCTCGGCGAAATACAGCGGACTTTCGCGGCCGACATAGTGGGTCAGAAAGCCGTCCAGCTCAGCCTGGAACGTCGGGTCCGCCTTGGCCGCGGCGTAGGCCGCATCCAGCTCGTGGATGAGCGGCATCAGGGTCTCGGCGACGAACCGCCCGCCATAGGGGCCGAACCGCCCCTGAGCGTCGGGCCAGGCGTAGGTGTTGGGCAGGATGGCGTTCACGGCTTCAGCTTTCACGCAGCGGATGAAATCCCGGGGAGGCGGCGTAATTACGTCCGGCGCGCGGTTTGGATGAAGGCCGCGATCCGGCCGGCGTCCTTAACACCCGGTGCGCTTTCCACGCCAGAGGACACGTCCACCATCGGCGCGCCCGAGATCATGAGCGCCTCGCCGACATTGTCGGGATCCAGGCCGCCCGCCAGGAACCACGGATGGCGAAACGCCCGATCGGCCAGCAGGGTCCAGTCGAAGCTGTGCCCGACGCCGCCAGGCAGCACAGACCCCTCGGGCGGCTTGGCGTCGAACATCAGGTGATCGGCGTGATAGTCCCATTCATCGGCGCCGGCGAAGTCGTCTCCATGCCGGATCGGCAGGGCCTTGATCACGCCCGCTCCCGTCACGGCGCGCACCCGCTCGGCCCGCGCGGGCGTTTCGGACCCATGCAACTGGATGAAGTCGGGACGCAGCGTCCGCGCGATCTGATCAAGCAGGGCGTCGTCCGCATCGACGGTCACCGCCACGATTTTGGCCCGTCCACGCGCCTGTTCGAACAGCTTGGCGGCCTGGTCCGGCGCCATGTGCCGCGGGCTTTTGGGGAAGACCACAGCCCCGACGAAATCCGCCCCCGCCTCCAAGGCGGCGTTCAGCGTTTCCGGCGTCGTTAGGCCGCAGATCTTGATCGCCGTCATGCCGCAACCCCGTCGCCGTCCATCCGCCCCGCCGCCGTCGCAGGGTCGTTAATCAGGGTTTTGGCGAAGGCGCAGCGGGACACAGCCGTCAAGATAGTCGTCGGTCGTCCGAAATTCATCAGGGCCGATACAAATCCGCATCGGGATCGGCTTCGCCTCGCACCGCTCGCCCGACCACTTCGGAGGCGATCACCGAATAGGTGATGCCGTTACCGCCGAAACCCATGACGGCGTGGACGTGCTTCATCCCCTCGACGGGTCCGATCTGCGGCAGGCCTGTCTCGCTTTCGCCGAACGCGCCCGCCCAGGCGTAATCGACTTCGAAGTCCGCGTCGGGCAACAGTCGGCGCAGCTTGCGCGTGATCGTCTCGCACTTGCGTTTCAGCTTTGCCTTGTCTTCGTGCGCGGTCGCCGAGGGCTCGTCCTCGCCGCCGACGATCAGCCGGCCGTCGCCGCCCATGCGAAAATACAGATACGGATCGGACGCCTCCCAGACCAGGGTGTCGCGCAGCCACGCCGGGCATCGCATCCGGGGCTTGGACGCCATCGCCCAGGTCGAGATCACCTTGGCCCCGGGCGTCGGCACGCCCTTTGGAAACTCATAGCCGCAGCAGAAGACGACCGTCCGGGCCCGAACGGCGTGGCCCGCGTCGGTCAGCAGGGTGACGCCTTCGGGATCATCGACGGCATCCAGCACCTCGACCGGAGAATAGATGGTCGCGCCGCTTTCGCCCGCGCGCCGCAACAGCCCTGCCGCCAGACGGGCCGGATCGCCGCTGGCCGATCCTTGCGAAAGGATGGCGCCGGTGCGCGCCATGTTGAAGCGTTCGCGCAGCTCCGCGGGCGGGACAAAGCGGCTTTCCAGTCCTATCGCCGCCCGGGCGTCGGCCTCGGCCTCCAGCGCTCTTCGACCGTATTCGTCGCCCGCCAGGTAAAGCGTCTGCTTGGGCTTGAGCCCGCAGCGAATTCCTTCCTCCGACACGATCCGCTCCAGCGCCTCAACCGCCGCCCGCGACCGACGATAGGCCCGGCGCGCCTTCGCCGTCCCGATCCGTTCGGCAAGGGCGTTCAGCGGCAGGTCGATCTCCCACTGCAGCAGGGCGGTGGAGGCGATGGTGGAGCCCATCAGCGGCGGTCGCCGGTCCAGCACCGCCACCGAATGATCGCGGGCCAGCTCGTGGGCCATGAAGGCCCCGCTGATCCCGGCGCCGACAACGGCGACATCGACCGCGATCGCCTCGGTCAGCGGACGCGTCCTGACGCCCAGCCCCGAACTGTCCGCCCAGAGCGAGCGCCCCGTTCGCAGATCCCTCTTGGTGGTGGCCCCGGTCATGATCGCTCCGCTTCAGCGTAGCCATATGCCGTCAGGGGGCGGTCGGTTCCGCGAAGATCGAATCGATTTCTTCCGGCGTCAGCAGTCGCCACTGGCCGGACGCCAGGTCCGGCGGCAGCATCAGCCCGCCCATCCGCTCGCGATGAAGGGCTTCGACGTGGTTTCCGACGGCCGCGAACATGCGCCGCACCTGGTGATAGCGGCCCTCGGTCACGGTCAGCAGGGCCTCGGTTGGGGACACGACCTCCAGCACGGCCGGGGCCAGCGGCTTGTCCTCGCCCTCGAGAACCAGCTCGCCCGAGGCGAACAGCACGCCCTCTCCGCCGGCCAGGGGCCGGGCCAGCGTGGCGCGATACACCTTGGCCACATGACGTCTGGGCGAGATGACCCGATGCAGCAGGTCGCCGTCGTCGGTCAGCAGCAGCAGCCCCGTGGTCTGCTTGTCCAGCCTCCCGATGGTCGAAATGGCCGGATCACGCCTGCGCCACCGGTCGGGCAGGATGTCATAGACCAGCGCGCCTTCTTCCTTGTGCGAGCACGTCATGCCCAGCGGCTTGTTCAGCATCAGCACCAGGCCCGGCACGGGGTCCAGCGGCTCGCCGTCGATTTCCATGCGTGACGGCAGGTCGGGCGTGACCGCAATGCGTCTGGACACGTCCGTCAGGTCCGCGCCGTCCAGCACGACGCCGCCCGCCTTGGCCATGCGGGCCATCTCCGCCCGCGAGCCATAACCCATTGAGCCTAGCAGGCGGTCGATGCGAGAGGTCGACGCCTTCATTTCACCGCCTCGAACAGCTTGTAGCCGCCGGCCTCGGCCACCAGCCGGACGCGCTTGAACGCGGCGTCCAGTTCGGCCTCATAAGGCAGGTGTCGGTTGGCGACGATCCAGGCGACGCCGCCCTTCTTCAGCAATTCCGCGGCCTTGCGAATGAAGGCCTGGCCCAGCCTGCGGTCCTCGGCCCCGCCGTCGTGGAACGGCGGATTGCTGACCACGAAATCCTTGTCGCCGGCGGCGTCCAGGGTGCGGGCGTCGGACCACCATACCTTGGCGCGGGCGTCCTCGATGTTTCGGCGCGCGGCCTGAATGGCGCGCCGGTCCAGGTCGACCAGTTTCAGCTTGGTCACCTCCGACGAGCGCAGGACCACCGTCGCCAGGGCGCCGTAGCCGCAGCCCAGATCGACCCCCTCGCCCTTCATCGGCGGCAGGTGCTCGGCCAGCAGCGCCGAGCCCGGATCGATCCGGTCCCAGGCGAAGATTCCCGGCTGCGACCAGGCGTCCAGCCCCGGCACGATCTGCGGGCCGCCTGCGGCTATGGCGGCGTCGAGGCCTTGCACCGTGTCGGGGCGGATCACGACGCATCGGCGGTGGTGCGCCTTGGCCGTCTCGGCGACCTCCAGGCCGAAGGCCTTCAACTCCTTGCCCAAGCGCGAGCCGCCCTTGTCCTTGGGCGCCATCACGTCCAGGCGCCCGCCCACCTTCAGGGCGCGCAAGGCCAAAGCGAGCGTATAGCGACGCTCCAGCACGCCCGGCGGGGCATAGATCGTCACGGCGTCGGCCGAACCCGGCGTCTGCGCTTCCAGGGCGGCGGAATCGGGGATCAGCGGCGAGGTCTGGATCGCATCGCCGGGCGGATCGAAGACGGCCGGCGGCCGTCCATAGAGAAGCGTCGTCATCAGAAACCGGCCTGCAGAAGCGCCAGACCCGCGACGCCGACCACGATCCGCCACCAGGCGAAAATCCCGAACCCGCGCCGGGACACGAAGTCGAGCAGCAGCCGCACCACCGCCAGCGCCGACAGGAAGGCCACCACGAAGCCGATGGCGATCAGGCCGAAATCGCTGAAATCCAGGACGTCCCGGTTCTTCAACAGATCATAGGCCACTGCGGCCCCCATGGTCGGCAGCGCCAGGAAGAAGCTGAACTCCGCCGCCGATCGCTTGTCGGTCTTGAGCAGCAGCCCGCCGGCGATCGTGGCGCCAGAGCGCGACACGCCCGGGATCATGGCCAGGCACTGGAACAGGCCGATCAGGAAATAGACCCGCATCGGATAGGCGCTGGCGTCCAGCCAACGCGGGCGCTTGTCCATCCGGTCCAGCGCCAGCAGCACGACCCCGCCGACGATCAGGGCGATGCAGACCACCTGCGGCGTCTCGAACAGGACCATCTTGATGAAGTCGTAGGCCAGGAAGCCGATGACCACGGCTGGCGCGAAGGCGACCAGAAGCCCGATCAGGAACCGCCGCGCCTCGACGTCGAACGGCCAGCGCGTCGCCAGGGTCCATAGACGCCGGAAATAGACGCTGACGATCGCCAGCAGGGCGCCCAGCTGGATGACGATCTCGAACGTCTTGCCCGAACTCTCGAAGCCCATGAAATGGCCGAGCAGCAGCAGGTGCCCGGTCGAGGACACCGGAATGAATTCGGTCAGTCCCTCGACCAGACCGAGAATGATCGCCGCCAGCCAGTCCGCCATCGAAATCCCGCTTGGACCGGGTCAGTGCGCGCCCGGCTCGGGCCCCACATAGCGCAAGCGCGCCCGGATAGGCGAGCCGTCGATCGCCTGATCCAGCGCATGGGCGATCAGTCCGATCGGCCGGGACAGCATCAGCAGGTCGCCGGCGCCCGTCGGACCCAGGTCCAGGCTGCGCGCGACCAGGGCCAGGGCCAGGCCGAAGTCCGCCTTGCGTTCCGCGGTCCGCTCGCCTTCGGTCCGGACCGCGCGCAGCTCGGCCGACAGGTCGGTCGCGGCCAGCAGCGCCTCGGCGCGCGGATCATTCGGGGCCACGTTCCAGCCGCCGAAGCCCGCCGGAAACCCGCGCAGCCCGATCCTGCGTCGGGCGGCGTCCTCCGGATCCCGGCGCGCCTCGGCGACATAGGCGACTTTATGTCTTCAACCCTAACGCCGTTCTCGCCGCCTCGGTTGGCATCGGCCGGGTATTGCGCGAGAAGGTCGGACCATGACGACGCCTTCCACCCTTGACGACGCCCATCTGGCCACGCGGCGGATCACCCGCCTGTCGGTCGGGACGGCGGTCCTGCTGATCGTGCTCAAGGCGTTCGCGCTCGGGGCCTCGGGCTCGGTGTCCATTCTGGCCAGTCTGACGGATTCGGCCCTCGACCTGGTCGCTTCCCTGGCGACCTTCTACGCCGTGCGCTGGGCCGCCGCCCCGCCGGACGAGGAGCATCGCTACGGCCACGGCAAGGGTGAGGCGCTGGCCGCCTTGGTGCAGGCCGGGCTGGTCTTCGCCTCGGCCGTCTTCATCGGCTGGGAAGCGGTGCAGCGAATTCTTGATCCGCGGCCGGTCACGGCGGGCGGCTGGGCGACGGGCGTCGTCGTCGTCTCCATCGCCGTCACGGCCGGACTGGTGTGGATGCAGACGCGCGCGCTCAGGCAGACCGGGTCGTTGGCGGTGGCCGGCGACCGCGCCCACTATGCTGCGGACCTGGCGGCCAATGTCGTGGTGCTGATCGGCGTGATCTCGGGCGCCTTCCTCGGGGCGCCGGGCCTAGACGCGGCCGCGGGCCTTGTCGTCGCCGTCTGGCTGTTCTGGGGCGCGATCGGCATGCTCAGGGCCGCCGCCGATCATCTGCTGGACCGGGCCGTGTCCGAGGCCGACCGCGCGGCGATCACCGAGGCGGTGCTGGCCGATCCGAGGGTCTCGGGCGTCCACCAGCTGCGCACCCGCATGGCGGGGCAGGTGATGCTGATCCAGATGCACGTGGACCTCGATCCGAACCTGACGCTGGAGGCGGCCCACGCCATCGTGGTCGAGGCCGAGACCCGCGTGCTCAACCGATATCCGGCGGCGGACCTGCTGATCCACGCCGATCCCCGCGGCGTCGCCCGACCGCACGGCGGGGTGCATGCCGAACCGCTGGCGGATCATGCCGCGACCTCCGCACGCAACGACGCAGCAAGCGAGGCCGAGGAGCCCGGACAGGTCGCCCGGCCGAAAGGCCCCTGGTCGTGACGCGGTAAACGCGGGTTTAACGGGTATCGGCGCATCTAGCGGCGATGTCCGAACCCTGCGTCCTCTATCATTTCGCTTTCCACCCGGCGTCGCGCGCGGCGCGGCTGGCGCTGGGCGAGGCGCGGATCGACTGGCTCGATACGCCGGTGCGGCCTTGGGAGCCGGACTGCCCGCTGGGCGGTCTCAACCCCTCCGGCATGCCCCCGGTCGTCCAGGCCGTGGAAAAGGGACGTGACCTGATCCTGTGCGAACTCCCGGCGATTCTGGGGTGGATCGAGGATCAGCAGAAGTCGCCGCTGCTTCTCCCCGCCGACGCCGCAGAAAGGGCCGAGGCGCGCCGGCTGACGACCTGGTTCGAAAGCCGCTTCACGGACGAAGTCGACGCCGTCCTGCTGCATGAGCGGATGGAGAAGCCGCTGCTCAAGCTTGGCCCGCCCGAGGCCCGCGCCCTGCGCGCCGGTCGGGACGCGCTCAAGAGCCATCTGGCCCTGCTGGAAGACATCGCCGGCGCGCGCGACTGGCTGGCCGGTCGTCGTCTCAGCCAGGCGGACCTGATCGCCGCCGCCCACCTGTCGGTTCTGGACTATTTCGGCGAAGTGGCCTGGGCCGGACGGCCGGCGCTGAAGACCTGGTACAGCAAGATCAAGTCGCGCCCCTGTTTCCGTCCGCTGCTGGCCGACCGCTTCATCGGCGTCGCGCCCGCCGCCAGCTACGCCGACCTGGACTTCTAGCCGGCGGTCACGCCGCCCAGACGTTGCGCCGATCGCGCGGCGCGTCGATGCGGAAGCGGGCGATCAGATCGGCCAGGCGATCGGCTTCCTGGCTCAGGGCATGATTGGCGGCGGTGGTCTGCTCGACCATGGCGGCGTTCTGCTGTGTGGTCTGGTCCATGTGGTTCACGGCGGTGTTGATCTCGGCCAGGCCGACCGCCTGTTCCTGCGCCGAAGCTGCGATCTCCGCCGCCAGGCTGTTGATCTGCGCCACCTGGCCGATCAGGGCCGTCAGGGCGCCGCCGGTGCGGGCCACCAGTTTCGCGCCCTCGCCGACGCTGGCGCTGGAGGCGCCGATCAGGCCCTTGATCTCCTTGGCCGCCTCGGCCGAGCGCTGGGCCAGCGCGCGCACTTCCGAGGCCACGACCGCGAAGCCGCGACCCGCCTCGCCGGCGCGCGCCGCCTCGACCCCGGCGTTCAGCGCCAGAAGGTTGGTCTGGAAGGCGATTTCGTCGATCACGCCGATGATCTCGCCGATGCGGCCGGACGAGGCTTCGATGTCGCGCATCGCGGCGGCGGTGTCGGCGATGATCCGCTCGCGCTCCTCGGCGCCGGAACGCGCCTCGGCGGTGATGGCGGCGGCCGACCGTGCGCCGTCGGCGGTCTTCCTGACCGTGACGGTGATCTGGTCCAGGGCGGCGGCGGTCTGTTCCAGGCTGGCCGCCTGCCGTTCGGTCCGGCGCGACAGGTCGTCGGTGGCGGTGGTCACCTCGGTGGTGCCCGCGCGCATCGCCTCGACCAGGTCCACGATGTCGCCCATCGTCTGCCCCAGGGCGTCGACGGCGGCGTTGTAGTCGTCCTTCAGCTGGCGGCTGCGCGCCACGAAGTCGATCTCGATACGATGCGTGAGGTCGCCCCGCGCCAGCGACGCCAGACCCTCGCCCAGGGCGGCGACCACGGCGGCGTCCTCCTCGGCGATGCGATGACGGTCCTGCTCGGCGGCGATCCGATTGGCCTTGGCCGTTTCGCGCATCGCCTCGGCCTCGGCCTCCATCTCCAACCGCTTGGTCGCGGCGTCGCGGAACGACACGACGGCGCGGGCGATCTGGCCGATGTCGTCGCTGCGGTCCGCCCAGGGCACGGCGATGTCCAGCCGACCCTGCTGCAGGGCCTCCATCCGCTGGCGCAGTTCGCCCAGCGGCGCGAACATCCGCCGCGACAGATGCAGGCACAGGCCGACCACGATCAGGGCGACCGTCGTGCCGACGCCGAACAGGGCCAGCAGCATCCGGTTCACCGACGCCATGAAGTCGGCCTCGGGAATGCCGACGTACAGCACCCCGACCACCGCGCCCGAGGCGTCCTTGATCGGGTCGTAGGCGACGAAATAGGGCTTGCCCAGAATGTCCGCCTGGCCGCGATACGACCGGCCGTCGCGCAGCACGGCGTCATGGACCGGGCCCGCCGCCAGCTTGGTGCCGACCGCACGCGAGCCGTCGGCCTTCTTGACGTTGGTGGTGACGCGGGTGTCGCCCTGAAACACGGTGGCGGTGCCGCCGACCAGGGTCTTGATGCGATCGACAGGCTCCTCCAGCCCGTTAAGCGGCGTCGTGCCGACATACAGTCTTCCATCCCGGGCGCTGAACTCGGAGCCGTAGTCGCCCAGCACGTCCCAGGCGACGCGCATGTTTGCGTCCTGTCTTTCGGCGGCGGCCACGCGCGCGTCGCGCGTCATCAGCCAGCCGGCTGCGATGATCAGGACAATGGTCAGCACGCCCAGGGACACGACGACCATGAGGGCGGTCTTGGTCGCCAGCGACAGGGAACGAAACGTCATGGGGGAGGGACCCTGGATACTGCTGGCCGCCACCCTGCCCGACGAACGTTAAGAACCGCCGAAACCGCCCTGAAGCGCCTTCAACCGATAGAGCGCCTCCAGCGCCTCGCGCGGGCTGAGGGCGTCGGGATCGACGTCCCGCAGCGCCGCCTCGGCGGGCGAGGGGCCCCGCACGGGCTCCGGCTCGGCCACGGCGAACAGGGGCAGGTCGTCCAAGCGCGCCGCGGCGGCCTTCTCGCCCTCCAGCCGCTGCAGCACCGAACGGGCGCGGGCGACGACGGCGGCGGGCACGCCGGCCAGCTTGGCCACCTGCACGCCGTAGGAGCGGTCGGCCGCGCCGGGCGCCGCCTCGTGCAGGAAGACCAGGTCGCCGTTCCATTCCTTGGCGACCATCGACAGGTTGCAGACGTGGTCCAGCCGCGTCTCCAGCTGGGCCAGCTCGTGATAGTGGGTGGCGAACAGGGTCCGGGCGCGGTTGGTCTCGTGCAGGGCCTCGGCCGTGGCCCAGGCGATCGCCAGGCCGTCGTAGGTCGCCGTGCCGCGCCCGATCTCGTCCAAGACGACGAAGCTCTGCGGCGTGGCCTGGGTCAGGATGGCGGCGGTCTCGACCATCTCCATCATGAAGGTGGAGCGGCCGCGCGCCAGGTCGTCGCCCGCGCCTACTCTGGAGAACAGCCGGTCGACCACGCCCAGCCGCATCGCCCGCGCCGGCACGAAGGCCCCGGCCTGGGCCAGGATCACCAGCAGGGCGTTCTGGCGCAGGAAGGTCGACTTGCCCGCCATGTTCGGACCCGTGACGATGGCCAGCCGCGCGCAGTCGGCTCCGGACCCGTCCAGCCGGGCGTTGTTGGGCGTGTAGGGGTCGCCCGCCGCCTTGACCGCCGCCTCGACCACCGGATGTCGCCCGGCGTCGACCGAAAAGATCAGGCTGTCGTCGACCACGGGCCGCGTGGCGCCCACTTCCTGGGCCCATTCCGCCAGGGCCGCGTGGGCGTCCAGTTCGGCCAGCGCCTCGGCCACCGCCTGCAGGGGCCGGGCCAGGCGCGCGACCTCGCGCCGCCAGCCCTCGAAGATTTCACCCTCCATGGCCAGCGCACGATGGCCGGCCTGGCTGATCCTGGCGTCCAGCTCCGACAGTTCGACGGTGGTGAAGCGGACCTGGTTGGCCAGGGTCTGGCGATGGAGGAAGGGGCTGTCCGGACCGGCGCGCAGCAGGCCTTCCGCCGCCTTGGCCGAGGTCTCCAGGAAATAGCCCAGCACCGCGTTGTGCTTGACCTTGAAGGCCACGCCGGATTCGGCGACGGCGCGGGCTTCCAGGTCGGCGACCACGCGTCGGCTGTCGTCGCGAAGGGTGCGGGCGGCGTCCAGTTCGGGGCGATAGTCGGGGCGCACGAAACCCCCGTCGCGCGCCAGATGCGACGGCTCCTCGACAAGGCCTTCGGACAGATCGACCATCAGCCGCGCGACGTCCGGCGACAGCGTCAGCCGGTCCAGGGCCAGGGCGATGCGGCGCGGCTGGCCCGTGATCGGGTCGACCTGGCCGATGAACAGGCCGGCGATGCCCTCGGCGATGGTCAGGCCGCTGCGGATCGCGGCCAGATCGCGGGGCCCGCCGCGGCCCAGGGCCAGCCGCCCGACCGCGCGCGCCACATCCGACGACGCCTTCAGCCCGTCGCGCAGGTCGCGCCTCAGATCGCGCCGTTCCAGCAGCCACTCCACGGCGTCCAGCTGCTCGTTGATCGCCAGCGGATCGCGCAGCGGTCGCGCGATCCGTTCGGCCAGGGCCCGGGCGCCGCCCGAGGTGACCGTGCGATCGATGCAGGCCAGAAGCGACCCCTCGCGTTCACCCCGCTGCGTCCGGTCGATCTCCAGACTGGTCCGCGTGGCCGGGTCGATGGCCAGAAAGCCGCTTTCGCCCAGCCGGCGCGGCGGCGAAAGGGCTGGAACCTTGCCGACCTGGGTCGTCTCCAGATAGGCCGCGATCAGCCCCAGGGCCGAAACCTCCGCCTCCTCGAAGGCGCCGAAGCCGTCTAGCGCCGCGACGCCGTACAGCCGCTCGACGCGCGCGCGCGCCGCCTGCGGCTCGGCGATGGCGGCCGCCAGCGCCTGGACCACGCCGCCCGACCCTTTCAGCGCCTCCGCCGTGGTCTCGTCGGAGAACATCTTGTCGGTGACCAGGACCTCCGACGGTCGGAAGGCCGCCAGCGTCGCCGCCAGGTCCCCCAGGGCGCAGGCGACGCAGTCCACGGATCCGGACGACAGCTCGACCACCGCCACCGCCGCGCGCCCCTTGCGCAGGGCGACGGCCGCCAGGCGATTGGCGCCGCGCGCATCCAGCAGCGAGTCCTCGGTCAGGGTTCCGGGCGTGACGACCCGGACCACCCCGCGATGGACCACGGCCTTGCCGCCGCGCTTCTTGGCTTCGGCGGGGTCTTCCAGCTGTTCGCAGATGGCGACCTTGTGGCCGATGCGGATCAGCCGGGCCAGATAGCCTTCCATCGCATGGACCGGCACCCCGGCCATCGGAATGTCCTCGCCCTGGTGCTTGCCGCGCTTGGTCAGGGTGATGCCCAGGGCGGCGGCCGCGACCTCGGCGTCGCCGAAGAACAGCTCGTAGAAATCGCCCATGCGGAAGAACAGGATGGCGTCCGGCTGGCCCGCCTTGGCGGTCAGGTATTGCGCCATGAACGGGGTCGCGCCCTCGAGTGAGGCGGCGATTTGGGGCGGATGGGAGACAGGCGCGTTCATGTGGCGACAGGGTGACGGATCGGGCCGGGCGTCTCAAGCCCGTTGAACAGCCCTTGCACAGGCTTGTCGCCCCTGCGATAGGCCGCGCCAGGCGGTTAAGGGAACACGGTGAGACACCGTGGCTGTGCCCGCAACTGTAGGCGGCGAGAGCGTCGTCCGTCCGGGGTTTCGACCTCGGCGCCACTGGGAAACTGGGAAGGCGAGGACGGCGGTTTTTGACCCGCAAGCCAGGAGACCTGGCCGCCGACGTCGCTCGCTCCTGTCCGGGACCAGACAGTGGCGCGGTTTCTCCGTGGAAGCGACCCGACCTTGCGCCGTCCAGACCCACCCGGTCTGGCGGGTCGGCTCGCTTTGATCGGTCTCTCGCGCGCATTCGCGAGACCGCACACGGGGATTTCGCTCAATGAAGCGTTCCATTCTGCTTTCCACCGGCGCCCTGGCGTCCGTGTTCGCCACGCCCGCCCTTGCGGCCGACGAAACCACGCAACTGGACGAAGTCGTCGTCACCGCGACGCGCATCCCGGCCATCGTCGCCGATACGCCCGGCGCCCGCGTCATCGACGGCGGGACCATCGAACAGCGCGGCGCGATCTTCGCCGCCGACATCCTGGCGGACGTGCCCGGTCTGTCGGTGACGCGCACCGGCGCGTTCGGCGGCGTGGCCCAGGTCCGCATGCGCGGAGCCACGCCCGGCAAGACCCTGGTCCTGGTCGACGGCGCGCCGGTCAACGACGCGGCGGAGCCGAACGGCGCCTATGACTTCTCAAGCTTTGAACTGGCCGACATCGCGCGGATCGAGGTGCTCAGCGGGCCGCAGTCGTCGCTGTGGGGCTCGGACGCCATCGGCGGCGTGATCTCCTTCACCACCCGCGAGATCGACGGCGTTCGCGCCGAGGCCGAGGCCGGCAGTTTCGACACCGTGCGCGGCCGTCTGTCGGCGGGCGTGGCCAATGAGGCCTACGCTGTCAGCGCCTATGTTTCGCGTTTCCAGACTGACGGCGTCTCCGCCGCCGACGAGGCCGACGGCAATCCCGAAGCCGACGGCTTCCGCAGCACGACCCTGGGCGCCAAGGGCCGCTACGCCTTCTCCGACACGGTGAAGGTCGACGGCGCGGTGCGCTGGAACGAGAGCCATGCCGACCTGGACGGCTTCCCGGCGCCCGACTACGCCCTGGCCGACATGGACGACACCCAGGACAGCGAGCAGTGGTCCGGTTTCGCCCGGCTGAGCGCCGTCGCCCTGGGCCTGGACCATCAGTTCAGCGTCTCGGCCTCCGACATCGATCGCACCTCCTACAGCGACGGTTTCGGTTCGACCTTCACCGGCGACCGCCAGGCCTATCGCTGGCAGGCGGACGGCAAAACCCGGGACGTGAACTACGCCTTCGGCGTCGAACGCAACGAGGCCTCGGCCGCGCTGTCGTCGGGCCTGTCGCGCGACCTGGCCATCACCTCGGTGTTCGGCGTGGCCCAGTATGAGGTCGGGGCGCTGAATCTGACGGGCGGCCTGCGATACGACGACACCGACGACTTCGGCTCGGAAACGACGGGCCGCATCTCGGCGGCCTATGAGCTGGCGGGCGGCTTCATCCTGTCGGGCGCCTACGGCACGGGGTTCAAGGCGCCGACCGTCAGCCAGGCGGTCTGCGACTACTGCTATGCGCCCCTGCCGTGGGCCGAGCTGAGGCCGGAGACGGCGGACAGCGTCGAGGCGGCCCTGGGCTGGGCCTCGTCCGACGGGCGGTTCGACGGTCGGGCGACGCTCTATCGCCTGAACGTGGAAGACCAGATCACCTATACGGCTGGCCAATACATCAATGTCGCCAAGACCCGGTCGGACGGGTTCGAGCTGGAGGGCCACGCCCTGCTGGGCGCCGGGTTCGACCTGACGCTGGCCTATGCGTGGACCGACGCCGAGGACCGCACGACGGGCCTGCGCCTGCTGCGCGTGCCCGAACATGCCGGATCGGCGACCCTGGGCTGGACAGGCGATCGGCTGTCGGGCGCCCTGACGGTGCGGGCGGAAGGCGATCAGGACGATTCCGGCGGATTCTCCACCGTGGCGCGCGAGGGCTTCGTCACGGCCAATCTGAACGCGGCCTATGCGCTGACGGACAAGGTCACCCTGACGGCGCGGATCGAGAATCTGGCGGACGAGCACTATCAGCAGGCGTTCGGCTACGGAGAGCCGGGGCGTTCCGGCTACGTCGGAATCAGGCTGCGCTACTGATCCGGGCGCGCGCGTCGGCGGCGAAGGCCGCCGGCGCGTCGAGCGCCAGCGCGGTCCAGTCCAGCCGGGGGCAGGGCGCATGGGCCGCCGCCAGGATGGCGCGCAGCTCGGCCGCCGAAGCGACGCTGGTCACCACCATGGCCACGCTGTTCAGCGACAGGGCGTAGCCCAGGGCGGCCTGCATGGGATCGCAGCGCATCTCGGCCAGGCGACGCCGCGTGCGCGACAGACCCTGGGCGTGGCCGGCCATCTCGGGGGGCAGGTCGTCGCCGCCGGCGAACAGCAGGCCGTTGGCGAACACCGACGACAGGTGGACGTCGACGCCCATGCCGGCCAGTTCGTCCAGCACCCCGTCCTGCGCCGCGCGCTGGTCCAGCAGGCTGCAGCCGATCTGGACCACGTCGGGCTCCAGCCGTCGCGCCAGCAGGGCGGGCCCGTCCTCGATGGTGGCGCAAAAGCCGATGCGGCGGAACAGGCCGCGCTGCTTCAGCGCCTGCAGCCGATCCCACAGGGCGCGCCCCTCGGCGCCGGCCAGTTCGGCGGCGTTCGACACCAGGAGCGCCTCGCCGCGCGGCAGGCCCATCCGCTCCAGGGATCGGCGCGCGCGCGCTTCGACACGGTCCAGCCCGTCGGCCAGGGGCACGGTCCGCACCGTGACCTGGAAGGGCGAGGGGAAGGGCCAGGCCTGGCCCAGCAGCCGCTCGGCGTCGCCTTCGGGCTTGGTCGCGACAAGTTTGACGCCCGCGTCCGCGCCGGTCTGCAACAGGAAGCGCATCGCCTCCTCGCGCGCGCCCGAGGGCGCGGCCATGAAGGCGCCGGGCGCGCGCTCGGGCTCGGTCACCACGGCCAGGGCCAGGCGATTGACGGGCGAGGGCGCCGAAGGTGTGGCGGGGGATGGCGTCACCCCGGGACAATGACTCGCAATGTTTAAGGGACGCTGAGCGAGACCTTGCCCAAATCTTACTTATCCACCGGTGATTGCGGAAAATCGGTGGACGGCTCAATCGGCGTCGGGCTGCCGGTCCGGATGGGCGTCGATAAAGGCCGGATGGGCCAGCGCCCGCGTCTCCACCTGCAGCAGGCCGGGCCAGGCGGCGGTGTCGATATTGAACCGCCGCGCGGAATACAGTTGCGGGATCAGATAGCAGTCCGCCAGCGACGGCGCGTCGCCGAAGCTCCATCCCGCGCCGTGTCGAAGCACCAGGCTCTCCAGGGCGTCGAAGCCCGGAACGATCCAGCGGGCCGCCCAGGCGTCCACCGTGGCCTGGTCCGCCCCGAAATCGCGCCTCAGCGATCCCAAGACACGCAGATTGTTCAGCGGATGAATGTCACAGCCGATCAGGGCCGCCATCCCTCGGACCGTGGCCCGGTCGGCCGGGTCGCCCGGCAGAAGAGGCGGATCCCGATAGGTCTCCTCCAGCCACTCCAGCACGGCCGGGCTCTGGATCAGCACCCGCCCGTCGACCGCCAGCGCCGGCACCATTCCCTGCGGGTTCAGCGCCAGGTAGTCGGCGGCCTTCTGCGCGCCCTGGCGCAGATCGTGCGGCGCCTGGTCGTAGGCCACGCCCTTCAGGTTCAGGGCGATCCGAACCCTGTAGCTGGCGCCGGACCGCCAATAGCCGTGCAGGACCATCACGCCACCTCGAAGGCCAGCGTCTCCAGGCCCGCGATGGTGACGACGATCCGGTCGCCCTTCACCACCGGGCCGACGCCCGAGGGGGTGCCGGTGAAGATCAGGTCGCCGGCCTCCAGCCTCCACAGCCGACCGGCTTCCTCGACGATGCGGTCGGGGTTCAGGATCATGTCGTCCAGCCGGCTCGACTGGCGCGTCTCGCCATTGACCGTCAGGGTGATGGCGCCGGCCGGGTCGGGCAGGGCGCCCAGCGTCACCGCGCCGCAGGGCGCCGACTGGTCGAAACCCTTGGCCGCGTCCCACGGCCGTCCCGCCTTCTTGGCCTCGGCCTGCAGGTCCCGCCGGGTCAGGTCGCAGCCGACCGCCCAGCCGACGATCCTGCCGCCCTCGCCGATGGCGGCGACTAGCTCGGCCTCATAGTGCAGGTTCGCCGTCGCCGACGGATAGGCCGGGTTCGCCCCGTCCGACACCAGCGCGTCGGCCGGCTTGGAGAAGAAGAAGGGCGTCTGCTTGTCCGGATCGGACCCCATTTCGCGGGCGTGCGCCGCATAGTTCTGGCCGACGCACAGGATGCGCCGCACCGGCAGACGACGGTCGTCGCCGACGATGGGCAGGGACGGGGTTGGACGGGGCGGGAACAGCCATTGGGTCATGCGCGCTTTGTAGATTGAGGCTTCGTCGCTGGCGAGCCCGGGAGCATGTTGCGGCGCGGGAACCTTGACCACGCCGTAGCGTTGGCTATCGGGGACCCCTATTCTAATGCAAAGCTTGTGAACGGAGCGCGCATCATGGCCACGACCAAGGCACGAGAAGACATCAAGAACGACCTGAAGACCCTCAAGGAGGATCTGAAGGCCGGCGCGCGCGAGGAAACGCAGCGCCTGCGCGAAAAGGCGGCCGAGGCGGAAGGCCGCCTGCGCGCCAAGAGCGACGAGTTCCGCGAACAGGCTCGCGGCTATTATGAGCAGGCCCGGGTGCGCGGCCGTGAATATTACGACGACGCCGCCGAGCGTCTGGACGAGGCCCAGCGCTACGTCGTGGAGCGGGTGCAGGAGCGTCCGCTGCAGTCGACCGCCGTCGCGCTCGGCGTGGGCCTCGTGCTCGGCATGCTGCTCGCCGGCCGCCGCCGCTGATGTTCAAGGGCATCGTCAAACGTCTGGTGGCGACCAGCGTCGTCGTCGGCAGCGTCTTCCTGGCTGTCGTCTTTTTCGGCCTGGCCGTCTTTTACGCGCTCAGCCTGGTCATGGCCCCGCTGGGCGCCGCCGCGGTGACGTTCGGTCTGTTCGCCATGACGGCGCTGGTGACAGCGCTGATCTTCCTCAAGGGCGACGGCCATGACGACGAAGAGGACGAACACGAGCACGAAGGTCTGCTGGGCAAGGTGTTCCATATCGTGCGCGAGCGCCCCATCGTGGGCGCCGTCGGCGGTCTGGGGGCGTTGTTCCTCCTGCTTCGCAACCCCGCTCTGGCTGCAGTCGTCGCCAGCATGGTGACGGAGCGCAAGCTGGATGAGCGCGGCTATCGCCGGCGTCGGCGCTAGAACTTAACCTTCGCCGTTCAGGGAACGGCCCGGACATCGCAGCGTTGTTCTTTCGACGGAAGGGAAGTTTCCCGACTTTGTCGCAACAACAACTTCAGGAGGACCGGGCCATGCTTCGTTGGGCCATTATTTTCCTGGTCGTGGCCTTGGTCGCGGCCGTGCTCGGCTTCGGTGGCATTGCGAACTTCTCGTTCGAAATCGCCAAGTTCATCGCCGTTGTCGCCATTATCCTGTTCGTCATCGCCCTGGTGGCTGGCGGACTTCGTGGACGCGGGACGCGCATATAGCGCTCGCTCTGTGAGATCGAGAGAAGGGCCGGAACCCGTGTTCCGGCCCTTTTCACTTGCGCGCGATCTTCTGTCCCGCCTTTACGCGCCCGTCGGTCAGACCACCGCCTTCTCGCGTTGGCCAGGGTGCTGAGGATCCGGCGCGGTGGCCGCTTTGCGGGTGTCCTGACGACGCGGCAGACGCCAGATTTGATGCGAGCTGTAGCGCTCGCCGTCCCAGGCCAGCGCCGTCACCGTGATCGTCTTGGCGTCCCAGTCGATCTGGTTGAACCCCGGAGGCGACCCCCGCTCGCGATGCGACAGCGTCCCGCATCCGACGGCGTAGGAACATTTGTCCGCCAGCGGGATGGGCATGGCGAAGGGCACGTGGACGTGGCCGGTCATGATCAGGTCGACCCCGGCCTCGGCGAAGATCAAGGCCGCCTCGTCGCCGCGCTTGACGTCGCCCGTCATCGGCGTGCCGATCATCTCGATCAGCGGGTGGTGGCAGGCCAGAACCCTCAGCGCGCCGATCGGCGCCTGACGCAGGGCCTCGGCCGCGCGCCGGGTCTGGTCCAGGTCGATGACGCCCTTGGACCAGTTGGGGCGGGCCTGGAAGCCGCGAGCCGTGACCACGCCCCGCACCATCACCGTGTCGTTGCAGAACTGGCCGTCGTGCGCCGGAAAGCCCGTCGCGGTCTCGAACGCCCGCCAGGGGTGGAAGACCCGGGCGATTGCGTCCCAATAGGGAACGTCGTGGTTGCCCACGATGACGAAGCGCGGCTCAGGCATGGCCCGCATCCAGTCGCGGGCCGCCGCGAACTCGTCCGGATAGCCCTTCTGGGTGATGTCGCCGGTGATCAGCACCAGGTCGTTGGGCGTGGCGTGCGCATAGTCCAGCGCCGCAGCGCAGGCCCGCTTGTGCTCACAGCCGAAGTGGATGTCGGAGAACTGGAGAATGCGCCCCATCAGACGCTGTCCTCGGCCGCCGGGGGCCGGGGCGTCAGGGCGCGAAAGGCCTTGGGCGCGAAGCGGACCACCGCGTCCGGCTTCAGCAGCAGGGGCTCGCCGTCGATTACGGCGGGAATTCTCGAGCGCGCCCGCACCTCGATGCGCTTGGCGGGCCGGGTCGACACCGCCGGGTCATGGCGCCAGTCGCTGAACAGGGCGTTGGCCGCCAGGCGGAAGGCCTGGCTGGCGTCCGACGGGTCCATCGCCGCGGCTTCCAGTCCGACCGGCTCCTCCATGGCCTTGGAGATCATCGGGCTGATGAGCACCAGCGCCTCGGCCCGACGCCGGTCCCCGCCGTCCAGGCTGAAGCGCAGCCGACCGGTGAAGGCGCGCTTCAGGGCCCGACGCCCATACTGCCACGCGAGTCTCAGCTTGCCCGTCCGCATCGCCTCGCGCGCCGGCGCCCACAGGGCGGGCGAGCCCAGGATGGCGGCGCAGTAGAAGTATTCGCCCTGCACCTCGCCGCCGGAAACGTATTGCGGCTCGCCCTCTTCCAGCGCGCGCCGCAGCGCCTGCTTCCAGTCCGCCGTTCCGTACAGCGCCTTGGGCAGCATGTTCATCGTCCCGCCCGGCAGGGGGGCGATCATCGCGCCGTCCGGTTTCGCGCGGGACGCCACGGATCTCGCGGTGCCGTCGCCAGCCAGGACGAAGATGACGTCCGGCTTGGAGGCGAAGGCCTGGTCGATGGCCGCCTCGAAGCCTTCGCCGTCCAGCACGACCACCTCGGCGTCCAGATCATAGTCGGCCAAGATCCCTTCGGCCTCGCCGACCGCGCGCGACCCCACGCTGCCGGACAGGGGATTGACCAGCATCACCGCTCGCCGCAGCGGCGTGTGCGGCGTCAGCGCGCCCTTGGGCGCTGGCCCCGCTTCGGCATCAGGCTCAACAGTATCGGTCATGCCCGCCCAACGCCTCGCCGTCCTCGCCGTTCCGCCTCTGCGACAAGCTTCGCCATATATCCGCCCTTACGCCATGTTGGCTGGGAACCGCGAAGCCTAAGCCACGTTTGGCTCAGCAGGGCGAATGAAACAGATTCCGAGGAGAGACAAAATGAACAAGGCGATTATCGCGATCGCGGGGGCCGGTCTTCTGGCCTCGGCCTGCGCCAGCGACCCGTACGGCTACAACGGCGGTTCGAACCAGGCCGTCCGTCAAGGCGCGATCGGCGCGGGCCTCGGCGCCGTGGCCGGCGCCATCGTCGGCAACAATGTCGGCGGCGGCAATGCGGCGACCGGCGCCCTGATCGGCGGCGCGCTCGGCGGCGCGGCCGGCGCGATCCGTGGTTCGAGCCAGGACCGCAACAACCAGCAGCGCTACCGCGACAGCCAAGGGCGGTACTACTACTGCTACGACAATCGTCAGGACGAGTGCTACTGGGACAACGGTCAGCGCCGCTACTGATCCGCTTCCCGGCGCCTGAGGGCGTCGAGAGACTGATGTTTGGGCGGCTCGTCGAACCGGCGAGCCGCCCTTTTCATGACCGCCGTGGGGCGTGGGAGGGCGTATGAGATTGATTGCAGGAGGCCTGGCGCTCGCCGTGCTGGCGACGGCCGGATGCATGACCCGCCCCGGCCGCGATGCGCTGGTTCAGCGGACGGACTGCGCGCCCATCCGCTTCGACATCTATTTCGCCACCGATCAGGCCGGCCTGACGCCGGTGGCCGAAGAGGCCGTGCGGCTTGGCGCGAGCCAGGTCGCCGGCTGCGCCATCGACCGGGTGCGCGTCCTGGGACTGGCCGATGCGCAGGGCGCGCCGTCCGCCAATCTTGATCTTTCCGAGCGACGGGCCCGCAGCGTCACCGCAGCGCTGGAGGCGCAACGCTTGCCCGCCCCCGTGTTCGAGGTTCAGGCCGCCGGCGCGTCGGGGGCGACGACGGCCGACGGAGCCAATGCGCCGATGCGGCGGCGCACCGAGGTGCTGATCGAGGCGCGCCCGCGCTGAGCGAGCGCGGGGCCGGGCTTCACGCCGAGACGGCGGTGATCGCCACCGTCTGACCGGCGACGACCGCTTCCTCGTCCACGCGCTTGCCCAGCAGGGCCTGGGCCAGGGGCGAGACATAGCTGACGCGTCCCTGGGCGGGATCGGACTGGTCTTCGCCGACGATCCGCCAGGTCTGGGTGCGGCCGTCCTCACGCTCGATCGTAACCGTCCCGCCGAAGCGGACCACGCCGTCGTCGGCGCCCGGCTCGACCCGTTGCGCCGAGGCCCGTCGCGACGACCAGTAGCGCAGATCACGCGTGGCCCGCGCCATGGCCGTGCGGTCGGTTTCGATGGAGCCCTGCGCCTGGGCGGCGGAATAGGCCGCGCGCGCCGCCGCCAGCTCGGCCTCGATCAGCGCCAGACCTTCGGCGGTGACGAGATTGGCGTGGGGCGAGATCGGGCGATCGACCAGATCGGCGGCCGTGGCTTCCAGGTCTTCTTCGCGAGTGAATGCGACGCTCATGACACGGAACATAGCAACGGCGCCGCCTATGGCCAGCGGCGCCGTGAACGGGCAAAGCGGAACGATGCGGCAGGATCGTCCAACCATCTCCATCGTCGGCGCCGGCCCCGCAGGCCTGATGGCGGCCGAGCGTCTGGCGGCGGCCGGGTGCAGGGTCGTCGTGCATGAGCGGATGCCGTCCGTTGCGCGCAAGTTCCTGATGGCCGGGCGCGGCGGTTTGAACCTGACCCATTCCGAACCGCAGCCGGCCTTTCTGGACCGCTACGGGGCGCGCCGCGACACGATCGCGGCCTGGTTGGACGCCTTTTCCGCCGCCGACCTGATCGCCTGGGTCGAGGGGCTGGGCCAGCCGACCTTCGTCGGCACCAGCGGCCGCGTCTTCCCCCGCGCCTTGAAGGCCTCGCCCCTGTTGCGCGCCTGGCTGGTGCGGCTGGGCCAGCTGGGCGTCAACGTCCGCACCCGGTCCGCCTGGACGGGGTGGCGGGACGGGGCCCTGGCGTTCGACACGCCCGACGGGGAACGGCTGGAACGACCCGATGCGGTGGTGCTGGCGCTCGGCGGCGCCAGCTGGCCTCGCCTCGGCTCGGACGCGGCCTGGACGCCGTGGCTGCAGGCGGCAGGCGTCTCCGTCATCCCCTTCCGGCCCGCCAATGTGGGGGCGACCCTGGCCTGGTCGCCGGTCCTGCGCGACCGGTTCGCCGGCGCGCCGCTGAAGGGAATCGCGCTCAGCCACGGCGGAGCGAGCGTGCGGGGCGAGGCGATGATCGCCGCCTACGGACTGGAGGGCGGCGCCGTCTACGCCCTGTCGGCCGGAATCCGCGACGCCGTCGCCCGCGACGGGGCCGCAACGCTGATTCTGGATCTGAAGCCCGACATGCCGCTGGATCGCCTGGCCACCCGGCTGTCGGCCCAGCCCGCGCGGCTCAGCCTGGCGAACCGCCTGCGCAAGGGCGCCGGCCTCGATCCGGCCGCCGTCGGCGTGCTGCGCGAGGCGGGGCCCCTGCCGGACACGCCGGACGCCCTGGCCGCCCGCATCAAGGCGCTGTCGTTGACGGCGACCGGGGTCCAGGGGCTGGAGCGCGCCATTTCCTCGGCCGGCGGGGTGGCCCTGGACGCGGTCGACGACCGGCTGATGCTCAAGGCCCTGCCCGGGGTCTTCGTCGCCGGCGAGATGCTGGACTGGGAGGCGCCGACCGGCGGCTATCTGCTGCAGGCCGGCTTCGCCTCGGGCGTGGTGGCGGCAGAGGGCGTGCGCGCCTGGCTCGACAGCGCGGGCCGGCCGGTCCAGGGTTGAGGCCTGGTCCCAAGCCCGGAGTTCCCATGCGTCCGACCCTGCCCGCCGTCTCCCTCATCGCAATGATTCTGGCCGCCGGCCCGGCCCTGGCCCAGGATGACGGGCGATCCGCCATCGATGCGGACCGCATGAACCAGGCGGTGCGCGTCCTGGCCTCCGACGCGTTCGAAGGCCGCGGCCCGGTCTCCGCCGGCGAGGAGAAGACCGTCGAATGGCTGGCCGAGCAGTTCCGCGCCGCGGGCGCCGAGGGCGGCGGGCCGGACGGCTCCTTCTTCCAGACCGCCCAGCTGTCGCGCACCCGCCAGAACGGCCCCGCGACCGTCGCCGCGCGGGTCGGTGGCCGGACCCTGACCTTCGAACGCGGTCCGGACGTGCTGGTGTCCAGCGATCGACCGACGGACCGCATCACAGTGACCGACGCCCCGGTCGTCTTCGTCGGCTACGGCGCGACCGCGCCCGAGCGTCAGTGGGACGACTTCAAGGACGTGGACGTGCGCGGCAAGGTCATCGTCGTCCTGGTCAACGACCCCGACTTCGAGGCCGCCCAGGGCGATCCGGTCGCCGGCAAGTTCGACGGCCAGGCCATGACCTTCTACGGCCGCTGGACCTACAAGTTCCAGGAGGCGGGCCGGCGGGGCGCCGCGGGCGTGCTGGTGGTCCATGAGACGGCCGGGGCGGGCTACGGCTGGTCGGTGCTGCAGAACTCGTCGGCCGCGCCCAAGTTCGACATCGTCCGCGCCAATCCCGACGCGGAACGCGCGCCCTTTCAGGGCTGGATTCAGCGGGCCAAGGCGGAAGAGCTGTTCGCCGCCGCCGGCCTGGACTTCGCCACCCTGAAGGACAGCGCCCGTCGCGCCGACTTCCGCCCCGTCGAACTGCCCGGCGCGACGATGAGCGTCGACTTCGGCCAGGTCGCCGACCGGGTCGAGACCCGCAACGTCATCGCCCGCATCCCCGGCGCCGCGCGCCCGGACGAGACGGTCATGTACGGCGCCCACTGGGACGGCTACGGCGTCGGCACGCCCGACGCCTCGGGCGACAAGATCTACAACGCCGCCGTGGACAATGCGACCGGGGTCGCCGGCCTGCTGGAGCTGGCCCACGCCTTCGCGGCGGGCCCGCGACCGCAGCGCTCGGTCGTGTTCGCGGCCTGGTCGGGCGAGGAGGCGGGCCTGCTGGGCTCGACCTATTACGCCGCCAATCCGGTCTGGCCGCTGGAGAAGACCGTCGCCAACATCAATGTCGACAGCCTGCTGCCGGGGACCGAGATCGATCCGAACGTGGTGGTCATTGGCAAGGGCAAGAACCAGCTGGACGCCGTGCTGGAGCGTCACGCCAGCGCCGTCGGCCGCACCCTGATCGCCGATCCGGCGCCCCAGGCCGGCGCCTTCTACCGTTCGGACCACTTCCCGCTGGCGATCGAGGGCGTGCCCGCCCTGTTTCCCGCCGCCGGCTTCACCGGCGCCAGCGCCGCCAGCCGCGACTATGTCGAGAACCGCTATCACCAGCCGTCCGACGAATGGGACGAGACCTGGCGCATGGACGCGGCCGCCGCCGATGTCGCCCTGATCTACGCCGTCGGTCGCGATCTGGCGGATTCGCAGGCCTGGCCCGAATGGAACGCCGACGCGGAGTTCGCCGGGGCGCGCGCGGCGTCGGTCGCCGACCGGCGCTAGCGGCCCGGGCGGACCGGCGTGGTCGGTGCGGCGTGTCGGCGGCGACGCGCCGCCCGGATGTCCTCGAGCGCGGCCGGGAGCAGGCTCCAGGGCTCGACGCAATAGCGCACGAACAGCCGCCCTGGATCGCGCGCCAGCCGATAGGCCCATTCCAGGCCCAGCCGCCCGGTCCAGCGCGGCGCCGCCGTCTGAACCCCGGCTTCGTAGTCGAAGGCGGCGCCCACCGACAGGATGGCGCAGGCGGGCAGGCGATCCAGGTTGGCCACGATCCAGGCCTCCTGGCGGGGCATGCCCATGCCCACGAACAGCACATGGGGGCGAAAGGCGGCCACTTCGGCCAGCACCGCCGCATTTTCGGCCGACCCCGGGCTGATGTCGAAGAAGCCGTGGCGGGTGCGGATGTTCGCCTCGGGGTAGCGCTCGCCCAGCCGCCGCGCGGCCGTTTCGCCCACCCCCGGCGCGCCGCCCACGGCCATCACCCGCCAGCCCTCGCGGTCGGCCAGGCTCCAGAAGTGGCCGCGCCAGTCCAGATAGGTGCAGCGGTGGAAGGCCCGGCCCCTAAGTCCCAGCCGCCGCGCGAACGCCAGCAGCGGCCGCGAATCGACCTGGATCAGGTCCGCGGCGGCGTAGAAGGCCTGCATCTCCGGGCTTTTGCGCACCAGATACAGGCTGTGCAGATTGTGGTTGGCCACGACCGTGCGGCGTCCGTCGCGGATATGGCGCGCCAGATGAAGCATCACTTCCTCGGGGCGGACCAGGTCGACCGGCTGGCCCAGCAGGCGCACGCGCTCGTCTTCACGCCGCGCCTGGCGAAAGGCCGGGCGGGCGCGGGCGCGGCGTTCGTTCGCCGAGGTCGGGATCAGGGAATCCGCCATCGCCGCATCCTGGCGCCGCGCCCTTCAAGACGGCGTTAGCGAACAGTCCTAACGCGCCTTAGCCACGGCGGACCTTGGCCGCTGTCACGGAAAGCGAAAATTTCCGAAGAAGGTCTGTTGACCCCGTCGATCCCCTGCCTTAGAGGTCCGCGCCTTCCCGATGGACACGCCGCAAGGCGGGGCCGACGGGGCCCAGATGGCGGAATTGGTAGACGCGCTGGCTTCAGGTGCCAGTGGCTTAACGGCCGTGGAGGTTCGAGTCCTCTTCTGGGCACCATCTTTCGGACGGCGCCGCATCCTCGGATGCGGCGCCGTCTTTGTTTCGGCCTCTCCAAAGGCGCGCGGCGCCTTCCTGCTTGAGGCCGTTTCGTCCCGCCGTCCCGCCGTGTAAGAACCTGCCCATGACTGTCTATCTGCACCAGGGCGACCTGCCCGACGACCTGGATCTGGGGCCCGAGGTCGCCGTGGATTCCGAGACCATGGGCCTGCGCTTCGGCCGCGACCCGCTTTGCGTCGTCCAGCTGTCGTCCGGCGACGGCAACGCCCACGTCGTGCGCCTGAACCGCCCGGCCTACGACTGCCCGAACCTGAAGCGCCTGCTGGCGGATCCGAAGGTGCTCAAGATCTTCCACTTCGGCCGGTTCGACATCGGCATGTTCCAGCTGCACCTCGGCGTCGAGACGCGGCCGGTCTATTGCACCAAGATCGCCTCGAAGCTGGCCCGCACCTACACCGACCGCCACGGGTTGAAGGACGTGGTGCGTGAACTGGCGGGCGTCGACCTGTCCAAGGCCCAGCAGTCGTCCGACTGGGGCGCGGCCGAACTGAGCCCGGCCCAGCTGGAGTACGCCGCGTCCGACGTCCTGCATCTGCACGCCGTCAAGGCTCGGCTCGACCAAATGCTGGCGCGCGAGGGTCGGACCGAACTGGCCGCCCGCTGCTTCGACTTCCTGCCGACCCGCTCGGCGCTCGATCTCGCCGGGTGGGACGAGATCGACATCTTCGCCCATAGCTAGGCCGCCGGTGACGGAGCCGCGCGACACAGCCGCCACCCGGGCCGACGAAGCCCGCGTCGCCCAGGAGGGCCGGCGCTGGCGCGCCCACTCGCGCCGGGTGCGGCTGTATCGCCGCGTGCTGCCGATCATCATGCTGGTGCTGGCGGGCGGGGCCCTGACCTGGACCGTGTTCCGCACCGTGATGTCAGGGGTGGAGCGCCGCGCCACCCAGGGCCAGGAAGTGCGCCTCGACAATCCGATGTTCCACGGCCAGGACGCGCAGGGGCGCGCTTTCGTCATCGGCGCCCAGGGCGCGGTGCGCGACGGCGCCACGGGTCAGTTCCGTCTGATCGGTCCGGCGCTGAAGCTGAACCTGGGCGGCCGCAAGGTCACCGAGATGACGGCCGACGGGGGAACCTACAACGAGGCCGCGCGCACCGTGACCATCGGCCCGAACGTGCGCATCTCCGACGGCGGCTCCGGTTTCGTCCTGACGACGCCCGAAGCCGTGCTCGACACCCGCACCGGCGTCATCACCGGTTCAAGAGGCGTTCAGGGCGCCGGCCCTATTGGAACCATCAACGCTTCGTCCTATGCGATCTATGATCAGGGCCAGCGGGTGGTTTTCGAAGGCCAGGGCGACAACAAGATAAGGGGGACGATAAATCCCTCCGGATCAGGCGGATGACGGCGATGAAGATGAAGATGCTGGCGGCGGCGACCGCCCTGACCGTTCTGGTCCTGCCGACCGTGGGCGACGCCCAGAGCAGCCGCGCCTCCAACCAGCCGATCGCCTTCGGGGCCGATTCGGGCGAACAGACCGCCCAGACCATCGCCCTGCGCGGTCGGGCCGAGGTGACCCAGGGCGACAACCGCCTGCGCGCCGACGCCATCACCCTGTATCGCGACGCCTCGGGCGATCCGGACCGGGTCGAGGCGACCGGCACGGTCTATTTCGTGACCCCGACCCAGTCGATGCGCGGTGACCGCGCCGTCTATTCGATCGACGCGGGCGAGGTGGTGGTCACGGGCGACGTGGTCCTGACCCAAGGCCAGAACGTCCTGACGGGCGGCCGGCTGACCTACAACGTCAACACCGACGCCGCGACCATGGCGGGCGCCCCGCGCGGGGCCGCCGGCAACCGGATCCAGGGCGTCTTCTATCCCAACGGCAACTGAGGGCCCCGGCCCGGAAGACGGATCTTGGCGCGCAAGGAACTCTCAGCCCTGAACCGCGACGAACCGGTCGCGGACACCGCTCCCGCCCCCTCGGCGGGGGACAAGGGGCTGCGCGTGCAAAGCATCGCCCGCGCGTTCGGGCAGCGGCAGGTCGTGCGCGACGTCTCCCTGACCGTCCAGCGCGGCGAGGTCGCCGGCCTGCTGGGCCCCAACGGCGCGGGCAAGACCACCTGCTTCTACATGATCACCGGCCTGATCCCGCCGGACTCCGGCTCGATCTGGCTGGACGGCGAGGACATCACGGCCCAGCCGATGTACCAGCGCGCGCGCATGGGCCTGGGCTATCTGGCGCAGGAAGCCTCGATCTTCCGCGGCATGACGGTGGAGCAGAACATCCGCGCGGTGGTCGAGCTGAACTACCCCAAGGCCCAGATCGAGGCCGAGACCGATCGTCTGCTGGCCGAGCTGCACATCGACCACCTGCGCCACGCCCCCGCCACCGGCCTGTCGGGCGGCGAGCGTCGTCGCGTCGAGATCGCCCGCGCGCTGGCCGGTCGGCCGTCCTTCATGCTGCTGGACGAACCTTTCGCCGGCATCGACCCGCTGGCCATCGCCGACATCCGCTCGGTCATCCGCTATCTGGCCGGCCAGGGCATCGGCGTGCTGATCACCGACCACAATGTTCGCGAGACGCTGGAGATCACCGACCGGGTCTCGATCATCTCGGGCGGGGCGGTGCTGTTCGAGGGCACGGCCGACGAGGCCATCCACGACGCCGAGGTCCGGCGCGTTTATCTGGGCGAAATGTACGGCTGAGCCCGACGGCCCTGCTGTGTCATCCTCGGGCCTGACCCGAGATCAAGACCTAATCGGCCTTGCGTCGCCGCCATCCCACGATGGGCGAGGCGTCTCCCGGCGTTTGCGCGGCGTTAACCGATTGGGCGACATCCTGCCCCAGCAAGTTCCGGGCCACTTCGTCGCCCGGCGGGAAAATCGCACGTGATCGGGCAAAGGTTAGAGGTCAGGCAGGGGCAGGGGCTGGTCATCACGCCCCAGCTGCAGCAGGCGATCAAGCTGCTGCAACTGTCGAACCTCGAGCTCGAGGACTACGTCGAGGCCGAGCTGGAGCGCAATCCGCTGCTGCAGCGCGACGAGCCGGAAGGCGACGGTCCGGACCGGCCCGAAACCCTCGAAGCCGCCTCTCCCGACGGCGAGATGTCCTTCGGCGAGGGCGTCGCCCACGAGGCCGTCGCCTCGATGGACGCGGGATCCGACGACGTCTATGGCGACGCCGCGCCGGGCGAACGCACCAGCGACCGCATGACCGACGAGGCCCAGCCGGGCCTTTCGGACTGGTCCAGCGCCGGCAAGGGCGGCCAGGTGTTCGACGGCGACGGCGAACGGCCCGACACCCACGAGCCCACCCTGTGGGAGCATCTGCAGGCCCAGGCGTCGTCGGCCGGCTTCAGCGTCGCCGACCACGGCGTCGCCCTGACCCTGATCGACGCGACGGACGAGGGCGGCTACCTGCGGGGCGAACTGGCGGAGTTCGCCGACCGGCTGGGCGTGTCGCTGGATCGCATCGAGGCCGTCCTTGCGGTGTGCCACGGGTTCGAGCCGACCGGCGTCATGGCGCGTTCGGTGCCCGAGTGCCTTAGGCTGCAGCTGATCGAGCGCAACCGCTTCGATCCGGCGATGGCGGCGCTGCTGGACAATCTGGACCTGCTGGCGCGGCGCGACCTGTCGGCCCTTCGCCAGGTCTGCGGCGTCGACGCCGAAGACCTTGTCGAGATGATCGCCGAGCTCAAGGGTCTGACGCCGCGTCCCGGCGCCGGCTTCGGCGGCGAGCCGGCCCAGACCGTCATCCCCGACGTCCACGTCCGGCCCGACCCCGCCGGGGGCTGGAAGGTGGAGCTGAACACCGACACCCTGCCGCGGCTTCTGGTGGACAAGCGCTATCACGCCGTGGTCCAGACCGGCGCGCGTTCCGACACCGAAAAGTCCTACGTCGCCGAGTGCGCCGCCCAGGCCAACTGGCTGGTCAAGTCGCTGGACCAGCGGGCCCGCACCATCCTGAAGGTGACGTCGGAGATCGTGCGCCAGCAGGACGCCTTCCTGGCCTTCGGCGTGGAGTTCCTGCGCCCGCTGAACCTGAAGACCGTCGCCGACGCCATCGGCATGCACGAATCGACGGTCAGCCGCGTCACCTCGAACAAGTATCTGTCCACGCCGCGCGGCGTGTTCGAGCTCAAATTCTTCTTCACCGCCGCCATCCAGTCCACCGACGGGGCGTCGTCCCACTCCGCCGAAGCCGTCCGTCACCGGATCAAGACGATGATCGACGCCGAAGGCGCCGATGGCGACGTTTTGTCCGATGATCGCATCGTCGAAATTCTGAAGGAAACGGGCATCGACATCGCCCGTCGAACGGTGGCCAAGTACCGAGAAGCGCTGAGAATTCCGTCGTCGGTGGAGCGCCGCCGCCTGTTGCGGATCGCCTGACAAGCGTCACCACAAATCGGTGATCCGGATTGACACCAAATCCGGTCGGTAGCGTTCTATCCGCATGCAAGTCCAAGTCAGCGGCAAGCAAGTGGATGTCGGCGAAGCGTTAGGCTCGCGCATCTCCCAGGAACTCGAAGACGGAGTCGGCAAGTACTTCGCCCGCGGCGGCGATGACGCCGAGGTCGTGGTCTCCAAGGACGGCCACAACTTCAAGGTGGACTGTTGGGTCCGGCTCGCCTCGGGCCAGACCCTGGTGACGACCGGCTTCGGCGGCGACGCCCATTCGGCCTTCACCGAGGCGCTGGAGCGCCTGGAGACCCGAGTCCGCCGCTACAAGCGCCGGCTCAAGGACCACCACATCGGTCCCAAGGGCCTGTCGCCCGAAAAGACCGAGGACGCCGCCCGCGAGGTCGCGCGCAGCATCGTGCTGCGCGACCCCGACAGCGTCGACGACGACGCCTTCGGCTCGGCCGGCGAGAACGACGGCCCGCCGCCGGTGGGCATGGTCATCGCCGAGACCGAGCACGAAATCCGCACCATCACGGTCGGCCGCGCGGTGCTGGAGCTGGACATGACCGGCTATCCGGTCGTTCTGTTCCGCAACGCCGCCCATGGCGGACTGTCGGTCGTCTACCGCCGTCCAGACGGCAATGTCGGCTGGATCGATCCGGAGCGGACGGTCCGAAGCAACGGCCAGGCCGGTACGGCCTAGTTTGACTTCGTCGCGGGAGTCTCTAAACGGGCGCCCGCGACCACCGCCTGTCGCCTAATAGAGTCGGAACACTCATGGACATCGGTGATCTGCTCGCGCCCCAGGGCGTAGTGCTGCGCGGCGGGGCCTCTTCCAAGCGACAGGCCCTGCACGTCGTGGCCGAAGCGGCGGCCCAGGCGCTGGGCATGGACGAGGGGCGGGTGTTCGACGCCCTCCTGGAACGCGAAGCGCTGGGCTCGACCGGGCTGGGCTCGGGCGTGGCCGTGCCGCACGCCCGTCTTTCGGGCATGGAGCGGGTGACGGGCGTCTTCGTGCGTCTGGATGCGCCAGTGGCCTATGAGGCGGTGGACGACCGCCCGGTGGATCTGATGTTCGCCCTGTTCGCCCCGCCCAGCGACGGCGCCGAGCATCTGCGCGCGCTGGCGGCCGTGTCGCGCGCCATGCGTTCGCCGGAACTGCGCGAACAACTGCGCCAGGCGCGCACGGCGGACGCCATCCGCGCCCTGTTCGTGCGCGACGACGCGCCCGCCACGGCGGCCTGAGCCGCCGCTCTTCTCCTTAGTGGACGGAAACCGGCGCCAGTTCGTGCGCCACGGCGGCGGCGAAGGCCGTATCGCGATCCAGCATGACCGCCAGCCGCTCGCCATCGGCGCCGTGCACCGCATAGAGGGTCTGGTCGCCGTCGATCTCCAGCCCCTGGGTATCGGCCGCATCGGCCAGCAGATCGGACGCCTTCACCTGGCGCACATAGACCAGGTCCGGGGCGCCCAGCCCCGCGAAATCTTCCTTGCTCATCGTCATCGGCGTCATAGGACCGCCTCCTTACACAGTACCAATGCCCGGATCGCCGGGCGGTTCATCGGTCGCCGGATCAGCCGACCGTGATGGGGATGCGCCGGACGGCGCGCTCCGCCTCGGGTCGCACCAGGTCGACGTGCAGCAGCCCGTGCTCCAGTCGCGCGCCCTGCACCTCCAGACCGTCGGCCAGCACGAAGCTGCGCACGAAGCCGCGCGCCGCTATGCCCCGGTGCAGGAAGGCCTGCTCGCCCTTGGCCGCCTCGTCCCGCTTGCCCGCGATGGTCAGCTGGCGGCCTTCCAGCGTCACGTTCAGCTCGTCCGGAGAAAAGCCGGCGACCGCCAGGGTGATGCGGACGCCCGCCTCGCTGGTCTGCTCGACATTGTAGGGCGGATAGCTCTCGGCCGCCGCCTTGGCCGCCCGGTCGATCAGGGCGCGGGTATGGTCGAAGCCCAGCAGGAAGGGGCTGTCGAACAGGATCGTACGCGTCGTCATTCTGGTCCTCGTCGAAGCGACCGAAGACCGGTCCTCGTCCCCCGTGATCGGCGGGACGCCCGGTCTTAAACGAAGATGGGGGGCCGAAGCCCCCCGATCAACCTTTTCGGATCAGACCCGCGCGGCCCGCCCTTGAGTCCAGCGATACAGGCCGAAGGTGAGGACGGCGAAGCCGATGATCCCCGCCAGCATGGCGGGCCAGGCCGAACCATCAGGCAGCATGGCGAAGGGCGCATCGTCCCGCGTGGCGACGATGACGCCGGCGGTGAAGACACCGAACAGGCTCTCGCCGACGATCAGGCCGGAGGCCAGCAGCACGCCCATCCGCCGGGCCACCGGGGCGTAGGTCTTGGACTCCACCGCCTTCTCGTAAAGCCAGCCGCAGACGGCGCCGATGACCAGCATCGTGGTGACGGCCGCGGGCAGGTAGAAGCCGATGCCGACGGCCAGCGGCGGCAGCTTCACGCGCCCCTTGGTCGCCCGCTCCAGCACCACGTCCAGCACGATGATCACCGCGCCGATCACCGCGCCCAGGCCGATCAGGTCCCAACGCAGGTCGCCGCCGATGACGCCGCGCGCCAGGGCCGAGATCAGCGTGGCCTGCGGCGCCGCCAGCGTCTGGGCCCCCTCGACGATGGCGGGCGGCCCGCCCTCGAACCCGAAGGCCTGGTTCAGCAGGTTCAGAATGAAGGGGATGACCAGGGCGCCGGCGCCGACGCCGACGATCAGGGCGGTCTGCTGGCGCCACGGCGTGGCCTCGACCAGCTGGCCGGTCTTCAGGTCCTGAAGGTTGTCGTTGGCGATGACGGCCACGGCGAACACCACCGCCGTCACGATCAGGGCGAAGGCGATGATGGACGGATCGGCCGGCACGCCCGCGATCGCCATCACCCCCAGCATCAGCAGCGAGGCGATGACGATGGCCAGGATGCCGACGCCGGACACGGGACTGTTCGACGACCCGATCAGACCGGCCATGTAGCCGCAGATGGCCGCCACCGCGAAGCCGATCAGCACCACATAGACCAGGCCGCCGGCCACCAGCATGGCGGTCGAGCCGGCCAGGGCCGGGGCGCTCTGGGCGAACCAGGCCAGAAGGCCCGCGATGCCGACCAGGCAGACCAGGGACAGACCGCCGACCAGTTTGATCGGCAGGTCCTGCTCGGTCAGCTCCAGCGCCTCGCCATGGCTGCGGCGGGCGTTGGCGGCCAGGGCCGAGGTCAGGCCGCCGACCAGCGGCCCGGCCAGCTTCAGCAGGGTCCAGATGGCGGCGACGCCGATGACGCCGGCGCCCATGAAGCGCACCTCGCGGCTCCACACCGTTCCGGCCAGCTCCTCCGCCGAAACGCCGGCGGGCAGGGTCGAGGCGATCGACGGGACGCCGTGCGCCGTCAGCCAGGCGACGGTGTCCGGACTGGTCAGGATCGGCACGGCGATGGCCCAGGCCAGGATCAGGCCGAACAGCTGGGCCAGGCCGACGGTCAGGCCGATCAGGTGACCGGCGCCCAAAAGGGCGAACTGCATGCCGAAGCCCATGCCCGTGGCTCCGCCGCCCAGCGCGGCCGGCAGCTTGAAGAAGCGGGCCGCCTCGCCGGCGAACACGCGCCCGGCGACCAGCAGCGCATAGCCGGACGACGCCAGCGCCCCCGCGACCACGACCCACAGGCCGGACTTGTTCTCCCGCACGGCGCTTTCGGTCTGCTCGGCCCCGCGCGAGCCGACCTTCAACACCTCGGCGGCGGCGACGCCCTCGGGGTAGGGCAGGCCGCCGTTGACCACCAGCGCCCGGCGCAGCGGGATGGAGAAGGTCACCCCCAGCACGCCGCCCAGGATGCAGATCAGGACCGACTGCCAGAACGGGAACTCCATCCACCAGCCGATCATCACCAGGCCCGGCAGCACGAAAATGATCGAGCTCATGGCCCCGCCGACCGATGCCACGGTCTGGACGGTCATGTTCTCCCAGATGGTCGAGGTCCGGAACGCCCGCAGGATCGCCATCGAGATGACCGCCGCGGGAATGGCCGAGGCGAAGGTCAGGCCGACCAGCAGGCCCAGGTAGGTGTTGGCGGCGGTGAACACCACGGCCAGCAGGCAGCCGAGCACCAGGGCGCGAAGCGTCAGCTCCAGCCGCTTGCCTGCGGCCTTGGCGGGCGCGGCGTTTGCATCAGTCATTGGAAAGTCCCCACATTCGCCGGGACCGTAAGCGCATAATGTCGCAGGCGCCTAGAGGGCTCGGCTGGATCGCGCTGCATCGGCGAGTTACGACAGGGCCATGCCTGAACTTCCCGAGGTCGAAACCGTCCGACGCGGCCTGACGCCGGTGCTGAAGGGCGCGCGGCTGAGCGGCGTGCGGATCAACCGGCCCGACCTGCGTTTTCCCTTTCCCGACCGGTTCGTGGACCGGCTGGAGGGGGCGACGGTCGAACGGATCGATCGCCGGGCCAAATATCTGCTGATGCCGCTGTCGACCGGCGAGACCTGGGTCACGCATCTGGGCATGACGGGCCGCTTCACCCTGGACGGCCGCCAGCTCGGCGAGTTCGAGGAGGCCGCGCCCATCGCCGGCAAGCACGAGCATTTCAGCGCCTGCGCCAACAGGAACGGCCGCACCCGCATCGGCTTCGCCGACGCCCGCCGCTTCGGCTTCATGGGCCTGATCCCGACGACGGAGATCGAGGCCCATCCCTGGTTCGCGGGCCTGGGGCCTGAGCCGCTGGGCAACGGCTTTTCCGGCGCGCATCTGGCCGAGGTCTTCGCGGGAAAGAAGCAGAACATCAAGGTCTCGCTGCTGGACCAGCGCATCGTCGCCGGCCTGGGCAACATCTATGTCTGCGAGGCGCTGTACCGCGCCCGCATCTCGCCCCTGGTGGCGGCCGGCGCCGTCTCCCGTCCCCGACTGGAGCGGCTGGCGGCCGAGGTGCGGGAGGTCCTGAACGACGCCATCGCGGCGGGCGGCTCCACCCTGCGCGACTTCGCCAACGCCGAGGGCGGACAGGGCTATTTCCAGCACCGCTTCGACGTCTATGGACGCGAAGGCGAAGCCTGCCGGGGCGAGGGCTGCGACGGCGTGGTCAGGCGGATCGTCCAGGGCGGCCGATCGACCTTCTACTGCCCGCGCTGTCAGCGGCGGTGAGGGCGGCCGTCAACCAATCGCCCCGATCCGGCGTTAGGGGCGCGAGCATGATCCGCGCCCTGTTCTCCCTACTGTTTTTCGTCGCCGTCGCCGCGCCGCTGGAAGCCACGGCCCAGACGTCCGTGTTCCGGTCGGAACGCATCATCGTGGAGACGCGCGGGCGCGGCCCCGACATCGTCTTCATTCCCGGCCTGGGGTCGACCGGCGCGGCGTGGCGGTCGACGGCCGACCGGCTGGACGACCGTTACCGGGTGCACCTGATCACCCTGCGGGGCTTCGGCCAGACGGACATCGGCGCCAACGTCAACGGCGGCCTGTCCGGCCCGGCGGCGAACGAGATCCGCCGCTATATCCAGGCGCAGAACCTGTCGCGCCCGGCCCTGATCGGCCACTCGCTGGGCGGACAGATCGCCTTGCGGGTCGCCGCCGACATGGGCGACGGCGTCGGCCGGGTGATGGTGGTCGATTCCTCGCCCTTCTTCCCGGCCCTGGTCGATTCCCGCGCCACCTCCGAGCAGATCGAGCCGCTGGCGCGGCTGGGCTATCAGGCGCTGATGCTGTTCGGCGACAAGGCGTTGCAGACCCAGGTGTCGGCGCTGGGCGGGGATCTCGGCCTGGCGGGCGACATGGTCTTCGACGGCCTGGGCCTGCAGGGCGGCGATCGCCGGGTGCTGGCCCAGGGGCTGTACGAGGCGCTGACGGTCGACCTGCGCCTGCGTCTGCGCGAGGTCGCGGCGCCGGTGACGGTCGTCTACGGCTGGAGCCCGGAGCCCCGGAACCCGCGAAACCGGCTGGAGGGCCTGTTCCGCCACGGCTTCGGCAACCTGCGACAACCGCCGCGCTTCGAGCGGATCGAGGGCGCCGAGCACCAGGTGATGATCGATCAGCCGGATCGCTTCCTGGACGCCGTCCGGCGCTTTCTGGCCTAGGCCTGGAGCGCCGCCAGCGTTTCGAGCACCGCCTTGCCATAGCGATCCAGCTTGGACTGGCCGACGCCGGCGACGGCGCCGAGCCCGGCCAGGTCGCCCGGTTCGGCGTGAGCGATCTCCAGCAGGGTCTTGTCCTGGAAGATGACGTAGGGCGGCACGTGCTGTTCTGAGGCGCGGTCGCGGCGCCAGGCGCGCAGGGCCTCGAAGCGGGCGCGGACGTCGGCGTCCATGTTCTCCAGCGCGGCGTTGCGGCCTTCGCCGGAGCGGTCGCGTCGGCGCGGCGCCGCGTCGGCCCGCAGCGGCGCGCGGCGGACCTGGATCTGGCGTTCGGCCTTGTAGACCGCGCGGACGGCGTCGGGATCGCCCAGGCCGACCAGCGGCTTGCCGTCGTTGGCGTCCTCGACCAGCAGGCCCTCGAACAGCAGGTGGTCGATGATCTCACGCCACGAGTTCAGCGAGATCTCGCGGCCGACGCCCCAGGTGGAGAGCTGCTGCTCCCACGGCTGCACGTCCTTGGTGCGGCCGGTCAGATGGTCGATCACCCGGCCCCGGCCGAAGCGGCCGCCCAGCCGCTGGACCGCCGCCAGCGCCTTCTGGGCGGGCACGGTCGCGTCATAGAGCTGGGGCGGGTCGGAACAGACGTCGCAGACGCCGCACGGCGCTGCGTCCTGTTCGCCGAAGTAGCGGCGCACCGCCTGGGGACGGCAGACCGCTCCGTCCAGCATGGCGAACAGCTGGCGCACCTTGCGGACCTGGACCTGCTTGACCTCCTCGGCCATGGGGCGGCCGTCGAGCCGGCGCAGCGACCAGGCGATGTCGGAAGGGCCGTAGAGGGTGATCCCCTCAGCCGGTTCGCCGTCGCGTCCAGCGCGGCCGATCTCCTGCCAGTAGGCCTCAAGGCTGCCCGGCGGGTCGGCGTGGATGACGAAGCGGACATCGGCCTTGTCCACGCCCATGCCGAAGGCGATGGTCGCGACCATGACCGCCCCGTCCTCGGCCAGGAACCGCTCCAGCCGGCGGTCGCGCTCCTTCGTGTCCATGCCTGCGTGATAGGCGATGGCGTTGGTCCCGGCGTCGCGCAGCGCCTGGGCCACGCGGTCGCAGCCGTCGCGGCTGCCGCAATAGACGACGCCGGACTTGCCGCGCCGTTCGCGCACCATTTCGATGACGCGGGCGTCGGTCTTGGCGCGCGACGCATTTTCCTTGCGCTCGGCCGACAGCTGAAGGTTCGGGCGGGCGAAGCTGTCGACGAAGACGTGCGCGTCCTCCAGCCGCAGCGAGCGCAGGATGTCCTCGCGGGTGCGGGCGTCGGCGGTGGCGGTCACGGCGATCCGGGGCACGCCGGGGAAGCGCTCGGCCAGAAGGCCCAGGTTGCGATAGTCGGGCCGGAAGTCATGGCCCCACTGGCTGACGCAGTGGGCCTCGTCGATGGCGATCAGGCTGAGGGGCAGCTCGGACAGCCGGTCCAGCATGGCGCCCGCCGCCAGGCCTTCGGGCGAGACGTAGAGCAGGTCCAGCTCCCCGGCCCGCGCCGCCCGCCAGATGGCGGAGCGGTCGTCGAGCGAGACGCCGGAATCGAGCCGCGCGGCGGCGACGCCCTGCTGCTTCAGCGCCTCGACCTGATCGGTCATCAGGGCGATCAGGGGCGAGACCACCAGGCCCAGGCCGGGACGCAGGATGGCGGGGATCTGGTAGCAGACGCTCTTGCCGCCGCCGGTGGGCAGAACGGCCAGCACGTCGCCGCCGGACAGGATCTGGCGGACCACGTCGCCCTGCAGGCCGCGGAAGTCGGCGTGGCCCCAGACGCGGGACAGGAGGGCCCGGGCCTCGTCGAGGCCAGGCGTTTGCGTCGGGTCGGGTCGGGACTGCGCGGCGAGCATCCTTGAGCTGGGCAGCGGATCCGGCCGGGCGATCAGGCGTCGAGGGCGGGCAGCTGGGCGAACTGGCCGCCGGTGCGGTAGCGCCACAGATAGGTGGGCGCGATGGCCTCCATGCCGGTGGGGTGGACCACGCCCAGATCGGCCAGGGTCGCGGCGTCCGGCGACACGACGTTGTCGACCTGCAGCATCAGCACCTGATCGCGGGTCAGGGGCGGGGTCAGGCCGAACAGGCCCAGCATCTCCAGCGCGGCGCCGAGCGGGCGGGCGACGAAGAAGGGGACGGGGGCCAGCAGCCGGTCGCGACCGGCTTCGCGCCGCACCAGGTCCAGCACCTCGCGGAAGGTCCAGACGGCGGGCCCGCCCAGCTCGAAGGTGCGGCCGGCCGCCGCGCCCTGGAAGACGGCGCGGGCGATGGCCTCGGCCACGTCGCCGACATAGACGGGTTGGAACTTCGTCTCGCCGCCGCCGATCAGCGGCAGCACGGGGCTGATCGTCGCCATGGCGGCGAAGCGGTTGAGGAAGCCGTCGCCGGCGCCGAAGACCAGCGAGGGACGCAGGATCACCGCGTCGGGGTGGACGGCGCGCACCGCCGCCTCGGCCTCGGCCTTGGAGCGGGCGTAGGCCGAAGGGCTGGCGGCGTCGGCGCCGATGGCCGAGATCTGGACCACGCGGCGGACGCCGGCGGCGCGGGCCGCCTCGGCGATGATGCGGGCCGCCTCCACGTGAACGGCCTTGAAGCCCCGGCGCTTGCCGCCGTCGTGCAGGACGCCCACCAGATTGACCAGGGCGTCGGACCCCCGCAGCGCGCGGGCCACGTCGTCGGGATTGGTGACGTCGCAGCGCATGAACTGGATCTGGCCAGGGTCGCCCAGCGGCTGGACCTCGATGGCCTGGACCGGGTTGCGCACGGCGACGCGGATGCGCCAGCCGCGACGGGCCAGGGCGCGCACGGCCTGCGACCCGATGAAGCCCGATCCTCCGAAGAGGGTCACGACGCCGGGGGCCAGGTCAGCCATCAGGAAAGCTCCAGTGGAAATCAGTGTCGGCGGGATAGACGATAGGGCGCCGCGCCGCAACGCGGGCGTTAGCGGCCAAGCTGGCGATCCGGCCGGTCACGCCCATTTGTGGCCGATGCAACTCTTCACCATAGGTTACGAAGGCGCGACCCAGGCCCAGGTCATCGACCGCCTGAAGGCGGCCGGGGTCGAGACCCTGGTCGACGTGCGGGCGGTGGCCGCCTCTCGCCGCGCCGGCTTTTCCAAGACCATCCTGAGCGAGAGCCTGAAGGCCGAGGGCGTCGACTATGTCCATCTGCGCGGCCTGGGCACGCCCAAGGCCGGGCGCGACGCCGCGCGCAAGGGCCATGTGGCCGAGATGCGCGCCATCTTCGCCGATCACATGGCCGAGCCGCAGGCCCAGCTGGAATACGCCCGCCTGAAGGCCCTGGCGTCCGACAAGCGCGTCGCCCTGCTGTGCTTCGAGGCCGATCACGCCGGCTGCCACCGGGCGGTGCTGGCCGAACGGCTGGCGCACGAGGACGGGGTGACGGTGGTCAATCTGTGATTTCGGACTCTCGCCGGTGAAAAAGAGAGTCTGAATGGTGTGAAAAGTCTGAAATCGGCGCCGGCGCTCCTTCCCTGTCGTTCGTCATCCTTGTGCGGGACACGAGGATCGCACGGTTTGGGCGTGTGCGAGGAAGAAGGCGGGGCGGACCGCGTAAGGCGCTGATGTTCCAGCGCTTTGAGCCCGAAAATAGGATGGCGACGCGAAGAGGGGGATGAGGTCACCGCCTCATCCCCCCTTCCGTGTCGGTTACGGCCGGCCGACCAGGTCGTCGACCGAGCCCGAGGTGACCGGGTGATACAGCGGCCGCGCCTCGGCGTAGATGCGGCGGGCGATGGGGCGGCCCCAGTCGCCTTCGGCCCACAGGGTCTGGAACAGCGGATAGACGAACTTGCGCCGGCCCTGGCTGGTCAGGAAGGTCTCGGCCGTGGCGACCGCGGGCTGGTAGCGGTGGGCCAGGGCGATCTGCAGCCAGGCGAAGGTCACCTCGGCGTTGCCCTCGTTCGCCAGGTTCAGCGTGGCCTCCAAGTCGGCCAGCTTCTGATCCGACAACCAGTCACCGCCATTGACGACGACGGGGGGACGCCAATTCAGGAAGCGTAGGCGCTGCTGGGTGTTCCACTCCGCCCACGGAATGTCGGCGGCCTTGCCTTTACTGGCGGCGAAGGCCCATGCCGCCCGATCGACGGGCTCGAACGCTGGCGACACCGGGGCCACGGCGTTGGAGGGCAGGCCGGGCTGATACACCCAGGCGTCCAGCTGAAGTTGGGACTCCAGCGCGGCGTCGCCCCGGGTCAGATGGGTGCGGATGTCGTCCAGGAACATGGCCGTGGTCATCGGCCGGTAGGCGTTGCGGTCGAAATAGCCGCGCAGCCAGGCGTCGAACCGCTCGCGGCCCGTGATGCGCTCGATGGTGCGCAGGAAGGCCGAACCCTTGTCGTAGGCGATGGTGTTCATGCCGTCGTCGGGATCGCGGCCGGTCAGGTCCAGATGCAGGCGGGTGTCGGCGGCGGGCAGGGACTTCAGCTCGTCCTGCAGGCCGTGCCAGCTGAGCACCTGTTCCTGGACCGCGCGGTCATGGCCGTAGAGCGACTCCATGATGCGGTTCTCGAAATAGGTGGTGAAGCCCTCGTTCAGCCAGAAGTCGTTCCAGGTGGCGTTGGTGACCAGGTTGCCCGACCAGGAGTGCGCCAGTTCGTGCGCCACCAGCGACACCAGCGAACGGTCGCCGGCGATGATGGTGGGGGTGGCGAAGGTCAGCTTGGGGTTCTCCATGCCGCCGAACGGGAAGGAGGGCGGCAGGACCAGCAGGTCGTAGCGGCCCCAGCGGTATGGGCCGTAGAGCTTCTCGGCCGCGTCCACCATCTGGGCGGTGGGCTCCAGCTCCCAGGCCGAGGCGCGCAGTCGGCTGGGCTCCGTCCACACGCCGGTGCGCGCGTCGAACGGCGCGAAGGCCAGGTCGCCGACGCCGATCGCGATCAGATAGGGCGGGATCGGATTGTCCATGCGGAAGCGCCAGGCCTTCATGCCCGCGCCGGCAGGCTCGCCCTGCGGCGTCAGGTGCTCGGCGCTCATGACCACGGTCAGGTCCTCGGGCGCGACGATGCGGGCCGAATAGGTCTGGCGGATGCCGGGGCTGTCCTGGGTCGGCACCCAGGTGCGGGTCAGGATGGCCTGACCCTGGCTGAACAGATAGGGTTTTTCGCCGCCCGCCGTCTGGGCGGGGTTGAGCCATTGCAGGGCCGCGGCGTCCGGCCGGGTGGAATATCGGACGGTGATCTTGCGGCGCTCGTTGGCGGCGAAGGCCGGGAAATAGACCGTCAGGGGCTGGCCCTTGATGGCGTCGTTGTCGCCGACGACGAAGCGCAGCGGCTGGCCGGCCGCGTCGCGCACGTCCTGGATGTCCAGATTGCGGATGTCCAGGATCACCTCATTGGCGCCAGGGACGGCCAGGATGTCCAGGGTCGCCGTGCCCGACAGGGTCTTGGCCTGGAAGTTCGCCGTCAGGTCCAGCGCCACGTCGACGACGCGGGCGATCTCGGGACGGGCGTAGGTGTGGCTGTCCACCGCGTCGGGGCCGGGCGCGGGGGCGATGGCGGGCGGGGTCATCGACGCGCCTCCTGCGGTGGAACAGGCGCTGACCCCCAGGGCGGCGGCGAGGGCGAGGGCGGAGACGAGACCGAAGGCTTTGCGCTTCATCGAGGCTTTCCGGGGCTGACCGTGACGACGGCCCGGAGAACGCGCGGAAACGGCGAAAAGATCAAGCCTTGGACGGCGACGGCGCGGGCGGCGGCTGATGATGGGCGCGGAACAGACGGCCGCGTTCGGCGAACAGGACCAGGCCCAGCGCGATCAGGCCGAAGACGGTGAAGCCCAGCGTCATGGGGGCGGTGGTGCCGTTGAACTGCTGGCCGATGGCGAAGCCCAGCAGCGAGCCGGCGACGGTCGACACGAAGCCCTGGATCGAAGCGGCGGTGCCGGCGATGTGGCCCATCGTCTCCATCGCCATGGCGCCGAAGTTGCCGGCGATCAGGCCGAAGCAGAACATGGTCAGGGTCTGCAGCACCGCGAAGGTCCAGATCGACTCCAGGCCGAGCAGGGACACCACGGCGTGAACGGCCGATATGGCGGTGAAGCCGATCAGGGCGGTGTGGGAGATGCGACGCGAGCCCAGCCGCACCACCATCCGGGCGTTGACGATGGAGGCGACCGCGATGCCGCCGGCGATCAGGGCGAAGACGGCCGGGAAGGCCGCCTCGGCGTCAAAGACGTCGGCGAAGATCTGCTGCGAGGAGTTGATGAAGCCGAACAGGGCGCCGGTGATGGCGGTCATGGCCATCATGTAGCCGACGGCGGTGCGGTCGGTCAGCGCGGTGCGATAGGCCGAGGCCAGGCGGCGAACCTGGATCGGCAGCCGGTCCTCCGGCTTCAGCGTCTCGGGCAGGCGCAGCGACGCCCAGATGATCAGGCCGATGCCGATCAGGCCCAGGCCGGCGAAGATCCAGCGCCACGGGCCGACCAGCATGATCAACTGGCCGATGGACGGCGCCAGGATCGGCACGCCCAGGAAGACCAGGAAGCTGAACGACATGACGCGCGCCATGGTGCGGCCCTCATAGCGGTCGCGCACGATGGAGACGGCCAGAACGCGGGTGCAGGCGCTGCCCAGGCCCTGGCCGACGCGGGCCATGATCAGGGCGTCGAAGGTCGGGGCCAGGGTCGCCAGCAGGCTGAACAGCACATAGATCCCGACGCCCGCCAGCAGCACGGGCTTGCGGCCAAAGCGGTCGGCCAGGGGCCCGTAGATCAGCTGCGCCCCGCCGAAGCCCAGAAGATAGGCGGTGACGACCCACTGGCGGCTATTCTCGTTGGCCACGCCCAGGTCCGCGCCGATGTGGGGCAGGGCCGGCAGCATAGAGTCGATCGCCAGCGCGTTCAGCGCCATCATCAGGGCGATGAGACAGACGAACTCGACGAAGCCGAGGTCCTTCTTGGCGGGCGCTGACGCGAGGGAAGCGGACATGGCCGCCAGATGCGCCGCAATCGCGGGGACCGCAACCGTGCAACCGTCAAAAATTGCTGCAATGCAGCGAAATCGAGATTGACCCCACGGCGCCTCGCCAACGTCACGAAGCTTCGCTAGAGGAAGTCATGACAGAACAGATGACAGCACAGGCGGCGCTGGACCGCCTCGAAACCCTCTACACCCAATCCGTGGCCAACCTGCGCGACGCCGTGCGGGATTTCGTCGAAACCGGCGCCCGGCCCGACCCGGTCCGACGTGCCGAAGGGGTGTTCGCCTATCCCGAACTTCGCATCCGCTGGGACGGGGATCGCCCCCAGGACCTGGAGCCGCGCGCCTACGCCCGGCTGTCGAAACAGGGCAGCTATTCCACCACCGTCACGCGGCCGGACCTGTTCCGCCCCTATCTGACCGAACAGCTGAGCCTGCTGGAGCAGGAATACAATGCGACGTTCGAGGTGGGGATCTCGCGCCAGGAAATCCCCTTCCCCTATGTGACCGACGGCCTGGAGGTCGCGCTGGACCGGTCGATGACCGCGGCCCTGGCGCGCTGGTTCCCGACCACGGACCTGGCCCATATCGGCGACGAGATCGCCGATGGCCTGTTCGACATGGGCGGCGACTTCCCCCTGTCGCATTTCGACGGCCTCAGGACCGACTTCTCGCTGGCGCGGCTGAAGCACTACACCGGAACCCCGGTGGACGACGTGCAGTCCTATGTGCTGTTCACCAACTACAACCGCTACGTCGACGAGTTCGTGCGCTGGGCCATCGAACAGCTGAAGCGGCCGGACAGCCCGTATCAGACGCTGTCGTGCGCCGGCGGCGTGGTCATCACCAAGGACACGCCCAACCCGGAAGAGGCGATCAGCGACACGGCCTGGAAGAAGCACCAGATGCCGGCCTATCACCTGACCGCGCCGGGCCATAAAGGCGTGACCCTGGTCAACATCGGCGTCGGCCCGTCCAACGCCAAGACCATCACCGACCACCTGGCGGTCACCCGCCCGCACGTCTGGCTGATGATCGGCCACTGCGGGGGGCTGCGCGCCAGCCAGACGATCGGCGACTATGTCCTGGCCCACGCCTATCTGCGCGACGATCACGTGCTGGACGCGGTGCTGCCGCCCGACATCCCGATCCCGTCGATCGCGGAGGTGCAGCGCGCCCTTTACGACGCCACCAAGTCGGTCAGCGGCATGCCGGGCGACGAGGTCAAGCTGCGTCTGCGCACCGGCACGGTCGTCACCACCGACGACCGGAACTGGGAGCTGCGCTATTCCAAGTCGGCGTTGCGCTTCAACCAGAGCCGCGCCGTCGCCATCGACATGGAAAGCGCCACCATCGCCGCGCAAGGGTATCGCTTCCGGGTGCCCTACGGGACGCTGCTGTGCGTGTCGGACAAGCCGCTGCACGGCGAGATCAAGCTGCCGGGTCAGGCCAACCGCTTCTACGAGGGCTCGATCTCGGAACACCTGCAGATCGGCATCCAGGCGGTGGACCTGATGCGGAACGAAGGCCCGCGCCTGCACTCGCGCAAGCTTCGCGCCTTCGACGAGCCGCCGTTCCGGTGAGGCGTGGAGCTTAGGGCTTAGGGCTTGGGGCTTAGGGAGTAGGGAGTAGGGGGGCGGCTCGCCCTAAGCCCTAAGCCCTACGCTCTGATCCATCTTCTGAAAAAGCACTTTACAATGCAAAGCACATTGTGCATCCTGAGGTCATCGGATTTCAGGAGGAGGGCGCCATGACGCGCGACACCCAGGCTATTCAGGACGACATCGCCTATATGCGGGCCCTGGCCCACGAGGGCCGCCACGCGCCATTGCTGGCGGGACCGGTGCTGGTCGCCGCCGCCGTGGTCTTCGGGATCGCCAACCTGGGCCAGTGGGCCCTGCTCAGCGGCGTGATCCAGGCCAGCCCCTGGGCGCCGGTCTGGCTGTGGCTTGGCGCCGGGGCCGTGTTCGGTCTGGCGCTGTCGGTGCTGGTCCGGCGGATGAAGGGCAAGCCGGGCTTCAACTCGTCCGGCAACCGCGCCGTCGGCGCGGCCTGGTCGGCCGTCGGCTACGGCATCTTCGTCACCTGGCTGGGGCTGATGGCCATGGGCCTGAAGTCCGGCGACTGGTCCGCCATGATGGCCATGCCGACCATCGTCTTCGTGGCCTATGGCTCGGCCTGGATGATCGCGGGCCAGATGACCCGCCTGCGCTGGATGACGGTCACGGGGCTGCTGTCCTATGCCGGAGCGATCGTGGTCGGCTGGTTCGCCGGCGACACGACCATGTATCTGGTCTTCACCGCCGTGATCTTCGCCGTCGCCCTGGTTCCCGGTCTTATCCTGATGCGGCAGGAACCGTCGGAGGTCGTTTGATGGCGGACGACTTCGACATCGCCCGCATCGACGAAGTGATCCATGGACGGATCCGCCTGGGAATCATGGCCTATCTGTCGGGGGCCGAGGCGGCGGATTTCGGCACGCTGAAGACCCGGCTGCAGACGACGGACGGCAATCTGTCGGTCCATCTGCGCAAGTTGGAGGAGGCCGGGTTCGTGGCCGTCGAAAAGACCTTCAGCGGCCGCAAGCCGCTGACCACGGCGCGGCTGACGGAAGAGGGGCGGACCGCCTTCGTGGCCTATCTGGACGCCATGGCGGGCCTGCTCCCGGCGCGCTAGACAGGGGCGCATGAGTTCGCGCCTGCACGTCTTCGACGCCATCGACAACTTCCGCGACTATGGCGACTACGCCACGGCGGCCGGGACGCGCGTTCGTCCCGGCCGCCTTCTGCGCTCGGCCCACCATGCCCGGGCCAGCGACGCGGACCTGGAGCGGCTGAAGGCGCTGGGCCTGGGGGCGGTGGTCGATCTGCGCCGGCCCGGCGAGCGGCGCGACCAGCCCTCGCGCCGGCACGCGGGCTTTTCCGCCGCGGTGATCGAGGGCGGGGTGGACGATGGCGCCGAGGCGCCGCACATCGCCTTCCTGAAGACCGAGGACCTGACGCCCGCGTCCGGCCGCCGGTTCATGGAGCAGACCTACCGCGGCCTGCCGTTCGACGCGGCGCACCTTGACGTCTTCGCGCGCTATTTCCGCACGCTGGGCGAGACCGACGGCGCGGTGCTGATCCACTGTGCGGCGGGCAAGGACCGGACCGGTTTTCTGGCCGCCCTGACGCACCACCTGCTGGGCGTCGGGCGCGACGACCTGATCGAGGACTATCTGCTGACCAATGCGGCCGTCGACCTGGCGGGCCGGGCGCCGGCGATCGCGAAACAGCTGCACAGGATGACCGGCCGCGTGGCCTCGGACGAGGCGGTGGTCGCCTTCCTGGGCGTGGAAGCCGCCTATCTGGAGGCCGCCTTCGCCGAGATCGCGGCGCGGCACGGGTCGCTGGACGCCTATCTGGAGCAGGCGGTCGGGGTGGACGCGGCCCTGCGGGATCGGATCGTGGGGCGGCTGTCGGCGTGAGCGCGGCGCTGGACAAGGTCGTCGTCCTGGACTGTCCGTGGACGGAGCCCCTGACGGTCGCGGCGGGACTGGGCGGCGGGGACGGCGCGCTGGTGCTGCTGTCGGACGGCGGGCCTGGCGGGCGCTGGTCGCACATCGGCGCGGGGCCGGACCGGGTGCAGGTCGGGGCGGTCGAAGACGCCGCCCCCTTCGACGCCCTGCGCGATCCGGGCTTTGGTCCCGGGACGGTGGGGCTGGCGGCCTATGACGCCGGGGCGCGACCGGCCACGGGGCGAAGAGACGTCGTCTGGCCCGACCTGATGCTGGCCCGCTATCCGGCGCTGCTGAGCTTCGATCATCATGCGGGCGCCGTGCGGGCGGTCGGCCGGGGGCGGACGGCGGACGAGGCGGACGCCGCCGCGCGTCGCGCCGCCGGCTGGCTGGACCGGGCTGCTGAGCCGTCGTTTCCGCCCCCGCCGGCCGAAGGCTTCGACGCCGAGGCGCCGGACGAGGCCTATCGCGCGGCCGTCGCCGACGTGGTGGCGAGGATCGCGGCCGGCGAGCTGTTCCAGGCCAATGTCGCGCGGGCCTGGCGGGGCGTGCTGAAGCCCGGCGCCGATCCGTTCGACGCCTTTCTGAGGCTGCAACAGGGACGGGCCTCGCCCTTCGGCGCCTATTGGCGCATCGGCGACCGGGCGCTGGTGTCCAACTCGCCCGAACTGTTCCTGGCCTTTGACGCCCGCGGCGGCCGCATCGAGGCGCGGCCGATCAAGGGCACGCGCGCCCGGGCCGCCGATCCGGTCGAGGACGCCGCGCGGGCGGCCGAACTGCTGGCCAGCGCCAAGGATCGCGCCGAGAACCTGATGATCGTCGACCTGATGCGCAACGATCTGGCGCGCGCGGCGCGGCCGGGATCGGTGCGGGTCGAAACCCTGTTCGCGGTCGAGCGCCATCCGACGGTCCACCACCTGGTGTCGACGGTCGCGGCGCGCGCGGCGGCGGGCGTCGGACCGGCCGAACTGCTGGAAGCGACCTTTCCGCCCGGCTCGATCACCGGCGCGCCCAAGCATCAGGCCATGAAGGTCATCGCCGCGCACGAGCCGCCGCGGGGGGCGTGGTGCGGCTCGCTGTTCCTGATCGAGGCGGACGGGGGGCTGACGGCCTCGGTGCTGATCCGCACGGCGGCGTTCGAACGCGACGGGGACGGAACCTGGCGGTTCCGCACCCTGGCCGGCGCCGGGATCGTGGCCGACAGCGACCCCGGGACCGAACTGGCCGAGACCGAGGCCAAGATCGCCGCCCTGAGGCAGGCGCTAGCCGGCTAGCAGTTGCTGCATTCGACCTGGTCGGTGTTGCGGGGGCGCAGATACGAGGTGTGCCGGAAGGTGACCGGCTCGGGCAGGACGAAATCCACCGGCGAGGTGTATTCGAACGCCGATTCCGACACGATCAGGCCCTCGGCGTCCGGCAGCAGCTCGAGCGACGGCAGGGTGTAGGCGCTGTTCTTCGGCAGGGGCGTCAGATCGCCGGTGGCGCGGCTCCAGACGACCGTCACCGTATTGCCCGAGCGCACCACGCTGGTCACGCGCTGGCTGAGGTCCGCGTCCGAGAAGGGGCGCATGATCTTGTCGCCGATGCCGAAGATATTGGTGATCTGGCCGGTGTTCAGGCTCGCGTTCTGCGCCGTCAGGTCGGCCACCATGGAGGCGACGTGGGTGGTGCGCTTCTGGGCCATGTAGCCCTGGGCGAACTCGACCAGGGCGAAATAGATCATGATGATGGTCGGCGCGAGGAGGGCGAACTCCACGGCCGAGACGCCGCGCGTGTCGTGTCGAAGTCGACGAAGGAAGCCGCCCGCCATCGGATCAGCCCGCCAGCGGGGTCGGCGTGCCCCAGGGTTCGTTGCGGAAGGCGGTGGTGGCGGTCAGCACCGTCTCGCGGCCGGAGCCCGAGGTGCCCTTGGACAGGAAGGGGGTCAGGACCGGCTGGCGATACCAGACGGTGACCAGCATGAGTTCGCCGGGTTTGCCGCCGTTATAGGGGTCGTCCGGACCCGTGGGCTGATCGATCGGCGGGATGGGGTTGGAGAAGTTGCCGACCACCCGAACGTCGACACGCGCGCGGTTGACGCAGTCGGGGCGAAAGACGTTCATCCGGTCGCACAGGGCCTGCTTGAACTTCACCGCGTCGAAACCCTGAGACTCCGCCTGGCCGGTGCGGACCAGCCGCCCGGTCTGGATGGTGGCGTTCTCCAGCACCGAATCCAGGGTGATGACCGTGGCCAGCTCGAAGATGGCGAACAGCATCATGAGGAAGGGCAGGGCGATCATCGCGAACTCGACCGCCGCCGAGCCGTCGCGGGCGCGACGGCGGCGCTGAAGGCGGCGCAGGTTGGCGACGGACAGGCGCATCCGGGTCAGGGGGTCGCGGTCGCGGCGGAGGCCGAGGACGAACTGGCCGCCCCCGTGTCGCCGACGGTGCGGACGCTGGGGGCGCAGGAGGCGGCGCAGGCCATCTCGGTCGCCTGGCCGCCGCGCCAGACGCGCACCGAGCCGGTCGAGCCGCCGGTGACGACGACCTCGCGCTGGAACAGGGTGCGGCCGATGGCGTCCACGGCGACGACCTCGGTCACGCCATAGCCCTTGCCGGTGATGAACAGGGTGTTGGCGTCCACCACCGACACGTCGGCGATCTGCGGATTGCCGACGATGACCGAGGAGGCCGCGCCCGACAGCTGGACGCGGGAGGACCGGTCGATCTCCACGCTCATGGTGTCGGCCTGGGCCTGCACCAGAGTCGGGGCCGAGGCGAGCGCCAGGGCGGTCAGGACGGCGGAAAGGCGGGACATGGGCGACCCTGATCAATTGGCGCGCACGCGCGGATAGGACGCGAAGGATGCGCCTGAATCCTCAACAAAGGCTTTCGTGGGGTATGCATATTTTTCTTGGTAAATCAGCGCGTAACCAAAGTCCGTGACCCGCCCTTAAGAGCTGTCGGGCATTTTGATCCTGCGTTTTGGGGGTCAAGCGGGCCACCGGCTCCCCCCGCCAGTTGCTCGCTGATCAATCGAAAAAGGGACTACCATGACCAAGTTCGTTTCGCGTTTCGTCAAGGACGAATCCGGCGCCACCGCCATCGAGTACGGCCTGATCGCCGCTCTGATGGCCGTCGCCATCATCACCTGCCTGACCGCCTTCGGCCCGCAAATGCGCGAAGCCTTCGAAGGCATCGGCACCAGCATGACCGGCACCGAGGACATCACCACCGGCGGCTGATCCTGACGCTCGACGTCAAGTCGGAGGAGGCCGGGGCGATTCGTCCCGGCCTTCTTTCGATTCACGGGATCGGCCCTTCGGTCGATCCGAACCACGCGGGCTCAGGTCCGGGGAGGCGAGCCGGCATGACCGCTCTTATCCAACGTTTTCGGCGCGACCAGTCTGGCGCGACCGCCATCGAATACGGCCTGCTGATCGGCCTGATGGGGGCGGCCCTGATCATCTGCCTGACCGCCTTCGGCCCGGAGATGAAGGGAGCCTTCACCCGACTGGGCGGACAGATGGCCACGCCGCCGGACGTGACCTCGAACTGAGGCGATCCGCGCGAGCGTGAACCGCGGCCCCAGCCGGGTTGACCGGCGGCCTGTTCGCCCTATCGATGGGCGGGCTGTGCGTCCGGCGCGCCGCGACCGGCCTCAGGCCATCCACACCATCATGCGGGTATCGGCGTTCGCGCGCCGCGCCAGGCTGAAGGCCCGGCGGGTCTCGCCGGTGTAGAGGAAGCCCGCCTTCTCCAGCACGCGCCCGGAGGCCGGGTTGTCGGCGAAGTGGCCCGCGACCAGCGCGCGACGCTTCCACTTGCGGCTGGCCCAGACCAGGGCGCCTTCCAGGGCCTCGGTGGCGAAGCCCCGCCCCCAGAACTCTCGCCCGATCCAGTAGCCCGCCTCGGGCACGCGATCATCGCCCTCGAACAGTCCGATGACGCCGACGGGGCCGCGATCCTCATGATCGATGACGAAGGTGTTGGCGCGGGCGGGATCCTGAGCGGCGACCTGAAGCACGAAGTCCTCGGCGTGCTCGACCCGGAAGGGGTGGGGCATGCGCTTGGTCATGCGCGCGATGTCCAGATCGTTGGCCAGGGCGGCGATGCGGGGCGCGTCCTGGGGCGCGGGCGCGCGCAGCACCAGACGCCGCGTCTCGACGACGGGGGAGGTTTCAATGACGCACATGGCGGTCGCCTCATTCTCTGGACCGTCTCCTTGGAGGGCTCGGACGGTCTTCGAGGCGGGGAAACGCAAACGGGGAGCCTGGTGATCCAGACTCCCCGCGGAATATTTCCCTGGTCCGGATCGGCTGCCTAGAGAGCAACGCGATCCGGAGATTTCCAGACTGCGTTACTCGGCGGCCATCGCCTGAGCGGCGTCGTCGTTGGCCGCGAGAATCGACACGTAGCAACGGCCGCCGCGCTTGGTGGTGAATTTCACCGCGCCCGGGGTAAGGGCGAACAGGGTGTGGTCACGGCCCATGCCGATGTTCTCACCCGGGTGGAAGGTGGTGCCGCGCTGACGCACGATGATGTTGCCGGCCAGCACGCGCTCGCCGCCGAACTTCTTCACGCCAAGGCGCTTGGACTCGGAGTCGCGACCGTTGCGCGACGAACCGCCGGATTTCTTGTGAGCCATCGTATCGCTCCTTCTTTGGCGCGCTGTCGGCCGTTCGGCCTACTTGAGCGCGCCGCTCAATCTAGTTGGCGCCGGTGAAGCGCCGGTGAATGTCTCAGGCTTCGTCGCCGGCCGCTTCGGCCGTCTTGGCGGGAGCCTTCTTCTTGGCCGGGGCCTTCTTGGCGGGAGCCGAGCTCTCGACCACGGCGCCCTTGACGTCGGCGCCGTCGACGTCGGTCACGACCGTCTCGGTCGAACCCAGCGACGACGTGGCGCCGCGGGTCGCGAGACCGCGGGCCCGCAGGTTGATCTCGGCCTTGGTCAGCAGTTCGATCTTGCCGTCCCAGCTGGCCTTCTCGCCGGCGCCTTCGATGCCGGTGATGCGCAGGACCGATTCCATCTGGCGATGGCCGTTCGTGCGACGATAGCCCTGACGACGGGTCTTCTTGAAGATCTTGACCTTCTCGCCCTTGCGGGTCTCGATCAGGGTCGCGCCGACGAAGGCGCCGTCGATCAGCGGGGCGCCCAGGGTCACGCCCTTGTCGCCGCCCAGCATCAGGACGCTGTCGAACTTCAGCTCGGCGCCGGCGTCGCCGTCGAGCTTTTCGACGACGATGGTGTCGCCCGGTTGGACCCGGTACTGCTTGCCGCCGGTCTTGATCACCGCGTACATGTTGAAGCCTCAGCGCAAACGCAAAAAAGAGTGCGCCCGCCGGGTGACCCCCGCGGGCGAAGAGCGGCGACATATACGGAAGGCGCTCGCGGAGTCAACGCGATTTGCCGCGTTTTCTGGGTGAATTCGGACGAATCGGCCTCGAAACTCTCTGCAGCGCTTCGCCAGGGCAGGCAAGCGGCGCGCAAAGAAAAGGCCCCGCCGAAGCGGGGCCTGTCCGTCTCGCCAGGGGGCGAGGATCAGCGCGTCACGAGGGCGCCGGCCAGCAGCACGTCGATCTGACGGGCGATATGGTCCGACAGCGCCTTGGCGTCCCAGTTGTCATAGGCCGCGCGGCGATAGTTCGAGAGGTAGGCGTCCCAGATCAGCTCGACCAGCAGGCGCAGGTCCGCGTCCTGGCTGATCTCGCCGCGCGCGACGGCGTCCTGGAGAATGGCGCCGATGGCCAGTTGCAGCTTCTTGGTCGCGGTGCGCGCGCGCATCTCGGCGGCCAGCGGCTGGAACCAGGAGCGGGCGACGATGGCCTGGAACAGCGGCAGATGATCCAGCGAGGAGTGGTAGCCGGCGCTGAGCGCGCCGACCAGGCGATCGCGCACCGGCTCGTCCTTGGGCGCCCCGGCCTCGACCACCTCGGCCAGGCGGGTCATGTCCTCGGTCAGCACCGCCTCGAACAGTTCGGCCTTGTCCTGGAAGTTGGCGAACACGGCGCCGGTGGACATGCCCGCGCCCTTGGCGATGTCGCGGATCGTGGCCGGGTCGTAGCCGCGCTCGGCGAACAGCGACCGCGCCGCGTCCAACACCTTCTGGCGGGTGCGGATCTTGGCGGCCTGACGGCGGTTCAGACGCGGCTCGGGGGAGGAGACGATGGGGGAATCGGTCATGAAATCAGGCTTTTACTCTACGAAAAACTTCAACCGGGGGAGAGATCGAAGTTGACTTAGGGTCTATGGGCCGGGGCGACCCAAGGCAAAACGGGCCCTGCAGTCCCGCCTATGCGACGAATACAGAAGGCAGCGCTTCGACCACGGAACCATGACAAAAATGGGTCAGGGTTATGGTTACTCGGATAACTGCGTATTCTCTTTCGATTTCTGTAGCCGCTTATGGTTAAGCTGGCTGTTTCTCAACGCGCGCATGGGGCGATGGCGTCGGGACTCTGGCGAAGCCGCCTGGAAGGCCTGCCGGAAGCGGTCGCGGCGTTCATGGACGGAGGCCAGGACCAACCCCATCGGCACCCCCAGGTCGACGAGGGTGTTCTCGGCCAGCTGAAGGCTGGCCTCGGTCGTCTCCGGCACGGCGTCGGTGACGCCCAGGGCGTAGAGGCGGGCGGCGTGCTGATCGTCGCGGGCCCGCGCGATCAGGATCAGATCGTCGCGCAGCGGCCGGGCCACGCGCACGACCTCGTCCACCTTGCCCGGCGCGTCCATGGTGACCACCAGGGCGCGGGTCGACATGACGCCGCACTTCAGAAGCATCTCCGCGCGGCCGGCGTCGCCGTAGAAGACGTCGAAGCCGTCGCGTCGCCCCGCCGCCACCGTGGCCGGGTCGGCGTCAACGGCGATGAACGGCTGGCCGTGTTCGCGCAGCATCTCGCCGATCAAGCGCCCGACGCGGCCGAAGCCGACGATGATCGTCGTCCCTTCGCCGGGTTCGGGGACGGCGGCGTCGGTCCCCTCGGGCTCGGCGCCCGCGTGTCGGCGCGTCAGCCGTTGGCCCAGCATGGCCAGGAAGGGAATGGAGAAGATGCTCAGCGTCGCCGACAGGGCGACCGCCGCCGTCACCTCGGGCGATGCGACGCCCTCGACCAGTCCGGTGGCGAAGACGACGAAGGCGAACTCTCCGGCGGGCGCGAGGACCAGCGCCGTCTCCAGCGCCGAGCGCCAGGCCAGGCCCCACAGCCGCGCCAGGCCGAAGATGACCGCGCCCTTCACGACGGTGATCGCCACGACCAGGCCGAAGACGCCGACCGGGTCGGCCGCGACCGCATCCAGGTCCAGCCCCAGGCCTACGCCGACGAAGAAGACGCCCAGCAGCAGGCCCTTGAACGGTTCGATCGACACCTCGACCTCGCGCCGGAACTCGGTCTCGGCCAGGAGGACGCCGGCGACCAGGGCGCCGATGCTCATGGACAGGCCGCTGGCCTGGGCGGCCAGTCCGGCGCCGATCACCACCAGCAGGCTGGCTGCGACGAACAGTTCGCCGCCCTGGTCGGCCTTGCGCGCCCTGGCGACCGAACCGAACATCGGCCGCAGCACCAGCCGGCCCAGCAGCACCAGCAGCCCCAGGCCGATCGCGGCGGGGACCAGGGTGAGCAGGGCGCGGCCCAGGACCGCCGGGTCCAGACCGCCCGCGTCCATCCCCTGGCCCTGCGCCAGGGCGGCCAGGACGGTGACCGTGATCAGGATCGGCGCCACCGACAGGTCCTGGGCCAGCAGCACGGCGAAGGTCGAACGGCCCACCGTCCCCTTCAGCCGCCCGCCCTCGGCCAGGACCGGCATGACCACGGCGGTGGACGACAGGGCCAGGCCCATGCCCAGGACCACCGCGCCGGCCAGGGGCTGGCCGGTCAGCATGAAAAGGGCCGATAGCACGACGGTGCAGGCCGCGACCTGCATCAGGCCCAGGCCGAAGACCAGGCGCCGAAGCGCGCGCAGCCGCTCCCACGACAGCTCCAGCCCGATCATGAACAACAGGAAGGCCACGCCCAGTTCGGACAGCTGGGCCAGCTGGGCGGGATCGCTGATCGTGGCCCAGGACAGCCAGGGCAGGGCGTCGGAGAAACGGGCGAGACCGTCGGGGCCCAGCAGCACGCCGGCGGCCAGAAAGCCCAGGATCGGGCTGATCTTCAGCCGGTTGACCAGCGGCACCATGACGCCGGCCGCCGCCAGGAAGACGACCAGGTCCTTGTAATCGCCGCCGCCGTGTCCGTTCGCCATTCGCCCTCCGTCCCCCACCTATCAGAGGGCGCCGCGCGGCGTCTGGCGAGAGGGGCCGGCGCTTTCATGAACTTTTTTTAAGGCCACGGGCCCCTGACCGGGTCTAGGGTCCGCCCCGCCCGACCGTATCGGGGCCGGGAGCGAGGATCATGAGTATGAAACGCCTGCTTATCGGGGCCGCCGTGGGCGCCCTTCTTCTGCCCGCCAGCGCCGCCCTGGCGCAGGACGTCGGCCACGACCATGCCTGCCTGGACGAGAGCTGCTCGATCGTCTCGCTGTTCTCCGGCGAGGAGACCGCCGCCGGATGGCAGGGGACCGAGGCGCCCAGGTACGGGACCTGGGGCTTCGACCTGAACGGCCGCGACACCTCGGTGAAGCCGGGCGACGACTTCTTCCGCTACGCCAACGGCGCGGCGTTCGACAAGCTGGTCATCCCCTCGGACCGCACCAGCTACGGCTCGTTCGCCCTGCTGCGCGAACTGTCGGACAACCGCATGAAGGAGCTGGTGACGGGCCTGGCGGCGCGCACCGACCTGACGCCCGGCTCGGACGAGGCCAAGATCGCCGACGCCTACCGCGCCTATATGGACGAGGCCCGGATCGAGCAGCTGGACGCCCAGCCGCTGCAGCCGTACCTGGCCGCGATCCGCGCCGCCGACAGCCATGACAAGATGGCCGTCTACATGGGCCAGACGGTCGGCCGCTTCGGCGCCTCCTTCTTCGGCACCGGCATCACCATCGATGCGAAACAGCCGACCCGCTACGTCGTCTCGACCGGCCAGTCGGGCATCGGCCTGCCGAACCGCGACTACTATCTGGACGCCCGCTACGCGGACAAGAAGGAGAAGTATCAGGCCTATGTCGGGCGGATGCTGGGGATGATCGGCTGGGAGAACCCGACCGAGACCGCCGCCGCCATCGTCGCCCTGGAGACAAAGATCGCCGAGGCGCACTGGACCCCGATCCAGAACCGCAACCGCGACGAGACCTACAACGAATACACCATCGCCCAACTGACCAGCGAGGCGCCCGGCTTCGCCTGGCAGGCCTATTACGACGCCGCGAAGCTGGGCGGCGTGCCGCGCCTGATCGTGCGTCAGGACACGGCCATGCCGGCGATCGCGGCTCTCTACGCCGAGACCCCGGTCGAGCTGCTGCAGGCGTGGGAAGCCTTCCACACCGCCGACGACATGGCGCCCTTGCTGTCCAAGCGATTCTCGGACGCCCAGTGGGAGTTCCGCTCGCGCGACCTGTCCGGCCAGCCCGAGCAGCGGACGCGTGAAAAGCGCGCCATCTCCTTCGCCGAGAACGCCCTGGGTGAAGCCACCGGCCGCCTTTATGTCGCGGAATACTTCCCGGCCGAATCCAAGGCCAAGATGGAAGAGCTGGTCGCCAACCTGCGCACCGCCCTGTCGCACCGCATCGACAACCTCAGCTGGATGGGCGCCGAAACCAAGGCGGCGGCCCAGGAGAAGCTGAAGAAGTTCACCGTCAAGATCGGCTATCCCGAGACGTGGCGCGACTATTCCGGCCTGGAGATCCGCGCGGACGACCTGGTCGGCAACACCGAGCGCAAGGGCCTGTTCGAGTGGAACTACGACCTGGAGCGTCTGGACGGGCCGGTCGACAAGTCCGAGTGGGGCATGACCCCGCAGACGGTCAACGCCTACTATAATTCGGCCAACAACGAGATCGTCTTCCCGGCCGCGATCCTGCAGCCGCCGTTCTTCGATCCGAACGGCGACCCGGCGGTGAACTACGGCGGCATCGGCGGCGTCATCGGCCACGAGATCGGCCACGGCTTCGACGACCAGGGCTCCAAGTCCGACGGCGACGGCGTGCTGCGCAACTGGTGGACCGCCGAGGACAAGGCCAACTTCCAGGCCCTGACCACCCGGCTGGGGGCGCAGTACGACACCTATGAGCCGCTGCCCGGCTATCACATCCAGGGCGGCCTCACGATGGGCGAGAACATCGGCGACGCTTCCGGCGTGGCGGTGGGTCTGGAAGCCTATCACCTGTCGCTGAACGGCCAGCCCGCGCCGGTGCTGGACGGCGTGACCGGCGACCAGCGCTTCTTCTACGGCTGGGCGCAGGTCTGGCAGTCGAAGTATCGCGACGAGGCGCTGAAGCAGCAGGTCGCCACCGACCCGCACTCGGCCGCCCAATTCCGCGTCATCGGCCCGCTGCGCAATGTCGACGCCTGGTACGAGGCGTTCGGGGTCCAGCCGGGCGACAAATACTATCTCGCTCCCGAGGATCGCGTTCGCATCTGGTAAGGCGAAGCTTCTTCGAGAATCGCGAAAGGCCGGGGTTCGCGCCCCGGCCTTTTTGCTGTCCGGCGCGATATCGCCTTGGCCCGCAATCGGCCGCACGCCTGGATTTCAGGCACGAAAAAGCCCGCTGCGGGGGATACATCGCAGCGGGCTTTCCGAGGCTCTTGTGAGCCGACGTTTCCTCCCCGAAACGCCTTCAAGAACTGCGCGCTTGAGCACCGCTCGTTCTCGAGTGAGACCAAATGACGCCATGACCGGCCTTCCGTCAACCGACCTTCGGCCACAAATCGAACTTTCTTCGACTTATCGCCGATAATGCATGAGCAAGGCGGCGTTTTATCGAAGCTTATTCGATAATGCGACGGATGGCGGCGACCAGCTCCCCGCGCGGAAGCGTCATTTGTCCTGGGCGCTCGGCCTTCCAGGCCTCGTTGTCGGCGATGGCGGCGGCGGCGGCGCGGCCGGCGTCCAGATCCTTGATCGTCACCTGACCGGCGGCGATCTCGTCGCCGCCCAGAATGACCGCGGCGGGCGCGCCCCGGCGATCGGCGTACTTCATCTGCGCCTTCATGCCCGCGCGGCCCAGGTACAGTTCGGCGGCGATCCCCGCGGACCGCAGCTCGGCCACGGCCGACAGGTAATGCGTCATGTCGTCCTCGGAGAAGACGATGACGACCACGGGGCCGCGCACCGCATCCTCGCCGCCCCGCCCGGCCGCGCGCAGGGCCGAGGCCAGGCGCGACACGCCGAAGGAGAAGCCGGTCGCGGGCGTGCTGGCCCCGGTGAAACGCGCGACCAGGTCGTCGTAGCGCCCGCCGCCGCCGATCGAGCCGAAGCGGACGGGGCGGCCCTTGTCGTCGGCCGTCTCCAGCAGCAGCTCGGCCTCGAAGACGGCGCCGGTGTAGTATTCCAGGCCGCGGACGATGGTGGGGTCGAACTTCACGGCGTCCTGGCCGACCGCCATGGCGGCCAGGGCCCGGTCGATCGCCGCCAGTTCGCTCAGCGCCGCCTGGCCCGCCGCGCCCAGGTCTCCCGAGCGGGCGACGGCGTCCAGCGTCTCCGCCCGCGACAGGCCCGGCGTGTTGGCCGAGGCGAGGAAGGCCTCGATGGCGCCGGTCACCTTGGCGGGCAGCGCGGCCCCCTTGGTGTAGTCGCCCGAATCATCCAGCCGGCCTTCGCCCAGCAGCTGCACCACGCCGTCCCAGCCCAGGCGGTCGAACTTGTCGATGGCGCGAAGCGCGGTCAGCCGCTGGTGGGCGTCGCTGACGCCGCCAGCATCGAACAGGCCGTCGAACAGCTTGCGGTTCGACACCCGGATCTGCGCCTGGCCCGCATCCAGCCCCGCCGCCCGCAGGCCCTCGCAGGCCATGGCGATGATCTCGGCGTCGGCCTCGGGCCGGTCCGAGCCGACGGTGTCGGCGTCGCATTGCCAGAATTCGCGGAACCGCCCGGGGCCCGGCTTTTCGTTGCGCCACACCGGACCGTAGGCGTAGCGGCGGAACGGCTTGGGCAGGGTCTCCCAGCTCTGGGCCGCGAACCGGGCCAGGGGGGCGGTGTGGTCGTAGCGCAGGGCCATCCATTCGCCGGGCTCGTCCGAACCGGCGTCGTCCTGCAGCGCGAAGACGCCTTCGTTCGGCCGATCGGCGTCGGGCAGGAACTTGCCCAGGGCGTCGGCGTATTCGAACGCCGGCGTCTCCAGCGGCTCGAAGCCCCAGCGCTCATAGACCTCCGACACCTGTCGGACGATCCGTCGTTCAGCCGTCAGGTCGCGGCCGCGCCGGTCGGCGAAACCGCGGGGATTGCGGGCGAGGGGGCGGGGGGCGTCGGTGCTCATGGCGCGCGATTAAGCCAAGGGACGGGCCGCCGCAAATCTCAATCCGGTCGCCATCGCCGCCGCCGCCGCCGGAAAGCCGCCAAGGGTCTGTTGAAAAAGGAAAAAACCGGATCGGGCCGGAACCATCGCATGCAGCCTCCGTTCATGGCCGCATGACGCCGCACGCCCGCCTGGTTCCCAAGATCTGCACCACCTCGGACCGGCGCACCATCCGCTGGTGGGAGTGTGAACTGGTCGATGACGCGGGGGCCCGGCGTATCCGCGACAAGGCCTTCTTCTCGGTGAGCGAGGCCCGGTCCTGGGCGTCGTCCCACGGCTATCCGGTCAACGAGGACGCGACGTCGGAGGCGGCCGGATGAGCGATGCGCCGCCGATGGGGATCCTGACCGCCGAAGCCTTCGACACGCCGCGCATCCTGCTGGCCGGCGCGGTGGACTACGCCATGTATGAGCGCTTCCGCGATCAGCTGGCCGAGGCCCCCAAGACCGGATTGATCGTGGTCGAGCTGTCTACCCTGGGCGGCGATCCCGAGGTGGCGCGGATGATGGGCGAGGACATCCGGTTTCAGAGCGACGCCAATCCGTCGCGCCGCCTGGTCTTTCTGGGCAAGGCGGCGATCTATTCGGCCGGCGCGACCTTCATGAGCTTCTTCGCCGTCGAGAACCGCTATCTGACCCGCGGCGCGCGAGTGATGATCCATGAGCGCAAGATGGATCAGCACCTGCACGTGGTGGGGCCGCTGACCACGTGCATCGCCTCGGTGAACGCCATGCTGAACGAGCTCGAGCACTCGATCGCCATACAGAACGAAGGCTTCGAGAACCTGGTGCGGGGGTCTTCGGTGACGATGGACGAAGTCCTGCAGCGCGCGCCGGCCAACTGGTACATCGAGGCGCAGGACGCCAAGGCGATGGGGCTGATCGCCGAGGTCATCTGATCGAGGGCCGGGGGCGTCAGCCGTCCAGCGTCTCCACCGTCAGGTTGCCGTTAGTGTAGACGCAGATTTCGGCGGCGATCTTCATGGCCTTGCGCGCGATCTGTTCGGCGTCCAGCTCGGTCTCTTCGATCAGGGCGCGCGCGGCGGACAGGGCGTAGTTGCCGCCCGAGCCGACGGCGGCGACGCCGTGTTCCGGCTCCAGCACGTCGCCGACGCCGGTGACGGTGAAGATCGACGACCTGTCCGCCACCAGCAGCATGGCTTCCAGCCGTCGCAGGTAGCGATCGGTGCGCCAGTCCTTGGCCAGGTCGACGCAGGCCCGGGCCAGCTGGTCGGGGTACTGCTCCAGCTTCGCCTCCAGCCGCTCGATCAGGGTGAAGGCGTCGGCGGTGGCGCCGGCGAAGCCCGCCACGACCTTGCCGCCGGCCAGGGTGCGCACCTTGCGCGCGGCGCCCTTGACGATGGTCGGCCCCATCGAGACCTGGCCGTCGCCGGCGATCACGGTGCGGCCGTTCTTGCGCACCGCCAGGATGGTCGTGCCGTGCCAGTCGGGGAAGGCGGGGGAGTGTTCTGAACGGGTCATGTCCCCGAAATGGCCGCGACCGGCGTCGTCATCAAGTCGGCGGTCTCAGATCGAAAGCAATCCGCCCAATTTTCACCAAGGTATCCGCTATAACGCGGTTCGATCTGTCGATGATAGCGTTATCAAAGGCAATTCCCGTGCTTTACCGCCTCGTTTTTGTGAGCAAATCCGTCATCTGCGGCCGCAGCGTGCAGGCGCTCGCCCAGCTTCTGGGGGCGGCGGAGCGCAACAACCGGCGCGATGAAATCAGCGCCGGCCTGCTGTTCCACGGCGACGAGATCGTGCAGGTGGCCGAAGGCGCGCGCGCCGACCTGGACAGACTGGTGCGTCGGGTCGCCGCCGATCCCCGACACACGGACATGGTCGTGATCGAGGACCGGCCGGTGATGCAGCGCCGTTTTCGCGAGCCGATGCGGCTGTGCCAGGCCGATCATCACTGCGTCAGAGATCACTCCGGCGGGCGGCGGTTGCGCGACATGACGGCGGCCGAGCTGGAGCGACTGATGAGCGTTTGCAGCCTGCAGGCGGCTTGAGAACACGCGGCCCGGATTCTACGGTCAAGGTGAAGGCGCTGGGGGTTTCGGCGCCAAGCTTATGAGTATCCTGTGAATTTGTTCCGCATCGTCTATGTCAGCCGCGCCGCCGGCAGCGTGGCCGACGGCCTGCTGCCGCTGATCGACATCATCGGCGTGTCGGATCGGAACAATCGCCGGGACCACCTGACCGGGGCACTGTTGCGCCATGAGGGCTATTTCATCCAGGCGATCGAGGGCGCGCGCGTCGATCTGGACCGGCTGATGGCGCGGCTGCGGCAGGATCGTCGCCACGACGGGCTGCGGATCCTGTCGGAACGGGCGGTGGAGCAGCGGCGCTTCGGCGACTGGGCCATGGTGCGTCTGGACGCGCCGCCCGCCGCGACGACCTTCCTGGAACAGCATCTCGACGCGCCCGACGCCGGCGCCCGGGCCGAGGCCCTGCTGATCGAGGCCAGCCGATCCATGGCGGTCGCGCCCTGAGCCTGCCGCTCCAGGGCTGTCGCCGACGCGCGCCGCGCCCTAGATAGGGCCGTGATCTTTTCCGAAGACGACGTCGAACGCTATGCCCGCCACCTGGTGCTGTCCGAGGTGGGCGGCCCCGGGCAGCAGGCCCTGAGACGTGCGCGCGTGCTGATCGTCGGCGTGGGCGGCGTGGGCGCGCCGGCGGCGCTGTATCTCGCGGCGGCGGGGGTCGGGACGCTGGGCCTGATCGACGATGATGCGGTGGCGCTGTCCAACCTTCAGCGGCAGGTGCTGTTCGCCACCGCCGACATCGGGCGAGGCAAGGTGGAAGCCGCGGCCGGGCGCCTGACGGCGCTCAATCCCGGCGTGGCGGTCGAGGCCTTCCCCGAACGGTTGACCCCGGCCAACGCCGCCGCGCGCATCGCGGCCTTCGACATCGTTCTGGACGGGACCGACGACTTCGCCGCCCGCCACGCCGTCAACGCCGCCTGCGTCGCGGCGGGCCGACCGCTGGTGTCGGGCGCCCTGGGCCGATGGGACGGGCAGGTCGGCGTGTTCTCGGGTCGGCCCTGCTACCAATGCCTGGTCCCCGAGGCGCCGCCGGACGCCGAGACCTGCGCCCGCGTGGGCGTGGTCGGCGCCCTGGCCGGGGTGATCGGATCGATGGCGGCGCTTGAGACGATCAAGCTGATCGTGGGCGCGGGCGAACCGCTGCGGGGCCGGCTGCTGCTCTATGACGGCCTGGCGGGATCGGCCCGCACCGTGCGCGTGGCGGCGGACCCGCAATGCCCGGTCTGCGGCGGCTGAGCCTCAGGCCGCGGTGGCGAAGCGCACCGGCATGGCCAGGTCGGGCAGACCCAGGTCCGCCAAGGGCTCGGCGAAGCCCAGCGCCGGATTGCTGAGCACCGTGACGATCCGCTCGCCGCGGTAGAGATAGAGGGTCTCGAAGCCGACCCAGCGCCGGGCGACGTCTTCCAGCGCGCGGTTGGCCGTCTCGTCCGACGCGGCGTCCAGAACGCAGATGTCCCGCACCGGCACGCCGGGCAGATTGACGATGCAGTAGTAGGAGTCCAACGCACGCTTCCTCGAACAGGTCGCCGGAAACGAGGCGCGTCGCCGACGGTTCCGTTCCTGAACGGCGTTTTCGACAGGCGTATGAGGGCGGTCGGACAGGCGTGTGAAATCGCCGCCTAGAGCATCGCGGGAATGACGCGGTCCGGCGGGCGGTGACCGTTCTGGAAGGTCATGACATTGGCGATGACGCGGTCGCCCATGTCCTGTCGCGCCTCCAGGGTGGCCGAACCCAGATGGGGCAGAAGCACGACGTTCGGCTGGCCCAGCAGGCCGGGATGGATGGCCGGCTCGTTCTCGAACACGTCCAGGCCGACGCCGGATAGGGCGCGCATGGCCACGGCCTGGGCCAGGGCCGCCTCGTCGATCAGTTCGCCCCGCGCGGTGTTGACCAGGATGGCGTGCGGCTGCAGCCGCGCCAGACGTCCGGCCGACAGCAGATGGTGGGTGTCCCGGGTCGCCGGGCAGTTCAGCGAGATGATGTCCATGCGCGACAGCATCTGGTCGAGGTCGTCCCAGTAGGTGGCGCCCAGCTCCTCCTCGATCAGGGCCGGGACGGGCTTTCGGTTGTGGTAGTGGACCTGAAGGCCGAAGGCGCGGGCGCGCCGGGCCAGGGCTTGGCCGATGCGGCCCATGCCGACGATCCCCAGCCGCTTGCCCCACAGCTTGCGGCCGCACATCCAGGTCGGGGTCCAGCCCTCGAACCGGCCGTCGGCCACGACCTGGGCGCCCTCGACGATGCGGCGGCTGACGGCCAGGATCAGGCTCATGGCCAAGTCGGCGGTGTCCTCGGTCAGGACGCCGGGGGTGTTGGTGACGATGATCCCGCGCGCCACCGCCGCCTCGACGTCGATGTGGTCCACGCCGGCGCCGAAGTTGGCGATCATCTTCAGCTGGTCGCCCGCCGCCGCGATCAGCCCGGCGTCGATCACGTCGGTGATGGTGGGGACCAGAACCTGGGCGCGCTGGACGGCGGCCTCCAGCGCCGCGCGGTCCACCGGGCGGTCGGTCAGGTTCAGCTCGGCGTCGAACAGCTCGCGCATCCGCGTCTCGACCGCGTCCGGCAGGCGTCTGGTTAACACGACCTTAAGCTTGGGGGCGGACATTGCGGGCCTTGGTCTGCGGGCGGCGATTCAACGGGGATCGAAAGCCCGCGTGCGACGGGTCGTGCCTCGGTGTCTAGCAAAGCCGCCTTCATCTTCCAAAGCCTTCGCCGTCGCAGCCTGCGACGGGCGCCGATCCTGGCGGGCGTCCTGGGCCTGGCCGTGATGGCGGGCGCGGGCCAGACCATGCCCGACGGCCGGCCGACGCCGACCGGGCTGGAGGTGCCGCGCTGGATCTCGCTGAAGTCCTCGCACGTCCGCGCGCGGCAGGGGCCGGGCCTGGATTATCCGATCCTGTGGGAATACCGCGCCGCGGGCCTGCCGGTGCAGGTGATCGCCGAGACCACTGAATGGCGCAAGGTCTGCGACCCGGAAGGCGCCGTGGCGTGGATCCACCGCACCGTCTCGTCGGGCCGCCGCTCTGTGTTCAACAACACCGACGCCGAGATCCCCATTCACGCCGGCAAGTCGCAGACCTCGCCGGTCCGGGCGCGGCTGCAGCCCCGTTCCATCGTGTCGCTGGACGAGTGCGAGGACGGCTGGTGCCGGGTGCGGGCCCGGCGTCTGGAGGGCTGGGTCAGCGAGCGTGCGGTCTTCGGCGTCCAGTCGCGGGCGCTGTGCAACGCCAACCGCCCGGCGGGAACCGGCCGGGGCTGAGGCGGCTGTCTGTTGAGCGAAGCGGCGTGGTCGTGTAACCCGCCCGCAACAGCTGACGGAACGGAACCGCCTTGACCCAGTCGAAATACCCCTCGTCCTTCGATCACGAGGCCCTTCTCGCCTCCGGGCGCGGCGAGCTGTTCGGTCCCGGCAACGCCCAGCTGCCCGCCCCGCCGATGCTGATGTTCGACCGGATCACCCAGATCAACGCGGACGGCGGCGCCCACGGCAAGGGCTATGTCGAGGCCGAACTCGACATCCATCCGGACCTCTGGTTCTTCCAGTGCCACTTCATCGGCGACCCGGTGATGCCCGGCTGCCTGGGCCTGGACGCCATGTGGCAGCTGGTCGGCTTCTACCTGGGCTGGATCGGCGGCCCCGGCCGCGGCCGCGCCCTGGGCGTCGGCGACGTCAAGTTCACCGGCCAGGTGACGCCGGACATCAAGAAGGTCGTCTACAAGATCGACCTGAAGCGCGTGATCAATCGCAAACTGGTGATGGGCATCGCCGACGGCGTGCTGGAGGCCGACGGCGAGGTGATCTACACCTGCAATGACATGCGAGTGGGTCTGTTCGGCGCCAAGGATGAAGCAGCCGGCGGCTGAACCCCCATATAGAGCCGCGAACCAGCGGCCGGCTCCGGGAGGAGTCGCTAGCAGCAAGAAGGATTTTCCCATGCGTCGCGTCGTCGTCACCGGCCTTGGCATCGTCTCCTCCATCGGCCACGGCGCCGAAGAGGTCACCCAGTCCCTGCGCGAGGCGCGTTCGGGCGTCGTCCACGCCGCCGATCACGCCAAGTACGGCTTCCGCAGCCAGGTCTGGGCGCCGCCCAAGATCGGTCCGTGGGAGGAGCTGGTCGACCGCCGCGCCGCCCGCTTCCTGGCCAACGGCACGGCCTGGGGGCACATCGCCTTCGAGGAGGCGTTGAAGTCGTCGGGCATGACGGCCGAGGAAATCCGCGACGACCGCATCGGCCTGATCGTGGGCGAGGGCGGCCCCTCGACCCAGGTCATTCTGCAGGCGGCGGCCACCACGGTGGAGAAGGGCTCGCCCAAGCGCGTTGGTCCGTTCGCCGTGCCCAAGGCTATGGCGTCGGGGCCGTCGGCGGTGCTGTCGACCTGGTTCCAGATGCGCGGCCTCAACTATTCGATCAGCTCGGCCTGCGCGACCAGCGCCCACTGCATCGGCGCCGCGGTCGAACAGATCCAGTGGGGCAAGCAGGACGTCGTCTTCGCCGGCGGCTGCGAGGACATCGACTGGTCCATGTCCAACATGTTCGACGCCATGGGCGCCATGTCGTCCGACTTCAACGACACCCCCTCGGTCGCCAGCCGCGCCTATGACAAGGACCGCGACGGCTTTGTCATCGCCGGCGGGGCCGGGATCGTGGTGCTGGAGGAATACGAACGGGCCAAGGCGCGCGGCGCGACCATCTGGGCCGAGGTCACCGGCTATGGCGCCAACGCCGACGGCTATGACATGGTGGCACCGTCGGGCGAGGGCGCCCAGCGCTGCATGAAGATCGCGCTGGAGCAGGCCGGCAATCCCAAGATAGACTATCTGAACCCGCACGGCACCTCGACCCCGGTCGGCGACGCCAAGGAGATGGAGGCGGTGCGCGCGGTGTTCGGCGACGCCATGCCGATGATCTCCTCGACCAAGTCGCTGACGGGCCACTCGCTCGGCGCGGCGGGGGCGCAGGAGGCGATCTACTGCCTGCTGATGATGAAGAACGGCTTCGCAGCCGAGAGCGCCCATATCGAAAACCTCGATCCGGCCTTCGAGGGCATGCCGATCCTGCGCGCGCGCAAGGACGTCGAACTGACCCACGTCATGTCCAACAGCTTCGGCTTCGGCGGCACGAACGGCACGCTGATCCTGTCCAAGGTCTGATCGGACCCTCCTCCCCGGCAGGCGGGGAGGATCGGTTCAATCGTAGCGGACGCCCGACAGATATAGCCCCGCCGAGGGCGCGACCGGGCCGCAGGCGGCGCGGTCGCGGGCGTCCAGCGCCTGTTTCACGTCGTGGGCGGTCCAGCGGCCCAGGCCCACTTCGACCAGGGTTCCGGCCATCGACCGGACCTGGCGATGCAGGAAGCTGCGGGCCTGGAAGACCAGATGCACCTCTTGGCCCAGGCGGGTCACGCGGGCGACGTCCAGCGTCTTGACCGGCGACTTCGACTGGCAGCCCACATCGCGGAAGGTGGTGAAGTCGTGATGGCCGACCAGCACCTGGGCGGCGTGGTGCATGGCCTCGGCGTCCAGCGGCTTCTTGACGTGCCAGACCCGGTCGCGCTCCAGCACGGGCTGGGGCCGGCGATTGAGAATGCGGTACAGATAACCCCGGCCGGTCGCCGAGAACCGCGCGTGCCAGTCGGGATCGGGCGCCGGCTCGGCCGCCAGGATGCAGACATCCTCGCGCACCAGATGGGCGTTCAGGGCGTTCAGGACGGTGTCGGCGGGCCAGGCCCGCGCCAGGTCGGCGTGGATCACCTGCTCCAGGGCGTGGACGCCGGTGTCGGTGCGGCCGGCGGCGGCGATGCGGATGCGCTCGCCCGAAAAGGCCAGGATGGCGGCTTCGATCGCGCCCTGCACGGTCGGCTGGCCGTCCTGGGCCTGGAAGCCGTTGTAGGCCGTGCCGTCGTATTCGATAGTGAGTTTGTACCTAGGCACTCAGGAACTCCACATGGCCGTCATCGATCAGTTTCAGCCGCTCAATAGAGAACGCGATCTAAAGCTGCATCCGACCCACGTCACCGGCCACTACGGCGTGTTCAAGAGAGATGGGCGCGTCTTTTTGCAAATCGACACCCTAGGTTCAGCGGATCGAGCAAAGCCAAATAGCCAAAGCCAAACTTTCCAACTGACCTCTGAGAGTGCGAAAGCGCTTTGGGAAATTCTAGGCCGAGAGTTTAATCTGTCAGCCTAAAATGGTCCCGGCGGGAAGGGCGAAGCCGCGCAGCATCTCGTCCGTCGCCTGGGCCGCCTTGCCCTCGCGCTGGACGCGGAGCAGGCGCACGGCGCCCGCGCCGCAGGCCACCGTCAGGGCGTCGTCCATAACCGCGCCGGGCGCGCCCGAGTCTTCCGCCAGGGCCGACAGCAGGGCCTTGATCCGCACCGGCGCCTGATCGGACGGCGCCTCGAACCAGGCCCCCGGGAAGGGCGACAGGCCGCGAATGCGGGCGTCCACCTCTGTCGCCGGGCGGGTCCAGTCGATGCGCGCCTCGGCAGGGGTGATCTTCTTCGCATAGGTCGGCTCGCCGACCTGTTCGACCGGGGCGACGCCGCCGCGCTCGATAGCCGCCAGGGCGCGGGGCCACAGGCCGGCCCCGACATGGGCCATGCGCTCGGACAGGGAGGCGGCCGTGTCGTCGGCGCGGATGTCCATGACCTCGCTCAACAGGATGGGGCCTTCGTCCAGACCCTCGCTCATCTGCATGATCTGGACGCCGGTCTGGGCGTCGCCGGCCATGATGGCGCGCTGGATCGGCGCGGCGCCCCGCCAGCGCGGCAGCAGCGAGCCATGCAGGTTGAAGCAGCCCAGGCGGGGCGCCTCCAGCACGGCGGGCTTCAGGATCTGGCCGTAGGCGACGACGCAGGCGGCGTCGAGATCCAGGCTCTGGAAGGTGTCGATCGCGTCCTGCGCCTTCAGGCTTTCGGGCGTGAAGACGGGCAGGCCCATGGTCTCGGCGAAGGCGTGGACTGGAGAGGGCGTCAGCTTCTGGCCCCGGCCCTTGGGGCGCGGCGGCTGGGAATAGACGGCGACGATCTCGTGGCCCGAGGCGATCAGCTCGGCCAGGGACGGAACGGCGAATTCGGGGGTACCCATGAAGGCGAGGCGCATGGGCGTGGCTTTAGAGGTTTGGCGCGCCTACTGCCAGCGGGTGAAGACGCCGCCGCCCTCGTCCCACTCGCCGCCGGCGTCCAGGGCGTCGTCGAAATCCAGCAGGCGGTCCAGCAGCAGACCCGCCACCACGCCCAGCAGCGCCACGCCGGCCAAGGTCGCCACGCTGGCCACCCCGACCTTCTGGTTGCGCGTCAGGCGGCGGCGGCCGTTGGTGTCGATGACCAGGGATTGGCCCCGGCGAGGAAGGCGGGCGGTGCGTCGGCTCATCAGGCGGCGATCCTGTCTCGGGCGGCCTTCTTGACCTTGGTCACGGCGCGCTCGCGCTTGAGCCGGGACAGGTGGTCGATGAAGAGCACGCCGTTAAGGTGGTCCATCTCGTGCTGGATGCAGACGGCGTAGAGGCCGGAGGCCTCTTCCTCGACCTGCTGCCCGTCACGGTTCAGGTAGCGAATGCGGACGCGGGCGGGGCGTTCCACCTTGTCGAAATACTCAGGGATCGACAGGCACCCTTCCTCGTAGGTGTAGAGCTCGTCCGACGCCCAGAGGATTTCGGGATTGGCGAAGAAGCGCGGGTTCTTGCGCGCTTCGGCGTTCTCGGCCGCCTCTTCCTCGGTCTCGCAGACCACTCCGTCCTTGTCGCCCAGATCCATCACGATGACGCGGTCCAGCGCGCCGATCTGCACGGCGGCCAGGCCGATGCCGGGCGCGGCGTACATGGTCTCCAGCATGTCGTCCATCAGGGTGCGGACGGCGTCGTCGACCGCGGCGACGGGCTTGGAGACCTGCTTCAGGACCGCCAGGTCGGCGGCGTTGTCGATGGTGAGAATGCGACGGATGGCCATGGCCGGGACGTAGGCCCGCCCCGGCTTCAGGTCAAGATTTCCGACCCTGGAGGTCGGGATTTCCGCCCTCCTACGCCTTGCCGGGCAGGGGGCGGGGCTTGCGGTTCTCGTCGATGGCGACATAGGTGAAGACGCCCTGGGTCACGCGCACCGAGGCGGCCTGCGCCTGGCCGCGCGCCCGCTTCCACGCCTCGACATGAACCCGGATCGAGGTGCGGCCAGAGCCGATCACCTCGGCGTAGATGCTGACCTCGTCGCCGACCGAGACGGGCTGGTGAAAGACCATGCCGTCCAGCGCCACGGTGGCGCAGCGACCGCAGGCCAGTTCGAAGGCGGGGGTGGCGCCGGCCACGTCCATCTGCGCCAGCAGCCAGCCGCCGAAGATGTCGCCCTCGGGGTTGGTGTCCGCCGGCATGGCGATGATGCGCCCGACGGGCTGGGTCGCGGGCGGCTGGCTGGCGGAGGATCGGGCGGCGTCGGTCATGGGAGAAGCGGCTTTCGGGGGGAGGAGAAGCGGGCTGTCTAGCGCGACGAAGCCGCGGCGTCAGCCGATGGTCGCCGACGCTTGCGGCGCGGCGCCTTGGCGGCGTCGGCGTCGGCTGGCCGCGCCGCCAGGATGATTTCCCGATTGGCCCGCCAGGTGGCGCCCAGCTCCATCGCGGTCAACAGGTCGTCGGCGCCCAGCGGCCCCTGGCGCGCCTGGCGAAGCCGCGCGGCCAGCGTCAGCAGGGCCGAGGCGGCGGCCAGATCGGGCCTGTTCGACCGCTCGCCGAGGTTCTCCAGGCGTGCGAAGCGCCAGCCGGCCTCCCGCGGATGGGCCAGGGCGCGCTCGAACCGTTCCTGCGGCGTCAGGTGCTCGGCGATGAAGCGCCAGCGTCGGGCGCGCGGACCGCGTTCGTAATGGCCGGGACGGGTCGGCAGGCCGTGAAGCGCATAGACCTCGCGCGCCGCGGCCTCCATCTCCGACAGGGCCAGCGACAGGGCGTCGGCGCGGGCGGGACGATCCGGCGCAGCGAAGGGGTCGCTGTCGGACAGGGGAGGCCCCGATGTCTCGCCCCGCAAGCGCGGCAGGAGACGCCAGGGCCTCAAGGCCGTCAGTCCACGTTGATCGCGCTGGTCACCGACACATCGTAGATGACGCGCGTGATGCTCTGGACGAACTCGAAGAACTTGCGCGCCTCGGCCGCATTGGCCAGCGGCACATAGACCACGTCTTCCGGCATGATCTGCATGTTGCTGGCCGCAAAGACGTTGGCGGCGTTGTTGAAGTCCAGCTGATAGACGATCGGCACGCCGCGCGGGGTCGCCGGCTGGGTCACGCCCAGCGCCTCGGCCACCTCGGGCCGCTCGAAGCGGAAGACCATCACGCGGCTGGCGTTGGCCGTGTTGGTGTTCAGCCCCGAAACGCGGCTCAAGGCGCCGGCCAGGGTGACGGGGCCGGGCGGCATGTCGACCTGGGCCACTGCGCCCAGGGCGCCGAAGGTGCTGAAGCGGCGGGGCTTGTAGGCGAAGTTGACCAGGTCTCCGGGCTGCAGCCGGACGTTCTCCTCGAACGAGGTCGTCACCACGCCGAGCGGCGCGGCGTAGGTCTCGCCGCCGCGCTGGATGGTGACCATCATGTCGTCGACCGGCCGCTCGGACCCGCCGGCCTCGCCCAGCACGTCCAGCAGGCGGTTGCTGTTGACCGACAGGGGCTTGCGGCCCGGCTGGCGCACGTCGCCCAGGACGGTGACCGAGTTCGAGGCGTTCTGCGCCACGAAGACCGTGATCTGCGGATTGGCCACCTTGCCGGTCAGGGCGCGGCGAATGGCGGCGGCGGCCTGGGGCGGGGTCAGGCCCTGGACCCGCACGGGGCCCGCGAAGGGGATCGACACCGAGCCGGAACGGTCAACGACCTGCGCCGGCAGAGCCTGATTGCCCGACTGGAGGCCGGACCCGGACCCGCCGCCGACGCCGCCGCCGAACAGCGTGCCGCCGGGCTCGATGATCTGGATCTGAAGGCCGTCGCCGACGCCGATCAGGTCCAGCGGCTGGTCGCTCGAGGCGGCCATCAGGGAACCGAAGAATTGCGGCGGCACCGCCTTGATTCGTTCGCTGACCTCGTAATCCAGCTCGACCAGGGCGTAGCCGCCCAGGGCGTCCGGGCTCGTCGCGCCGGAATCCACCGACCGGGCGGAAGGCCCGTCGCGTGGCAGGGTCGAGCAGCCGCCCAGGATGGCGACGATCATCAGCGGCAGGATGGTACGCGTCATGAAAGCCATTCAGCCCCTTGTTCGACGTTTTGCTTACTCGCCTTCGCCACGCGCCGCCAGAGGCGATGACGCACCGAGCCCGACGGCCCGCGCGACGGTGTCGAAGTGATCGCTCCAGCGAGGAGGCTGGAAGGTCGCGACGCCCGCGGGCGGTTCCGACAGGGTCGCGTGTTCAATGGCCTGCAGCCAGCCCAGGCCGTCCAGCGGATCGATCAACTGGGCCTGGGGCGTCAGCTCGCGATGCGGAGGGATGTCGGAGGCGATCAGCGGCGCGCCCAGGGCGCAGGCCTCCACGGCGGGCAGGTCGAAGCCTTCCACCGCCGACGGCGCCAGGACCGCGCGGGCGCCGCGCATAAGCCGCACCAGCGCGCCGTCGGACAGGTTCTCCGCCTGATGCACCACGCCGCGCAGATTGGGCGAGCGCTGGAGGTGATCCAGCACCGTTTCATTCTCCCACCCATAGCGGCCGACCAGCACCAGCGACGGCGTGCGCTCGCCCAGCCGCTCCTCCAGCCGGCGCCACAGGGTCAGCAACTGAGCCAGGTTCTTGCGCGCCTCGATCGTGCCGACGTGGATGAAATAGGGCCGGCTCGCGCGGACCGCGTCGCCGGGGGCGAAGGCCGTCTCGATGCCCAGGTGGGCGACATGGACGGGTGGCGCGGACAGGTTCTCGCGTTCCGCGAAGGCGCTCAGCTCATCGGCGGTGTGTTGCGAGTTGACCAGGATGCTGCTCGCGTGACGAAGGGCGTGCACGACACGGGCGCGATGCTTGTCGGCGTCGCCCGGGCGGCAGAACTCCGGGTGGGTGATCGGAATCAGGTCGTGGATCATCACGACCCGCGCGATCCCCGCCTCCTCCAGCGCCACAAGCGCGTCGGCCTCGTGCAGGGTGGTGTGGCCGACGTTGAGATAGAGGTCCGCCGGCGGCAGCGGCGCGGCGTGGCGCGAGCGGAAGAACTGGCGCAGCACGCGGGGCTTGTCCCGCGCCGGCTTGAGGGCGGCGTCCGGCGGCGGGCAGATCACGGATTCGGCCGGGCGCTGGTCGTGGCTCAGGGCGGCGAGCAGGCGCGCCTCGTGGCGCGCGGCGCCATTGACGGTGCGGCCGTCCCAGCGGGCCCGAAGATTGCGCACGAAGTTCCGGAACCAGGTCTGGTCCACGGCGACCAGCCGACCCTTGCGGCCGCGGACGGGGATCATCACCACGTCCGGCCGCCCCTCCAGCCATTCGGCGTAGGCCAGGCACACGCGATCGACGCCCGTGGGCGCGGTGCGCTCGGCCCGGCTCAGCAGCCGGCTCACGTCGTAGAGAACCCGCATGGTCAGGAGACGTAGCCCGCCTGCATCAGTTCCGCGATGTGGACGATGGCCGTAGGCCGGCCGTCCTCGACCACGAACAGGTTGGCGATCTTGTTGGCGGTCAGCAGGTCGACGACATCGCTCATGCGCGCGTCCGGGTCGACCGTGATCGGGTTCGGGCTCATGATTTCAGCGGCCGTCAGGCCCGTGATGTCCCGCTGGAAGGCGCGGCGGATGTCGCCGTCCGTGACGATGCCGGCCAGCGTTTCGTCGGGATGGAGAACCGCCACCGCGCCCTTGCGGCCCTCGGTGACGGCCGAGACCACTTCGCTGAAGCTGGCGATCAGCGGCACGGCGGCGGGAGCGGCGGCGTTGTCGCCCATCCATTCCCGCACGCTCTGAAGGCTCATGCCCAGCGCCCCGCCCGGATGGTGAAGGCCGAAATCCATGGCGGTGAACCCGCGACGATCCATCAGCACCATGGCCAGGGCGTCGCCCAGCGCCAGGCTCATCAAGGTCGAGGTGGTGGGCGCCAGGCCGTTGGGGCAGGCCTCGGCGACCTTGGGCATGGTCAGGCAGACCGCGGCGTTGCGACCCAGGAAACTGGTCGGGCGCTGGGTGATGGCGATGACCGGGATGCCGTTGCGCTGGCAGAAGAGCAGGGGATCGCGCAGTTCGCGGCTCTCGCCGGAGTTCGACAGGGCCAGGACGGTGACGTCCGGGCGCAGCATGCCCAGGTCGCCGTGGCTCATCTCGGCGGGGTGGACGAAGAAGGCGTTGGTTCCGGTCGACGCCAGGGTCGCGGCGATCTTGCCGCCGATGTGGCCCGACTTGCCCATGCCCGTGACCACGACATAGCCGGGCCGGCTCATGATCACGTCGGCGGCGCGGGCGACCGATACGTCGATGGAGCGCTCCAGCGCCTCCAGCGCCTCGACATTCAGGCGGATCACCTCCCGGGCGCGATCGGTCATGGTGACGATGTCTTCTGGCGAGGACTGGACGATCTCGGTCATTGGCGACAGGCCCGTACGGCGGGCTCTCCTTCTTCGAGTCGCGCGGTCTGCCGCATCCCACGGCTGCGCGCAACGGCTCCCTTTCAGACGATGATGTCGATTCCGCGTCAACCTTTGCCGGGGTGGTGCGTTAGGCTGGTGGGGAAATCATCGAGTCAGAGAGTCTCTCGCTATATGCCGTCTCACGTCGGAACCGCCGATCACATCCTGTCGTCTCCTCCTGCTCGGGCCGATGGCGTCGCCCTGTTCCTCGACATGGACGGCGTCCTGGCGCCCCTGGCGCCGACGCCGGACGCGGTGCGACCCGTCGCCCGCCGCACGGCCGTTCTGAAGGCGCTGGAGACGCGGCTCGAGGGGCGTGTCGCCATCGTCAGCGGCCGCACCATCGCCGAGATCGACCGCATCGCCGACGGGGCCATGACCTCCGCCTCGGGGGTGCACGGGCTGGAGCGTCGGCGTCGCGACGGGTCCATCGAGCGGGGGGCCGCGGACAAGGGCGTGGCCCGGGCGCTGGAAGCCTTCAACGCCTTCGCGGCGGAGCGGCCGGGGATGATCGTGGAAGACAAGGGCGTGGCCGCGGGGCTGCACTACCGCCAGGCGCCGGACCAGGCGGCCGCCGCCGAGGTTCTGGCGCGCCGGCTCAGCGACGAGACGGGGCTGACGCTCCAGCCCGGCCACATGGTGCTGGAGCTCAAGACGCCCGGCGCCACCAAGGGCACGGCCCTGACCGCCTTCATGCGCGAGCCGCCCTTTCAGGGCGCGGCGCCGGTCATGCTGGGCGACGACGTGACGGACGAGGACGGCTTCCGGGCCGCTGCGGCGCTGGGCGGCTATGGAGTGCTGGTGGGGCCTGGGCGGCCGACGGCGGCGCGATACCGGCTGGAAGACGTGGACGCCGTGCTGACCTGGCTCGAAGCCGTGGTGGAGGCCTGACATGAAGCCCAATCTCGACCTCTGGCCCATCGGAAACTGCGCCATCAGCGCCCTGATCGACCGGCAGGGCCGGTTCGTCTGGGCCTGCGCGCCGCGCGTGGACGGCGACCCGGTCTTTTCAGCGCTGATGAACGGCGAAGAGCCCGAGCACGGGTTCTGGGCCATCGAACTCGACGGGCTGAAGCACGTCAGCCAGGCCTATGTCCGCAACACCCCCGTGCTGCGCACCGTCCTGACCGCCGAAGACGGATCGGCGGTCGAGATTCTCGACTTCGCCCCGCGCCATCCCAAGCACTCGCGCACCTACCGGCCGCTGGCGTTCGGGCGCATCGTGCGCCCCCTGGACGGCACGCCGCGGATCCGCGTGCGGCTGAAGCCTTCGGCGGACTGGGGCGCGCGGCCGGCGCCTTACACCTCCGGCTCGAACCATATCCGCTTCCTTTGCCCGGACGTGACGTTCCGCCTGACCACGGACTGTCCGGTTTCGCACGTGCTGAACGCGCGCACATTCAGGCTGGAGCGCGAATACGCCTTCTTCTTCGGTCCCGACGAGGGCTACGACCAGGATGTCGGCCCCGGCGTGCAGGCGGCGCTGGACCGCACCATCGCCTATTGGCAGGACTGGGTCAGGAAGCTGTATCTGCCGCTGGACTGGCAGGAGGCGGTGATCCGCGCGGCCATCACGCTGAAGCTGTGCGCCTATGAGGAGACGGGCGCCATCGTCGCGGCCATGACCACCTCGGTGCCCGAATTCCCCGAGAGCGGCCGGAACTGGGACTATCGCTACTGCTGGATCCGGGACGCCTATTACACCGTGCGGGCGCTGAACCGGCTGGGCGCGGTCGACATCCTGGAGAACTACCTGGTCTATCTGAGGAATCTGGTGGACGACGCGGCCGGCGGCCACGTCCAGCCGGTCTATGGCGTGGGGCTGGAGCCCGGCATCGGCGAGAGCATCATCGACAGCGTCGAGGGTTATCGCGGCATGAAGCCGGTCCGTATCGGCAATCAGGCGCACGAGCATCTGCAGCACGACGTGTACGGCCAGATCGTCCTGCCGCTGGTTCAGGCCTTCTACGATCAGCGGCTGCTGCGTTCGGGCACCGTCGATGACTTCTATGCGCTGGAGAAGGTCGGCGAGCGGGCCTTCGCCATGCACGATCAGACCGACGCCGGTCTGTGGGAGTTCCGCACCATCGCGCGGGTCCATACCTATTCGTCGGTCATGTGCTGGGCCGCCTGCGACCGCCTGGCCAAGGCGGCCAGGCACCTGGGCCTGACCTCGCGCGTCGAATACTGGGCCGGCCGGGCCGATATCATCCGTGAGCGGATCGAGAAGGAGGCCTTCCTGCCAGAAGAGGGCCGGTTCGCCGCCAGCTTCGGCGGAACCGAACTGGACGCCTCGCTGCTGCAGCTGACGGATTTGGGCTTTCTGGATGCGCGCGATCCGCGCCAGGTCGCCACCTTCGACGCCATCGAACGCGACCTAAAGAAGGGGCCGTATCTGTTCCGTTACGTCGAGCCGGACGATTTCGGCGAGCCCGAGACGGCGTTCAACTTCTGCACCTTCTGGTTCATCGAGGCGTTGCACCAGAACGGCCGGGTCGAGGAGGCGCGCACCATCTTCGAGGAGATGTTGAGCCGCCGCACGTCCGCGGGTCTGCTCAGCGAGGACATCGCCCTGGAGGACGGGGAGCTGTGGGGCAACTATCCGCAGACCTATTCCCTGGTCGGCATCATCAATTGCGCCGTGCTGTTGAGCCGTTCGTGGACCGATGTGCGTTAATGTCCGGACCCCGAGGCCGGGGTCGCCGTCTGAAGTGAAGTCATGAGCCGCCTGATCGTCGTTTCCAACCGCGTCTCGGCGCCCGTGGACCCCGCCGCCGGGTCCGCCGGGGGCCTCGCCATGGCCCTTTCCGCCGCCCTCAGGAAATACGACGGCCTCTGGTTCGGGTGGTCGGGCGAGACGGTCGACCACTGGACCGGCGAGGTGAAGATCGAGGACCGGGCCGGCGTCACCGTCGGTCTGGTCGACCTGGAGGCCCAGGACGTCGACGAATACTACAACGGCTACGCCAACAAGACGCTGTGGCCGCTGTTCCACCACCGCATCGACCTGGCGCAGTACGAACGGTCCTACGGAGAGGGATACGAACGGGTGAACCGGCGGTTCGCCGAGGTCCTGGCGCCGCTGATCCAGCCGGACGACATGATCTGGATCCACGACTACCACATGATCCCCATGGCGCGGGACCTGCGCCGGCTGGGCGTTCGCAACCGGATCGGCTTCTTCCTGCACACGCCCTGGCCGGCGCGTCAGCTGCTGGTGACCCTGCCCCACCATCGCCGGCTGGTGGAATCGATGTTCGATTTCGACCTGATCGGCTTCCACACCCAGGAATGGAGCGACCTGTTCACCGACTATGTGGTCAGCGAAGCGCACGGCGAGCTGTTCGGCCACGGCGGGCTGGAGTGTTTCGGGCGCAAGGTCCAGACCGGCGTCTTTCCGATCGGCATCGACGTCGACGGCTTTCTGGCGGCGCGCAATTCCACGCTGGGCGCGCGCACCTACGACCGGATGGCGGCCTCGGCGGTGTTCCGCTCGATGATCGTGGGCGTGGACCGGCTGGACTATTCCAAGGGTCTGGAAGAGCGGCTGCTGGGTTACGAGCAGTTCCTTCAGGACAATGCGTCGATGCGCGGGGAGGTGTTCCTGCTTCAGGTAACGCCCATCTCGCGTGACGACGTGGACAGCTACCAGGACATCCGCGCGCGGCTGGACGCCCTGGCCGGCCGCATCAACGGCGCCTTCGCCGACATGGATTGGCAGCCGATCCGCTATCTGAACCGCACCTATCGCCGCGACCAGCTGGCGGGCATCTACCGGGCCGCCAAGGTCGGGCTGGTCACGCCGCTGCGCGACGGCATGAACCTGGTGGCCAAGGAGTATGTCTGCGCCCAGAACCCGGACGATCCGGGCGTGCTGATCCTGTCGCGGTTCGCGGGCGCGGCCGAACAGATGGGCGAGGCCCTGCTGGTCAATCCCTACAGCCGCGAGGAGCTGTCGGACGCCATCCACAAGGCCCTGACCATGCCGCTGGCCGAGCGTATCCGGAAATGGGAGGCGCTGATGAAGGTGGTGCGCGACACCGACGTGTCGATCTGGCGCGACGACTTCGTCAAGGCGTTGCAGGCGCCGGAAGGCGGCCGACGGGCGACCCAGTGGGCGGGCGCGGCCTGAACCCTAGCCGCTAGCGGATGTCGAAGGCCAGCAGCAGCGTCCGCTGCATGGGATTGAGGTTGTCGTCCGACAGGATGTAGAGCCGCGTCGCGCCGTTCCGCGCCTCTGCAGCCACGCCTTCGAAATTGTCGGTGGTCCCCGGTAGCTTCAGCTCCACGAGAACGGGGCCCAGGGCGCCGTCGCGGCCCATGCGTCGAACCTGCGCGCGGACGTCCAGCGGCGGACGAAAGCGACGCTGCACCGCGAACCAGCCGTCGCCGGACGGATCGCGGTCCAGGCCGGTGGTGCGGAAGTCGCCGTCGGTCACGGGCGTCGACGGGGGCGCGGCGACATTGCAGGCCCGGGTCGTGCAGTCCCAAACGCCGCCGTCCTCGCCCGCCGCGCGCCAGCCGTCGGGCGCCGCGGACAGGCCCTCCATGCCCTCGTTTTCCGTGAACGGATGATCCGGCGACGGGACGGGCGCGGGGCGGTCCCGCAGGGCGGCCAGGGCGCCGTAGTTCCAGATGCGGTGGCGGCGTTCGAAGCTGACCAGCACATCGCCCGACGGCGTGAGGGCCAGGCCTTCAGCGTCGCCGTCCGCCTTGTCCGCGATCGGCGATCCGTCGGTCAGGGTCAGGCGGCGGAATGCAAGGCCGTCCACGCCGACCAGACGGCCGGTCTCGTCCAGCCGCAGCCGCCCGCGCACCAGATCGCCGCCGTCGGATACGGTGACGAATCCGCCGTCCCCCGTCAGCTTCAGGTCCGACAGGCTGTGCAGCGGCGAGGCCGCGTCGGCGACGATCTCGATCCCGCCCGCGAACCGGGCGTTCGGCGCCAGGATCGCGCCGCCGGGCAGGCCCAGCCCGACGCGCTTAAGCTCGGCCGTCGCCGGCGTCCAGCCCGTCGCGATCATCGGCGCGGGACGGGGCGCGCCCAGAGAGGCGGCGCAGGCGGTCAGGCACAGGGCCGCCCAGGCGGCGGCCAGACGCGGCGGACCCCTCACGCGGCCAGCTTCCGCTGCACCCGGCGCGTCGGCCCGGCGGGGCCTTCCTGCTCGAACAGTTCGGCCAGCTTCTCGGTCATGGCGCCGGCCAGCTGCTCCACGTCCACGATGGTCAGGGCCTTGCGGTACCAGCGGGTCACGTCGTGGCCGATGCCGATGGCCAGCAGTTCGACGGGCGACCGGTCCTCGATCTCGGCGATCACCTGGCGCAGATGCTTGTCCAGATAGAGGGCGGCGTTGGCCGACTGGGTCGAGTCGTCGACCGGCGAACCGTCGGAGATGACCATCAGGATGCGCCGCTGCTCCGTGCGGGCCAGCAAGCGGTTGTGCGCCCATTGCAGCGCCTCGCCGTCGATGTTCTCCTTCAGCAGCCCCTCGCGCATCATCAGACCGAGGTTCTTCTTGGCCCGGCGCCACGGCGCGTCGGCAGCCTTGTAGATGATGTGGCGCAGGTCGTTCAGTCGGCCCGGGTTGGCCGGCTTGCCGGCGCTGATCCACGCCTCGCGGGACTGGCCGCCCTTCCAGGCGCGGGTGGTGAAGCCCAGGATCTCGACCTTCACGCCGCAACGCTCCAGCGTGCGCGCCAGGATGTCGGCGCAGACCGCCGCCACCATGATCGGCCGGCCGCGCATGGAGCCGGAGTTGTCCAGCAGCAGGGTCACCACCGTATCCCTGAACGGGCTCTCGCTTTCGGCCTTGAACGACAGGGGCGCCGTCGGGTCGGTGACGATCCGGGTCAGCCGGGCGGTGTCCAGCATCCCTTCTTCCAGATCGAAGATCCACGAGCGGTTCTGCTGGGCCAGCAGCCGACGCTGCAGCTTGTTGGCCAGGCGGGACACCACGCTGGACAGGATCGCCAGCTGGCTGTCCAGCAGGCCGCGCAGCCGGTCCAGCTCCATCGGGTCGCACAGGTCCGCGGCGTCCACGACCTCGTCATAGGCGGTGGTGAAGACGCGGTAGAAGTCGGTCGCACGGCCGTCGTCGGCGGTCTGCTGGCGATTGGGCTGTTCGCCCTCCTGCAGTTCGGGGCCGTCGTCGGACGCCTCGCCGTTCGGATCGGCGGGGGCGCCCTCGGGCCGCGCCTCGCGCTCGTCCTCGGCGGTCTGATCGTCGGCGTCGCCCTCCATCGACTGCGCGCCTTCGCCGCCGTCATCTTCCTCCTCCTGGTCCTGGTCGTCGTCCGCCGCCGGATCCTGGGGATCGGGCTGGTCCTCGCCCGAGTCCTCGGACGCGTCGTCGCCCTTGCCGTCGCCGGGGTCGAGATCCAGGGCGCGCAGCACCTCGCGCAGCTTGACGGCGAAGGCGGCCTGGTCGGCGGCCGCGGCGGCCAGGGCGTCCAGGCGCGCGCCGGCCTTCGCCTCCAGATCGGCGCGCACCAGGTCCAGCATGGTCCCCGCGCCATCGGGGGTGGGACGGCCCGTCAACCGTTCGCGCACCAGCAGGCCTACGGCCTCGGCCAGCGGCACGCGGCTGGGCTCGGCGGCGCGCAGGGCGCCGGTCTTTTCAAGACGGGTGAGCAGGGCCGCGTCCAGATTGCCGCGCACGCCGGCCAGGAACTCCGAGCCCGCCGCCTCGACCCGCGCCTGTTCGGCGGCGTCGAAGACGTCGGCGGCCTGGGCGTCGGCGGGGCGCAGGCGTCGGTCGGTCGCCTCGTCGTGATTGGCCAGGCGCAGGGCCAGCCGGTCGGCCTGGCCGCGGAGACTGGCGCTTTCGGGCCCGGACGGATCGCGCGGCGGATGGGGCAGGGTCAGGACGCCGCCGGCCACCCGCGGCCCGTCCGAGCCGAACACCACCTCAAGCTCGGGCTGCTCGGCCAAGGCGCGCGCGGCGTGGCCAAGCGCGCGCTTGAAGGCTTCGGCGGGCGTGTCGGGGGCGGCCATGGCCTCCAGTTAGTCGTTTCGCAGGCGCGGGAAAAGCGCTCAGCCGGCTTTTCGCAGCGGCAGGGGACGGCCATAGGTCAGGCGGCGCCACACCCACTCCACCGGCCCCATGCGAAAACGCGACAGCCACAGCGGCGACCAGGCCAGCTGCAGGACCCAGACCGCGACGACCACGCCCCACAGCTGGACGTAGTCGACCTGGCCGAACAGGCGCGGGCCCCAGGGCATGTAGAAGATCGACGTCATGATCAGCGTCTGGGCCAGATAGTTGGTCAGCGCCATCCGTCCCACCGGCCGCAGCGGCGCGAGCAGCCAGCCGCCGCCGCGCGACGCCGTCAGGATGACCAGGCTGGCGTAGCCCAGGGTGATGACGACCGGATAGGCCGCCAGCGCGCCGGCCGTTCCGCCGGTCGCCAGGCGGGCGTCGCCCGCGGGTGCGGTCAGCTCTCGCCACTCCAGCGGCCCCAGCAGCGCCAGCCAAGCGCCGGCCAGCGCGATCAGCGCCAGATAAAGACCCGTCGGCGCGCGACCGCTGAGGAAGCCGGATTTGAACAGCCCCATGCCCAGCATCATCAGCGGCACGGTCGAGAAGACGAAGACCGTCAGGCTCATGCCCTGCATCATCAGCCAGGCGACCAGGTTCTGGCCCATCGCGCCGGCCCAGCCGCTGCGATAGGCGGCGATCGACTGGCGCACCATGTCGGCGCTGAACTGCGACTGGCCGAACTCGCGCGTGACGGCCTCGGGCCCGTGGGCGGCGAACAGGGTCATTCCCGCCTGTAGGCTGGCCAGAAGCAGGGTCAGCCCCAGGCCCAGGCCGATCAGCCGCCGCGCCGGCATCGACCGCATCAGAGACACGAACAAGCCGGCCCAGGCGTAGAGCAACAGCACGTCGCCGTACCAGAAGCCCAGGCCGTGGATCAGGGCGATGGCGGCCAGCCACAGCAGCCGCCGTTTCAGCAGGGCGCCGCGCGCCGCATCGCCCCGCTCGCCGCCGACCAGATAGATCGATGCGCCGAACAGCATGGCGAACAGGGTGATGAACTTCTGCTGGAAGAAGACCTCGACCGTCCAGCGCGCGACGGCGTTGGCCCCGTCGACCGGAAACGGGCTCAGCGCCGGATCGTCATAGACCATCAGGGGCAGGGAGAAGGCGGCGGCGTTGACCGCGAGTATGCCCAGAACCGCCAGCCCGCGCAGGGCGTCCAGCGCGGCGATGCGGTCGCTGGCCTCGACCGGGGCCAGTGGCGGCGAAGCGGCGCTGTGGTCGGTCATCCGCGTCGTTCCCCCGTGGCGTCGGCTTCAGGCCCTGGGCATCAGCCCCAGCCGGTCCTTGACCGTCGGCTTGGCCTCGAAGGCGATGAAGGCGGCGCAAAGGCCGGCCCACAGGCCGTAGCTGACGCCGCCGGCGATGGTGATCGGCAGGAAGCCCACGCCGAAGATCAGCAGGGTCGTCTCCGAGGCGCCCAGCGCCTGAAGGAAGCCGCCCGCCTCGAACCAGCCCGCCACCATCAAGGCCAGAGCCATCACCACCTGAAGCGTGCCGGCCAGCAGTCCGCCGAACAGCATGAAGCGCCAGATCACGCCCAGTCGCGTCGCCGGCCGCCCGCTGCGCGCCCGCTCGACCGAGATGCGCCACAGGCCGGCGGGCACGGCGATCAGGCCGATGATCAGCACCATCAGCCGCCAGTCCAGCTCGCGCCCCGGCGTCCAGGAGCTGGGCGGCCAGAAGGGCAGGGTCAGGATCAGCGGCGGCCAGGCCGCGCCGGCGAAGGCCGCCATCGCCGGCCAGGCCGGGGCGGGCCGCGCGAAGATGCGCGCCTGGCCGGGCAGATCCTCGTAGCGTTCGACCGGGTTCATCGCGTCGGAACCGGCGTGTCGCCGGAATAGTCGTAGAAGCCGCGTCCGCTCTTGCGGCCCAGCCAGCCCGCCTCGACGTACTTCACCAGCAGCGGGCAGGGGCGATACTTGCTGTCCGCCAACCCGTCGTAGAGCACGTTCATGATGGCCAGCACGACATCCAGCCCCATGAAGTCGGCCAGCTCCAGCGGCCCCATCGGATGGTTGGCCCCCAGACGCAGCGCCTTGTCGATGGAAGCGACGTTCCCCACCCCCTCGTACAGGGTGTAGATCGCCTCGTTCATCATCGGCACCAGGATGCGGTTGACGATGAAGGCGGGGAAATCCTCGGCGTCGGTGGTGGTCTTGCCAAGGCTCTCGGCGAAGGCGACGGCCGCCGAATGCGTCTCGGCCGATGTGGCGATGCCGCGGATGATCTCGACCAGCTTCATCACCGGCGCCGGCTTCATGAAGTGCAGGCCGATGAAGCGGTCGGGCCGGTCGGTCGACGACGCCAGCCGGGTGATCGAGATGGACGAGGTGTTGGTGGCCAAGAGCGCGTTCGGCCCCAGGTGCGGCAGGACCTCCGCGTAGACGGTCTTCTTGACCGCCTCGTCCTCGACGGCGGCCTCGATGACCAGGTCGGCGCCGGTCACCGCCTCGGCGATGGTCCTGGCGGCGGCGACGCGGCCCAGGGCGGCGTCGGCGTCAGCCTGGCTGGTCGCGCCGCGCCCGACGCCGCGCGCCAGGCTGGCGGCGATCTGACCCTGGGCCAGCGGCAATTGCTTCGCCGCGACGTCGTAGAGCCGGACCGAATAGCCGCCCAGCGCCACCGTCTGGGCGATGCCTGCGCCCATCTGTCCGGCGCCCAGGACGGCGACTGTGGTGATCGTGCTCATGAACCGTGGTCTGAAATGGTCGGGCGGGCACCTTAGGAAGGTCCGGGCGCGGCGCAAGGGCCTTCGACGCGGAACCGTCAGAATCCGACCCGCCGTGGCGCCTCAGCCCAGCATGCCGACCAGGGCGGGCGCCGCGGCGCGGTTGAACAGCACGCTGGCGAACTGCAGCAGCAGGATGACCACGATCGGCGAGATGTCGATGCCGCCCAGCGACGGGATGATGCGGCGGAACGGCTCCAGCAGCGGCCGGGTGATCTGGTCCAGGAAGGCGCCGACCGAATGGACGAAGCGGTTGCGGTAGTTGATCACGTCGAACGCGACCAGCCAGCTGAGGATGGCCTGGGCGATGATGAACCAGATCATCAGACTGATGACGGCGTTGACCAGCCAGACGATGGCGAAGCCCATGGACATTCCTCCGTTGCGCGAACCCGGCTTCTAGACTGTCGGGCGGCCCGGTCGCAACGGCCCCCTCGCGCCCTGCGCCGATTGCGCGCACAAGGCCGTTGACACCAGGCCCGGCGCCCGCCTATGTCGCGCCCTCGCCTGGGGCCCGATCCAGACTGGAAACGGGGCCGTAGCTCAGTTGGTAGAGCGCGTCGTTCGCAATGACGAGGTCAGGGGTTCGACTCCCCTCGGCTCCACCAGGCGTCTTCCGAAATCCTACTTCAGCGCGATGTAGCCGCGCTCGACCATACGGCGCAGGGCGTCGTAGGCCTCGACCAGTTCCTCGAAGGCGGTGCGGGCGGCGGTCAGGCGGGCGGTCTGGTCGGGCGTGACCGGAGAGCCCGAGTGCGCCAGGCGCAGGGCTTCGGCCGCCCATTTGGCGCGGGCCGTGGCGGTCAGCACGGCCAGCTTCTGCAACGAGGCCGCGTCCAGGCCGCTCAGCGACTGGCCGACCACCTCCTTGTTGGCGATGTAGGCGGCGTAGTCGATCTGCTCCAGCTGGCCGCGGAGGCGGCGCTGCTCCTGGGGATCGGTGTCCTGCGGCTCGAAATGATCGCTGTAGCGGCGGACGCTCGAAGTCATCTTGATCGACACGACGCGCGGCCCTCCCGGCCTGTCACACGGCGCTGACGGCCGCATGAGGTCGAAAGGTGCGCCGCGCCGGTTAACGGGTCGTTGCGCGCGGGCCTTGCGCGGCCGATATCTGCCGGACCGACGAGGGAGAACGCCAATGGACCTGAAACTTGACGGCAAGCGCGCCCTGGTCTGCGGGGGCTCCAGCGGCCTGGGACGGGCCGTGGCGACGGCCCTGGTCGCGGAGGGGGCGCACGTCGCCCTGCTGTCGCGCGACGCCGAAAAGCTTCAGGCCGTGGCCGACGTCCTGAACGCCGCCGGGCCCGGCCGCGCCGTCTTCGTCACGGCGGACCTGGCCGATCATGAGGCGCTGCTGAAGGCCGTCGATCTGGCCGAGGAACGGCTGGGCGGGCCTATCGAGATCCTTCTGAACAACACGGGCGGGCCGCCTCCGTCGGGGGTGTCGAACCTGGAGCCGCAGGTCTGGCGCGACCATTTCGAATCCATGGTGCTGTCGGTGTTCCGGCTGACCGATCGCGTCCTGCCGCGCATGCGGGCCGAGGGCTGGGGGCGGATCCTGAACGTCGCCTCGGTCACGGTGCTGGAGCCGTCGCCCGCCCTGGGCGTGTCGAACACCCTGCGCGCCTCCATCGCGGCCTGGGCCAAGACCCTGGCGAACGAGGTGGCCGCAGACGGGGTGACGGTCAACACCCTGCTGCCCGGGCGCATCGACACGCCGCGCATCGAGCGGCTGGACCGGATGGCGGCGGAGAGGGCAGGGGTGACGCCGGCGCAGGCGCGGGCCGAGTCGATCAAGACCATCCCGGTCGGCCGGATCGGGACGCCGGAGGAGTTCGGCGCGACCGCCGCCTTCCTGGCCAGTCCGCTGGCGGCCTATGTCACCGGCTCGCTGATCCGGCTGGACGGCGGGGCGGTGAAGGCGATCTGACTGGCCAATCCGGGGTTGCGGGCGTATTCTGCCGCCGTGTTTCGGAGGATGACGCCATGCTGACGCTTCTGATGCTGAGCCTGCTGGGCGAACCGGCGACGATGCCGAACATGGGCGCGACGCCGAGCCGTTGCGATCCCGGCGTGCTGCGGGCGGAGTTCCCGTCGCAGCGCCGCCTGAGGACGATCCAGGCCCCGGACCTGCTGGACCGCTCGGCCCAGCCGCAGGAGGTGCGGCGGTATCTGCTGCTGGATCGGCGCGACGAGAACAACTGTCCCCTGCCGATCAGCTTCCCGGTTCACGGACAGCCCCACGCGCTGGGTCGCGAACTGGGCCGCGAGAGCCCGCCCTTGTCGACAGTCCCGCCGCCCCCCGCCGCGCCGGCCGACTGAGCGGCTTCAGGCGCGCGGATGGGCCGCCGCATAGGCGCCGAGAAGGCGCTCGGCGTCGACGCCGGTGTATTTCTGGGTGGTCGACAGGCTGGCGTGGCCCAGCAGTTCCTGGATCGAGCGCAGGTCGGCGCCGGCGTCCAGCAGATGGGTGGCGAAGCTGTGGCGCAGGGCGTGGGGCGTGGTGCGTTCCGGCAGGCCCAGCCGGCCGCGCAGGCGCTGGACCGAGGCCTGGACATGGCGCGGGCTCAGCGGTCCGCCGCGACGGGCGCGGAACAGGGCGTCGGACGGCTGAAGCGGAAAGGGCTGCAGGGCGAGGTAGGCGTCCACGGCCGCGCGCACGGCGGGCAGCACCGGGACCAGTCGGGTCTTCGACCCCTTGCCGACGATGCGCAGCGCATCCGGGATCGGCGCATCGGCGCGTGTCAGGGACAGGGCCTCCGAAATGCGAAGGCCGCAGCCGTAGAGCAGGGTCAGGACGGCGCGGTCGCGCGCGGCCTCCCACGGATCGGCGTCCGGATCGGCGTCGGGTTCGGCCAGCAGGCCCCGCGCCTGATCCTCGGTGACGGGACGGGGCAGCGACGGCTTGACGCGCGGGCCGCGCACCAGGGCCAACTGCGGGGCGGGGGTGTCCAGCCGCCGGTCGAGGAAGGCGTGAAAGCCCCGGATCGCCGACAGGCTCTGGCTCAGCGACCGGGCGCCCAGCGGATTGTCGCCAGAGCGGCGCTCGGCCATGTGGGCGCGCACCTCGGCGGCGGTGATCGCGCCCAGGTCCGCCAGCGACAGGGCCTCGCCGCGGTGGCGCTCGAGGAAGGCGAGGTACAGCCGACCGATGTGGCCGTAGGCTTCCAGGGTGCGGGGCGACAGACGACGCTCGTGCGCCAGATGCTCGATCCAGGCGGAGAGGGCGTCCGACGCCGTCAGTCGAGCGCCCTTCAGTTCAGCACGGGCCATCGCTCGGCCATGCGTTCGACGACGCGCGCCAGGAAGGCGGCCAGTTCGCAGCCCATGGCGGGGGTGAAACCCTCGGGCTCCAGCGAGCCGAAGGCGCACAGGGCCGGACGCGGCGGCTCGCCCGGCGTCAGGCAGGGCGCCATGCGGATCAGGGCGACGGACTGCACCTGGTCGGCGGCGGCGCCGAACAGGTCCAGGCCTTCGAAGGCGGGCCCCAGCCAGGCCAGGCCGTGTTCGCCCAGCAGGTCGTCGACGCCGCCGCTTTCCAGCGCGCGCCAGCCGAAGGGCACGCCGCCGGGCTTCTCCAGGGCGATGGCGGCGCCGGCCAGGCCAAAGCGGGCCTGGGCCGCGGCGTCCAGGCGACGCGCCAGGTCGGAGTGATTGCGCGCCTCCATCAGGTCCAGGGTCGCGACGTGCGTCTGGGTCTGGGCGGCGAAGTTCGCGCGGGCGATCATCTCCAGTTCGCGCCGGGCGCCGGCCTCGCGCTCGGCGACCGCCTCCACCCGCGTCAGGGCGGCGGCGCCGAAGTCGACGACGTTGCGGCCGTGCGGGCGAAGGCCCACTTCCTCCAGCAGGGAGCGGTCGTCCAGCAGGGTCTGGGGGTGCGCCTGAAGCCAGGCGCGCACGTCCGGCCAGTGAAGCGCGGAGGTTGCGTCCGTTTCCGACGCCGCGAAAAGGTCCAATGAGCCGCTCAACAGACCTCTCCGGAGATGCGCGGTGTTACAGGATAGACTGCCCGGTCTTGCCCCAGTCAGCCATGAAGGCATCAAGCCCCCTGTCGGTTAACGGGTGCTTTACCAGGGCCTTGAAGGTGTCGGCGCCGAAGGTGGCGGCGTCCGATCCGGCCACGGCCGCCGCAGCGACGTGGTTCACGTTGCGCAGCGAGGCGGCCAGAATCTGGGTCTCGAAGCCGTGGACGTCGTACAGGACGCGGATTTCCTCCAGCAGGGCGATGCCGTCCGCGCCGTTGTCCTCGAGCCGGCCGACGAAGGGCGAGACGAAGGTCGCGCCGGCCTTGGCGGCCATCAGGGCCTGGGCGGCCGAGAAGCACAGGGTGACGTTGGTCTTGATTCCCTTGTCGGTGAAGACGCGGCAGGCGCGCAGGCCGTCCCAGGTCAGCGGCAGCTTCACCACCACGTTCGGGGCGATGGCGGCCAGCTTGTCGCCTTCCTTCACCATGGTCTCGAAATCGAGCGAGACGGCCTCGGCGGAGATCGGGCCCTCGACCAGGGCGCAGATTTCGGCGATGACCTCGGCGATGTTCCGACCCGACTTGGCGATCAGCGACGGATTGGTGGTGACGCCGTCCACCATGCCCGTGGGGACCAGGTCCTTGATGACGGCGACGTCTGCGGTGTCGAGAAAGAGTTTCATGGACGGCGTCATAGCCGAGGGCGCGGTTCGGTGAAAGTCGCCTCGGTCCTGATTCCCCTGCCGGTGCCGGAGGCGTTCGACTACGCCGTGCCCGACGACATGGTCGTGGCGCGCGGAGACCAGGTGGCCGTGCCGCTGGGGCCCCGGCTGATGCGCGGCATCGTCTCGGAGGTGTTCGAGACGACGGGCTCCAATCGCCGGCTGAAGGCGGTGGAGGCCCTGCTGGACGACCCGGCCCTGCCGCCCTCCACCGTCGACTTCGTGGAATGGGCCGGACGCTGGACCCTGTCGGCGCCGGGCGAAATGGCCGCCACGGCCCTGAAGGGCTTGCGCGCGCCCCGTCCCCGCCCGGAACGGAAGGTGCGCCGCGTGGGCGATCGCGAACCGGCGCGCGCGACGCCGGCGCGGACGGCGGTGCTGGAGGCGCTGGGCGCGGGCGCGGCG
>NZ_JAYRPA010000020.1:0-17488 GCF_041911375.1 Brevundimonas sp. | reverse complement strand
GGCGCGGGTCGGGCCGGCGCCGGCTCTTCCACCGGCGGTCGCGGGGTCGGGACTGCGGCCGGCGGCGCGCTGTTCAGGTCGCGCGTCAGGTCTGTCGCCGACCGCGCGGGCGGCGACGCGGCCTGGCTTGAAAGGAGGACGGCGGCGAGAACGATCATCGACATGGCCGGACCTTCGCGCGCGAAGACGGCGACGGCAAGGCGGATCAAGCCTTCGGCAGGGTCACCCAGAAGGTCGCACCCTCGTCCGGCGCCGAGGTCACGCCGATGCTCCCGCCCTGCAGCTCGACCAGCCGCTTGGCCAGGGCCAGGCCCACGCCATGCCCCTCGATCGTCGATCGCTCCAGGCCCAGGCGGTTGAAGGGCTCGAACAGCTGCGCCTGCTTCTGCGGCGTCAGGCCGGGGCCGAAATCGGTGATCTCGATGCGAACCGAGTCGTCCACGCGCAAGGCGCGCATCACCACCCGGCCGCCGGATCCGCCATATTTGAGGGCGTTGGTCACCAGGTTGCTGACCACCTGCATCAGCCGCTGCGAGTCGGCGATCGCGATCAGGCCGTCGCCCTCGCAGACCAGTTCGATCGCCACCGTCCGCGCCTCGGGCCGCAGCACGGCCGAGCGGCGAACGTCCTCCAGCAGGCCCGGAACGTCTGTCGGGCGAAGTTCGACCTTCACCGCGCCGGACTCGGCGCGCGCGACGTCGAGCAGGTCATGGGCCAGGGCCTCGACCTGCCGGGCGGTCTTGACCAGCATGTCGGCCATCTCGGTCTGCTGCGACGTGACGGGCCCCAGTTGGCCCTTCGCCCACAGTTCGCCGATGCCGATGACGCCGGCGACCGGGCTCTTGATCTCGTGGGCGACATTGGCCAGCAGCCGCGACTTGGCCTCCGACGCCTTCTCAGCCCGCATCTGCCCCAGCCGAGCACGCTCGGCCAGCCGGTCGCGCTCCTCCAGCAGGGCGGCGACGATGAGCACCGGCATGAAGCCGACCAGCACCAGCATCTGCGCGCGCAGCACCTGCTCGCTGGCGTCCAGTCCTTGTACGTAGGGGCCGAAGCCCTGCATGGCGCTGCCGATCGCCAGCACGGCCACCATCAGCAGGCTGAAGCTCATGCCCGCGACGCCCAGGCGAACCGCGATCGCGAACAGCATCGGCGCGATGAAGACGCCGATCGGCAGGCGAACGATGAAGGCTAGGCAGTAGATCAGGAACAGCGCGCCCAGCAGCGCCAGCGCCTCCATCGCCCGGGCAGGACGCATGAAGCGCATCACGGTCGTCCGGGTCAGCGACAGGCCCAGGCAGCCGATCAGGGCGATCCCCAGCGCGTGGCCGAACCACCAGGTCTGGGCCGCCTCGGTGACGTCGCCTCCATAGATCATCGTCACGGCGCCGGCCGAAAGCACGGCGGCCGGCAGCGGCGCCACGGCGGCGCAGGCCAGGAACCGGACGATTCCGCTCAGGCTGGCCACGTTCAACGTCGGTGCGAACCGACGCGCCAGCAGCACCGCGCCGACGATCTCCAGCATGTTCGTGGTGGTGAACAGGATCGACAGTCCAGGCGGATTGCCGGCGACGATCTCGCCCACCAGGATGCTGACGGCCAGGACGGCGCCCAGCGCCAGATCGTGCCGCTGGCCCCGGCTGGTGCGCAGCCAGACCGCAACCGCCACGCCGCCCGCGGCCCAGAGGCCTACGATCAGCCCGGAGGTGCGCGCATAGCCGACCGCCAGCGTCACCAGCACCGCGACGGCGATCCCGGTGAACACCGGAAGCATGGGGTGAGCGAAAAGGTCTATCCGTCCGGCCTCTGCAGCGGCGACCGGCGCGCCCTCTGGGCGCGTTTGGGCTTTGACGTCGAGAGCGGGACTCATGCTCATGCGGAACTCACGGAGAAGCGTCGCCGACACCTTCCGTCATCTTCCCTAAGATTCCACTGAGATCAGGAATTCAACGCCAGATTGAACGCCTTGACCGCTTCAGCTGCGCCTTTGCTGTAACGCCAGACCCCGGCGCTGACCGCAACGAAGTCCGCCCCGGCGCGAGCGAGCTCCGCCGCCGTCTCAACCGTGACGCCGCCGATGGCGACGCACGGGATCTCGACCGTCTCCTGCCAGGTCGTCAGCAGTTCCAGCGCCGGGCGATGGACGGTCTCCTTGGTGTCGGTCGGATAGAAGGCCCCGAAGGCGACGTAGTCGGCGCCGCCCTCCGCCGCTTCCCAGGCCAGGTCGCGGTCGGCGTGGCAGGTCACGCCGATCATGGCGTCCGGGCCCATCACGCGGCGCGCCTCGGCCAGGGAGGCGTCGCCCTGCCCCACGTGGACGCCGTCGCAGCCGGTTTCTCGCGCCAGATCCGGACGGTCGTTCATGATCACGGCCACACCATGCCGCCGCGCGATGGGTGCAAGCCTGGCCGCCGCCTGCCGGATGTCGTCGTCGCTCGCGGGCTTCAGCCGGATCTGCAACGCCGCGACGTCGCCCGCAGCCAGCGCCGCGTCCAGCGTCTCGGCGAAGGCGTCGAGATCGGGGATGGAAGGCGGCGTGATCAGGTACAGCCGGGTGGGAGGACGATCGGGAATTTGCGGGGGTCTGGCCATGTCCTCTCCCTTGCCGCCCCCCGCGACATCACGTCAACGGACAAGCATGCGAACGACTTGCAATCGCCGTGCCTGCCGCTATAGAGAACCATTATCAGTCTCACCGAACGCGTGATCTCTCGTGTACGTCTGCAACTGCAACGGTCTTCGCCAGCGTGACGTCGCCCAGGCCATCGAGGCCGGCGCCTGCCGCCCGCGCGACATCTTCGCCAGCCACCAGTGCCAAGCCCAGTGCGCGAAGTGCGTCTGCGAGATGCGTCAGATGATCCAAGACAGCCGCGAAGCGTTCGCACTCGCAGCCGAGTAGTCGCCAGTCCTGCTTGATGCCGAAAATCACTCGCACTATCAATGCAGTGATAAGAACTCGCAAATAAACAACGCGCGTTTTACTGTGCTATGGAGCGCTTCGACAGACGGCGCGTGGCCGTCGAGCGAAGGACCATGGCCATGAAGGGCGACCCCGCCATCATTCGCACCCTGAATGCGGTGCTGACCAACGAGCTGACGGCGGTCAACCAGTACTTCCTGCACGCCCGCATGTTCGAGAGCTGGGGCCTGAAGCATCTCGGCCAGGTCATCTACGACGAATCGATCGGCGAGATGAAGCACGCCGACATGCTGATCAAGCGCATCCTGTTCCTGGACGGCCTGCCCAACCTTCAGGACCTCCACAAGCTGGCGATCGGCGAGAACGCCATCGAATGCCTGGGCGCCGACCTGAAGCTGGAGCTGGGCAGCCGCGACACGACCCAGGCCGCCGTGACCCAGGCCGAAGAAGCCCGCGACTACGTCACCCGGGACCTGCTGATGCGCATCCTGGCCGACACGGAAGAGCACATTGACTTCCTGGAGACCCAGCACATCCTGATCGCGCAGCTGGGCGAGCAGAACTATCTGCAGTCGGCCATGACCGAGATCGCGCCGGACAAGAGCGCGACCGGCAACTGATACGCGGTGCGACGGGACGCCGCAGCGGGGTTTAGACGCGGTTAACCAAGCCAGCCAGATCGTCTCTCCCGTCACATAGGAGGGAATGGCGTATGCTTGCGAATCTCTCGTTCAATCTTTCGTATTCGGTGTGGCTTACGAACTACCAGAACCTTGAAGAACTCGGCGATGACGAGAACGAGCAAGCGTATGCGTTGCTCGATGAGCTGGAGACCATCATCCTTCGCCACGTTCCTTGCAGCGCTGACGAGGCGGTCAGCGTCTTGAACGTCGTCAAAGTCAACGTCGAAACAGGAAGCCGCAGCGACGGCCTCGACGTAGTCGCGCTAGTCAACGTCATTGAGGCCCTGCCTAGGCTCACAATGCTGGGGCTGCAATCGACGACGTCCACAGAGCGCGCCACGGCGGCTTGACAGCGCGGCGCCAACTGGATCGTTGCCGCTCAGCCTGGACATCGGGGAACTGGTCGGGTTCCACGTCATTAGCCTGTGCAGGACGTAAGGGCTGGAGCGACCATGACCGACATCAACGACGCCATCGACGACGTGCGCGACGCAGCGACGGACTTCCTGAACAGCGAAGGACGCAGCCCCGGGCATGTCGCGCTCGGGGTCGCGCTGACGGTAGGTTTTGCGCTTCTGGCCACCGGCATCGCCTCCGGCGCGCTTACGCCGAAGCGGACGATGAAGCATGTCCGCAATCGCGACCTGCCAGTGACGGAAAAGCCGCGCGGGGCCTTCAGCCTGGTGCTGCCGGCGGTCTTCTCGGCCACCACCCTGTCGGCGGTGCGGGTCTGGAACGCCCCTCCCCGCCGCGAGCGGACCGTCGCCATGGGTCTGTGGGCGGCCGCCCAGACCGTCAACGCCGTCTGGCTGGGCCTGCGTCCGTCCTCTCTGTGGCAGCAGGTGCTGGCCGCCATGTCGTCGGCCGGTCTCGCCGCCGCCTTCGCCCACGAGGCGCGCAAACTGGACGAGGGCGCGGGCAAGATGGCGGCGCCGACCGGCTCGGGCGTGCGCATCGGCAACTTCCTGCACCGCAAGGCCAACGAGGCCTCGCGCGACCGCACGCTGCACTGACCGCGGGCCAGCTTGCCCTTTTCCAGGGCTTCCTCTAGGGATCGCGCCCTATTCGCCCCGCCGCCGAACCGGCCGCGCGGGCGCCACCCCATTCCCGATGTGACCCCATGAAGATCAACGGCAACACCATCAAGCCCGGCATGGTTCTGCAGCATAACGGCGGCCTGTGGGTCGTCACCAAGGCCAGCCACGTCAAGCCCGGCAAGGGCGGCGCCTTCGCCAACGTCGAGGCCAAGAACCTGGAGACCGGCAACAAGCTGAACGAGCGCTTCCGTTCGGAAGACAAGGTCGAGCGCGTCACGCTGGAGCAGCGCGATTATTCGTACCTGTTCGACAACGGCGACAGCCTGGTCTTCATGAACGACGAGACCTACGAGCAGATCGAACTGCAGAAGGACTGGGTCGGCGACGATCGCATTCCCTACCTGCAGGAAGGCATGAAGGTGGTGATCGAGAGCCACGAGGATCGCCCGATCGGCCTGTCGCTGCCTGACCAGGTCACGCTGGAAGTCGTCGAGACCGAGCCGACCGTCAAGGGCCAGACCGCCTCTTCCTCCTACAAGCCGGCCATCGCCAACAACGGCGTCCGCATCATGATCCCGCCGTACATGTCGGCCGGCGAGAAGATCGTCGTCGACACCACCACCGGCGAATACGTCCGCCGCGCGGACTAAGCGTGACTGCGGCTCCCTCGGGAGCCGCTCCTTTCTGAACTTCTCCGCCTGTCCGGGCTAGACGCCTTGAAGGACCTGCGGACCAGGAGATTCCCATGGCCCTCGCCTCCGCCCTGCTTCAAGTCATGACCGACGCCGTCCGCAAGACGGGTCGCCCGATGATGCGCGACTTCGGCGAGGTGTCGCAGTTGCAGGTGTCGCGCAAGGGCCCCGGCGACTTCGTCACCGCCGCGGACCTGAAGGCCGAAGACACCCTCTACGAACTGCTGATGAAGGCGCGCCCAGGCTACGGCTTCCTGGGCGAGGAACGCGGCATGATCGAAGGGACCGACAAGTCCCACACCTGGATCGTCGATCCGATCGACGGCACCACCAACTTCATGCACGCCATGCCCCACTTCGCCATCACGGTGGGGCTGGAACGCCGCGCGCCCGACGGCTCGTCCGAGATCGTGGCCGGCGTCACCTACAACCCCATCATGAACGAGCTGTTCTGGGCCGAGAAGGGCAAGGGCTGCTATCTGAACGACCAGCGCATCCGCGTCTCCGGCCGCAAGGATCTGGCCGACAGCCTGATCGCCACCGGCCTGCCCTTCATCGGCAAGACCGGCCACGCCCAGGCCATCAAGGACATCCACGCGGTGGGCCAGCGCGTTGCGGGCATCCGCCGCCTCGGCTCGGCCGCGCTGGACTTCGCCTGGGTCGCGGCGGGACGGTACGACGCCTACTACGAGCGCAACCTCAAGCCCTGGGACGTGGCGGCGGGCATCCTGTTCGTCACCGAGGCGGGCGGCACGGTGACCACCATCGAGCAGGACGGCGACCCCAAGACCGGTTCGACCATCCTGGCCACCAACGCCGAACTGCACCCGCAACTGCGCAAGGTGCTGCAGGCGGCGTAAGCGTCACCGGGCTGTCGCGGTGCGCCCCTACTGAAGGCGCATGATCCGCGTCGTCATGACCGCTCTTGTCCTCCTTGCCGGAACTTCCGCCTTGGCCCAGCCTGCGGCCCAGCCTCTGATCATCGCCCATCGCGGCGCCTCCGGCGAACGGCCGGAACACACGCGGTCGGCCTATGAATTGGCGATCGAACAGGGGGCGGACGTCATCGAGCCGGACCTGGTTCTGACCCGGGACGGCGTCTTCGTCAGCCGCCACGAGAACGAGATCAGCGGCACGACCGACGTGGCCGACCGGCCGGAGTTCGCCGCCCGCCGCACGACCAAGGTCATCGACGGCGTCGAGACCACAGGCTGGTTCACCGAGGACTTCACCTTGGCGGAACTGAAGACCCTGCGCGCCAGGGAGCGGCTGCCGCAGCTGCGGCCCCGCAATGTCGCCTTCGACGGCCACGACCCGATCCTGACCTTCGACGAGATCGTGGCCATCGCCCGCGAGGCCTCGGCGCGGACAGGCCGGACCATCGCCGTCGCGCCGGAGCTGAAACACCCCACCTATTTCGCCTCGATCGGCCTGCCGATGGAGGATCGGTTCATCGCCGAACTGAAGCGCCTGGGCCTGACGGGCGCCGATGCGCCGATATTGATCCAGTGCTTCGAGGTCGGGCCGCTGGAGCGGTTGTCGAAGCGGATCGACGCGCCGCTGGCGCAGCTGGTCAATGCCTCTGGCGCCCCCGCCGACCGGCCGGAGCAATCCTATGCCGACATGATCACGGCAGAAGGGCTGAGCAGGATCGCCGACTACGCCGCGTGGGTCGCGCCGGAGATGACGCTGGTCCTGCCGCGCGGCGCCGAAGAGCGCTCCGGCGCGCCGAGCACGCTGGCGGCCGACGCTCATGCGGCGGGGCTGAAGGTGGTGGTGTGGACCGTCCGCGCGGAGAATGCGTTCCTGCCGGCGGAGCATCGGCGCGGCGTGGATTTCGCCGCCCACGGCGACATGCCGGCCTATGTCCGCGCGCTTGCGGCCGCGGGCGTGGACGGCGTGTTCAGCGACTTTCCCGGACTGGCGCGGGAAGGCCTGCGCTAGCTTCCCCTGAACTGCAGCTCGGCCAGGCGGGCGTACAGGCCGCCCCTTTCGACCAGTTGGGCGTGGGTCCCTTCCTCGACCACACGGCCGTCGTCCATGACGACGATGCGGTCGGCGCGCAGCACCGTGGCCAGGCGGTGAGCGATGACGATGGTGGTGCGCTCTTCCATCGCCTGATCCAGCGCGGCCTGCACCAGCCGCTCGCTTTCGGCGTCCAGCGCGCTGGTGGCCTCGTCCAGCAGCAGGATGGGCGCGTCGCGAACCAGGGCGCGGGCGATGGCCAGGCGCTGGCGCTGACCGCCCGACAGGCTCTTGCCGCGTTCGCCCAGCGGCGTGTCGAAGCCTTCCGGCAGGGCTTCGACGAACTGCAGCGCCTGGGCCTTGTCGGCGACGGCGCGCGCTTCCTCGACCGTGGCGTCCTCGCGGCCGAAGCGGATGTTCTCCAGCGCCGAGCCCGAGAACAGCGGCGTCTCCTGCGAAACCCAGGCGAAACGGTCGCGAACCGCCACGGGATCGGCCTCGCGCACATCAACGCTGTCCACGGACACCAGCCCGGACTGCGGATCGTAGAAGCGCAGCAGCAGGCGGAAGACGGTGGATTTGCCCGCACCGGACGGCCCGACCAGGGCGACGGTCTCGCCGGGGCGCACGGTCAGGCTGAAGCCTTTCAGCGCTGGCAGATCCGGCCGGCCGGGATAGGCGAACTGGACGGCCGACATCGACACCTCGCCGCGCGGCGGGCTCGGCAGGGCCGTCGGATGAGCCGGCGCGGCGATGCCCGGCAGGGCGCGCATCAGCTCCTCGATCCGCTCCATGGCGCCGGCGGCCTTCTGCACGTCTCCCCAGCTTTCGCCCAGCGCGCCGACCGCGCCGGCCGTGAACACCGACAGCAGCACGAATTGCAGCAGGGCGCCTGGCGACATGACGCCCGAGACCACGTCCTGCGCCCCCAGCCACAACACCAGGGTCACGCCGCCGAACATGACGACAATGATCATGGCGGTCATCAGGGCGCGGGCCCGCATGCGCTTCAGAGAGGCGTCGAAGGCGTCCTCGACCGCCACGCTGAAGCGGCCGATGGCGCTGTCGACCCGTCCGAAGGCCTGCACCGTCTCGATGGCGTCCACGCTTTCGCCCGCGAAGCCGACGGCCCCGGCGAACCGGTCCTGAGAGGCGACGGTCAGCTTGCGCACCCGCCGGCCGAACAGGAAGATCGGCCCCAGCAGGAAGGGCACGATCATCAGCACCAAGCCCGTCAGCTTGGGACTGACCACGAACAGCAACGCCAGCCCCCCGATCAGGGTCAGGAAGTTTCTCAGCGCGAACGAGATCGAGGTCGTCATCAGGGTGTCGACCAGGGCGATGTCGGTGGTCAGGCGCGACAGCACCTCGCCGGTGCGCATCCGGGCGTAGAAGGACGGGTCCAGTGTCAGGATGCGGCCGAACAGGCCCTTGCGCAGATCGGCGATGGTCCGCTCGCCCGTGCGGGTAACGAAATAGTAGCGCGCCGCGGACGACATCCCCAGGAACAGGGCGTTGGCGCCCAGCAGCAGGAACCAGAAGTCCAGGTTCCGCCCGCCGTCCTCGAACCCATGGTCGATGGCCCCGCGCGCCAGAGCCGTCAGCGACAGGGACGAGGCGGCGGCGGCCACCAGCCAGAAGAAGGCGGCCAGCGCATGGCCCTTGTGCCGCATCGCATAGGGCAGCAGGCGGGCCAGTGGGCGAATGTCGCGGCGGCGGGGACGCTTGTCCCCCGCTTCGGCCATCTGTTCGGCCAGCAGGGCGCCGGCGCCCGGGCGGCCTTCGGCTTCAGAACGGGCGGCGGCGGCGGATAGGTCGGTCATTGCGCCCGCCTCTTGCCCCGGAACGCCCCCCGGTGTAAACGCCGCCGCTCATTCCCGCCGGAGTTCTGGCGGGTTTCTCATTTCATGCGCAGCGACGGTCGGCATCGTCATCGCGCCAGAGACCGGACGACGACCATGAAGGCGGATACGCACCCCGACTATCACTTCATCACCGTGGTGATGACCGACGGCACTTCCTACAAGACCCGTTCGACCTACGGGAAGGAAGGCGACACGCTGAACCTGGACATCGACCCGACCACCCACCCCGCGTGGACCGGCGGCAACGCCCACCTGATGGACCGCGGCGGCCGCGTTTCGCGCTTCAACAACAAGTTCGCCGGCTTCATCAAGAAGTAGGCCGAGAGCGCGCTGCGACACGTTGCAGCAATCAGGTCTCAGAAAGCGCCGGTCCCATGACCGGCGCTTTTTGTTTGTCCGGAACGCCGGTAACATGGCGGCGTTCGGGTGTAGGGGCCCCTGCCACGCTGGCCGGGTCGATCGAGAAGCGGAAGTGTCATGAACAGACGGCAACTGGGCCTGGGCGTCGCATCGGCGACGCTGGCCCTCGGCTCCACGGCGCGTGCGCAGCAAGTCTATATGCAGCGCACCCCGGAGGCGACCGCCTTCTACAACAGCTTCAACGACCAGATCGGCCGCCTGCCCGAGGACCAGCAGTCTGACGTCCGGGCCTTCTACGAGTTGAACGGCTGGCGGCCGGTGTGGACGCGCGAACGTCTGCGCGACCTGAACGCCGTGGCCGCCCGCGCCGAGCGTCACGGTCTTTCCGGGGCGACCGAGTTCGACTTCGTCGGCCTGGCCGCTGATCCCCGGTCGTCCGACCTGCGCACCACGGCCGCGGCCCTGGCCTACGCCCGCGTACTGGCCGAGGGAAAGGTGCGGCCGGAAACGGTCGAGGACCTTTGGGAGATGCAGAAGAACCGCGTGGATCTGCCGCGCGGCCTGAATGACGCCCTGTCGCGCGGCGTCCTGGTGGACTGGTACGAAGGCCTGGCCCCGACGGACATCGGCTACACCAACCTGTCGACGGGCTATGTCCGCTACAGCCGGCTGGCCAACCAGGGCGGCTGGCCCGCCTTTCCGGCCGGGGCCACGATCGAGCCGGGCGCCAGCGACCGGCGCATCCCCGCCCTGATCGATCGCCTGGTGGCCGAGGGCGACCTGACCGCCGCCGACGGCGCGCGCCTGAAGGCCCAGGGCTTGGTCTACAGTTCCGAGCTGGAGGCGGCCGTCCGCAGCTTCCAGACCCGCCACGGCCTGGGCGCCGACGGCCGGGTGGGCCCCGGCACCCAGCGCTCGCTGGGCGCCTCGGCGCAGGATCGCGCGCGTCAGATCGCTTTGAACCTGGAACGCCGCCGCTGGCTCAAGCGCGAGGTCGCGCCCGAGCGGATCGAGGTGAACACCGCCGCCGCCATCATGGTCTATTGGAAGGACGGCAAGCCGGTTCATTCCAACCGCGTGGTCGTCGGCTCACACGACAACCAGACTCCCAGCCTGGAGAAGCCCTTCGCCTCGGTCGTGGCCAATCCGCCCTGGTACGTGCCCGCCGGCATCGCGCGGCGCGAGATCCTGCCCAAGGGGCCGGCCTATCTGGCCGCCAACGACATGTATGTGTCGAACGGCACGGTCATCCAGCGCGCGGGGCCGAAGTCGGCGCTGGGCTATGTGAAGTTCGAACTGCGCGACAGCTACGCCATCTTCCTGCACGACACGCCGTCGAAGAGCGCCTTCAACCTGTCCATGCGCCAGCGGAGCCACGGCTGCGTCCGGGTCCAGGGGGCTGTCGAGTTCGCCCGCCTGCTGCTGTCGCCCGACCCTTCCAAGTTGGAGCAGTTCGATACGGCGCAGGACACCCGCGAGACGACGCGCGTGACCACCGGCCGCGAGATCAGCGTGCGGCTGCTGTACTGGACCGCCTTCGTCGATGGCCAGGGACGCGTCGCCTTCCGCGAGGATGTGTACGAGCGCGACGCCAAACTGGCCCAGGCGCTCGGCATCGCCGTCAGCCTGCCGCGTGTGGTCGACGACGGCCGGCGCGACGCGGAAGACGTCGGCCCTTAGAAGGCGGCTGCACGCCTTCGGTGGGCGGCGAACCGGCAGCGCCTAGCTTCGGAAGGCGGCCTCGAGCCGACCCAGCTGGCTGAGCACGGGGTTCGCCGGCGTTTCGTCCTGATCGTCGAGATACATCCGGCGGTCCAGGTGCAGGGCGCGGTCGAACAGCTTTTCAGACCGCACCAGATACTCGACCAGGGCGATCGGGAGTTCGGCGTGGCTGGGCTCGGCGTCGATCTTGCGCGCGTTCAGCCGATAGCGCGGCTCGCAGGCGGCCTCGGGCGTCATGTCGCCTTCGCGAACCGCGCGCTGGACCAGCAGCCACGACGCGATCTGCATCAACCGCGTGGTCAGCTTCATGCTTTCGGCGGCATAGGCCAGGGCGGCCGAGCGAGACAGGATGCGGGATTCGCGCCGTCCCTCGCCGTCCAGATAGGAGGCGGTTTCCTCGACCAGCTCCATGCCCTCGCGGAAGGTGCGATCGAAAAGCTCGGAACGCGCGAAACCCTGCACGATGCTGGCGCGGTCGGCGCCGGAGGCCGGCTGGGGAATGGAAACGTCGCCCACGGTCAACTCAGACATCTTCATCACGGATACGCACGCCTGTCCTGCAATTGACCTGGGGCCGGAACTCCGTACCCGGACTGCAACGGTCATGCCACGAACCGGGACCGGTCGTCATGGGCGGAAGTTGAAAAGGGCGTCGGCGGCGCTCTTCTTGGACCGCTTGGCCTCAATGGCGGCGCGCGACCGGGCGATCTCGGTCTCGAGCTCGGCGATGCGCTCCTCGAGGTCTTCGATGGCGTACAGGTCGAGATCTTCGCGGCGCAGCGACGTCAGCGCCTCGTCCCGCCGCCGACGCGGCTCCAGATCCTCGAACATGGCCGTCTCCTTGCGTCGTTCGCAGTCGGACCGCGATCCCTATCACAAACGCGGACGCCTGCGAACGTTGGAGACGGGCGGCGCGCCGAAACGCGCCGCCCTCGATCCTTACCAGCGCCGCGCGGGACGCAGCGAGGAAATGCGGTCGTTGAAGCCGGTGGAGGCGAGGTTGCGCTCGTCTCCGCTGACCACGCGGCAGGAGCCGCGGAAGTTGGCGTCCGTGCACACTTCCCAGCGCCCGCGCAGGCGCATCGAGCTGATGCGGTCGTTCATCCCCGTCCGATCCAGGTTCCACACCTCATTGCTGAAGCTCATCGACCGGCCGCGATAGTCGGAGTCCTCATAGACAATGATCGAGCTGCGACCGCCGCCCCAGCCGTCGCCCGGCCTGTCGGGACGGCCCGGCGCGCCCGGATAGCCGGGGCGGCTGTCCTCGTAGCTGCCCCGGACGGCGCCGCAGACCAGCAGGCCGTCGCGGTTGGCGATCTCCGCGCTGGAGCACCGCGCCAGCTCGATCGACGTTCCCCGCAGCTGACCCCGAAGATCACGGCAGTCGGCGTAGAGGCGGCCCTGGTTCACATAGGCGCCAGAGCAGCTCTGGGCGTAGCTTCCACGCGGCGCGACGCGCTGCTGGACATCCGCGGCGCCCTGACCGGGGGCCATCATCGCGGCGGCGATGGCCGCACCAAGCAAGATCGACATGTGTTGGTTCCTCCTCTCCCGAACGCCTTAAGACTTCACCACGGCTAAGGTTGCGCCGAGCCACATGAACCTTTGCTGTATGCGGTTGTAGGCTGACGTTTTCTTTTCTCGCGAATAGGCCTATATCGAAGGCCTACGCGCCCGGTCGAAAGGCCGGGCGCCGTCGTATCCAACGCCCGCCACGCCCCGCCGCGCGGGCCAGAAAGAACCGGGACCAAAGTCCATGAGCGACATCCTGATGCCCAAGGCCACCGCAGTCTGGCTGGTCGACAACACCTCTCTCAGCTTCGAGCAGATCGCCGACTTCTGCGGCCTGCATCCGCTGGAGGTACGCGGCATCGCCGACGGCGACGTGGCGCGCGACATCCGCGGCGTCGATCCCGTCACCGGCGGCCAGCTGGCCCGCGAGGAACTGGACAAGGCCCAGGCCGATCCCAACTATCGCCTGAAGGCCATCGTCAGCCGCCACGCCGAACTGCTGAAGTCCGCCAAGCCTGCGCCCAAGTACACGCCCGTCTCGCGTCGCCAGGACCGGCCGGACGCCATCGCCTGGTTCGTTCGCAATCACCCCGAGGTGACCGACGCCCAGATCGCCAAGCTCCTGGGCACCACCAAGTCGACGATCGAGAGCGTGCGCAACCGCACCCACTGGAACACCGCCAACATCAAGCCGGTCGATCCCGTGACGCTGGGCCTGGTCGGCCAGCTGGCGCTGGACGAGATCGTGCGCAAGGCCGCCGACAAGAAGGCCAAGGACGACGCCAAGAACGGCGGCGGCACCATCCTGCCGGTCGCCGAGGAGATCGAGCCCGAGTTCGTGCCGGAAGCGCGCGAAGTCCGCGGGGCCGAGCCCACGGCGGATTCGGTGTTCGGCACCAAGGAGTGAGCGTCGGCTCCCGTCTGCGGCGACGGGGTAAGCGACAGAACGAAAAACGGCCCCGGAGAGCCTTCTCCGGGGCCGTCATTTTCGGGAGGTCGAGAACCGCTAGTGGGTTCGCGCCTCCAGGCTGGCGATCTCTTCCTTCAACCTGAGCTTTCTCTGCTTGAGCTCCCTGACCTGCAGCGTGTCCACGGACGGCCGGGTCATCTCCTTCTGGATGGTCTGATCCAGGGTGCGATGACGATTACCCAGTTCGCGAATACGAGCCTCGATGGTCATGGCTTGCGCCTCCGTTGGTTAGGGACCACTAGAGTGAGCGCCCGGTTTGACGGGCTGTGGAATCACATTCGAGTGACAACCCGCCGCGCCGGACACCACGGAGGCTGACCCCAAAAATGGTCGATGATGTGAACGGAGCCGTACGAAGTCCTCCCGTCCGAATGGTGGTCGGAATCTCAGGGGCTTCCGGCGCGATCTATGGGGCGCGGGTGCTGGACGCCCTGAATGATCTGGGTGTCGAGAGCCATCTGGTGGTCACCCGGGCCGCCCTGCTCACATTGTCGCAGGAAACGGATCTGTCCGCCGACGCCCTGACGGCCAAGGCGTCGGTGGTGCACAAGCTGGCCGACGTCGGCGCGACCATCGCCTCGGGATCGTTCCGAACGCTGGGCATGATCGTCGCGCCGTGCTCGGTGAAGACGATGAGCGAGATCGCAACTGGGGTGACCTCGTCCCTGCTGACCCGCGCGGCCGACGTGACGCTGAAGGAGCGCCGGCCGCTGGTGCTGATGGTGCGCGAGACGCCGCTGCACCTGGGTCATCTTCGGACGATGACGGCCCTGGCCGAAATGGGGGCCGTGATCGCCCCGCCCCTGCCCGCCCTCTACGCCAAACCCGCCTCCATCATGGAGATGGTCGATCAATCGGTGGGGCGCGCGCTGGACCTGTTTGGCCTGGACTGGGCCGCCGTGCGCCGGTGGGACGGGCTGAAAGCATGAACCTGTGGGACTGGGCCGTCGCCGCCTATGGCGCCCCGGGCGTCGCCGACGCCTGCCTGACGCTGCAGGATCATCACGAGCAGAACGTGCCGCTGCTGCTGTGGTCGGCCTGGATCGCCCAGACCGGACGGTGCCCGGACGAGGAGACGATCGAGGCCGCGTGCGACACCGCCCGCGCCTGGGACGGCGTCGTGACCGCGCCGCTGCGCGCCGTGCGTCGAACCTTGAAGGCGCCGGTGCCGGATATCGATGACGGACCGCGCGAGGCCGTGCGCCAGCGCATCAAGGCCGTCGAGCTGGAGGCGGAGAAGCATCTGCTGGCGGCGCTGGAAGCCTTGGCTCCCGCCCCTGACGGTCCGCCTCGCCCCGTGATCGACGGCCTGGCCGCGACGACGCGGGTCTGGTCACGCGTCACGCCGCGACCGGCGCTGGTGCGACTGGCCGAGGCCCTTCCGGCGTGAATCGGGCTGGCGTATAAGCCGCCCCGGGGATTGGACATGAATGACGACGTTCCGGAAATCAGCGAGGAAGAGGCGGCGCTGCACGCGCGCGTCAAACTGCTGCGGCAGGAACACGCCGACCTGGACGCCGCCATCGAGGCCCTGGCCGGCGCCGCCGTCCCGGACCAGCTGATGATCGCCCGCCTCAAGCGCAAGAAGCTGTCGCTCAAGGACGAGATCGTGAAGATCGAAGACCGCATCCTGCCCGACATCATCGCCTGAACCGAGAAGGACGGCCTGGTTCCGCCCTGCGACCATCCGCCGCCCGGCCGGGGTCCAAAAGTCGCCCAATCGGAAGTCGATAAGCCCGGCTCGTTCCGGACGCCGCGGCCCTTTGCGCTCGCGTCCTCCTTCCTGCTCCCTGAGCGCCAGATGCCGGAGACGCCGCCGAATGCGACGCCTGCTCCCGTCCGCCCTTGTCTCGCGGGCGAAATCCCTGCTGATCCACTCGGGCCAGACGGCCGCCTTCGCCGCCGTGGCCGTTCTGGCCGCCGCCGCCGCGCCCAATGTCACGCGCGAAGCCGCTCGCGACGCCGAGCCGCTGGCCAAGGCGGCCCCCGTCGCGCCCCCGGTGAAGGCCGAGGTCGAGGACGCCGGCCCGGTCATTCGCCAGATCGCCTTCGCCGCGCCGGTGAAGGGCTATGCGATCAACTCCCCCTTTGGCCTGCGCAAGCTGGCCGTCGAGGCCAAGGCCCGGGCGCACAAGGGCGTCGACATCGCCGCCCCCAAGGGCACGGGGGTCTTCACGGCCGCCGAGGGCCAGGTCGTCCGCACCGGCTACGAGGCCGGCGGCTACGGCAACTTCATCGAGGTGCGTCACCCGAACGGCATGAGCACCCTCTATGGTCACCTCAGCCGCATCGATGTGGCGCGCGGCGCGACCGTGGCGGAAGGGCAGCGCATCGGCCTGGTCGGCTCCACCGGCTATTCCACCGGCCCCCACCTTCACTTCGAAGTCCGCCGCGGCGGCGCCCAGGTCAATCCGACCAAGGTGCTGGGACGCAGCTTTTCGGTGGCGGTGAAGACGAAGGGCTGACGCCTTCGCCTGCCATCGCCTGAACCGCGCGCTGAGGCCGCGCCGTTCGTTTGCCGCTGGCCTTCTGCGCCGCCCTTGCTAGGCTCCCAGGAAAGGCATGGGAGGCGACATGACGGCGGCGTTGACGCTGGAAGGCGTGGGCAAGCGGTACGGGGCCTTTGAGGCCGTCCGCGATCTCAGTTTCCAGGTTCCGAAAGGCTCGATCTGCGGCTTTCTGGGACCAAACGGGGCGGGCAAGACATCGACCCTGCGGATGATCCTGGGTCTGCAGCCGGCGACCAGCGGGCGGATCGAAATTCTCGGGGCCCCCGACGGCCGCGAGGTGCGTGACCGCATCGGGTTCCTGCCCGAGGAGCGTGGTCTCTACCGCAAGATGACGCCCGTCGAGGCCATCGCCTTCTTCGGTTCGCTGAAGGGCCTTCCGGCCCATGAAGGCCGCCGCCGCGCGGTCGCCCTGCTGGAGCAGCAGGGCCTGGGCGCGTCGCAGAAAAAGAAGATGAAGGAGCTGTCCAAGGGCATGGCCCAGAAGGTCCAGCTACTGGCCTCGGTGGTGCACAAGCCCGAGTTCGTGATCCTGGACGAGCCCTTCTCCGGCCTGGACCCGATGAACCAGCAGGGGCTGGAGGCGATGATCCGGAACCTGGCCGCCGAGGGGGCGACGGTTCTGTTCTCCACCCATGTGATGCAGCACGCCGAACGGCTGTGCGACAAGGTCGTCCTGCTGGCGCGCGGCCGCAAAGCCTTCGAGGGTTCCGTCGAGGCGGCCAGGGCGACCTCGCCCCGCTTCCTGGAACTGCAAGGCGCCATTTCGATGGAGGCGGTCGCGGCCCTGCCGGGCGTGGCCGGCGTCGAACGGCTGGACGAAGCAGGCGACACCCGCCGGCTCAAGGCGACGCTGAGCCCCGGCGCCGGGGGCCAGGACACGCTGAAGGCCGCCTTCCTGAGCGGACTGGACGTACGCGGCTTCGCCCTCAAGGAGCCGACGCTGCACGACGCCTTCATCGGCCTGACCGGCGATCATCCTGACCAGCCCCAACAGCCGTCCACCGAGGTCGCCCGATGAACCGCACCCTGCTGATCGCCCGCCGGGAATACATCGCCTACGCCAAGACCGTGGGCTTCTGGCTGTCGCTGCTGGCCTTCCCGATGTTCGCCGTGCTGGGCGGCGCCATTCCCCTGCTCATCCGTTCGTCGGAGCCGGTTCGGGCCGTGGCGGTGATCGAGGAAGGACCCGCCGCCGCCGGCCTGGCCGCCGCCGTTCGCGCCGCCCTTCAGGCCGCGATCGACGACGCGCGCG
>NZ_JAYRPA010000019.1:0-19314 GCF_041911375.1 Brevundimonas sp. | reverse complement strand
GTCGCGGCCTTGGCCGAGCCCTTGGTGATCGGAATCTCGTCGCCCGGGAACTGGTAGCTGCTCAGCAGCTCGCGCACTTCCATCTCGACCAGTTCCAGCAGCTCTTCGTCGTCGACCAGGTCGACCTTGTTCATGAAGACCCCCAGGGCCGGCACGCCGACCTGACGGGCCAGCAGGATGTGCTCGCGGGTCTGCGGCATCGGGCCGTCAGCGGCCGAGACCACCAGGATCGCGCCGTCCATCTGCGCCGCGCCGGTGATCATGTTCTTCACATAGTCGGCGTGGCCCGGACAGTCGACGTGCGCATAGTGACGGTTGGCCGTCTCATATTCCACGTGCGCCGTGTTGATCGTGATGCCGCGCGCCTTCTCTTCCGGCGCCGCGTCGATGTCGGCGTAGTTCATCGCCTTCGCGCCGCCAGCCTTCGCCAGCGTCATCGTGATCGCAGCCGTCAGCGTCGTCTTGCCGTGGTCAACGTGACCAATCGTGCCGATGTTGCAGTGCGGCTTCGTGCGTTCGAACTTTTCCTTGGCCATGGCCAAACTCCTGATGGCCCGGGTCCGTCAGCGGAGGGGCGCGATGCTGATCTTCTAAAAACCTGGAGCGGGTAGACGGGATCGAACCGACATCCTCAGCTTGGAAGGCTGCTGCACTACCATTGTGCTATACCCGCGCGGAGACTGCGGAAGTTCTTGGGGAACGCCGCAGCTGGTTCCTATCGTCGTCCGGGCCCGTCGTGTTCGAAAAGCGCGTGGTGGGGGAAGCAGGACTCGAACCTGCGAAGCTTACGCAGGGGATTTACAGTCCCCCCCCTTTGCCGCTCGGGACATTCCCCCAAACGCGCTCTTTCGAAACCGTCGGACCCCTCCGTTCCGCCCATAAGGAAGCGGGACGAAACAAAAGCCTTCGGCTTGCCGCATCCTCTGCGATAGAGGGTGCGCCCAGACCCGAAAGCCCTTGGGGCTCCAAATCGGAGGGCGTCTTATAGTGTCGTCGAAATCAGAACGCAACGACCGTAAAAACGGTAAAAAATTGGCCTTCGGAACGCGTCCCGGCGGACCGCGCGAACGGCTCGAAAGGCCCGCCGGCAAAGGATTCGGCGGCCGCGACGACGGTCCTCGTCCGGCGCGCGCGTCGGATCGGTCCCCCGATCGCTCGAGGGCCGACGCCGACGATTTCCTGTGGGGCCGACACCCGGTCCTGGCGGCTCTGGCGAATCCCGCGCGTCGCGGCATGGGCCGCCTGATGGCCACCGCCGAGCGCGCGGCCGAGATCGAGGCCGGCGGCCTGGCCAACGGCCACAGGATCGAGGTCGTCGATCTTCCCGCCCTGACGCGGATGCTGCCCGCCGGCGCGGTCCACCAGGGTCTGGCCTTCAAGGTCCAGCCGCTGGAGGGCGTCTCGCTGGAGGATCTCGCCCAGCCCGCGCAGGGAATCATCCTGATGCTGGACCAGCTGACCGACCCTCAGAACGTCGGCGCCGTCTTCCGTTCGGCCTTGGCCTTCGGCGCGCGGGGAATCATCGTCCAGGATCGCCACGCCCCGGCCCTGGCCGGCGCGCTGGCCAAGGCCGCCGTCGGCGCGACCGAACGCCTGCCCCATGCGCGCGTCACGAATCTCAGCCGCGCTCTCGAGCGACTCGCCGACCTCGGCTGGCGCGCCGTCGGCCTTGACGGCGCGGCGGAGCAGACGCTGGAGGAGGCGCTGGACGGCCAGGCGACCGTGCTGGTCCTGGGGTCCGAGGGCGACGGCATCCGCCGGCTGGTCGCCGAACACTGCGACGTGCTGGCCAAGATTCCGATGCCGGGCGGCTTCGAGAGCCTGAACGTCTCCAACGCCGCCGCCATCGCGCTTTATGAGGCGGCCCGCGCGCAACGCGGCTGACATAAGGTCGCACCGGCGCTAGAGAGCGGTCATGGAATTCCTCTCCTCCCCCGAATTCGCCAGCCAGGCCGCCGCATTGGGCCAGGTCCTGCTGATGGACCTGGTGCTGGCCGGCGACAACGCCGTGGCTGTCGGCCTGGCCGCCGCCGCCCTGCCCCAGGACCAGCGTCGCAAGGCCATCCTCATCGGCCTGGCGGCCGCGGTGGTGATGCGCATCGGCTTCGCCCTCATCACGGTCCAGCTTCTGGCCCTCGTCGGCCTGCTGCTGGCCGGCGGCCTGCTGCTGCTGTGGGTGTGCTGGAAGATGTGGCGGGAGCTGCGCGAACAGGCGACCCATGACCAGGCCGAGGCCGAGAAGGAGCTCGAGCTGGCCATGAGCATCGAGCACGGCTCCGGCCCCTCTCCCGAGGAACTGGGCCTGCAGCGCAAGTCGTTCGGCGCCGCCCTGCTCCAGATCATGATCGCCGACATCACCATGTCGCTGGACAATGTGCTGGCGGTCGCCGGCGCCGCGCACGAGCATCCCTGGATCATGGTCTTCGGTCTGGTCCTGTCCATCGCCCTGATGGGCGTGGCCGCCAGCTATATCGCCAAGGTCCTGCACCGCTTCCGCTGGATCGGCTACGTCGGCCTGGTGGTGGTGCTCTATGTCGCCCTGCACATGATCTGGGACGGCGCCCGCCAGGTGGTGGTCCGCACCGGCAACACCGAGCAGTTCAACGCCTCCGCTCCGGCCTTTATCGAGATCAGCCCGGAAGAGGCGGCGCACCACCTGGGCCAGGCGCGCTCTGAAGACACGCATGCGCCGGCCCCCGCCGAACCGGGAGCCGCCCAGTGAGCGTCGCCGAAGTCTCGGTCGAAGAGGCCGCGGCCTGGCTGCAGGCCGGCGAAGCCGTGATGATCGACGTGCGCGAGCAGGACGAATACGCCGCCGCCCATATCGAGGGCGTGATCCAGGCGCCGCTTAGCCAGATGCCGGCCGCCTGGCAGGCGCTGGACCTGCCTGCGGACAGGAAGATCATCGTCCAGTGCCTGAGCGGCGGCCGCAGCCACCGCGTCTGCGCCTACGTCGGCCCGTCCGGCCCGGACGGCCAGCCGATCTTCAACCTGGCGGGCGGCATCAAGGCCTGGCACGCGGCCGGCCTGCCCGTGGTCGAAGCCTAGCCGGCTTCCCCGAACTGATCGAACGCCCTGATGGCGTCGGCGGCGTACATCAGCGCCGGGCCGCCGCCCATATAGACGCTCATCGCCATCACCTCGGCGATCTCGTCGCGCGTCGCGCCCAGATCCTTCAGCGCCTTGGCGTGAAAGCCGATGCAGCCGTCGCATCGCTGAGTCACGCCGATCGCCAGCGCGATCAATTCCTTGGTCTTCTTGTCCAGCGCCCCGTCGGCCGAAGCCGTCTTCGCCAATTCCGAGAACGCCTGCATCGGGCCCGGCTGGGCCCGTCGCAGTTCGCCGATGTAGGTCGAGATGTCGCGCGTCAGCGCCGCATAGTCCTTGGCCACGACGGCCTCCTTTTCAATTCATGTTTTTATGATATGATCAAAGGATGAAATGTAAAGACGCGCTCGCCATGGACTTCGTGGACGCCTTGCCGCCCAGGGCGGACGAAGCGGCGACCTTTCTGAAAAGCCTGGCCAACCCGCACCGTCTGCTGATCCTGTGCGCCCTCGCCCAGGGCGAGCGAAACGTCTCGGCCCTGATCGCGGAGACGGGCGTGGCGCCCACCTCCATGTCTCAGCACCTGTCCAAGCTGAAGGATGAGGGCGTGGTCGATTTCCGGCGGGACCACCGCACCCTGACCTACTTCATCTCCCACCCGGCGGCGGTCGAGATCATGGCCGTGCTCTACGCCCACTTTTGCGCAAAGGACTGACCATGCCCGACACCGTCACCCCACGGCAGGCGCAGGGCTGGCTGGCGTCCGGCCGGGCCGTCCTGATCGACGTGCGCGAACCGCACGAGTTCTCGGCCGCCCACATCCCCTACGCCCTGTCCGCTCCGCTTGCCGGCGTCGCTGCGATGCTGAAGGACATGGATCTTCCGGCCGACCGCAAGATCGTCTTTCAATGCCAGAAGGGCGGGCGCGGCGGACAGGCTTGCGCCGCCGTGGGCGCCGTCGCGCCGGGCGGCCAGCCGGTGTTCAACCTGGAAGGCGGAATCGACGCCTGGGCCGCGGAGGGCCTGCCGGTCGTCGGCGTCTCGCCCGCGCCGGGCGTCTCAATCTTTCGCCAGGTGCAGATCGTCGTCGGCCTGCTGGTCGCGGTGGGGGTGATCGCCGGATTCCTGATCAGCCCGGCGGGCTTCGTCGTGGCGGGCCTCTTCGGCGCCGCGCTTGCGACGGCGGGGATCACCGGCTGGTGCGGCCTGGCGCTGCTGCTGAACCGGGTGCCCTGGAACCGGCCTTGACGCTCAGGCCTCGGCGCCGCCGAAGCGTTCGGACCATTCGGCCACCTGCGCGTCCTCGATCTTGGCGAACAGGACGCCTTGCGCCGCGACGGCCTGGCCCGCGGGCAGGGCGTCGAGCAGTTCCGCGTCCGGCGCGGGCCAGCTCAGGTCGTCGACGTCCACCGACGCCGCGATCTTCGGCGCGGTGAAGGGCAGGATCGGCGCGGCCAGGCGGGCGAACAGCGCCACCAGGTTCAGGCCGGTTCGCACGCCGACGGCGGCGCGGTCGCGATCCGTCTTCAGCGCGGTCCAGGGCGCGGCTTCCTGAAGATACTCGTTGCCCAGCACCCAGGCGGCGCGGACAGCCTGGGCGGCCTTGCGGAACTCCATCGCCTCGAACTGCTCGGTCGCCTCGGCGACGGCGGCGCGGAGGTCGGCCTCCAGCTTGACCTCGACTGGGCCGGGTTCTCCGCCTTCGGGCACGACGCCGTCGAACTTGGATTCGGCGAACTTGACGATGCGGTTGACGAAGTTGCCCAGCACGTCGGCCAGGTCCTTGTTGGTCGAAGCCTGGAAATCCTCCCAGGTGAAGGCCGAATCGGCGTGCTCGGGCCCATAGGCGGTCAGACGCCAGCGCCAGTAGTCCGCGGGCAGCAGCTCCAGCGCTTGGTCCATGAAGACGCCGCGCTTCTGGCTGGTCGAGAACTTGCCGCCGTACCAGTTCAGCCAGTTGAAGGCCTTCAGCTGGTCCACCGTCTTCCACGGCTCGCCCGAGCCGATGATGGTGGCGGGGAAGCTGACGGTGTGGAAGGCGACATTGTCCTTGCCCATGAACTGGACGTAGCGGACGTCCTCGGCCCCCTCGTCCAGACGCCACCAGTCGCGCCAGGTCCGGCCCGTCGCCTCGGCCCATTCCTCGGTCGCGGCGATATATTCGATGGGGGCGTCGAACCAGACGTAGAAGACCTTGTCCTCCATGCCGGGACGCGGGAAGCCGTCCTTGGTCACCGGCACGCCCCAGGCCAGGTCGCGGGTGATGCCGCGGTCGATCAGTCCCTCGTCCAGGTGCTTGTAGGCGATGGACTTGGCCAACTGCTGCCAGCCGGTCTTGCCGTCGACCCAGGCGCGAATCTCGGGCTCGATCCTGGTCTGCAGCAGATACAGGTGGCGGGTGTCGCGCACCTCCAGATTCTTAGACCCCGAGACCGACGAATAGGGGTCGATCAGGTCGGTCGGGTCCAGCAGGCGGCCGCAGTTGTCGCACTGGTCGCCGCGCGCGCCGACGTGGCCGCAGTGGGGGCAGGTCCCCTCGACATAGCGATCGGGCAGGAAGCGGCCGTCGTCGATCGAATAGATCATCCGGTCGACCCGTTCCTCGATCAGGCCGTTCTTCTCCAGCGCCTCGGCGAAATGCTGGGTCAGGCGATGGTTCTGCGGGTTCGACGACCGGCCGAACCAGTCATAGCTCAGGCCGAACGCCTCGCCGGCCCGTTTCTGGATCAGGTGCTGCTCGTCGCAATAGGTGCGCACGTCCTGGTTCGCGGCGGCGGCGGCCAGCTCGGCCGGCGTGCCGTGCTCGTCAGTGGCGCAGATGTAGAGCACCTCATGCCCCTGCCCCCGCTTGAACCGCGCCCACACGTCCGCCGGCAGCATCGAGCCCGCCAGATTCCCCAGGTGCTTGATGCCGTTGATGTAGGGCAGCGCCGAGGTGATGAGGATGCGGGCCATGGTCGTCCAGGAGTTCGGGGAAGCGCAGGGATATAGAGCGGCGCGGCGCTTTCCTCAAACGCCTTGCGGCAGACGGCGCGCGATACGGACAAACCGGCCAGCCAGTAGGGTCGACGACGTCAGGCTGGCGATGATGATGGCCCAGACCAGGCCGTCCACGCCCATCCGGTGCGCCAGAATCCAGCCCAGCGGCATCATCACCGCCCCATAGGCGGTGAAATGCATGATGGTCGGCCACCAGACGTCGCCCGCCGCGCGGTTGGCCTGCGCCGCCACCACCTGCACGCCGTCCGCCACGAAGAACAGCGTCGCCAGAACCAGCGCCGGCGCGGCGATGGCCAGCAGCGCCGGGTCGCGGTTGTATGCGCCCACGATCAGATGGGCGCTCGGCCATACCAGCAGAGCCACCACGAAGGTCGTGGCCGCCACAACGCCCAACCCCACCAGCCCGGCTCTCAGCACGCCCCGCCCGTCGCCGGCGCCATAGCTGCGTCCGACCAGCACCGCCGTCGCCGACGACAGGCCCATGGGGATCATGAAGACGATGGCCGAAACGTTCAGCACCACCGCCCAGGCCGCCGTCTCCGCCGCACCGATCTGGCCCGCGAAAAAGGTGAATCCCGAGAAGGCGCCGACTTCGATGAAATAGGACGCCCCGGCCCCCAGCCCGACCTTCACCTGGTCGCGCGCGCCCTGGGGGTCGCGCTGGGGCTTGTCGAACACGCCCAGCGCCCGCGCCTCCGGCAGGCGCAGGATATAGACGACCAGGAAGACGGCCAGCGCCGCTCGCGCCCCGAACGTCGCCCAGGCCGAGGCGAAGGCGCCGTCGAAGCCGATGCCCAGCAGGTCGGGCACCAGCAGCAGGTTTAGCGCCAGGTTCACGCCATTGGCCGCCCACATGGCGATCATGCCGGGCTTGGGCCGGCCCAGCGCCTCCAGGAAGAACTGCGCGGCGACCGAGATCAGATAGAAGGGCATCGACAGGGCGAAGACCACCAGCGCCGGCCCGGCGCCCTCCGCCAGCCCGTCCTCCAGCCCCATCCGGCCCAGCCCCCAGGGCCCGACCGCGATCAGGGCGATCATCGACACGACGCCGATCTGCACCGCATAGACCATGCCCCGGCGCAGCACCGCGCCGACCGCGTGACGGCGACCTTCGCCCAGCATCCGTGCGGTCATCACCTGCACGCCCAGCATCAGCCCGACCGCCGTCGTCACCACGATCGACGTCGGGGCCCAGGCCAGCGAGTGGTAGGCCAGCTCCTGGCTCGAAAACCGCCCGACCACGATGGCGTCGGTCAGACCCATGGTCATGATCCCCACGCGCGACAGGATCACCGGCCAGGCCAGGGTCAGCAGGTCGCGAAGGGCGGATCGGGAATGGGGGCTGAGGAAGGACATGGGACGCGGCACAGGCCACGCGCCCACGCCGGGGTCAACTCCCAAAATCCTTGGGGTTCAGCCTACCAGGCGCCCAGTTCGCGCAGCTGTTTGACCAGTTCCTCGGGCGCTTCGCCGGCCTCCAGCGTGTCGAGGTCGGCCGGGACATCCTTGGGCTCGAAATAACGCCAGCCCTGGAAGGGTCGACGCCCCATCGGCGCGGTGCGGATGACCTTCGGCTCCAGGGTGATCTCGCACCGGCTGGCCTTGCCTTCGCCCAGGGTCGAGATGTCCAACACCGGCTGGCGGCAGACGATCGTCCCCTTCACCACCCAGAACAGCGACCCGCCGTCCTCGATCTCGGCCGCGCGCTTGGGCGTCATGCGCGTATGCACGACCAGCGGCCCGCCCTTGGCCGCGCGCCGTTCCAGCCATTCGACGTCCGGGACGCCGACGCCCAGCTTGATGATGTGAAGCGCCATGGCCGCGATCTAGGCGTCCGCCTTGACCACCGCCAGCACGGTCGCCTCGGTCACCTGCTCGCCGACCGCCGACACGCTCTCGACCACGCCGTCGAACGGCGCGGTCAGCGCGTGCTCCATCTTCATGGCCTCCAGCACCACCACCGGCTGGCCCTTGGTAACCCGGTCGCCGGCCTTGGCCGGCGCGGCGACGACCTTGCCTGGCATGGGCGCGCGCAGGGCCCCGTCGGAAACCGCCCCGGCGGCGCCCGCCACCGCGGCGCGATATGCAGCGACCTGACGCGCCTCCCCGTCGACGAACAGAACGAAGCCGTCCTCGACCACGCGATAGCCGAACAGGCGCTCGCCGGCCTGGACCTGATCGAAGCCGAGCTGGGCCTGCTCGCCCAGCGGACCCCGCCAGCCCGTCTCCACCGGCGTCACCGGCGCCGAGACAGCCTGTCCGTCCACCCGCGCCCAGATCGTGGTCTGGGCCTGGGCGTTCAGGCGCGTCCCGTAAGACAGGCCCGGCTGTCCGCCCCAGGGACTGAACCGGTCGGCGCCGGGTTCGACCGCTTCCGCCGCCGCTTCCGCCACCAGGGTCAGGGCCGCCAGCGTCGCCGCATCGGACGGCGCCGGCTTCAGCGCCCCCTCCTCCGCTGCGATGAAGCCCGTGTCCACATCCCCCGCCACGAAGCGCGGATGCTCCAGGCAGCGCTTCAGAAACCCGGCGTTGGCCTTGACCGGCCAGACCTCGACCTCGCCCGCCGCCTCGGCCAGCCTCGCCGCCGCCGCCTCACGCGTGTCTTCATGCACGATCAGCTTGGCGATCATGGGGTCGTAGAACTGGCTGACCTCGCCGCCCTGCTCGACGCCCGTGTCGACGCGGATGCCGTCCGGCATGACGAAATGCTCCAGCCGCCCGATCGACGGCAAGAAGCCGTTCGCCGGATCCTCGGCATAGAGGCGCGCCTCCATGGCCCAGCCGTTCAGCTTGATCTCGTCCTGCTTCAACGGGATCGGCTCGCCCGCCGCCACGCGGAACTGCCATTCGACCAGATCGACGCCGGTCACGCTCTCGGTAACGGGATGTTCGACCTGCAGCCGGGTGTTCATCTCCATGAACCAGACGCCATCGGCCCTGAGCCCGTCAGAGGCGTCGGCGATGAACTCGATGGTCCCGGCCCCGACGTAATCAACGGCCTTTGCCGCCTTGATCGCCGCCTCGGTCACCGCCGCCCGCACGGCCTCGCTCATGCCCGGCGCCGGCGCTTCCTCGATCACCTTCTGGTGGCGGCGTTGCAGAGAACAGTCGCGCTCATACAGGTGGACGACGTTGCCGTGTCGGTCGCCGAACACCTGCACCTCGATGTGGCGCGGCCGGGTGATGTAGCGTTCGATCAGCACCCGGTCGTCGCCGAAGGCCGCCGCTCCTTCCCGCTTGGCGCTGGCCAGACCGGCGGCGAAGTCGGCGGGATCGTCGACCCGCTTCATCCCCTTGCCGCCGCCGCCCGCGACCGCCTTGATCAGCACCGGATAGCCGATCCGCGCCGCCTCGGCCGACAGAGTCTCTTCCGACTGGTCCGCGCCCTGATAGCCCGGGGTCACCGGAACCCCGGCCTCGATCATCAGCTGCTTGGCCGCGTCCTTCAGGCCCATCGCCCGGATCGACTTCGGGTCGGGCCCGATCCAGATCAGACCCGCCGCGGCGACCGCCTCCGCGAAGTCGGCGTTCTCGCTCAGGAACCCATAGCCGGGGTGAATCGCCTCCGCCCCCGTCGCCTTGGCCGCCGCCAGCACCTTGGCCCCGTCCAGATAGCTCTCGCGCGCCGCCGCCGGCCCGATCAGCACCGCCTCGTCGGCCTCGCGGACATGCAGGGCGTCGGCGTCCGCTTCGGAATAGACGGCGATGGTGCGTATTCCCATCCGCTTGGCGGTGCGGAAGACGCGACAGGCGATTTCGCCACGATTGGCGACCAGGACGGACTTGAACATCGGAGGTTCTTAGCCGGATCGTGCGAGACAGGCGAGTAGAGACGCACGGACTTCTCCATCCCCGTTTCGGGGGCCGTGGTTGCTCGAGACAGGTCCGGGACGTGTCGCCCGCCCTGCCCGACTCCGCCCGGAGCGCAGGGGCGCGGGCCTAGACCTTGGCCACCCGCCCGCCGCCGCTCTCGATGGCGTCGAGCAGGTCCATGACATCGTCGATCGTATTGGCCTCGCGCGCCGGCTTGTCCCAGCGGATGCGGCTGACGCGCGGAAAGCGCATCGCCACGCCTGACTTGTGGCGGCTGGACCGCTGCAGTCCCTCGAAGGCGATCTCCAGCACCAGGCCGAAGTCCCGCTCGGCCCGAACCGAGCGCACCGGCCCGAACCGCTCGACCGTGTGATCGCGCACGAACTTGTCCAGCTGCTTCAGCTCCTCGTCGGTGAAGCCGAAATAGGCCTTGCCCACCGGCGTCAGCGCCCCCTCCTCCGTCCAGACGCCGAAGGTGTAGTCGGAGTAGAAGCTGGAGCGCTTGCCGTGCCCGCGCTGGGCGTACATCAGCACCGCGTCGATGACGTGCGGGTCGCGCTTCCATTTGAACCAGGGGCCCTTGGGCCGCCCGGCCAGATAGGGGCTGTCCCAGCGTTTCAGCATCAGCCCCTCGGCCGCCGCCCCGACCGGCGGATCGGCGCGCAGCCGCCCCAGTGCCTCCCAGTCGGCGTAATCGACCACGGGCGACAGCTTCAGCCGCTCGCCGGGGTGGACCGCGACCAAGGCTTCCAGCCGCGCGCGCCGCTCCCGCAGCGGCAAGGCCCGCAGATCGTCGCCGCCCTCGGCCAGCACGTCATAGGCCAGGATGCCCGCCGGATGCGCGGCCATCAGCTTGGCGTCCACCGTCTTGCGGTTCAGCCGCTGTTGCAAGTCCCCGAACGGCGCCGGGCGCCCATCGCGCAGCACCAGCAGTTCGCCGTCGATCGCCCCGTCAAAGGCCAACGCCTCCATCACATCGGGAAAGGCGCCGGAAATCTCGTCGCCGGTGCGCGAATAGAGCTTGGCCACGCCGCCCTCGCGGACCGCCTGCACCCGTATGCCGTCCCACTTCCATTCGGCGCCGTAGTCGGCCGGGTCCAGCTTCTGGAAGTCCACCGCCTCGTCGATGGCGACGGCCAGCATCACCGGCCGGAATCGGCCCGGCGCGTCGGGACTGGGCCGCTCGGCTCGCCCCTCCAGCCAGGCGAACAGGTCGGCGTAGGGTGGATCGACCGCGTGCCACACCTCCTCGATGTCGGACACGTCCACCGGCTCCAGCGCCGTTTCCGGCTCGTCGCCCTCCGGATCGGGGGGCGCGACGGCGGTCGCCGGACGGATCATCGCCGCCGCCGTCTTGGCCAGCCGCGCCGACAGGCCGATGCGCAAGCTTCCGGTCACCAGCTTCAGCAGCGCCCAGCGCCCCTTGGGCTCCAGCGCGTCCAGCCAACCCTCGATCAGCGGCTGGACCTCGCCCCGCCCCGCCCGCTGCAGCGCATCGATCACCTCGGCCAGTTCGGGCTCGCGATTGGGTCGATAATCGGCCGGCGGCGGCCAGATCAGCGAGACGGTCTCCGCCAGATCGCCGACGTAGTCATAGGACCAGCCGAACAGCACGGGATCGACCCGCGCCTCCACCGCCTTGCGGATCATCGCCGGCTTGGCGGCCGAAAAGCTCAGGTCGCCGGTCAGCGCCGCCAGCGCCCATCCCCGGTCCGGGTCGGGCGTCGCCTTCAGATAGTCGCGCACAAGCACCAGCTTGGCGTTGCGCGAGGCGGTCAGCGACAGGCGGTCCAGAAGCTCGGCGAAGGCGCGCATGGTCATCCATCTGGGGCGGCCGAAGCGTCGCCGGTAGGGACAACGGAAAACGCCCCGGAGGTTTCCCTCCGGGGCGCGCATCCCAACATCTCAGGATCAGTTGAACAGGCCGGCGATGACCGCGGTGACCAGGCCGCCGGCGACAGCGGCCAGCACCACGTCGTTGCCGCTGCGGACGTACTGATAGCCGCGCGGCGGGGCCCGCAGGCCGTAGCGGCCGTAGTCGTGCACCACATAGGCGTTGGTGCGGTAGTAGGACGGCATCCGCTGGCCATAGCTCCAGCTGCGAACCGCATAGCCGCGCGGGGCGACGTAACGGGGCGCGTGATAGCGGCGCTGCGCCTGCTGCCAGCGCGCATACTGGCGCTGTTCCTGGCGATATTCGCGGCGATCCTGGCGCTGTTCCTGACGGAACTCCCGGCGATCCTGGCGCGCCTCGCGGCGGTCATGACGCTGTTCGTAGCGATGATCGTTGCGCGACTGGGCCGAGGCGGCGCCGGCGGCGCCCAGGGCGGAGGTGGCCATGACCGCGGCCAGCGTGGCGGTGAGAATCTTCTTCATTTCGATGTCTCCATCTGCGGTCGAACCATTTCGACTTGACCGCAAGATGCGACATGGCGGCTGAGGGGCTTCTGAACCGGCGTGGTCGTCTGCCGTTCAGCGAAAGGCCGTTATTCCGCCGCAATCAGGCGGCGACCGGCCGCTCCGCCCGCGCCTCGCCCTGCGCCACGGCCTCGCGTCCGCCCGGCACTCGGCCCATCAGCTCCGCCAAGGCGCCGAAATCGATCGGCTTGTTCAGATAGGCGTCCGCCCCCGCCTCGAGCCCCGCCTCATGATCCTCGCTGCGGGCCGAGGCGGACAGGACCACGATCGGCGTCTGCGCGTTCAGGCCGCCGCCCTCGCGGATCATGCGCGTGGCCGTCAGCCCGTCCATCACCGGCATGTTGACGTCCATCACGATCAGATCAAACGGCTGCTCATCGGCGGCCCGGACGGCCAGTGCGCCGTTTTCCGCCGTCGCGGTGACATGGGCGGCCGAGCTCATCCAGGCTTCCAGGATCATGCGGTTGACCGGATGGTCCTCCACGACCAGGACGCGCAGCGATTCGACGCCTTCCAACTCGGCGTGGATCTCCTCGGCCGGCGCCGGGCGCGCCCACTCGGACACCTCGGCTTCGACGGTGAAGGTGAAGGTTGAGCCTTCGCCCAGCTTCGACGTCACGGTGATGTCGCCGCCCATGATGTTGGCCATGCGGCGCGAAATGGTTAGCCCCAGTCCCGTTCCGCCGAACCGGCGCGTCGAAGAGGCGTCGACCTGGGTGAACGGCTGGAACAGCCGCTCCAGATCGGCCTGGGCGATTCCCGCGCCGCTGTCGGCCACCGAGAAGTCGAATCGAACCCTATTCTCGGAGATGCGCTCGCTGCGCACCACGAAGCGGATTTCGCCGCTGTCCGTGAACTTGACCGCATTCGACAGCAGGTTCTGCACGACCTGACAGACGCGGAGCGGATCGCCCCGGACCGTCGTCGGGCGCTCGCCTTCGAAGACGGAGACGAACGACAGCCCCTTCGCCTCGGCCTGCGCCTCGAACGGACCGGTGATGCGCTTGTGCAGGTCGTCGATGACGACGTCGACGACCTCGAAGGTCATCTTGCCGGCCTCGATCTTGGTCATGTCGAGGATGTCGTTCAGCAGGCTCAGCAGATTGTCGCCGGAGTTCCGGATGATCGAAAGATACTCGCGCTGGGTCGTCTCCAGCCGGGTCGCGCTCAGCAGCTGCGCGGCGCCCAGCACGCCGTTCATAGGGGTCCGCAGCTCATGCGAGATCACCCCCAGGAAGTTGGACTTGGCGTCGTTGGCGGCGTTGGCCCTGTCGCGGGCGCTCTCCAGTTCCTCGATCAGGTGAGCCTGGTGCGCCTGGAAGGCGCGGATGCGTTCCTCTCGCAGCATCGTCATGGTCACCAGCACGAACAGTCCAGCCGCCGTGAACGGCAGGACCAGCAGCAGGGACCAGAACTCCGGCTGTCCGATCAGGCTGAGCAGCATGATGGTGGATGCGGCGCCGTACGGCGAGGAGATGATGACCGCCTGGCGCGGAGAGCTGCGCAGCTGCGCGAACACCAGCACATAGCCGGAAATCACCAGGGCGACGGCCAGCGGCTGGCCGAACGGCGCGTGCGAGAACCAGGCGAGCAAGGGGGCCACGGCCCAGGCGCCGGTGGTGATCGTCGCCACTGTCGGGAAGACGAAGCCCCAGCCGCCGCTCACCCGATCGGCCATGCGACGTTCGAACGCGCCGCGCACGGCGCCGGCGCCCACGGTTCCGCCGAACCACAGCATCGCCTGCCACCAGGGCACGACCCCCAACAGGCCCAGCGCCCAGCTGGCGATGATCAGGTAGCGCAGATACTGGGTCTGCAGAATGGCGGTCAGCGCTTGGGCCGCGTCGCCGGCGCGTTGATCGGTCGGACTCGGCTTTGCGACGCCGTCGGATTCCACCATTCAGCCGTCCCCCACTTCTAATGCGGCGTGACGCTAAGGCGAAGTTTCTAAGACGAAGTGAACGCTGGTTTCTTGCGCAATCAGGCGCTGTTTTTCGCCTCGCTCGGCGTCATCGCCCGGATCGACAGCGCATGGACCGGGCCCGCCAGTTCGTCCCGCAGCAAGCCATTGACCAGCCGCTGCCTTTCGACGCGAGAACGCCCCTCGAAATCGGCCGCCACGATCACCAGATTGAAATGGCTCTCGCCGCCGGGCCTGGCGTCCATGCCGCCTTCGTGGTGGTGACCGGCGTGACGCCAGCTGTCGTCCTCGAGCTCGAGCCGGTCCGGCGACAGCCCGATCGTCAGCTTTTCACGAATTTTAGCGGCGATGGGACCGTCTGACATGATCGTTTCCTTGATGGCGTCCAATTCAGGCCTACACTTCGGCTGATGTCCGCTTCCTTTCAATACAAGCCGCGCTTCACCGACATACGCGTGAAGCCGCCCAAGCCCGAGGAAGAGGCGGCTCATGCCGACGTCCTGCACCTGAAGCCGGGCGAGAAGCCGTGCCAGTGGCCGGACTGTCGCCGCGCCGCGACCGCCAAGGCGCCCAAGTCGCGCGAGCGGTTGAACGACTTCTATGAGTTCTGTCAGGCCCACGCCGGCGAATACAACAAGGGCTGGAACTTCTACGCCGGAATGAGCGAGGGTGAGGTCCGCGCGGCGCAGGAGAACGAGGCCATGACAGGCGGTCGTCCGACCTGGGAGATGAAGGCGGGCAAGTTCAGCCGCGAGGCCGCCGCGTTCGCCGCCAAGATGGGCACGGGCAACACCGCCGGCGCCGGATCCTGGCGCGACAGCTTCGGCCTCTTCGGGCGTCGTGGCGACCAGACGCCGCACTCGCCCGCCGAGGACCGTCGGGTCGGCAAGCTGGAACGCGGCGCCCTGGCCGACCTCGATCTCGAGCCCGGCGCGGACAAGGCGGCCATCAAGGCGCGTTATCATGAGATGCTGAAGCGCTTTCACCCCGACACCAACGGCGGCGATCGCGGCGCCGAGGCCAAGCTTCAGCGCGTCATAAAGGCCTGGAAGACCTTGAAGAAGGCCGGTCTGGCCTGATTGGGCGGGCCTTCGCGGCCACACCGGTTGATCCTTTCCGCCTTACCGCCTATGCCGCCGCGCAAACGCCCTCCCCACCAAGGATTTCGCCATGGCTGAAGCCAAAGACGCGCCGCAACTGCTCCACCTCGTCATCGGCGGCGAACTGCGCCACCTGCACGAGCCGGTCTTCCGCGACCTGTCGCAGGTCGAATTCGTCGGCGCCTTCGGCAACTATGAAGACGCCAAGAAGGCCTGGAAGGCCCGCGCGCAGGCCACGGTCGACAACGCGCACATGCGCTACTTCATCCTGCACGCCCACAAGCTGATCGACCCGCGCGGCGACGCCTGATCCGCAACTGACCGGAACCTCCGCCTCGCCTGGCGCGCTCTCTCAAGCAGAGCATGCAAAGGAAACGAGGATGGAGACGATTCTGATCGTGGTCGTCCTTCTGGCGATCGCTGGAGGCTTGGCTTTCTGGGCCCGCGGGCGGGGCCGACGCGCGGCCCGGTCCCGCGAGACCGACACGGCCTGGCGCGACCCGACCACGCCCGGCCCGGCGCCGGACGAGCGGATTGATCGATGAACCTGGACGGCCAGCAAATTTTTCAGCTCGTCAGCCTTCTCGGCGTGCTGGTCCTGTTCATGGTCTCGCTGCGCGGCCACATGGCCCATCGCGCCTGGTTCAAGCGCTGGGAGGCCGACCGCAAGGCGCGCCGCGAAGCCGAGCTTGACCGGGGCGTCAGCGCCCCCTCGCAGGATAGGCCGCGTCGAGGCCCCTGGGGCTGAGCGTCATTCCCGACGCAACAGCCGCTCGGTCAGCACCGTCCCCCACCAGCCGGCCTTGAACTCGGCGCGGATCGCCTTGGGGTCGTAGTCCGGGCTGTCGATCCAGTCGATGAAGCTAATCCCTCTCGGCTCCACCTCGCGCACATACTTTTCCAGGGTGAAGTCGAGCACCCCGGTCAGTCCCTCCCGATGGTGCAGGTACTTCTTCGACAACTCCTTCATGGCGACCGAGATCGGCTCGCCCAGGTGGAAGTGGCGGTAAAGCACCGCCATCATCCCCGCCCGGTCCGCGCCGGACTTGCAGTGAATCAGCGCCGGATACTCTATGGTCCGGAACAGCTCGCGCGCGCGGTGGATTCGGTCGCGCCCCGGCGCATCGCGCGAATCGAGCGGGGCGTCGATCAGCGTCAGCCCAAGCCGCGCACAGGCGTCCCGCTCCAGCGCGTGGAAACTCTCATCCCGCTCGCCGCGCAGGTTGATGACCGTGCGAACACCCTTCTTCTTCCAGTACGCCAGCTGTCGCGGCGACGGCTGGTTGGTGCGCACCAGGTCCGGCCCCAGCCAGTGCGCGTTCGAAAACGCCACGCGCAGGAAGGCGTGATCCATCCAGAAATAGTCCCAGCCCGCCTTGAAACGGCCCGCGGCGGTCGAGAGATCGAAGCGCTCCATGTCCGCGCCAATAGCGAACCCGCGCGCCGACGTCACCACCGGCGGGTTGACTTGAACCCCCAGCCGTCCGACCGAGAGCCGATGACTGTTTCCGCCACCGAGTCCATGCCTCTGCGCGCCCTGCTGGCGCGCATCTGGCGCGACTACCTGTCCCGCAACAAGCTGGCGCTGCTCACCGCCATGGTCTGCGCGGGCGTGGCCGGCGGCCTGTCGGCCGTGCTGCTGGGACTGCTGGAGCCCGCCGTCAACGGCCTGTTCGTACCCGGCGGCGGGCCGGTGCGGCTGTTCAACCTGGTCAGTCTGAACGACGCCCAGGCCCTTCTGTGGATCCCCGTCACCATCGTCATCGTGGCGGCGATCCGCACGTTCTGCTCGGCGGGCCAGTCGGCGCTGATCAACAGCCTGGGCCATGGCATCGTCGGCGATATCCAGGTTCGGCTGTTCGCGGCCATGATCCGGGCCGATCTGGCGCGGCTCCGCGCCCAGCACTCTGGCGCCTTCGTCTCCACCGTTCTCTACGACGCCAATCTGGTGCGCGAGGCCTTCACCTCGGGCGTGGTCAACTACACCCAGCACAGCCTGACGCTGATCGCGGTCATCCTCTATATGTTCTGGATCGACTGGAAGCTGGCGATGGTGGTCATGCTGGGCATCCCGGCGGTGACCCTGATCCTGCGCCGCTTCGGCCGCAAGACGCGCAAGGCCGCCAAGGGCGCCATGGCCGAGAGCGAGGCGCTGTCGACCGCCCTGATGGAGAATCTGGACGGCGTCCGCCTGATCAAGCTCGAGAACCGCGAGGTTGCCGAGGAGGCGCGCGTGGCCGAGGTCGTCGCCCGCCGCCAGCGCCACGTCATCAAGGGCGCCAATGCGCGCGCCTTCGCCGGCCCCGCCAGCGATCTGGTCGCCTATTCGGTCGTCGCCGCCGTCATGGCCTACGCCGGCTGGCAGGCCCAGGAAGGCGTGATGGACGTCGGCGAGTTCGCCGCCTTCATCGGCATGCTGCTGGCCGCCGGCCAGTCGCTGCGGCAGGTCACCAACCTGGCCACGGTGATGAGCGAAGGTTTCACCGCCGCGCGGCGCCTGTTCACCGCCCTGGACATCCAGCCCGAGATTCGCCAGGCGACCGACGCCGCCGCCCTGCCCTCGGGTCCGGTCGAGATCGTGCTGGACGACGTATCCTTCGCCTACGGCCCCGTGCAGGACGGAGCCGCGCCCACGCTGGAGCATGTGTCGCTGCGCGTCGCGCCCGGCGAGACGGTGGCGCTGGTCGGCCCGTCGGGCGGCGGCAAGAGCACCGTGCTCAGCCTGCTGCCGCGCTTCTACGACGTCACCGGCGGCGCGGTCCGCCTGAACGGCCGGGACGTGCGCGAGCTCCAGCTGCCCGACCTGCGCGACCACATCGCCCTCGTGACCCAGGAACCGTTCCTGTTCGACGACACCATCGCCAGCAACATCGCCTACGGCCGCCCGGGCGCGACCCTGGACCAGATTCAGGCGGCCGCCCAGGCCGCCGCGGCGCACGACTTCATCATGGCCCTGCCAGAGGGCTATGACACGCGCGCCGGAGAGGCGGGCGTACGCCTGTCGGGCGGTCAGCGTCAGCGCATCGCCATCGCCCGCGCCTTCCTGAAGGATGCGCCGATCCTTCTGCTGGACGAGGCGACCAGCGCGCTGGACACCGAGAGCGAGGCCTTGGTCCAGACGGCGCTGGAGCGACTGATGGAGGGCCGCGCCACCCTGATGATCGCCCACCGCCTGTCGACCGTCCGCAACGCCGATCGCATCTATGTCCTCGAGGCCGGCCGCGTGGTCGAACAAGGCCCGCACGAGGCCCTGGTGGCCCAGGGCGGACTCTATGCTCGCCTGGCGCGTCAACAGTCGCTCGATGGAGCGCCCGCCGTCGAGACCGTGGCGTGAGACCCCTGCGTATCCCGGCCGTCCAGACGGCCCTGTCCGTCATCCTGGCCCGCTGGATGCAGTTCTGCTTCTCCACCATGCGGTGGACGCACGAGAACGAGGCCGTCGCAGAGGCCGTCTGGGCCAAGGGCGGCGGCGTGCTTTGCGCCTTCTGGCACTCGCGCATCGCCCTGTCTCCCGCCTGCTGGCCGCTGCATCGGGCGCAACCGGCCAAGGCCCTCATTTCCCTGTCCGCCGATGGGCAATTCATCGCCAGGGCGGTGGCGCTTCAGGGCTTCCCGGCCATCCGCGGATCGTCGTCCAACAAGGACAAGGCCGACCGCGACAAGGGCGGCTCCCAGGCGTTGCGGGCCGGCCTGCGCCAGCTCAAAGTCGGCGCCCTGGCCATCACGCCGGACGGCCCGCGCGGGCCGGCCCGCCAGATGGCCGAGGGCCTGCCGATGATGGCCAGGATATCCAAGGCGCCGACCCTGTTCATCGGCATGTCCTGCAACCCCGCCATCCGGCTGAACAGCTGGGACCGCGCAATCATCCCCCTGCCCTTCGCGCGGGGCGCCATCGTCTGGGATGTGGCGGACTATCCCGACGGCGAAGACCTGGAGGCGGTGCGGCGCGATTGGGCGGACCGGCTGAACGCCGTGGAGGCGCGCGCCGACGCCATCACCGGCCTGCCGCCCGCC